>MDLA01000125.1 GCA_001730015.1 Chromatiales bacterium (ex Bugula neritina AB1) | reverse complement strand
TGTCGTGATTGATCGTTTTCATATTTCAACTCGGTTCTAGCATGACCGGATTTCTCGATTTTACCTCAATTAAGAATACTTACCCAGCCTCGAAACGAACCGCACCAGCGTATAACGAGCCGCCCAACCTTCCCCTCTGCAATCACCGTGCATCAATCACCAAACAAACATTTCATCCATATTTTTCCACCCATCGCACACCTTCAACCGAGCAGGAACCGTGTACAATGACAGCTATACCTGTCATTCAATATATATTTCAGAAATTATATATATTCCACCGATAATTATAATTTCCCTATTACTTCTATTATCCTCTGATCTTACATCATCTGATCTATTATTGCTCCGGTACCCACCGACTGTCCCACAGCCACCAACCCCAACCAAGTCACGATGGCACTCCTAAAAAATCACCATCAATAATCAGCAGATGAACGCCGGTTCTGGTTACTGACCGATGTGAACTAAGACCATCAGATACAATATACGACATACCAGGCCGTAGCACCGATGACTCTCCGGATTGCAGTTCGTTGGTAACCTCGCCCTTCAGGCAATAGACAATATGCCCCTTCTCACACCAATGATCTGCTTCATAGTTTTCGGAGTACTCTACATGCCTGACTCTTAAACCTTCAAACTCCAGTGTTTGCCAATACGCTACACCGGTAGTTCCTTTGTGCTCCGTTCTCGGAACGGCGGACCAATCGATCGTTTGAAATGGAATTCCTTTTTTCATAACCCGTCTCTTTAACCTGGTGAAATCTGGTAGCATATGATTAGTATTGTCACTATAGTCATGACCATAGTCACCAAAAGAAAACTATCATTTATGAAAACCATCAAAGCATCCGAGTTTAAAGCAACTTGCTTGAAAGTCATGGATCAGTTTGCTGAATCTGGTGAACCAGTATTAGTGACCAAAAACGGCAAGCCTGTCGGTCAGTTTGTACCCTATCAAAAAAAGTAGCGACCCTATGTGGATTCTGTCAAGATCAGGTTCAGATCAATGGGGACATTATTGAGCCTATTTCTGAGCAATGGGATGCAGGCTCGTGACCCTGCTCGATACACATACCCTGCTTTGGCTCGTCAGTAACGCCACTTCTTTAGGATACTATGCGATGAGGGATTAGCAGCAGATTCATTGTCTAACTCAGCAATCAGCTGGTGGGAAATTGAAATGCTGTCTCTCAAAAAGCGCATCACACTCAATCAAACAACCGAGTCTCTAAGAAATAGCTTAATTCACTCAGGACTGGTTGAAATACCAGCTGACGGATCAATCGGAATCTCAGCTGCCTCCCTAAACGAGTTTTCTGGCGACGCTGCAGACAGAATCATTACTGCAACCGCGATGACATCCGGCGCATTACTATTAACCGCTGATCGCAAAATACTCAACTGGAGTGGCACTTGCAATTGTCACGATGCGCGAAAATAGTATCCTTCTAAAAATCCAGCTATTTTACCTAAGATCACACTATTTATATTATCTACAACGTAGAAAAATACAGCGCCAGCGCAGCGATTTCGGCATCTGCCAGATTTCCAGCCATTAGCCCCATAACCTGATTTGTCCGGGTGCCGTTTCTGTAGTCGAGAATAGCACGAACGAACCGCTCTGCCGGCAAACCCACAATCGATGGCACTCCGCCTGCTGAACCTTCTGCTTTGTGGCAGGTGAGGCATTCACCAGCCAGATATTCGCCGTAGTCTGCATCGGCCTCTTGCGATAACACGGCTTTTACGTCGTCTCTGATTGCAGTTGATTCTGTCGAATTTGCATCGGCTGTGGCATCAAGTAACCAGATGACCAGTACAGACCGACGAGCTGCATCGCTAACACCGGCAAAGCCCATTTTTGTGCCTGGCACAAACGCAGCAGGTGACGCTAGAAATTGATCCAGTGTTTCTTCAGTCCATACCAAACCTTGCCGGGAATGATCGAGCAAGGCATCAGAGTAGCGATAGCCAGCCACACTGGCGGCTTTGCGCCCGCCCAGTTCAGCCAGATGCGGGCCGATACGCGCCGGCCCGTCAGCTTCGAGCACATGACACGATGCGCACTGGCGAAACAGGTTTTTTCCTTCCTGTGCGAAAGCTGCCATTGACATGGTCGAGATGGCAATAGAAACACAACACACTAGCAATGATCTCATGGAGTTATTATTAATCAATAATGGTTGAACTGTCTTCATCGGAGTCTTTATCCGGGGTCACGTCGAGTATTCTGGCGCGCTCGGTTACCACAGCCGGCTCAGGGAAACAGTTGCTCATACAGGGTTCACCAGCACTTGCAACAGCCTCTTCGGACTGGCGATTATCGGCAATGAAATTAGCCTCATTCGGTAAGCGTATGCTATTAAAGTTTTCCGAGGTTAGCACAAAATCTTCGTCCACCTGATCATTCAGATACAACAGGTAGGCGGTGACGGCGTAGATATCATCGTCGCTTAGTGAGCGTGCATTGCCAAACGGCATCGCACGTCGAATGTAGTCAAATACCGTTGACAGATAAGGCCAGTATGACCCGATTGTTTTTTCCGGTCGCTCATCTGTGAGTGTATCATGGCCACCCGCCAGTACCGGCCAGCGGCCCAGGCCTTCGCCGAATATTCCGTGGCAGGCAGCGCAACCGGCTTCATATACCTCGGTGCCATATTCCACACTGCCACTCCCTTCTGGCAGACCTTTGCCATCCGGGCGGATATCTATATCCCAGGCAACAACCTCTTCCGGCAAAGCGGGGCGACCCAGATGCAAGACACCATGAGCCGGTATTTCTGTTTCTGCAGCCAGCTTGCGTGGGGTTAGTCGCAAGCGTCTGGCTTTCTGCTTTGCCGTTTCAGGCAATTCGCCATCCAGGCCCACCAGTTTCAGATAGGCGATAATTTCCTGCCGGTCTTCTTTATTTTTAACACCGGGAAAGGCCATGCGGGTATCCGGTATATAGTTTCGCGGCGCTTTTAGAAATTCATCGAGGGACACATCGGTCCAGCGCATACCCTGCCGTACCGCACGATCAAAGGCTGGTGAATAATCGAATTTATCAGCGCCACCCGGGCCACGTTCAAATACACCATTGAGCTGCGGGCCAAAACCGTTTGCAGCCTCCGGGCCGATTGAGTGACAACCCTGGCATTGCCGATAGAGTTTTTCGCCCTTAGCAACATCGGCCAGTGCATTTACATTAAAACCCGAGCACAGCAGAGCACACAGCAGCGGAAAGTTAAGATACTTCAACATTTTCAACTCCTCCATCGTTGCCGACCAGCCAGGTCTGAATACTGTTGTTGTGATATATAGAATTAACGCCCCGGGCCGCACGCAACTGTTGCTTGGTCGGCTGCACATGGCCCTGCTCATCGATAGCACGACTTTGTATCAGCATTGGTTTTCCATCCCAGTTAAATTCATAGTAAAACCGATGCACCGATTTCGACAGCGACGGACCGTCCAGGCGGGCATGCTGCCAGTTGCGGCCGCCGTCAAGTGATACATCTACCCGTTTAACCCTGCCATGCCCCGACCACGCCAGGCCGGTTGCAACCATATGCCCTCTGCCATGGCGAATCGGCGCCTGCGGGCTCGGATTAGTGACCACCGACTTCACATCCATTGTCCAGGTAAAACGCCTGGCTCTGCCATCTTCCAGTAAATCCGTATATTTAGACGTTTCCTCCCGCTGATGCCACGGCTGATCGCCCACTTCAATACGCCGCAACCACTTCACCCACATATTGCCTTCCCACCCGGGTACTACCAGCCGCAGCGGATAGCCCTGTTCCGGTCGCAGCGCCTCGCCATTCATTTTGAACGCAACCAGGCAGTCGTCCAGGCCTTTTTCTATCGGTATAGACCGGGTCATATGCGATGGATCAGCACCTTCCGGCAGCAGCCACTTACCCCTGCTTTTTACCCCTGCTTCCGCCAGCAGATACTTCAATGGAACACCCGTGTACATAACGTTGTGCACCATGCCATGCGTATATTGACAGCCGTTGAGCTGCGCACCACGCCACTCCATGCCGGTGTTGGCTGCGCATTCCAGAAAATAAAGTCGATTTTCACGCGGAAAGCGAAGCACATCCTGCAGTGTGAACACCAGCGGCGTATCGACCAGACCATTGATCATCACCCGGTGATCTGCCGGGTCTATTTCTGCAATACCGCCATGATGCCGCTCAAAGCACAAGCCGTTCGGTGTGATAATTCCGTCGAGCTCGTGCAGCGGCGTAAAGTTAACTGACGATTTAGAATCTGCGGTCAACCACGATACATCTCGCCGCACTACGTTTTTTTCAAATGACGATGGTCTGCCATAGGGGCGTGCATCTACGCCGTCGCCCAGGTAACGGTTCCAGTCCTGTACTTCAGTAATGAGCGGGTCCGGAGTGGGTACACTGGCAAGCGCCGCTCCACCTGCCGCGACGGTACCCAGCCCGGCACCCATTGCGCCGGCAATTATCTTGCGCCGCCCCATGTCAGGTAAATTTATATCACCGACCTTGCTTTCGGATTCCACCAGTGGATCTTCTGATCGAACCTTCAACCCGGACGCCGGGTCCTGTGGTGTACTTTGTTTCACTTGAATTTCTTCCAGAATAGTTATGAATTCACATATATGAATAATTACATGTATTTGATAAAAAAACAGGCAAACTCAGCAAAGGCGCTTACACGCCAATAATTTTGACCGCCTCATTTTCAGGTACATTAATAGTATCTTGCTTACTGATATAGGTTTCCATCAGGTCGTAAATTGCGGGCCCTTCCACGCCTTCATTAACAGACGCCCATCCGGCTACCGTATAGGAGCGGTTAGGATCAATCGGTTCACCGGTTTTCAGCAGAGTCATATTGCTGATGCGCGACCCTATAGATTCTTTCGGTGCGCAGGTATAGCCCATACCACCGACTCGAACCATGTCACCACCCTGCTGAAAGAACGGGTCTTTATTAAACAGATTGTCGCAGACATCTTCGAGAATATCTTTAATTTGCTTTCCGCTGAATTCAAGGCGATAAACCGAAGGGTAGGTCATGGCGGTTTCGGTGTATAGATCATCAATGGTGATATCCTGACCGGGCAGCAGCGTAGTACCCCAGCGGAACCCCGGGCTGAATGCCAACTCGGCATCGCGCTCTTCCATCATGCCTTCGCAGATCAGATCATCCCAGGTGCCGTTGAAATTGCCCCGGCGGTAGAGAAGACCTTCCGTTTTACCAATCACCCGGGTGACCTCTTTTTCATAGGGCGCCCGTACTTCATCTATTTTTGCCTTCATTTCCGGGTCAGGCGTGATCACATCAGAAAATACCGGTATTAACGTGGAGCTATGATCCACCACTTTGCCGCCTTTCACCTGCAAATCAATGCGCCCCAGATACTTGCCGTGCGAACCCGATGACATCACCAGGGTATTGCCGATTTTCAGCGCATGGGGTACAGCGTCGTGCGTGTGGCCGGTTAGAATGACATCGAGCCCCGTTATAACGCCTGCCAGTTTCTGGTCGACATCAAAGCCGTTGTGCGAAAGCAGAACCACCACCTCGGCACCCTCGTCCCGGGCGTTGTTTACATTTTCCTGCAGCAGGCCGGTACGCAGCCCGAACGACCACTCCGGAAACATATACCGCGGGTTCGAAATAGGCGTATAGGGCATTGCCTGGCCGATAACCGCAACTTTCACCCCGCCTTTTTCATAAAACGCAGTGCTCTCGAACACCGGTTCTTCCCAGTCGAGATCAACGATATTGCTGGCCAGGAACGGATAGTCCAGGCCGTCTATGATTTCCAGTACGCGATCAGCACCCAGGGTAAATTCCCAGTGACCGACCATGGCATCGGGCTTTAGCAGGCTCATGCAATCGACCATGTCCTGCGCATTGGTTTTAAGGCAGGTATAGGAGCCTTGCCAGGTATCGCCACCGTCGAGCATCAGCACCTTGTTCTCGCCGCGCTCCGCCCGTATAGATTTCACCAATGTTGCCGTGCGATCAAGCCCGCCGAGCCGTCCATAGGTTTGCGCCATATTGACGTAGTCAACCATGGTGTGCGCATAAGCCAGCGCCGTTCCGCGATCAATATTAAAATGCCTGAGGAAGTCATCACCGATCAGATGCGGTGGTATTCCTTCAAACGCGCCAACACCAAAATTCTCTGACGGCGGACGGAAATAAATAGGCTTTAGCTGTGCGTGGATATCAGTCAGGTGCAGCAGGGTTACCTGGCCTTTTGCATCGAATTGCAAAAGGTCTTCCTGCTGCAGACGCTGCTGAGCAGCTACTCGCGTCAGTCCCCCGGAAAAGCCGGTGACGGCAGCGGTTACAGAAGCATATTGCAGAAAATCTCTACGGGTAAACATCGGGGTTCCGGTTAGGTCGGCACTACCTCACCATGCACCCTGGAGCTCCCGCTCAGGGCGCCGGATTATTGAGTAGTATTGCGGGTTTGCGAAGTTCCGGCTCTGCGAAGCCTGTAACGCCTTTTGGCCGCAAACGGTGTTCGAATTATATAAAGCGGGTTATTCACCTGCCAAGCAGCGCCGGTACTAACGACGACTGCCCGCAGGTATAAAAATATATATCTGGCTGGCCGCTTACGCTACACAAGTAGCCGCTACTGACGCACTCCGGGTGTCTCAACAGAAAGACCCGTACCACGCCATGTCACATAGAGTTCCAGCGCCATTAAGTCATCGGAAAATGCTGCCGGAAACTCGGCACGAGTATCACGAATACAGCCTCGAAATCGATTGTGAAGCGAAATCAGGGTACCTTGCTTGAGTCGATAAGTCGGGAAGCCGTTAACGTTACCCTGGCTCAGATGATCAGCGCGAATATAGTTGCCGTTGTTTTTCTCATGGCAGGAAGCACACGACAGATTCAGCTGGCCGGTACGCTTGTAGTAGAGTTCCTTGCCTTTCTCCCACCAGGCCTGCATATCGCCTTCATCCAGGTTCACTTCAACCGGATTACCCAGCGCCTGATGCTTGATATAGGCTGTTAGTGGCTTCTGGCCGCTTTTATCAAACTTGTAGGCCTCTGCGCCCATATTGTTTACGCGACACTGGTTGATCTGAAGCTCTACATTGATCGGGCGGTTAGTGGCTTTATGCCATTTCGGGTAACTTGAACCAACCGCCTTCATAGACTCCCCGGCATCACCATGGCAGGTGCCGCAGGATTTACCTTCAGTACCATCTACGGTGTACCAGATAGATTCACCCTGTTCCACGCCAAGCAGACCGGGGTTTTGAAAACTATCAGCCTCCAGAGCACGGGTTTCGGGAGTTCGATAGTGCCAGCCGGAGATTACCTCCGATAACGGGTGGCCCTCAGGTGGCGCGACTCGCGTCATCATTTCGATTTCTTCGTCTATAACAAGCACATCATCGACCGGATCGGCTATCACCGCTGCTGTCAGCCCGGTTAGCAATAAACCACTTGTCAGGCCGTATGACCACCGCAACATTTTTCTCACGAACTCGCTCCAGATCAGCCCCGGAATCCAACAATAAAATCAGCTATTCGGACCGGGCTATTTAGTGTTATTAGTTTCATTACGCCGTACCCCGCAAAGAGTACCGACGCGCATATACACCCGCCTGAGCAAAATGCCTCAGGATACTACTATATTTTTTTCGGCTTCAGTCACAGTGCCGTCATCGTCGGTCCAGGAAAACCTGAAAGTCCCCGATTCATTAACACGCGCACTGAATTCGAGGTACGGGTTTGCAGAAACCGCCGGGTCCAGATCACAACTGAACACAGCATTACCATTAAATTCACAACTGAACTTATTAATAATTTTGCGCGGTATGACGTTACCGGTTTTTTTATCTTTGCGCTGACCTGATTCCATTTTATGGCTGATCAGTGTTTTGATGGTGATGATATCCCCGGCCGATGCTTTTTTGGGAACCTTGACTCTGGGTTTTGCTGCCATTGTTTTTCTCCGTCTCTATCCGCCGCAACCGCCGATTGTAACTTTCACATTGCGGGTGTCTGTGAATACCGAACCGTCGTTCATTTTCGCCACCGCAATAACGTTTTGTGTTTTAGCCAGCCGCATACGTGTTGAAGCGCGGGCTACTCCGCTGGCTGGTGTAAAGTGAAAAGTGGCCACTTCCGGGTTGGGGTTGTCTTCGGCGACAATCATCACCGATTCAACATAGGATTCTTCTGTCATCGGGCTTTCAACTGAAACCGAGATTGGTACCGTGTTGCCATTCTCGGCTATTTCCGGGGCTGTTAACGTGATGGTACCTGCTGCTGGAGTGGCGTCTCCGGCAAATTCAGCAATTGCCTTGCTTGTGGCTGCCGCATCAGCAAGAACGTTGACGATGTTGCCGCCAAACACACTCGCCAGAGCGATCTGCCCGGTCTTTCGTAGGGCACTGCGCCTGTTAATCTTCATTGTTGAGTCTCCTTTGGAGGGCACAAATATATTTGAGGTATCTATTTTAAAGTAGTCAGGTAGGCGACCACATCTTCCACCTGCTGCGCGCTGAGTATGGTCTTGCCGATCAGATCTTTTCGTACATCTGCTCCAACTTCAAGCGTATAGAAGCCCGGCATAACGGTCTCGCTGCTGAACATGGTTTTCGCATTGACCACTATGGCTCTCAACTGCCCTTCCGACCAGCGGCTGCCTGCTCCATCGAGAGACGGGCCAACTCCACCGTGAAACAATTGCTCTTTCAGATCGGTTGCGGCGTGGCATGCCAGGCAATTACCCTGTTTGCGATTGGCAAATATTTTCCGCCCTGCTGCGGCATCTCCGGCAACACCGGTTAATGATGCAGAAACGGCCATATCGCTGAACTGCACATCTGCCGGCAGTACGGGGGAATCAGCACTGGCTTCGAGGCAGAAAACCGACCCGGCAAACACAATGGACAACGCGGATCGGATAAACCGGTTCTTCGTGCGCATCATAGACTCACATTCCTCTGGTTAACGGTTTCGGTGTGGCACCTATCACCTAACAATAGACAAGCTCTGGTTTTGGTACAATATGCAAAAGTGAATAGGCTCATATGCACCAGTTACCGCAATCGATATAATGCCGTAAAAAACGCCACCAATCCACAGCGCCACTACCACAGAGGTGCCACTGAACGTTACACCTGTGCAGATGCCACCCTCCCACCGAAAAGTAAACAGCAAAGCAGCAGACACCCCTGCCGCAGTAAACGGTAGCGACCCCGCCGTACTCGCAGCACAGGTTCAGGCTGCGACTGGAATGCTCAAGGCAATGGCACACGAAGGTCGGCTGCTGATATTGTGCACCTTGCAGGGTGGTGAAATGTCAGTTTCAGAAATTGAACGGGCGACCGGCCTGGCTCAGGCAACGATATCGCAGCATCTGGCCCGAATGCGCCTGGAAAACCTGCTTGCCTGCCGTCGCGACGGTCGGTTAGCCTATTACAGCATCGCAGACGCGAAAGTCAGTTCTTTAATCACCACCCTGCACGATCTCTACTGCAATCCACCAGCAGGTTAAAGCTCCAGGGCAAACACCCATTCGAAGAATCTTCAGCCATCTGCCTCAAAAAGAAAATGATCACCTTCTGCGAGCACACGGCCAAACCCCGGATGTGGCAGGTGATAACCCACCAACCGGCTGTTATCGCCAGCCAGTCGGTCCAGTAACCTACGGCGCGTTTTACGGCCCGCTTCGGGGTCGTGGTCCGAGGCCGATGGCCAGTCCGGTCGTTCGAAAGACAACGCCACATTAGTGATAGCATCACCCGCCAGCACCAGACTTTCACTACCGATGTGCACGGCAAACGCCATGTGCCCCGGCGTATGCCCGGCTGTATCTATCGCCTCAAGGCCGGTAATAATTTCATCACCGGCATCAAACAACTGAATGCGATCTTCGAGATAGGCAAATCGATTACGCGCCCCGACTACAAACGATTTTCGCGCCTCCGGCATTTTTTCCAGCGTGGCATCTGCGCGCCAGAAATCCCATTCCGCCCGGCCCATGTAATAAGCCGCTTCCGGAAACGCCAATTCGTCGAAGTCATCGATAAGACCCCAGAGGTGATCCGGGTGCGCATGGGTAAAGACGACATCGGTGATATCTGCAGGGTCGATTCCAAGCTCTTCCATGTTTGCGAGCAATTGACCGGCACTGGGCATGAAATTCGGCCCGGCGCCGACATCAAACAATACCAGACGATTTTCTGTTCGCCACAAGGTGATATTGCAATCGGGGGTTGCGCGGTCTGTCGGCAACTGATATTTCGCCAGCAGCGCCTCAAGCTCTGTGACTTCTATTCCCTGCGGCGCGATGAAGCTTGCCGGCAGCGACAGATGCCCATCACTGATAACAGTAACCTCGCCGTCGCCCCACGTGGTTGTCAGTGCGGCCCGAACGGTAGCGGGCAACAGCGCCGGAATTAACACACCAGATGCCATCGCCACACTGCCAGCCAGAAATTGCCGCCTTTGTTTTGAAGTCACTTTGTTCGCTCCCGTAGCCGGATAATTCATGGTATGGCGAGCATATCGCGTGGCGATAGTCTTTTACAGCGAAATTTCTCTGGCGCCGGATTCTTATTGCGCACAGGCACCCTACACTGCATGGCTGTGCACTACATGGCTGTATATTGCATGGTTCAGATCTATATAGAACGACATATGCCAGTAGACATAGTCACTTTGCTACAACAGTATCAAACTGACAAGAATCGCAAATAAACCTATCAACCGCTATTATAGTGGCATATACAGCTGCACGCATAGACAAAATAAACGGACCGGGCGAATGATCAGCAAGACACGGGCACCTCTTTTACCAACACTACTATTTGCCACTTTTATTACTTCTGCAGATGAAAATAAAAGTGCCGACAACATACTGCAGCAGGCTATCGGTTCTATAAACAATATCAGTACCGCCGAACTGCAGTCACTAATTAGCGTCGAACCTGAAATTCAGCTCATTGATGTTCGAACACCCACAGAAATAGCAACCCTGGGTGGCACTATAGACGCAGGCTTTCATCCGCTAAATATAAATCGTGGCTGGCTTGAGTTTCGAATAGACGTTGCCGTACCCGATAGAACTACGCCCATTGTTGTATTCTGCGGCATCAATCAACGCAGTCCGCTGGCAGCGCAAACCCTCATGCAGCTGGGCTATGAAAACGTCTATAACTACACCGATGGTTTTTTCGCCTGGCGCGATGCCGATCTGCCGGTCATTCAGCCCGATTCAGCTCCCGGCACCATGCTCTATCGCAAGCCCGTGCAGGTCGCCGATGGTATCTGGAGTGCTATTGGCGCCACCGCACCGCCCACCTACGAGAATTCAGGCCACAACAATAACCTGAGCTTTATCATCACCGACGATGGCGTGGTAGTAATGAACGCTGGCGATAACTACCTGCTCGCGCAAGCCCTGCACAATGAGATAAAACAGCGCACTGATCAGCCGGTGAAATACGTCGTGCTGGAAAATGGTCAGGGCCACGCCATGCTTGGCATGAACTACTGGCAGCAGCAGGGCGCGATTGTAATAGCCCATGAAGATACGCAAACAGAAATCGAAGAAACCGGTGAAGACGTTCTTGATCGCATGAAAAGCAGAAACCGCGATAAAGCCATGGGCACCGAGCTGTCGCTACCTGACGAACTATTCTCTGACCGGCGCGTTATAGAACTCGGCGGCGAAACCATTGAAATACTCAACCTCGGGCCGGCGCACAGCCCCGGTGATATCGTCCTGTGGATGCCTGAGCGCAAGCTGGTAATAGCCGGCGATATAGCTTTTCATCAGCGCTTGTTACCCGTGTTTGAACACACCGACACGGCTGCATGGATTGAAACCTGGGAGGCATTTGCCGCACTTGGAGCGCAAACGGTAATACCCGGCCACGGCGACCCGACAGTGATGGCTGAGGTCGAAAAATACACACTCGGATACCTGCAGCACATGCGGCAGGTAATTGGCACCCTGCTTGACGAAGGCGGCACCCTGATCGACGCCTACAAGGTTGACCAGTCAGCCTATCGCCACCTCGATACCTTCACCGAACTGGCAGCAAGAAACGCCGATCAAATCTATCGGGCGATGGAATTTGAATAAAAATTGATCAAACTGCAGCAAAAGCCTTATAAAACGCTGGAAAATCACTATAATTCAATAGTTAACAGCGTTTTTAGCCCGCATTATTCATGGGGTGACGAGGATATCGCGCAGAGATTTGCTTTCACAGTGGATTTTCTTCTCGCGTCGAATACTTACTGATATTAGCAAGAGAAGAAATTCTCTGTGGAATCGAAAGATCAAGTGAGGCCCCGTCAAGCCCGTGAATAATGCGGGTTAGTGCCTGTACTGAACAATAGCTGATATTGCTAGTCACAAGTCGCCGCACGTGCAGCGATTCTGCGCCACATAAACTCGCGTAAAACAGCGCCTGAGCAGAAAAGTACCGCCAGACCGGGGCTATTTACCGACTTCGTTGCGCATAAATTACAATCAACCACAAGACGCCCGTATTTATTCGGCCCGCAATCTGTATAATCGCGCAAAATTTCTTTAAACCTGACGGGCTTAGCCTGCTTTACCGCATCGTACGTTCCTATGCATCAAACTCCCACTGATAATCTCAGAAATATCGCAATCATTGCGCACGTCGATCATGGCAAAACCACGCTGGTTGACAAACTCCTCAATCAATCGGGAACGCTCGATCGCAAGTCACAGGATGCAGAGCGCATCATGGACTCAAACGATCAGGAAAAAGAGCGCGGCATAACCATTCTAGCCAAGAACACCGCAATCGAGTGGCGCGACTACCGCATTAATATTGTCGACACCCCCGGCCACGCCGATTTCGGTGGCGAGGTAGAACGCGTGCTGTCAATGGTCGACAGCGTACTGCTGCTGGTCGATGCCGTCGATGGCCCGATGCCGCAAACCCGCTTTGTCACCTCCAAGGCATTCGAGCAGGGCCTGAAACCGATTGTGGTTATCAACAAGATCGACCGGCCCGGTGCACGCCCCGACTGGGTTATGGATCAGGTGTTTGATCTCTTCGACCGCCTCGGCGCCACCGACGAGCAACTCGACTTCCCGATCATCTATACCTCTGCAATCAACGGTATCGCCGGACTGGAACCCGAAGAGATGGCTGAAGACATGACGCCGCTGTTCGAAATGATCACCGAAAAAGTACCCAGCCCCGACGTCGATGTAGCCGGTACTTTTCAAATGCAGATCTCCGCACTCGACTACGACAGCTACGTGGGCGTTATCGGTGTGGGCCGCGTCACTCGCGGGCGCCTCAAGCCGAACCAGCAGGTGGTAATCAAAACCGCCGAAGGCAAAGAGCGCAAAGGCCGCGTACTTAATGTGAAGGGCTATATGGGTCTGGAACGCGTAGACACAGACCGCGCCTCTGCCGGCGATATCGTCTGCATCACCGGCATCGACGGCCTCGGCATCTCCGACACCCTCTGCGATCCCGACCACGTGGAAGCGCTGCCCCCTCTTTCAGTCGATGAACCGACTGTCAGCATGACATTCCGCGTCAACGATTCACCGTTTGCCGGCAAAGAAGGCAAATACGTAACGTCGCGAAACATCCGCGAGCGTCTGCAGCAGGAGCTCATTCACAACGTAGCGCTGCGCGTCGAAGAAGGCGATTCAGCAGACAAATTCAAAGTCTCCGGCCGCGGTGAACTGCATCTGTCGGTACTGATCGAAACCATGCGACGCGAAGGCTTTGAGCTTGGCGTCTCCCGCCCGGAAGTGATCCAGAAAGAAATAGACGGCGTGATACAGGAACCCTTCGAGCAGGTAGTGGTAGATGTTGAGGAGCAGAATCAGGGCGCGGTAATGGAAGAGCTCGGGCTTCGCAAAGCGGAGCTAACCAACATGGAACCCGACGGCAAAGGCCGGGTTAAAATGGAGTTTATTATTCCATCGCGCGGTTTGATTGGTTTTCGCGGTCAATTTCTTACGCTCACCTCCGGCTCCGGTATTCTCACCAGTGTGTTTGATCACTACGGTGAAGTAAAAGCAGGCAAAGTTGCGGCTCGTCAGAACGGCGTGCTGGTTTCTATGTGCAACGGCAAAACAGCCGGTTTCTCACTGTTCAACCTGCAGGACCGTGGTCGCCTGTTCCTCGGCCATGCTGTGGAAATCTACGAAGGCCAGATTATCGGCCTGCATACTCGCTCGAATGATCTCACCGTCAATGCCACTAAAGGCAAGCAGCTCACCAACGTGCGCGCCTCAGGCACAGATGAAGCACTAACGCTAACGCCGCATATCAAGCATACGCTGGAACAGGCACTGGAATTTATAGAAGACGATGAACTGGTTGAAGTCACACCGGAAAGCATCAGGCTTCGCAAGAAAATTCTAAAGGAAACTGATCGCAAGCGCGCTTCACGTCAGGCTGCTGCATAACCCGTAATAAGCTGCCCGTCGCAGGCAAAAGGAACGGCTCATCCAATGCAGAACGGTTTGAAACTGTATCTGGTTCGCCACGGCGAATCTGCAAACAACGCACTACCGGATGCACAGCGTGTTAACGACCCGCTGCTCACCGAACGCGGGCAGCAGCAGGCGCAGTTGCTTGGTGAGCGCTTTCATCAGAAAGCCACAGGTGAACTGGAACCAGACCTGCTGCTGACCAGCGCCTTCACCCGCACCATCCAGACACTTCGGCCAATGGCCACACTACTGGCGAAAAAACCACAGATCTGGACGGAACTCTATGAAGTGGGCGGCTGCTATGACGGCCACCTGCCCGGGCAGATGATCGGCGCACCCGGCCTTAGCCGCTCGCAGCTGCAGGAGCGCTACCCTGAATATATAATCCCTGACGATATAGATGATAACGGCTGGTTCAGACTGGAAAACGCAGAAACCCATGCACAAGCGGCGGTACGCGCAGAGCAACAGGCAGAGCGTTTACTTGAAACATTCTATGGTCAGGATATCGTCGTACTGTGCCTGATACACGCTGACTTCAAAAATCTGCTATTACAGCAGTTTTTACCGGATCAGGAACGCCTGCAGCTGGCGAATACCAGTGTCACGCTGCTGCACTTTGAAGAAAAAGTACCCTCGGTTGTCGCAATCAACGACACTCAACACCTGTCTGCAGAGCTTATCTCCTACTGACACTTGCCTTATAGCAAACCTTATAGCAAATAAGAGCCACCGAGTCCGCTATTCGCAGTATACCGGTTTATCTGTGCCCGCGTTTAACTGTGCATGACAAGCACCACAAGCCCCTTGTGGCACGAAACCACTAAACTATAACGCCCGCGAGATTGCTCTGTACTAGCCAGCCGCCAGCACAGCAAATACCAAAACCACTTGCACTTCCCTGCTATTTTGGTATATTCAACCATATGGTTGAACAAAAGGATGAAAGGCTCTCACGAACTCTAAAGGCGATCAGTGACAGCACCCGCCGTGAAATTATCACAGATTTAATCCAACAGGGCCCTACACGAGTGACTGATCTGGCTTCCTGTTACAGCATAAGTCTGAACGCCGTATCGAAACACATAAAGGTACTGGAAAACGCAGAACTGGTTACTAGAACAACCCATGGACGTATCCATTTAATAGAAGCGACCACAGGTCCGGTTACAGAAATAGAGCAATGGCTTAGTAAGCTAAATTCAATCTGGGCACTTCGTCTGGACAAACTCAGCAGGCAATTAGGAGAATTCGATGACTGAACTCACGTTAACCGTAGAACGGATTATAGATGCTCCGGCAGAGACTCTATACAACGCCTGGCTTGATCCACAGATGCTTAAGCAGTTCATGACTCCGGACGACGGGGTGGTTGTCAGCAAAGCCGAAGTCGACGCAGTTGAAGGCGGTCGCTACCTGATACTGATGGAATCTTCCGAGCGCCAGATGCCGCACACAGGCACTTATCTGACACTGAACCCTTTCTCGCAAATTGCATTTACCTGGGAATCACCTTTTTCCACCGATGACTCTACCGTGACTATAGATTTCAAACCGGCAGACAACGGAGTACGGGTAATAATCAACCACATAAAATTCATTAGCGAAGAAATGCGCAACAACCACGAGAAGGGCTGGACACAGATACTGGAAGTAATTGATACGCTGCTACACACTCAAACCAGCTCTGCCTGAGGACAAGGCAAAACAGACATTTAACAAAACAGGAACATGGCAATGTCGAATCAAAAAAGTGTCTCACGCTCTGAATGGCTGGAAGCGCGCCGGGTGCTGCTCTCGGCCGAGAAGCAACTGCAGCGCCAGCGGGACGCCGTCAGTGAACTCAGACGCGAACTCCCCTGGGTATTAATAGATCAGCCCTACCAGTTCCAGTCCACCGCGGGGCCGCTCGCGCTGGCCGATCTGTTCGGGCCCCACAGTCAATTGATTGTGCAGCACTTTATGATGGGAGAAGACTGGGATGGGGGCTGCCCTTCGTGCAGCCTATGGGCCGATTGCTACGATGGCACCACCATTCACCTTGAAGCACGTGACACCGCTTTTGTTGCTGTATCCAACGCACCGCTTGATAAAATACTGCAATACAAACAGCAGATGGGGTGGAACTTTAACTGGGTATCGGCCAACGGCTCTACCTTCAACAAAGACTTCAATGTTTCATTCTCGCAGGAACAGCGAGACGCCGGACCGGTTGATTACAACTTCCGCCCGACCGAGACCAGCATGGATGAACTGCCCGGCATTAGTGTATTTGCCAAAGACGAGAGCAACGCAATCTACCACACCTATTCGTGTTACTCCCGCGGACTCGACAACATGAATTCAATTTACCAGTACCTTGATCTGTTGCCCAAAGGCCGCGATGAAGACAAACTCGACTACCCGATGGCCTGGGTTCGGCGACACAATCAGTATGAGTAAAAACCGGCCGTCCTGTGTTAAACCAAAGCAGCAGATCTAACTGATTTTTCAACCGATGCGTTAGAAAAACAACAGTTGGCGCTGGTTGTTCATTTGTATTAACCTGTTTTGTCCAAACCTGATTTATTCCAGCATCTATAAATACGGAAGCACTATTATGGCCACTCAAAGCGAACAGGCAGATCTTTTTCGCAGCCTGCACATACCGGGCAAGCCGATTATTCTATTCAATATATGGGATGCCGGCAGTGCCGCCGCCGTCGCTGGCACAGGAGCCAAAGCACTGGCCACAGGCAGCGCTCCCGTTGCCATGGCCCAGGGCTTTGCCGACGGAGAAAAAATGCCATTGGAGCTGGCTCTGCAAAATATAGAACGCATTATTGCCGCTGTTGATTTGCCGGTGACTATGGATCTTGAAGGTGGCTACGGTGAAAGCACCTCTGCAGTCGCCGATACCATTGGCCAGGCAATGGATAGAGGAATCGTTGGCTTTAACTTCGAAGATCAGATCGTCGGCACCAGTGAGCTCTACAGTATAGAAGTACAAACCGCGCGGGTAGCCGCTGCCCGAAAAGCCGCCAGTAGCAACGGCACCCACGGCTTTGTTAACGCCAGAACCGATATTTTCCTCAAAGCCAGACCCGACACCCACAACGACGACATGCTAAGCGATGCAATCAACCGCGCCTCAGCCTATGAACAGGCAGGCGCAGACGGATTTTTCGCCCCCGGCCTGGCCGATGAAAAACTGATTGGTCGTTTGTGTGAGGAAGTCAATCTGCCAGTCAATATCATCGCACTGCCGCACGTGCCGCCTAACAGCAGGCTTGCAGAGCTGGGCGTCGGCCGTATTAGCTATGGACCTGTGCCATACCGGCAGATGATTAAATCACTGACTCAGGCGGCGACTGAAGCGCTGGAATAAAATCGGTGCAACAACACGGTTAACAGGTATAACCGTTCGCACAGGAATTTCTATAAATACCCGCTATTCTACGTAACACCCACGCACCCTGCCGATTTCCAGCATCCTGGTTTCAGATTCCACTGTGCAACTCCAGCGCGGAAATCCCCACTCCTTTTACCCTGAGCACGCAAAACCGTGCTCAGAAAAAACGGAACCAGCCGACAGAATTCTTATATTTAGAGAAATGCGACAGGGGAAACTGCCGCACTGAAAAGTCACTGAAACCCGACGCACGCGCCTTCCCCTGCCGCCGGAATTTGCTGTTCAACCACATTGGTAACTGATAAAGCGAATGAAATCAGAATCACGACAGCCTGAGGGGCCGGCTACGCCAGACCGAAACCGATGATTCCAGCCGCCTCCAGTACCGGGGCCGAACAAAGCGACCAGTCGATTTTGCACCGGCTGCGCGACATGAACCGGCTCAAGCAACCTGCATGGGTCTTTGATATCGACCACGGCAGAATTCTGTGGGCCAACTCCGGCAGCCTGGCACTCTGGCAGGCCGATTCTCTCGATGAACTGCTGGGGCGTGAACTGGGCAATGACATGTCGCCCGCCGTCGCCAAGCGACTGCTGCAATACCAGAATGATTTTATTCGAGACGAAAACGCTGAATTCTGCGAAATCTGGACGCTCTACCCCAATGGTGAGCCGCAAACCATAGAAATTGTTTTTTCGGGGATCTGCCTCGACGACGGTCGCATGGCAATGTTCTGCGAAGCGCTGCAGGAACAACAGCTGACGGCTGACGGGCTGCGCAGTGCCGAAGCCTATTGCATACCTCGGTGATGATAACGCTGTATTCAGCAACCGGCGAACCGCTTTACCGCAACCCGGCGGCACGCAGTGTCGTGCGTGCCACCGCCGAAACACTGCATGAGCACTTCGACAGCCCGCTTACCATGCAAATGCTCACTGGCGCGAATGTCAATGAGATCAACGCCGTCGCCGCCACACAGACAGCATTCGGGAAGCGCTGGCACGATATCACCGCACGCCGCTGTTTTGATGCCGTTTCCGGTGATCACGCCTGGCTGATCAGCGAAGTGGATGTATCTAAACTGAAGGCAACCGAAGAGCGCGCGCAGTTCCTTGCCGAGCACGATACGCTAACCAAACTGCCGAACCGAAACCATGTAACCAGCGGCTTTCAGGCGCGCATAGACCAACTGCTCGCCAGCGGCAGGCGCGGTGCACTGATCTTTGTTGACCTCGATCATTTCAAAGACGTTAACGATACCCTGGGCCATGCCGCGGGCGATGAGCTGCTGGTGGAGATTGCGAGCCGCCTGACCACCCTGGACCCGGAACAATACGCCGTGGCGCGCCTGGGCGGAGATGAATTCCTGCTGCTGGTCGGCCCGATCAAAGAGAACCTGACCCCGATCAATATAGCCAACCGGATTCGAAACGCTGTTTCGCAGCCGGTGTCTATTCAGGGGCGTGATCTAAAGGTTACGCCATCAATCGGGATCAGTATGTTTCCGGACGACGGCCAGAAGATTGATGAGCTGATGCGCCACGCTGATCTGGCCATGTACCACGCCAAAGATAATGGCCGCAACAACTTCGCGTTCTTTTCACAGGATCTGAGCGATGCCATGGAACAGCGCATCAGTCTTGAATCGGAACTGCGCACTGCCCTTGCCGAAAAGCAGTTTGCAACGTACTTTCAACCGCGCGTAGACGTACAGACAAACAGAGTGGTTGGTGCGGAATCACTGGTGCGCTGGATTCACCCGACCAGAGGCATGATCTCCCCCGCCACCTTTATTCCGGTTTGCGAAGCGTGTGGTTTGATCAACGCACTGGGTAAAACTGTTTTTGAAGAATCTGTTTGCGCGCAGGTTGAATGGGCAAAGCTCGGTTTTGATCTGCGTCTGTCGGTCAATCTGTCACCGCTGCAGTTTGGTGAAGAAAATCTGGTGCAGGACCTGATAACCATGATCGAGCAGAATCAGGGCAGCCCGCAGCACATAGAACTGGAGATTACCGAGTCTGTACTGCTCGGCCACGATCAGGCAACCATCGATAAACTCCATGCCCTGGTCGATTACGGCTTTGGTATTGCGCTCGATGATTTTGGCACTGGCTATTCCAATCTGGCCTACCTGCATCGATACCCGCTCGGCACGCTGAAAATAGACCGTTCATTTATACAGGTAATTGATACCGCCCGACCGATAGTCGAACTGATCGTATCGATGGCGCACTTGTTTGAGCTCGATGTAGTCGCCGAAGGGGTGGAAACACAACCCCAGCTGGAATCACTTAAAACCCTGGGCTGCCACGAGTATCAGGGGTTTCTGTTTGAAAAGGCCATAGACTTTGCCGCGTTTACCCGCCTGCTTGAAAACGAAAGCAGGCTCTGTGCGTGAATAAGTAAGATCTGCGCGATACCTTCGCCACCCCACGAATAATGCGGATTAAACTGCTGCGGCTTCGACTACGTTCATAGACAAAACTACAGACTATTAAGCCTGCCATCAGGCCAGTATTTGGTTCCAGAGATCATCAGCTCCAGCGCAAGCCCGCTATCGGTAATCTGGTAGATTGATATATTATTCACCACCAGCTCGCCGCCTCCGGCATCTCCACTGTCTTCATACTTGGCAGCCGCTGTTGCATTGGCACCGATGGTCACACCGTTTGAGATAAAATCATCCAGTGCTTCTGCATCGTGGAATACAAAAACCACCCGCACATCTTTTAAGCCAAGCCCGAGACCCGCGCCGAGCTCCGCCATATTCATGTAGGTATTTTTACCGGTGCGATTATCGACTACAACCCCCCTGCCACCACCGGCACCGACGACCAGCAATTTGATACCGGCACTGTTGAACACTGCATAGCCCGGTGCCTTTTCAATTTCAGCCCGCGCGCTGTCTTTAAGCGCGTAGAATTCATTCAGGGTTCGATCACGCATTGCCAGAATGGTCTGGCGGTGATCCTCGGTGGTATTTTTCGGTGTAGTTGAGCACCCGCCAAGCAAGCTGGCCACAACAACCAATACCGCCAGTATCTCAATTCGTAATTTCATTCGATTCATGAATTCCCTAAGTTACACGACTGTGTCAATCGTCTGTTTCAGTGTGCCTGCCGGAGGCATGAATGCAACAGTAATTTTACCGCTAGTGCTACGGCGTTGCTGATTATAACTTACTGGAGCGCTGCGTTATAGAGTCTTGGTTAATGCCTTTTGAAGCCGAAAAATCCAAGGCCAGGTGGCTGTTCGAGAGTGAGGGTCGTAGCGAGGGCGTGAGGTTTTGAATCAGATATTTCTGATCGATTTAGGCGAATAGTTATTCATATTCAACTCAATCGATCGTAATAGCTGGCCAAAATATCGCGTCCGCAGTAGATCATTCATTCTCGGACAGCCGCCCAGAGTGCTGCCGTCCGCTGATCCTCATGCTTCGGATTGGCGGCCGTCTGCACCCTGGCCTACTGGCTTGCTATTGCTTGCTTTCTTTGGGCGCGGACTGGGCAAGACGAAAGCCAATGTGGGAGTTACGGGTGCCGGGCGTGTTGGCGAGACGGTAAGCAGAGCGCAGCCACCTGCCGTGGTTGACCCAACTGCCGCCGCGCAGCACACGATCATCGCCTGCTAGGGGACCTACAGGATCATCGCCTGCTAGGGGACCTACAGGATCATCGCCTGCTAGGGGACCTACAGGATCATCGCCTGCTAGGGGACCTACAGGATCAACCTCAGCATCATCGGAATAATTTCTTAGCCCATCTAGACACCATTCCCAAACGTTGCCATGCATCTGATACAGCCCCCAGGGATTTGGAGGGTAAGTAATCACCGGAACAGTTTTTCCCTGCCACTCCCCCTCGGGGGAATTATTGTACGGATTGGATGCTTTAAAATTAGCTTGCTCTGGCAATAGTTCATCCCCCCACCAGAAAGCAGTGGTACTACCGGCACGGCAGGCATATTCCCATTGCGCTTCACTCGGGAGACCGACGGATAACTCCGGTACCAATTCATTTAAACGCTGGCAATACTCTAATACCTCATCGTGACTTACTGTCTCAACAGGCTGGCTTTCCCCCTTAAAATGACTCGGATTATTGTTCATCACTGCTGTCCAGAGCGCCTGAGTACAAGCTGTATCAGCCAGCCAGAATCCCTGCGTCAATTGCACAGAATGCTGTCGCTCATACTCCTCCCGCTCAGGTTCATTACCGGGTGACCCCATTAGAAACTCACCGGGAACAATCCAGCGCATCTTCTGTACAACACCTCTCACTGCAAATTCATACCACAGCCCGTATTCATCACGACCATAAGATACTGCCGCTGAGGGAGGAAAATTATCAGGGGGATATTTCCGCCAGTCGGAACCAGGCAGCGGAGCGTCATCCAGCCAGGGGGCGAGGTCGCGAGCGGATTTCGGCCAGCGCCTACTCACAGCCCGCACCTCTGGTTTTCGCCAGTATCTCTAGAAAGAAACCTGGACACTGGCAGGAACAAGCGCTGGTCCGCAAGACTTGTCCAATGCACGCCACGTGGAGCTGGGCAAGACGAAAGCCAATGTGGTTGTTACGGTTGTCGGGCGTGTTGGCGTTACGGTTAGCAGAGCGTAGCCTCCTGCCGTTGTTGATCCAACTGCCGCCGCGCAGCACACGATTATCGCCTGCTTGTGCACTTGTCCCGATTGCTATTGTGCCGCACATTGCCATCAAACTCCAAATTGCCTTTGTCGCCAGCGCAGTGTGTCAGCCGGTAGCAGCGAGGCCAGACACGCCTGACTATTTCGCTGCAGATCGAGATCGGAAATTGCCCCGCGCTCCCAGGCACGCTCCCAGTACCTGAGCCGTGCAACGAAGCGCCGCAACCGTCGCCTTCCGGCATGAATGCGATTCGGGAATATTCGCAAACCACAAAACCCGAGTCCCTGTGCGGAACGCTGAATCACCGCTTGCTTCGGCACCAGTGCCAGTTCATCGCCCACATACTCACGGTAACCGGCAACCAGTTTGCGTGCATCAGCAAGGCTATGGCACCACAGCACCGTATCATCCATATACCGGCAATGCGCTACCGTCTCCGGTTGCGCCATCGCCCAGCGGTCGGCTAGCACCAGGTAGGTATTGGCGAAATGCTGCGAGGTGAGTGCGCCTATCGGCAGTCCTTTACCGTTGCTATCGTTGAAGCACTGTAGAACCGAAGAGACCAGCTTCAAACACTCGCCCTGAAGCCGTCGAGCAAGAATGCTCTGGAGTATACGATGATCAATATGCTGAAAATAGCCACTGATATCGAGCTTAATATAGACCGGTGCACGACGACACTGCCGCTGTGCATATTTTGCCGCCGCATGGACCCCCTTTCCTTCACGGCAGGCAAAACTGGTATCAGGCTGCCACTTATCTAATGGCGGGCCAAGCTTTGAGATTATCGCGTGGTGGGCCACTCTATCAGCAAACGGTGCTGCATGTATTTCGCGCCGTTTCGGGTCATTGATAATGAACCGTGTGAATTCCCCACGCGGCAACCGCGCCTGCAATAATGCGCTCTGCACTAAACTAACCGACTGCTCCAGCGTGCTGAAAAAACGCTTAACCGGTTCACGTTCCCGCTTGCCGCGTGCGGCAAGCCGGGCTGCGTGCATCACGCTATGCCACTCTGCAATCTCTCTCAGCTCTATGGCGCAGCGCTTCATTCGGGCGGTGCTGCCGTCTGTGTAGATTGGTGCAATTCACGCAGGACCACGAGGAACGGCTCTGCGTACTTCTTAGCCCGATCGTCGTTGATTTTGGTGACATTTTTTAATTCAGCTACTGTCGTTACAGATTGCTGCAGCAGCGCATACAAATGAGCATCGGTCAGCACGTGATAACGTTTCTTGCCTTCCGCATCAGCTAACTCCGCCCGTACGTCGCGCATGCGATCAAACACCAACTGAAGATCGGCCGATAATAGTGCTCGATAGTCGACCTTTCCTTTGCCAGTATTTTTCGACTCTGGAGCATCGGCTGTTTTCGACGCTTCAAAAACAACGCAAAACGCCCAACCCGGAACCGGCGCAGCGCAATATTCCCGCTCCACACTCAATATAACGTGACTGCGAATAAATCGATTCAGCGCTTCGCTGGCTGCGCCATCATCATTGGCTGCGAGGAAAAAACTGCGGTATTGGCTCTTGCTCATCGCTGTAGTCTGCTCCAAATGGTCGGCACCACATTAGAAAGGGGTCGCGTTACGCCAGCCGCTGATGCCCGCTGATGCTGCGCATTGGCGGTCATCTGCGGCTGGCTCGTTTTTCTTTTTTTGCTGGCTTGCTTTCAGGTCGCGCGGACTGGGCAAGACGAAAGCCAATGTGGAAGTTACGGTCGCCGGGCGCGTTGGCGTCACGGTTAGCAGAGCGAAGCCTCCCGCCGCTGCCGATCCAACTGCCGCCGCGCAGCACACGATCATCGCCGGCATCGGCACCCTTAGGATCAATGACATCGCCTTCAGGATAGTCGCCATAGAAATCCTGACACCACTCATAAACGTTGCCATGCATTTGGTATAGCCCCCAGGGGTTAGCATCAAAGGTTCGAACATCGACCGTTCTCTGACGGAATATTCCCTTTTCACCATCGTTATAGGGGTAATGGCCATTGTAATTAGCAAGCTCCACACTTAATTCATTCCCCCAACTAAAAACGGTTTGCGTTCCGGCGCGACAGGCGTATTCCCACTCTGCTTCTGTCGGCAAACGGTATGGCAATCCGCTGGCTGCCCTATTGGCGTTGAGCCGTTCGCAGAATCCTTGCACATCTTCCCAACTGATCTGCTCGACAGGCAAGTCATCGCCCTTAAAATGACTCGGGTTTTTCCCGGTTACCGCTTGCCACAAGCGCTGTGAACAAGCGGTATCAGCCAGCCAAAATCCATTGGTTAGAGAGACGGTGTGCTGCTGTTCGTTGTCTTCGCGCTCTGGTTCATCTTCGGGAGATCCCAAAACAAAATCACCCGGTGGGATATAGCGAAAACGCAGCGGCACACCGAACAATACAACTTCGTTACTGAGTCCGTATTCATCGATCTGCAGTTGGGAATCGGATGGCAGCTGACCCTCTTGCCGAACCCTCAAACCTTCTATAGTATTGTCGAGAATATCGCCATCAGCGGTAGCAAACACTTGAGCCGCTGTGCGTTGATCCACCGCGCTGGCCCAACATAATTCAGTTTCATCTAGAATTTCAATATCGATACGGTGCTCTGCATCAAACACGGCAATTTTTTGAGCGGCATCCACCTGCAAGCTCTCCCCATGAGACAGCACCGCCCGAGCATTGTTAATTTCAATGACCAACCCTGCCGGAGCGACTAATAGATCACAGAGCACCACCCCTTTATGGCTAGCCGGATCGTCGAGAAGCAGTTTGTGCCCGTCAAAAAACAACTGCGCTGCAACCGGGTTCTGCTGGCCGGCCGTGGGGTTGCTACCTTCCATTGGCATCGAGTCGGGATAGTACTCCAGCCATTGCCGCTGAGCGAGTTGCACAACGCTGTGTAAAAGTTCCGGGTATTCGGTGCTGTCTTTATTGCGCGCAGACAATTGCAAAATACAGCTGGCATATTCAATACCACCTATAGCACCCGTTTGCAGTGACTTGCCGATCTGCCCGAGATACTCATCGAGCGCCTCTATATCGTCTGCTATGTGTGGCTGCCCTGCCCATTCAACGGCGGCGTTTCGCCATGCAATGCTCGCTTCCAATCGGTAAAAGCGAGGATGATCCTCTATTGACTTCCACAACTCATCAATGCACCGATCCATACGTTGCGGGTGCTGCTGCGCAAACTGTTTTAATTTCTCGGAATATTCCAGGCGCTGTTCAACCACCCGGCCCCAATTGGCTGACTCATACCATTGCACCGAATTGTGAGCATAGAACGCTAATTCCACCTCCATTCCTGCACCAAGCAAGCGCCGCAGCCGACGCACCATATAGGAAGTAATGACCGGGCAAGAAGCCAGTAACGCAAGCAGCCAGACTAGCGCGTTATCCTTGGCGCGGCTGGTGGCTGGCAGATCCCACAGAATTGCCAACGGGTGTGCGACCGGGCTTAACCATAAACAATCCGAAATACGCAACTGCAACCGGGCCAGTAGTGAGAGCAGCACAACACCGGGATTAGCTGGATCACCTACAATCAGCACCGCACCACCAGCCGCAGCGTAGTGTCTCTGCAATAGATACACGGGCAGATCTTTGTGATTGCCAGACAGCCAGCCAGTCTGCGGATGGTGTATGGCTCTGGCGATCAGTTCGGGACGGATTGCAGCTGGCAGGGCTTGCAACATATGGCACAACGCCAACTGATCTGACAACAGCGGCTGGCACTCGTCAATTAATACCAGGCTCAGACTACGAGGTGCTGGATACTCACGCCTGGGCAGCGGAGCGGGCGACTCCTGTCGCGCCAAACGCTGCGACAGGCGCTTGGCATCGAGTCGGTTGCCGCTGTGACTGGCAACCAGTGATTGCTCCAGAGCCAGTTGCAGACGGCGTTGATCCAGCAGTGGTTCCGCGCGGCAGCGAATGGGTCGATTGTCTTGCTGTACTTGCGGTGATTCCGGGTCTAGCGCCTGATAGCCGGACAATGCAGATTCTGTATCGTGTACAACAAGCTGTTGGCGATTGACTATGCGCGCAATATTGAAACTGAATTCGCCTGATTCACCAACCTGCGGTGGTTCTATAGTGGGTGGCGGTGGCCGGGTTTCACTGCCGCCCGATTCTTCCGGCTCACTCGCTAATCGCTGGCCGGGCGCCAGCTCTAATCCTAATGCATTGGCGCGAGCGAGCAGTGACTGCTCTGACTCTGAATCTAGAATCTCCTGTAGCAGATCAGCCAGCATCAATCAGCCTCGTCGGTACGAAAGCCTTTTTTCAGCAGAAATTTCGACAGAATGGTTAAGCATTTTTCCAGATCGGCGTCTGGCAGTTTGTCACTGCGGTCGATCACGTGCAGTATGTCGAGCATTTCGGAGGTGCCGGGTTGGTAGTATCCCTCGGGGACTTTTTTCCGATACTGCGCTACGCACTTGGCTACTTCATCAATGGTGTCAGCATCGATCCCTTGCAGCAATTCTGCATCGCTGTGTGCTTGCGCAATCTGGCGAAAGCGCTCGGCTTCATCGCTACCGAGATCCAGATCCAGCACTGCGCAACGGCGCATGAAGGCGGCGGGCAGCGTGCGTTGATCATTGGCAGTCACTACAATAAATAGCGGCGCACCAGCCGATACTACCTGCCCGGTTTGTGGAACAGTAAAGGATTTGCTGTTCAATACTTCGAGCAATGCGTTGGGTACATCGCTTTGCGCTTTGTCGATTTCATCGAGTAACAATATGCAGCCGGGTTCGCCTTGAACTTTTCTTTTTTTGCCATAGCCACCTTCAGGCCAACCACTTTGGCTATCGCCATCCAGTGCTTGCCAGACCGGCCCGTGCTTGACGTAGTCCGCTAGATCCTTGACCTCAATTTTGCCTTTCACACTGGCATTGGCGTCGGCCAGACGTTCGACATAATCGATGGTATAGAGAAGATCATCGACCTCAGTTCTTCCATGAATAACGGTGGTCACCAAACGCCATTGCCAACTCGCGGCAATTGCACGTGCAATCTGGCTTTTTCCTAGACCGGGTTCACCACGGACCAGTAGCGGTCGATCGGCGTACCACGCAGCGGATATCGCGTGGCGTTGATCATCGTCAAAACTGTGGGCGCTGTCGTGCTGCCAGCTACCGATGGGGGGTAGTTTGATAGACTCTGGCAGTTCTGCTGGCAATGAGCGTGAGCGCGTTTTACTAATTTGTTTGCGGGTCATCGAATTCCAGCTCCAATATTTTGTTCACCAGGTTAAACCGGTCAAAGTAATCTGAACCATCTTTTAGCACCTGCACATTAGCTCGATCTGCTGCGACCGGTACCACCAGCGTGTTAATGCGCAAATCATGTAGTGGCCGACGGGCACCGTTGTCTCGCAAGTCGCGCAGTGCCTGCATCAACTTACCCTCCCATTGCTCGTTTATTTCATAATCCTTCAGGTCAAGATATAGTGCACAGGCTCCAGCACCACGAAAGCGCTGCTGCTCTCGAATCCACGAGCACAGCAGTCCACGTTGCTCCCGGTCCAGCCCGGTTGGGTTACCGGAATCTGAGTCGGGTATTTCTTCAATTGGCAGGTTTCTCAAATTCGACCACAGCGCACAAACAAACTGCCGTGAAAACGACCGGCCCTGCTTGAGCGGAAATTCCGGCATAACGCCTATATCGACAAGAGACTCAGACACCGGCTTCTGCACCCGGCGATCAAGCTTCAGCTTTGCGCCACTACCGGTCAGTGCTGCATGACCGATGCACGCCTGAAAACCGCTACTACTTCCCTCGTTTCTTTCTATAAATATTACGCTGCCCGGAGCTGCAGCAACCGAGTTTAACCATTGCTCACTAACGAGAGACTGCGCAACGAACCCTGCCAGCACTTTTATAAAATCAACCCAAGCTGGCAGCTGGCGTCGCTGAACCGAGTTCGATTTATATTCTTGCAGCAACTCGATCAAGTCAACTCTGGTTTCTGCGTTATCTGAACGCCCAGTTTTGTAATCCAGATAAACATTTGCCGCCGCACCACTGAAGAGATTGTTACTTTTTTTCCAATCGACGGCATTGAAAACTCTACTCGCAATCGAGTTGCTTTCAATCCAGTTACTGAAATTATTGATCGAATCGTATTGCGTACCAGAAAAAAAACACACCCTGGCGAGATTAACTATCGTATCTTTAACAAGCGCAGCTTCAGGCTCACAGAATATCTTGTCAGGTAATTTTTCTAATAATTTTTCGTACTGTTCTGCATCCATCAAAAACGAAACGTCAGTAGATACATCACTTTGATCACCTTCATAGCGAGCTTTCATGGTTTCCGCCAGGGCCTCGTTTAAGCGCATTTTCCGCGCTTTACCACCCGGTACCTGACACTTAACAAGCTGCTCCCCTAACAGTATTTCTTTTAGATCGTAGCGATCAGACATCTGATCAATAAATCTAAAACCGAGTGAATCGGTAAAACACAAACTACAAGCCAGCTCTGCCAGACAATACGGGCTGAGGAAATACTCATCGCTCAAGCAAAACAATAGCCGTGACTGATAGGCAATGGTGACAATCAGGCTATTGATCGACTCGCCGGGGCTCAGGTAATACTGCTTTACCGTTTCACCGTTAAGATCTGGCGAGTCTTTGTCGTCTTTATAGGCAGCATCGAGCGAATTTTCGCTCCGCTTAGCACCCGCCGCTACCGAGCGCTCAAACCGCTTTAATTCGCACTCTGTCGACTCTAGAAAAGTATCGACGTCGTTTAAAAGCTTACTACTGGCCAGACCACTATAGCTGACCCATATTTTAGTTTTAGCAACCTTCTCTGCCACAACACATACTCCCTGTTACAAACTCCAATTACGCCAACAACTCATGCAGTTGCTCAACCACCCGATCAATCTGCGACTTATCAATAACCAGCGGTGGTAGCATACGCAATACCGTAGCGCCGGCTGGCAGTGCTATCACCCGCCGCCGCATCAACTCCTCCAGCACCGGCTGTACCTTCACTTTCAGCTCTAAACCGATCATCAACCCCAACCGTCGTACTGATCGCACCTGACTCATTGGCTTCTCGGCAAGCTTCTCCTGCAGATAGCTGCCCATTTCTTCAGCGCGACTGGCGAGGTTTTCGTTTTCCATTACGCCAAGTGTCGCCAGCGCCGCAGCACTGGCTATAGGATTGCCGCCAAACGTAGTACCGTGCATACCCGGCTCTACCTTGATTTTTTCCCCAAGCAGAGTCGCGCCCATCGGGATACCGGCGGCAATGGCCTTGGCGACGGTGATCATGTCGGGTTGCAGGTCAAAGTGCTCGCAGGCAAAAAACCGCCCGGTGCGGCAAAAGCCGGTCTGGATTTCATCGACAATTAACAACGCGCCACGCTCATCGCAAATGCGCTTTACGGCATCGATATAGGCGCGATCGGCGAGATTGACTCCGCCTTCACCTTGTACCAGCTCAAGCATTACGGCTGCTGTTTTTTCCGTTACAGCGGCATCGAGCTTATCTATTTTGTTCAGCGGCACGTAGCTGAAACCCGGCACCAGCGGGGCAAACGGATCGCGGTATTTTTTGGTGAAGGTGGCGCTGACGGCACCCATGGTGCGACCGTGAAAGCCGCGCATGGCGGTTACGTATTCGGTGCGGCCGGTGGAGACGCGGGCAAACTTCAGTGCAGCTTCGACGGCTTCGGTGCCGGAGTTGCACAGGTAGGCCCGCTCAATGCTGTCGGGCGACAGCTGTACCAGCTTTTGCAGCAGTTGTGAGCGTTTGTCGTTGTAGAGAGTATTGGGTACCACCATCAGCTCGCCTGCCTGCTTCTGAATGGCGGCGACAACATCCGGGTGACAGTGGCCGACATTCGCGACTCCTATGCCCGCTGCACAATCAATGTATTCATTGTTGTGCTCGTCGTAAAGCAGTGCCCCTTTGCCGCGAACCAGTACCGCATCGCGTTTCGGGTAGAGGGTTAAACCGTAGGTGTTTTCGAGTGCCTGGTAATCGGGATTGCTCAATGTTGCTGCCTTGCGCGTTAGCTGTGTTGGGTGATTATCAACCCCACAGTCTTTTCACGCAAACCAGGCACGGTGCTGCTTTCATTTATTTGAAGCCTCGCTAACGGCATCGGCTAATAACGCCCGCAGGTGGCAGGCGAAATCTCACGCACCTGAATGATCCTCGTTACGCCCCGGTTTATGTACGGAAACTAGCCATTAACTGATTACGGTGCCCGCGCCGGACAAAGCATCTGCCAGCGGGTGCTCAACCCGGCCATCGGCAATGACTACGCGCGCGCCGCCCTGCTCATACAGTTTACGCAGCGCCAGCATCTTGCGCTTCATACGGCCTTCGACTTGCTCTTCGCGCGCTGCAAGCTCACTACCGGAAAGCGTTTTTACCAGCGATGATTCATCCGCCGGATCATCCATAAAGCCGGGGGCTTCGATAAACTGGAAAATGCATTCCGGGTTGGTGGCGGCGGCCAGGCAGGTGACTATGTCGTCGTTTTCCGAGTTGATGGCGAAGCCGTTTTCATCGGCAATGGGAATGCACAGTACCGGGTTATAGCCATTGTCGAGCAACAATGAGAGCAATTCGCTATTGATCTGTACCGGTTTGCCGGAAAAATCACGCTTGATAAGCGTTTTGCCGTTTTCGCGTACACGAATTCCTTTGTTGCGCTTGCCCTGCACCATTCCGCCATCAATGCCTGACAGGCCAACGGCGTTAACATTGAGCTTCTGGCAGGCTTCGACAATGCGCTTGTTGCGGATTCCGGCATAGCTCATGAGGATAGCGTCTATGGCGTTTTCATCGGAGAATACGCTGCTGTAGCCGGAAACCGAGGTTAACACCTGCTTTTGCATACCCATTTTTTCGGCAATCTGATCACGCAGCGCATTGGCACCATGCACAATAATGAAGGGTTTTTCTGTGGCGGCCAGATCAGACACAATGCCTTCTATATTGATCTTTTCGCCGCCGCCTATTTTTATAATGTACACGAGTTCTTGTCCCTTGCTTTTAAACCGGTGTGTTATGAGCCGGATGAATAATTTATGGTTAGACGTTGGCGGTATGGAAATTACTAACTTTCTGCCAGTCGGTTTCACCGGGATATTGCTGCGAGCAGATTATATCCACGCCATTGCTCGATTTTCGATGCATCTGGAAGTAGTCCGGATCTTCATTGTAGGTGGACGATACCTGAGCCGATTTTCCGTCGGACAAAATTATATTCATTGCTCGCACGTAGCTGGTTCTTTTATTGATAATCGATACGGCCTTTTCCAACGCCAGGCATTTGTCGCCCTTATCCATTCGACGAATATAATTATAGATTTTTTCAGCCCCGATCCGGCCTTCCGATTTTATTTTCACACCGCGCAATTCGCCATTGAAAATAAATACGCTTTCGCCATCGGTGAAGGGCATATTATTTTCCACCACAATCCCTTCATCACGAAAAGCACTGCGGGCGTGCACCAGCAATAAACTGGTGCGGCCGAACTGCTGAAGGTTGTCTTGCCAGATTGGATCAATACAGTGGTAGTGCTGCCACCCTGTTGCGTCTTCACTTGCAAGCGGCAACCAGGAACAGCCCCAGCCATGCCCCTGATACTCACGGCTGCCTTGTGATAATTGTGCAAATGGTTGCAGGTGGTCAATTAGATTGAACGGTGTGGCTGAACGCACCAGTAATATACGGCACATGGTTCAGGCAGACTCTCTCATGCAGACTCTCTCTTGCTTTAGGGCTGATAGTTGACGATGGGGATTGATGCAGGCGGTTGAATTTAGCTATCGCTTTTAAAACTAAGCACTAAACCGGATGCAAGCCGGGAAATTCAAGCCCGAGTGTTTCATCGAAGCCGTGGGCGATATTAAACGCCTGCACCGCCTGCCCTGCTGCACCTTTCATCAGGTTGTCGAGTGCGCTGACCACAACCAGTCGGTTACTGTGGTTGTCGATCTCAAAGCCGATATCACAATAGTTTCCACCGGCCAGCAGCTTGGGCTCGGGGTAGCGGTGAATACCGCTGCGCTCTTTGACTATGCGAATAAAAGGCTCCTGACCATAAGCACCGCGATACAGCTTCCAGATATCTTTTTCGGTCAGGGATTCATTTAGAAACACGTGGCAGGTTGCCAGAATGCCACGCACCATTTCTATAGAGGTTGCCGAAAAATGAATAGTGTCTGCGTTGAGTTCCTGCTGCATTTCGCCCACGTGCCGGTGGCCGGTTGGCTTGTATGATCGAACCGCACCGCTGCGCTCGGGGTGATGGCTGGCATCACTTGCGCTATTGCCGCCCTGGCTGGAACCAGCCTTTACTTCAACCACAGCCGATTCCACCAGCCCGGCTTTATACAGCGGGTGCAGTGCCAGAATAGTTGCAGTGGCATTGCAGCCGGCGCTGGCAATGCGTTTCGCGCTTTTCATTTCTTCGCGGTGTAACTCAGGTATGCCGTAGACAAAGTCTGTCAGGCGTTCCGGGCAGGCGTGCTCGCTGCCGTACCATTTTTTATAGAGTTCCGCGTCGTTGAGACGGAAATCGGCTGACAAGTCTATAAGTGTGCCGGCCAGTGCTTCGAATTCGCCAATGCGTTTCATTACATGGCCGTGCGGCAGGCCCAGAAACAATACATCGCACGGTTCGAGTTCGTCTATGGTTGCAAACTTCAGTTTGGTGAGTTTGCGTAAATTCGGGTGCACGGTGGTTACGAGTTTACCGGCGTGGCGCTCAGAGGTTACCTGTACGATTTCAACTTGCGGGTGAAACAGCAGTACCCGCAGCAGGTCTCCTCCGGCGTAGCCGGAACCGCCAACAATAGATACTTTGATCATCTGCCCGCCTCGGCAATAGCGTATTCGACAATTTTGCCGGGGATATCGACGCCGGTGGTATCGACGCTGTTTTTAAATTCCATGGTGTAGTTAACTTCGTTCACCAGCAGGCCTTCAGTGGTTTCGAATAAGTCGACAGCCACGACGCCGCCACCGCATGCCACTGCTGCATTCAGCGATATTTCGGCTATTTCAGGTGTTAAGTCGCACTTGCTGGCCACAGCGCCGCGCGCAGTATTGGTGATCCAGTGTTCCGAGGTTCGATAGATGGCGGCAATGCATTCATCGCCGACAACAAAGGTGCGGATATCGCGACCGGCTTTTTCTACGTAGTCTTGTATATAGAAAATAGAATGGTGGTAACTGCCGAGCACGGTTTTGTGTTCGAGGATCGATTCAGCGGCATCGCGATCGTTGACTTTCGACAACAGCCGCCCCCACGAGCCAACCGCCGGTTTTAGCACAACCGGGTAGCCCAGCTCTTCTATCGCTTCGACTGCCGATTCTTCAGTGAAGGCGACGCGGCTCCTCGGCTGCGGTACATTGTGTTCGGTGAGGGCGCAGGTGGTGAGCATTTTATCGCCGCAGACGCGCGCGACATCGTGCGTATTAATGCAGCGTATACCGGCGCTTTCAAACAACCGCAGTGCATGCAGCGCGCGTGAGTGGTTGATTGAGCGCTCCAGTAATACATCGACCTCGGGCGCTGAGTTGAAATCCATAATCAGCTTGCGATCGTCGATCATCACAGGCTTGACGCCATAGCGCTTGAAGGCGTCGAGCAGCATTTTTTCATCCTTGCGGATCAGTGAATGCAGCAATCCGATGGTCGGGCCCGTGCCCGCTGCAGCGCCGCTCACTCGCCCCAGTCCTCCTCGGCTTCGGGTGCTTCACCGAGCCTGGCGGGATCAAGTGATAATACTTCAAGTTCGCAACCACAATCGTCGCAAGTCATCAGTTCACCGACGACAGTGTCGTCTGCGGTTTCTACATCGGCGTCACATACGGGACAAGATGCCATGAAATTCTCCTGCTGAGTAATAAATTAAGGAACCGACCGATTTTGCACTGTGAATCTGCTGCTGTACAGCCGCGACTTCGCGAACAGGTAATTTGTGGCGGGATGATGGAGTGGTGGGCTGTTGCGTGTTTGTGTGCTAATTGCTTCTTATTGCCCTTTGATACCCCATACTGCGTAGGGTGAGGTGAGCATACGAACCGCACCTTCTTTGCTCTGTACTCTGCACTCTATTGATGCGGTTCGTTTTACTCACCACATCCTACGTTACTACCTTGCTGCTGTTGAGTGGCGATTTGGCGATCAGGTTATTACCGTACTAATCCACGATTAAACTGTGCGGATTTGATCCGACGACTGGCATATGATCACGAAAATTCGCTCTGGCAGATCTTTTCGATTTCAGCCGGGCGCTGCTCGTGCTGCAGGCGGTCGCTTGCTAACACGGCATCGGCAATTCGACTGCCGAATTTTTTCATGAGCTGATCATCGTCTGTGGCTGGCGCCACCGGGTATACGGAGTCCTGACAATAGGTGGCGACCTGGCCGGCTTCATTCAGACGCGGCAATGGCGCTTCTCCGGTTGACTGGTGGGCGCGCACGCGCTCGCGCAGCAAGCGCCGCAGCCGTGTGACGCCGCGGTCAGAGGTTACGCGGTGTTCGAGCGCATGAATAGCTATGGGCCGTTGTGACACTTGCACTTCATAGTCGCCGGGCTGGCGCTGTCGTTCTTCATAGCTGCGACCGGCGGTCTGGCCGACAAAGTCGATGCTTTCTTTGCCGACGATTGATGGATCGTCCTGGCCGCGCGGGTCGAGCTGGTCGCTGAAATAGCGCCAGCCAATGGTGAGCGTGTTGGTGTTATCGATGGGTACCATCCAGCGCAGCATCGATACCCGCTGAAACATTTTTTTCCCTTCTGCCTCTTCCCAGATGGCGCCGGTCTGGTTGCCGTTGGGGAATATCGAATCGGTGGTGCGCGTCCACAGCATTTCGCCAACGCGGCGGGTCTGGATGTTCATCATGCCGAGCGGGGTGTCGCGGTAGTCGATAAGCTGCTCTACACCGGATGCTGCGCCGAACTGCACGCCGCTCGACAGCGCATGCAAATGAATAACATGAATCGGGTCTTGGGTGTTTTCATACGCCTGCAACCAGTTGGCGGGCATGCTCAGTGAAAATGTTTTCGATGCCGTGCCGAGGCACATGGTGTCGTAAATCGGGAATTCGGGTTTTAATTCGGGCGGCCCCATGTAGGCGAATACCAGTCCGTCGTGCTCGTGCAACGGGTAGGCTCCCTGAATTACACGGTCGCGCACCGGGCTGCCAATGGGTTCTGACGGCGCATCGATCAAGCGGCCGTCGATATCAAAATGCCAGCCGTGGTAACAGCACTTGATGCCGCAGTCCATAATAATGCCGTATTCGAGCGATGCGCCGCGATGCGCACAGTGGCGGTGCAGCAAACCGAGCCGCCCGGACTGATCGCGGAAAATCACCAGGTCTTCACCGAGAATTCGCACCGGAACCGGCAGGTCTTTGATCTCGTTTGACATGGCTACCGGCTGCCAGTAGCGACGCAGGTATTCGCCGCAGGCGGTGCCGGGGCCGACGTGGGTCAGCTCGGGGTCTTCTGCGGGAACGTCTCGTTGAAAGTAGCCGGAGTACGGAACCAGTGTTTCTTCAGTCATAAAGCCGTGGATGGTTATGCGGATTCACTATCATGCATCAGCACTGGCATAAGCGCAAAGCGGTCGCGGTTTCCAGACCGGGAATACAAAAGAAAAACGCCCTGCGAACAGGGCGTTTTTTTACTTCAGGTTACTGCGTTTAAGGCCATGGAATTTCTAGGCAAACCACCAGCGTTCGGCAATTCGCGAGCTATCCATCTGCCATGAGTTACCAATGGTGCCGCTGTTGGTGAGCTTCTTCGAGTGCGCATCAACGTAGTTGGCATACATGGGCACAACCGTCGCGCCGTCATTGGAACACAGCTCTTGCATTTCGTGGTATATCGCCTCGCGCTTAGCGGTATCGAGTTCTGCACGGCCGAGCAGCAGCAGCTCCTGAAAGCGCGCATTTTCCCAGGCGGTGTCATTCCATGGTACACCGGATTCATAGGCGGTGGAGAACATCCAGTCTTCAGTTGCACGGCCAGACCAGTAGCAGGCAACCCACGGCTTTTTAAGCCACACATTAGACCAGTAACCATCATCGGGCTCTTGTGTGAGCTTGATATTGATACCGGCGGCTTTTGCTGACGCCTGCAGCAACTGGCTGGCATCAACGGCACCCGGGAAGGCGGCGTTAGCGGCCGACAAATCTACAGTCAGCCCTTCCATTCCGGCTTTCTTCAGCAGTGACCTGGCTTGCTCGGGGTCATATTCGCGCTGCGCCAGATCTTTGTGGAAGTACTGGTTGGCTGGCCCGATCGGGTGATCGTTGGCTACGGCACCGTGCCCCTGCAGTATCTTGTCGACGAGTTCCTGCCGGTTGAACGCAAGTTTCAGCGCCAGCCGGACATCGGGGTTGTTGAACGGCTCTACGCCGGTCAGCATAGGGAAGGTGAAGTGCTGGTTGCCGGTGACTTCAAAGATATTGATGTTCGGGTTGCGCTTCATCAAAATTTCGGTTTTAAAGTCGACCCGGTTGATGGCATCGACCTGGCCTGTCATTAGCGCGTTCATGCGGGCGCTGGAATCGTTAATGGCGATTTGCTCTATGCTGTCGAAAAAGCAGGCATCTGACTTGTAGTGATTGCCGTATTTTTTCACAATAGTGCGCACACCCGGATCATGGTTTTCAACCATGTAGCCGCCGGTACCGATACCTTTGGCAATTGACTCTTCAATACCATCGGCCGGATGAATCACAATGTGGTAGTCAGACAGCAGGAACGGAAAATCGGCGTTGCCGGCTTTCAGTACCATCTGCACCTGGTGGTCGTTCATCTTTTTCATTTCGGCGATAGATGCAACAATCGGCTTAGCCGCAGATTTCGCGTCGTCAGCGGTATGCAGATTCAATGAGGCGATAACATCGTCTGCGTTGAAAGGCTTGCCGTTGTGGAAGGTAACACCCTTGCGCAGATTGAATGTCCAGGTTTTAGCATCGGCACTGGGCTCCCAGCTTTCGGCAAGTTCGCCTTTGAGCTGACCGTCTGCGCCGACTTCGGTCAGGCAGTCGAATACCGTGCCGTGGCCCATCATGATCATGAAGCTGTCGGAGTGGGTTCGACCATCCCAGCTGTCTGATGTATTGGCACCGGCAATACCCATGCGCAGTGTGCCGCCCATTTTGGGCGCGGCGAACGCCGGTGTCATACGGCTTCCGGTTGCGGCCATCACACCAGCTGCCACTCCGGCCCGCAGAAATCCGCGGCGATTCAGTTCGTAAGTCATTTAGGGTTATCCTCAGCTTTTCAAAGTTAAGTTAATCGACCGGTCTTCCGGCCTCCAGGCAAGTGCATTGGCACGTTTGATTCAGACATTCAAATTCTATATCTCTACCGGTGCCTGTTATCCAATTTGGCCATCGCTGCATCTCCAATGTTGTCCACCCCTCGATCTGCCAGTACCCGGGTCAGCCAGTCGGGATCCATTTCCGGAACCGAGCTCAGCAGCAGATCGGTATAGGGGTGATGTGGCGGAGTGAACATGTCGCCTTTCGGCCCGGCTTCGACAACAACTCCTTCTTTCATCACAACGACCTCGTCTGCGATTGCGCGCACGGTGGCGAGATCGTGGGTGATGAACATATAGGCCAGCCCGAGTTCATCCTGAAGCCGTGCCAGCAAGCGTAGAATTCCCTCGGCCACCAGCTGATCCAGAGCGGAGGTGACTTCATCGCAAATGATAAATTCAGGCTCGGCTGCCAGTGCCCGCGCTATTCCGATGCGCTGCTTCTGCCCGCCCGATAATTCTGTGGGGCGGCGTTGCATATACTGAGCGGGATCAAGCTCTATCTGCTCCAGCAATTGCGCGACACGCTGCTCTTTCTGCCTGCCTTTGAGCCCTCTGTAAAATTCGACCGGTCGACCGATGATATCTTTGATACGCACTCTCGGGTTCAGTGCGGTATCGGCCATCTGGTAGATCATCTGCACTTGCCGCAGCTGCTCTTTGCTACGCTTTTTATAGCTTGCAGGTAATGGCGCGCCATTGAATATTATCTGCCCGTTGCGCGGCGGCAGCAAGCCCATGATACTACGCGCAACGGTAGACTTGCCGGAACCCGACTCCCCCACCACGGCAACAGTGCGGCCACGGTGTATATCGAAACTTACGTTATGCAGAACATCCAGCGAGCGGCCATAGGCAGCGGTGATGCCATCTATTTTAACCACCGGGGTAGCGGCCTCATCTACTGGTGGTTTCTGCGGCCGCTGGAAGCTGCGCACAGCCCACAGTGATTTTGTATAGTCTTCAACCGGCTGCGACAACATGGTTCGGGTGTCGGCCTGCTCGACCTCGTCACCGCGCAACAGCACTTTTATATCGTCTGCCATTTGCGCAACCACGGCGAGATCGTGAGTTATATAGATGGCAGCTGTACCGAACTGCTCAACGATTTCTCGAATGGACGCCAGTACTTCTATCTGCGTGGTGACATCAAGCGCGGTAGTGGGTTCGTCGAAAATTATCAGATCTGGCCGGCACGACATGGCCATCGCTGTCATCGCGCGCTGTAACTGGCCTCCCGATACCTGATGCGGGTAGCGAAAACCGATTTGATCCGGATCGGGGAGGCGCAGGCGACGGTACAGTTCCATGCCATCGGCTTCACTTTCCGAGCGGGTCATCACGCCGTGATATACCGGTGCTTCAGTGTGCTGGCTCAAGATTTTATGCGCCGGATTAAACGACGCTGCAGCCGATTGCGCCACGTAGGCAATGCGCTTTCCCAGCAGCGCGCGACGCTGGGTTCGCGTTAGTGCGAGCAGATCGACCCCGCCGAACTCCACGCTGCCACCGCTGATGCGGCAGCCGTCGCGGGTAAAGCCCATTGCCGCGAGACCAAGGGTAGACTTACCCGCCCCGCTCTCACCGATTAAGCCCAGAACCCGGCCGCGCTGCAGGTTGAGATCGACTCCGTTGATTATTGGCAGCCACTGTTCGTCGGCACGGCCTTCAATGTGCAAATTGCGTATTTTTACCAGCAATTCACTCATTGGGCTGCCCTGGTTTGCACTGAATTGACTTGTACTGCTCTGGTCTGTACTGGCCTGAATTTGCATGTGCAGCGCAGCTGCCGGCCGCATATATAGGCGGACACGGGATTATAGAATTCGCCTGCCACTGGCCGAATAATCATTCTTTCAGACCCGAGGTATTTTGCAGCATCCAGTCGACCACAAAGTTAACTGCAACCGTTAACAGCGCAATCGCACCTGCTGCCATCAGCGGCAAAGAGGCGGTGAGCGGGTCGTAGACGGCAAAATTGATAAACTGTGAGAGATCGCGAACCATGGTGCCCCAGTCGGCCAGCGGCGGCTGGATACCAATACCGAGGAAGCTCAGCGAGGCAATGGTGAGGAATACAAAGCAGAAGCGCAGGCCGAATTCAGCAAGCAGCGGTGCAAAGGCGTTCGGCAGTATTTCTCTGAATACAATATGTGCGAGGGTTTCGCCGCGTACTTTGGCCGCTTCGATGTAGTCCATTACCACGATATTCAAACCGACGGCACGCGCCAGCCGGAACACGCGTGTGGAGTCGAGTACCGCGATAATCAGGATCATAAACCAGGTGAGTGATATGCCGGAGCGGTAGGCCCACTCGGAGGCGATGGTCATCAGCAGCAGCGCGAAAATCAGTTGCGGGATCGCCATGAGTACATCGATAGAGCGCGAAAAGAACTGATCGACCCAGCCACCCAGCGTCGCCGCCAGAAACCCGAGAGTTACACCGATAACAAATGACAGCACCGTGGTGAGAAAAGCAATGCCAACGGTATTGCGCGCGCCATAAATAAGCCGCGATAAAATATCGCGACCGATTTGATCAGTGCCGAGAAAGTGGTTGGGATCACCACCGAGCTCGGCATCACCGCCCGGAAGCACATTGATTTTCTCAAATATCTCGGCCTCGCCAAACGGCGCTATAGCCGGAGCCCCGACGGCAACAATTACATAGGCTAGAATGATCATGATACCGAAGGCGGCAGTCAACGGTGCCTGGCGCATGGGCTTGGCAATGATTTCGGGCATGGTGCGGCGCAACAGTTCGCGGAACACCCAGGACGCTGCCATTGCAACAGCAATGACTGCACTCAGCCAGAACAGATAGCGCAGAATGCCGACCCCTCTGGCTGCTGCCCACCAGCCGCTCACGCCGCCCTCGCTTAGGGCCGGCCACGAAATCACGACACCATAGAGCAGCGCTGCGATCAGAAAACCACGGGACAGTGAGGTGATCATTTCGGGTGTCTTAAACGTGGGTTGGAAATAATAGACATGATGTCCGCCAGCAAATTCAGAAGAACATAGGCGGCTGCAAAGATAAGGCAGCAGGCCTGTACCAGTGGCATGTCTCTGATCTTGACGCTGTCGACAAACAACTGCCCTACCCCCGGATACACAAACACCACTTCAACGATAACTACCCCGGTTACCAGATAAGCGAGGTTCAGTGCGATTACGTTGATAATTGGCGCCAGCGCATTCGGCAGCGCATGAAATAGTATGACTCGCAGTGGCGACAGTCCTTTGAGGCGGGCCATTTCAATATACGGTGAGGCGAGTAAATTGATAATGGCGGCGCGCGTCATGCGCATCATGTGTGCGGTGACCACCAGTGTGAGCACCAATGCAGGGAGCAGCGTTGCTTTGAGGCGTTCGGCAAAATCCATGGTGTCGTAAATATTCGACAGCGATGGAAGAATTGGATTAAGTACCGCCAGAAACAGAATAAGAATATAGGCGACAAAAAATTCCGGGCTTGAGATTGAGGTTAACGTGAAAACATTCGCCACCCGATCAAAAATGGAATTGCGGTAGAGAGCGGCAAGAATGCCGATGGTCAGAGACAATGGAACCGCAATGCAGGCAGCTACTGCCGCCAGAAACAGGGTATTGAGGAATCGCGGTCGCAGCTGATCGGCAACGGTAATCTGGTGGGTGTTGGTTGATGTTCCAAAATTCGAAGCAAAGTTAAGCCGCGCAAAGCTGACGCCGAAATCACCCTGTAAAGCACTGGCGAGCCAGCTGAAATAGCGCTGTGTTACCGGTTTGTCCAACCCGAGCTGATCACGGATGGCGGCTACGGACTCAGGTGTTGCCCCCTGACCGAGAATCGCCTCGGCAAAGTCTCCCGGCAGCATCTCGACTGCACAGAAAATAACCAGTGATACCACCACCAGAGTCAGGGCACCGAGGCCCAATCTTTGAAGAATTATCGTTGAAACTGACCGCAACCAGTCCTCGCTCGCAGATTCGCGCTATTTGGCAAGTTCACAGGATAACATTTGCCCGGCTGGATTTTTTGTCTTTCAACGTCTGGCGTCGCGTATGGCTATTTCTTCATCTGTCTGCCTTTTTGTCTTTTATCAGAAACAAACCAACCCGAATCTTACCCGTCTATTTTTAATTGGATATGAAAGTACAACTGATGTGGTATTTTACTGATTGGGCTAAAGGTGACTTTCGGATTTGTAACATGAATACACCCAGTTGCGATTTCAAAGTTGGAGACACGGTTGAAGTTATCGAGGGGACAATCGATCCCGACTTTCATTTTGACATTGGCGGTTGGACTGGCAAAGTTACAGAGAATGATTTCGACAACTCGATATGGTACTGCTCTGTAGTCTGGGATGGCGAAACTATAGAAAAGATGGGCGAGAAATTTACCCATAAATGTGATCGGATGAATCTTAGTTACTCCGAAATGTGCCTTGAAGCTACGGCATTTCGTATAGTCAGCAACAACGGCAGTAGTGAAACTGAAGTAGAGGTTTCAACAACACCATCTTCAAAATCATTAATACACCGAATATTGCAATACACAAGAAGACTCTACAGGTAACGGGGACTTCGGATCAGCACGTCGTAAATGGATCGAAGCCAATTTTTTTACTCCGCCGGTTGCCAGACAAAAGACAAGGATCACATGATATTTTCGATTATCGCTTTATTTTCCCGCGGCACATTTTTCGGAGCAGCGATCTACATCTCTTTGGCCCAGCACCCGGCTGCGCTTGAAGCCGGGGCTTCTGTCGGCGGCCGTTTTTTCCCTCCGATGTACAAACGGGCAGCACCGATGCAGATTGCGCTCGCCCTTGCCGGTTTCGTATCGGGGGTGATCGCCTGGTTTTCCAGCGGCAATACTCTCTGGCTGGCTGGAGCTGTCTTTCTTGTTTCAGTCGTCCCGATAACCCTGATGCTGATAAAACCAATTAACGATTTACGCATGAAAATTAAAACACTATCTGAATCAGCAACTGGAGTAACGCATGAAACTTCTGGAAATGTCCGAAGCACAAATTTTTGAAGTCGCCGAGCCTATATTGAAAAATGCTATCGCGGGCGCAAGAGATAAAAACTGGGATCTGTTTTCAAAATATATGCCGATTGAAGACTCATCTAACGACGAGCTCAAAGCTAACGTTGAAAAGCAATGGCAGGAAGGAACCTATCTCACCGCCTTCTCAAGAAAATTTGATTTTCTTGGAGTGATCCGAAAGCCTGAGCGTATTCTGGTTGTTTTCAGACTTACCAGCACTTTGTCTAAAGAAGAATATCTGGAAAAGCTGTATCTTGAAGAAAGGGATGGAAAAATTGTACAAGCTGGCATTTGGACTGAGTAGTATCAGAACAGTATTGCGTAACACAGGCATTACCCCAAAGTGATCAGCCCGTACAAAGCAACAAAACCCTGAGGGAAAAATTTGATTGAACGCAAAAGCGGTGACTATCCAGCAGGGAGAAACCAGTCGACGGCCTATAGAGATCTGGTCTGGACGGTAGTAACAGCTAGCGACGAAAGTCTCGATTTAATCCACCAAACCGAACAGGCTCTTAATACCCTGCAGCAAAACCTGGTGGGGCTGGGATCTGACAAATCTAGAATACTGTCGGCACAGGTTTTTATCGCGAATATAGACGAAAAACCAATCATGGATAAGGCATGGAACGAATGGATCGGGACAAATCCGAAGCATTGGCCTCAAAGAGCGTGCCTTGGAGTTGAGCTTGGTGGAAATTGGCTGATTGAAATTACCGTGACCGCTGCGAGAAATCAATAATCCCTGGTGTTGCATTAAATTTCGCGTTCAGAAGCTTATAGAGCGATATAAAAGGCGCTGCACGGAGTTTCTGCTGGATTGAGCCTAGTCATTCTAAGTGATATTCAGAAAAAATGAGTACTGCGCATTAGATGCTGCTATAGAAGCAGCGCAGCGGTTCCGGGCCGGAATTTTATGCAACACCAGGGTAATATTATCAATCCATCACTGCAATCAAAGAGAATAATAAGGGCTAAACTGGTGGCACGAAACAATATCAGGTAGCACAGGTGAATTTATGACTCGGCATATTGAATCGTCAAAAGTGTGGAGACCCCATGGTCGCGGCTTCAGCATGGGAGTTATTCAACCCGAAGGAAGGGTTATTCATCTAACCGGTCAGGTTGCCTGGGATGCTGAAGAGAATATTGTCGGCAAGGGAGATGTTGCCGGGCAAACCAGACAGTGCTTCCGCAATATTGAAAATTTATTGCTGGAAGTTGGCGGATCGATTAATGATATTATATCGATCACCACTTACTTTTTAGAATTGGCAGATCTTGCTTCTATACAGGCGGTCAGAAATGAATTTTTGTCTAAGGCAAATCCACCTGTGAGCACATCGGTTAGAGTAGCCGGGCTGGGCCATGAAGATTTTCTGGTCGAGCTGACTCCTGTCGCCGTTGTGCCCTATGACCGATTCAAATAACAAACGTAGGAATCACTTTGAAAGCTGTCGTCTATGAAAATTTTAACTTAGCCCCTACGGTGCAGACCGTTCCGGATCCTACTCCTGCATCACACGGCGTTGTAATCAAGGTTGAGGCTTCGGGTGTTTGCAGAAGCGACTTTTCAGGTTGGCGCGGTCATGATCCGGTCATCAGTTTACCTCATGTACCAGGGCATGAACTTGCTGGAATCGTGGCTGCCGTCGGGCGTGATGTTAAAAACTGGCGTGTCGGCGATCGGGTAACTGTGCCTTTCGTCGGTGGCTGCGGTGCCTGCCGTGAATGCTACTCAGGCAACCAGCAGGTTTGCGACAATCAGTTCCAGCCGGGATTCACGCACTGGGGGTCTTTTGCCCAGCTGGTTGAGGCACACCACGCTGATCTGAATCTGGTAGGAATTCCGGATAATATGGACTTCGCCACTGCCGCAAGCCTCGGCTGCCGCTTTGTTACTTCATTTCGCGCCGTAGTCGATCAGGGGCGTGTCGGTCCCGGTAACTAGGTGGCAGTGCACGGCTGTGGTGGAGTAGGACTGTCAGCGATTATGATTACACGGGCAATGGGTGCGCGACCGATTGCAATTGATATATCCGAAAAAAGCCTGGACCTTGCGCGCTCCATAGGTGCTGAAGAAGTGATCAACGCCGCCGAAACTGCCAACGTGGTTGAAGCGGTAAAAGCAATTACCAACGGCGGCGCCGATATTTCAATCGATGCGCTCGGGATAGAATCCACTTGCGTAAATTCCGTTAAAAACCTGCGCAAACGTGGCCGCCACATTCAGCTTGGCTGGATGCTGGGTAGCGCCAGCACCCCTCCCATTCCAATGGATCTGGTCATGGGCCATGAGCTGGAGATTATTGGCAGTCATGGCATGCAGGCGCACCGTTACGATGCAATGCTCGATATGATCAAGAGCGGCCTACTGGCCCCTGAACGCCTGATTTACGAAAAAATAGACCTGCATGCTTCTATAGACGCACTCGCAAATTTCGATAAGCATTCGCGATCGGGAATTTCAGTGATTACAGATTTTAGCTAATTCGAACTGTGCCCTGTAACCTGGGCATACCTGGGCATACCTGGAATTAGCGTGCGCTGGAACATCCGGAGCAATCAGGCAATGCTGCAAATGCTGATCCACGACTCCAGCTCTCCCGCCAGACCCGTACCTTCTGTTGTCTCGATTTCATCAATGGTGAATCCTGCAGCAAGCAGATAATCACACAGCTGCTGCTGTGAATAATACGTGTAGAGTCGCCCAAATTTATCGCGTGACGCGCCGCTGCCGATTTTCATTCCGAGATGAAACACACCGCCTGCCTTCATGGCTTTATGCAGTGCTTTTATAATATCGGGCAAATCATCTGCCGCTGCATGCAACAGGCTGAAGTTAGCCCAGATACCATCGTACTCCGCTGTAGAGTTTATATCTTCAAACACGGCTACACGGGCATTGATGTCGAATTTTTCGTTGGCAATTTTCACCATGCCCTCAGATGCATCTACCGGATCGACCAAGAAACCATTAGCACGCATGACTGATGAACTGTGCGCCGGGCCACAGCCCAGATCAAGCACAAATCCACCGGGGGTCACCTTGGACATAAAGCTTGAAAGTACGGCATCCGGGCCGTGATCGTCGACCATACCCAGATAGTCGTCAATTTTATTATCGTAGACTCTAATGGTTTCCTGATCACTCATTTACGTTGACGCTCCGCTGGATTTAGACACCCGTTTATTCTCGCTGCTATTTGACCAAACCTGTTATTTGGTTTGTGCTGAATCCGGCTTTTTCTCAAGCCGTCGAAACAATACCGACAAACTGAAACAGATCAGAAAATAAAATGCGGCGGTTGTCAGCCACGCTTCGAATATTGCGCGGGTGGAAGCGACAAGCTCAACGGTTTTAAAGGTGAGTTCCTGAACCGATATTAGAGAAATAATGGAGCTGTCTTTGATTAGAGAGATAAACTGATTCGCCATTGGCGGCACTACTTTTTTCATCGCCTGTGGCAGAACAATAAAACGCAGCTGATCGGTTTTTGTCATGCCAATTGACTGTGCGGCCTCATGCTGGCCTTTGTCTACTGATTGAATTCCCGCCCTGACGATTTCACCAACAAATGCACTCTCAAACAATGCGAGCACGATAACGCCGGAAATCAGTGAGGGAAAACGGCGCATGTCGCCAAAGAAGAACTCCCACACTGCGGGGTCATCGCTTCGGGCTATCGCACGAGACCAGTCTTCAATACCAAATGCGGTAATTACCTGTTCGGAAAGAAAAAAGAAGAATATAAAGATAACCACAACAGGTGGTATGTTACGCAAGATTTCAAGGTAGGTTCTGGCCAGCATGCGAACGGCAAGATTTTTCGAGCAACGGGCTATGCCTAGAATTGTGCCGAAAATCAACGCCAGAATACTCGCATACAAGCTGATGCGAATGGTATTGATCACTCCCTGCAGCAACAGGTTTGCTACCCAGCGTTCTTTCTCCGGGTGCCAGCGCAATATGTAGTTGGGAATGATATCCCAACGCCATTTGTAGTTAAGCGTACCTTCTATGCGATACCAGATAATGCCGGCAACCAGCACCAGCCCGACAAGCAGAACTATGTCGAGCCAGTGCAGTTTTTTTCTCGATTGCCTCATCGCTATAGAGTACCGCTACTTAAGATAACGGCACTGCGAAGCAGGTGTGATCCGCACTTAAAGGTAATTGCGCTACACACTATTCGGGAACAAGGTCTGCCCATTCATTACCGCGAAACCAGTAATCATTTCGCGACTTCAGCCAGCCGTTGCGGTGCTGGATATTGATCCAGTTATTAAAGTAGTTGGTGGCGTCCGGATCACCTTTGCGCATGGCAAATGCTTCTCCGGTGGCTGCAAAAGCGGTGTCGTACGGTACGCTCAGAGTTTCCGGATAGCGGCGTGCTTCGCTCGATGGCGTAGGCTCTGATGCCATGGTTGCGTGTGCCTTGCCGTTCAGTACTTCCTGGGTTGATGCGCCGTCTTCATCGAATAACAACAGCTCGGCTTCAGGGAACATATTGGCGATAATCGTTGCGGGTGTTGCACCCCGACGCGCTGCAAAGGTGACATCAGGGCTGTTGAAATCGGCAAGCTCCATGCCTTCTGTCAGTTTTGTGTTGGCCAGTATGGTCATACCCGAATACGCATACGGGTCTGAAAAGTTAACGGTGAGGTTTCTTTGTGGGGTGGTGGTCATGCCACTGATAATGACATCGAATTTGCCGGATACCAGCGCTGGGATAATTCCGTCCCAGGCAGTTGGAATAAATTCCGCTTCCACGCCCATGTCTTCGGCGAGCTTGCGACCGACGTCGAGCTCGAAACCGATGAGGTCACCGTTTTTATCACGCATGGACCATGGCTTGAATATAGAAAGCCCTATTTTTATTGCGCCGCGTTTTTTTATGGTTTCGATAACACTTTCTGAAGACAGCGCCTGGCTTGCCTTCTGTGCCATTGCCGGTGCCGCTACAGCCCCGGCTACAACCACCGCCATAGCGGTTGTAATTAGGCGTCGTTTAAGGTTCATGGGTGATTTCTCCTCGATTTAAAATTTACCCGCAACAGCCGGGCTGCGTTATTTGTTGGCGTAGCGACGCTCCAGCAACGACACACCAACGGAAAGAAACACGGTTACAACCAGATAAACGGCTGCAATCGTGAACCAGATTTCAAAGCTCATGTAGGTTTCGGAAATTATATTACGACCGATGGTTGTCAGTTCTGCCACGGCAATAACACTGACAATAGCGGAGCTTTTTATCATGTTAACTGCCTCGCCAGTCAAGGGGGGCAACATAAAGCGGACAGACTGGGGCAATATAATGTAGCGATACGATTGTGCCGTCGACATACCAATAGATTTCGCTCCTTCCCACTGGCCAGCGGGTACGGCGTTAATTCCGGCACGGAAGATTTCTGAGATCATGGCAGCATGGTACACCGCAAGGCATAGAATACTGGCGGTATAGCGATCCAGATCAAAGATCGGCCCCAGTACGTAGTAAAACAGATAAAGCAACACTAGCAGTGGCGTGTTGCGGACGACCTCCAGAAAGACGGTGGCAATTGCCGAACCGACAAGCAGACCCGATAACCTGAGCAGTGCGACAGCAATGCCGAGCAGCAGTGCAATTAAAAACGCCTGCAGCGATAAGCCGACCGTTTTCACCAGACCAACGGAAATCTCCCCCCACTGGAAACCGTCTGTAGTGAATGTATAAAAATATTTAGGTACGCGGTACCACTGCCAGTTATAGCCCATCGCCACGGCACCGCTATAGGCCGAGTATATGATTAAACCCATGGCAACAAGATATACCGCAACCGATACCAGTGCTGACGCAAAAAAGCGCGACAGTGCCGGCGGTCTGGGCGGTGTGTAGCCTGTTAGCGTATTGCTCAATTTAGTGGCCCATGCGGCTAATGCACCAGAATCTGATCAAGAAACGCCCGGCACCGTTCGGTCTTCGGCTGAGTGAAAAATTGCTCCGGCGGGGCCATTTCGACTATCTGGCCTTCGTCCATGAAAACCATGGTATCGGCTACTTTGCGCGCAAAGCCCATTTCGTGGGTTACCACGACCATGGTCATTCCTGTTTCTGCGAGGCTCACCATGACATCGAGCACTTCGTTTATCATTTCGGGATCGAGGGCGGACGTTGGTTCGTCGAACAACATAACCCGCGTTTCCATACACAGCGACCGTGCGATTGCTACGCGCTGCTGCTGGCCACCCGAAAGCTGGCTCGGGTATTTATCTGCCTGATCAGGAATTTGTACCCGCTCAAGGTATTTGCGGGCATTTTCGTCAGCAACGCTTTTATTTACTTTGCGCACCCGAATCGGGCCAATGGTGAGATTTTCGAGCACAGTAAGATGCGGGAATAAGTTGAACTGCTGGAAAACCATGCCCACTTCCTGCCGCAACTTGCGAATCTCGGGGGAGCCTTCATAGACTTCGATGCCATCGACCACCAGCTTGCCGCTGTTATGATTTTCAAGCCCGTTGAAGCAGCGAATAAGTGTTGATTTTCCGGACCCAGACGGCCCGCAGATAACCACCCGCTCGCCCTGCTGCACCGACAAACTGATATTTTTCAGCGCCTGGAATGTGCCGTAGTATTTGTCGAGACCCTGTGCTTCTATAATCGGCGTTTCAGCCACGGGATGGTGTCTCCACGCCGCGATTCTCCTGACGAGTGATTTGGCAGTGCGTTAATTATGTTCATATACGCGGGCTAACGCAATCGCTAATGTCTCGATCGGCAGGGTACGTGAAATTGAATTGCCTAGTGCTCTTGCAGGCGCCCGAGTATATCCAGCCCCTGCATGTTCAGAAAATGCAGTATATCGATAAAGATCCAGTTTTCCGCGAGCTTGTCACCGTCACGGCGGTAGATATCGACCACACGCATATCAGCTCGCGGGCCTTTCGGCAAGCCCATATAGCCACCCAGCGGTGTAAGAGATAAATTGGGCCAGCCAAAGAAGCCGCCATAGTTGCCTTCGGTCAGTCGGGCGATGTGGCCATTAAAGACACGGTCACCCAGCTGTGTGCGGAACGGTCGCTGATGCTGTTCTATGTAGCGATCGATAGTGAACGTGGCTCCTATGCCGTCCGGCCCCCACCAGAGCATGTCATCGTGCCAGCAGCGCGTCAGTTCCGCTTGTGGCGTTGCATCTCTGGGCGGTTGATTTTCAGCGGTGTTTGAATTAGCCGCAATATCGCCGATCATGTTATTGATCAGCTCCAGTGTTTTTGTACTCTCGGCCGGATTTTGTGATTCGTAGAGCAGGCCATCGTGGGTGGCGGGGCCGGGCTGTATCAGATGGGCGCCGGTTTGCGGTGGCAGTGGCTGCAAACCTGCCTGATGCATCAGGTGTATCAGATCGCAAAACAGAGCGGTCTCGACAATTCTGCCATCGAGAACCCGGTTGAATTCAGCATAGCGCAGCATGGTTATTTTCCGGGTGGCGGGAATGCCGAGAAAGGGCTGATCAAACAAACCCATGATATGTCCCATCGACACAACCCAGACTCCGGGTTCACCTTCGAGTGAATTTTCATTGGCGAAGAATATATCGGGGCGCCGCTGAATGCGGCTCATTGAGGTAAGAAAGGGCTGCCAGAAAGTGGCGGCAACGTCGGCTGCACCATGCTGCTCGTGGAATGGATGCATACCACGCCAGTGCCATTGCGGGCTGGTTCGAGCGGCGAGTGTGTCACTGACAGTTGCAGGTGTGGCCGACTCCAGAGCGCCATAGTGGTCGAGTACGAGTTGTTTTTCCGCAGCAAAGGGCATGTTAAAAGAAGTCCTGAAATGGTGGGTGTGGAGCCGGTGAAGTGAAAGTGAATGCAGCCATGGCTGGCGCATGTCTGTGTCTATTATGGCATGGCGAGGATACTACAAAGATGCATGTCGCTTTCCTCGAAAACAACGATCGGTATTTGCACTTCAGCCGCACCTCCCGGTGACCTGCCCTGTCCGCCCACCTGATCGGTTATACTGGGTTTAACCATTAATAATAGAACGCTGACAGCGGAAACTGCGTCAGTCTATAACAAAGCAACACAGGAACTTAAAGGTCGCACATGAAACGAATTCAACTGGTCCGCTACGGCTCACCCGAAACCACTTGCGAGTGCATTGAAGTTGATGATTTGCCACCACCGGCAGCTGGCCAGATCAACGTTGCGATTCGCGCGAGTGCGATCAACCCGGCCGATCTGCTGATTTTTGAAGATCGCTACCCCGGGCCGGAATCCCTGCCGGCCTTTGTTGGTATCGAGGGCGCTGGAGAAGTTATTGCCGTGGGCGACGGAGTTGATGAATACCAGGTCGGAGACCATGTGTTAAGTCTGGGCAGGGCGAACTGGTCTGAGCAAGTCAGCGGTGAATGCGCTCAGTTTGTAAAGCTGCCGGCCGCACTCGACTGGAACGCGGCAGCCCAGCTCAAGGCTAACCCGCCTTCTGCGTACCTGATGCTGGAAAACTATGTAACACTGAATCGCGGTGACTGGATAATTCAAAATGCCGCCAATTCAGCGGTAGGCCGCCATGTGATTCAGGGTTGCAAGGCCCGCGGAATCCATAGCATCAACGTGGTACGGCGCGCAGAGCTGATACCGGAACTGGAAGCACTGGGTGCTGATATTGTCGTTGTAGACGGCCCCGATCTGGCAGCCAGTGTGCGTGAACGCATAGGTGCAGGTGCTGAAGTGCGGCTGGGTATAGATGCTATTGCCGGTGATGCCATGCTGCGAATGGCCGACACACTCAGCAATGGAGCGGTGGTAGTGAACTATGGTTTTCTGTCCGGAGACCCCTGCCAGCTGACGCCCACTCATACCATAGTTCGAGGAATTTCACTGCATGGGTTCTGGCTGGTTGGTTTTTTTCAAACGGCCAATCGCCAGCAGGTAGTCGATATGTACACCAAAGTGGCGCAGCAGTTTTTAAGTTCGGAGCTGCATGTGCCGGTTGAAGCGGAGTACCCGCTTACTGATATCGCCAGCGCCCTGGAACATGCTAACCGCGAAGGTCGCAGTGGCAAAATATTGCTTCGGTGCTGAATTCGGAACGTTAAAACAAGGGGTGTGGAGATCTTTCGATTGAGGTTGTTTTCTACTTGCGGACTGTGTGGCGTTTAATGGTACGGTTCGCACCGCTCACCATACCCTACGTCGCGCTTTGGTAGTGTTGTAGGGTGCGGTGAGGGAAACGAACCGCGCCTATTTCAATCAAATTTAGATTGTCTTGAGTTAGCGTCTACAACAACCTTTATAGGTTAGATGGTACGGTTCGCACCACTCACCATACCCTACGTCGAGCATTGGTAGTTTTAGAGGGTGTGGCGGGTGAACGATCCGCAACATTTTTGCAATACGATAATTACTCGCACACAAGTTCTGCTAATTTAACCCTGGTGCTGCATAAAATTGCGAAATCAGAAGTATATAGAGCTGTATAAAAGGCGCTGCACGGTGTTTCTACTGGATCGAACCTGGTTATTCCACGTGATACTCTGGAAAAATTTGTACAGGGCCTTAGACGCTGCTATAAAAGCAGCGCAGCGGTTCCGGACCGGAAATTTATGCAACGCCAGGGTTTAATATTTCCCGCTACCATACTGTCAATCCGAAATTAATTCGGCTAATGATTTTTAGCAATTTATTTTAAAGCACTCTATTCTATTGCGTATATTGACCCTCTACTCGCGTCTCAACTAATACTTATTTCAGCACGCGCCTCTCGCGCTTTTTTCCAACCACATACGATGCCGAGGAATCTACCAGAGCGCGTTCGTTTAATGCGGTGCGCCCTAACAGCATGCGGAATTTCATATCGTTGCGCGCTGTGAGTGTTACCTCGATAGGCCACGAGTGGGCCCCGATAGACAGCATTGTTGATATTACCCAGCGGTCCTCCTGATGCCCTCCTGAATCAGTAACTGTGCGCTGGTCGAAAACATCAGCCACGCAAAGCATTTCGGTTTGCCTGTCGCGTTGCTTTGGCTGCACTCTGAACTGTACGCGCTGGATACCGTTTTCCGTAAACGGTCGTATTTCCACCGCGTGTAAAGCGGAAGTGCGGGCACCGGTATCAACCTTGGCTTTAATACGTGCCACCCCGAGAGACGGCAATGCGACCCATTCCCGCCACCCAAAGATTAGAAGATCATCTCTCATTGGAACCAACTCGTGTATATTAGTCGCAAAATGCATAATACAGTTCTTTCTCCTTCGGCGTGAAATAATAAGAGGTTTGGGTCAACATGAAACTCGCAATATTATCTCGTGGACTTAATTCCTACAGCACCAGGCGGTTCAAAGAAGCAGCTTTGCAGAGAGATCATACCGTCAAAGTGCTCGATACACTCAAGTTTGCTATCGACCTTCAACAGGGTATTCCCGATCTGTATTTTCGTCAGAAACCGCTCAGCACTTATGACGCCGTGTTACCTCGAATTGGCGCTTCAATCACCTACTACGGCACGGCGGTGGTCAGACAGTTTCAGGAGATGGATGTATTTTGTGCAAACACGGCGCACGGCATTATAAATTCGCGTGACAAACTGCGAAGCCTGCAAATTCTAAGTCGCCATCATATCGGTATTCCCCGAACAACGTTTGTACGCGATAAAAAAGATGTACTACCGGCGATCAAACGTGTGGGCGGCGCACCGGTTGTGATCAAACTGATCGAAGGTACCCAGGGGATTGGCGTGCTTCTGGCTGAATCGGAAAAAGCTGCCGAGTCGATTATTGAACTTCTGCAAAGTCAAAAGCAAAATGTATTGATCCAGAAATTTGTTGCTGAAAGCAAGGGCAAAGACATTCGCGCGTTTGTCGTTGGTGATCGTGTGGTAGCCGCTATGCGCCGTACTGCGCAGGGTCAGGAGTTTCGCAGCAATGTGCACCGGGGCGGCATAGCCGAAGCAGTCGAACTGGACGAAAAGTATCAGGAAACCGCCGTCAGGGCTTCGCAGATTCTAGGGCTGCGAGTAGCTGGTGTCGATATGCTCGAAGGTGCCAATGGCCCGCAGATCATGGAGGTTAATTCTTCACCGGGGCTTGAAGGCATTGAAAGCTGCACAGAGCTGGACGTTGCCGGTTCGGTGATCGATTATATATCGGCTCAGGTAGACTTCCCGGAGATCGACATACGGCAGCGGCTGACCGTAAGCAAAGGCTACGGTGTCACAGAGATATATGTACCGGAGGGATCAAACTTTGTTGGAGTATCAATTAAAGACAGCACACTAACCCAGAAAGATATAAACGTACTCACGCTATACCGCGGCAATAAAGTCATACCCAACCCCCGCTCTGATCGGATCCTTGAAGCTGAAGACAAATTACTATGCTTTGGCAAGCTTGAGTCAATGCGGGAAATGATACCATCGAAAACACGCCGCCGCCGTCGGCCAGAGGTTAAAGAACTGATCTCTGATGAACTGGGTGAAAGCTCGACTGAAAACGCAGATGAAGATTGACCAGCCTGACTACCGGAGGTGGTGACGCTCCGGCAGAATTGCCACACAGCGGCTAAGCATTACTGACTAACAGTATTGCGATTGTCTATCAATCAGCTGCACAGAAAGCCGTATCGATACACGCCGGGAACATTCCACAGCCGCTGAAGCTGCCCACCGACATCCTGCGGCTTCAGCTAACCCTTGTACCTATTTTATTCATCTACTCTGCGAGTTGATGGACTGCGGTCTTCCATCAGCTGCCGCAACGACAACAACGGGGCGCCGCTCGCATCAAAATTTTCAGGCGCCAGCCACGATTCAATCTTGTTTTTTACCTCGGGCCATTCATCATCAAGGATCGAGTACCAGGCGGTATCGCGGTTCATACCTTTAAATATAAGGCTGTTATAGAATATTCCTTCAAAGCGAAAACCCAGACGTTTCGCCGCACCACGAGACTTTTCGTTGAGCGCATTACAACGCCACTGCATGCGTCGATAGCCCAGATCACTCATGGCATATTTGAGCATCAGGAATAAGGCTTCAGTCGCGCCCCGTGTACGCTGCAGTTCCGGCCCGAACCATATATGCCCGATTTCGGTCACACCGTTCTGTGCGTGATTGTCGAGAAAACTGGCCTGGCCACAGCATTTACCGGTTTTATTAGATCGTATTGCATAGAATACCGGATCAAAGCTTGCAGACTGTCCACGCAGATAACTCTGGTACGACGGTAGATCCGGCCAAGGGCCGTAGGTCAGGTAGTCCCAGATTCGCAATGCCTCTTCACTACCATGTGAAGCCTGGTACAAATCTGCTGCATGTTTTGCCGCATCCATCGGTTCCAGAGTGACGTCTGCCCCTGGAAGCGGAATACGTGCCGGCAACAACGCTGGAGGTGGCACGGCTACAGTATCGCCGGATAGGGGGCGCGGATAAATAGCTTCGTAGTCGGGCGGGGTATGCATTGTTGTACCTATAGAAATTATTTATTTAATATTTTTAGGTGACGCCGCGCGATACCGGAACCGTCTACGGTTAAAACAGATTCACCCACCGAATAAGATTACCGCCTGTTGCCAATTTCGACTTTACGCCGCGCGACAAATTCTTTCAGTTCTTCATTGATCGCCGGATCCATTGCGGGTTTCTCGTATTCGGCCAGCATCTGCTTCCACAACTTGTTTGCGCGATCAGTCGCCGAATCACCACCTTGTTCTTTCCAGGTTTCATAATTGCGGGAGTCGGTCAGTATTGGCTCATAGAACGCCGTTTTATAACGTTCTATCGTGTGTGCAGCGCCGAAAAAATGCCCTCCCGGCCCGACTTCTTTTATTGCATCAAAAGCCAGGGTGTCTTCATCGACAATCATGGGTTCCATACTGTGGGTCATTAACTGAAGCAGTTCGGCGTCGAGGATCAGTTTTTCGAATGAGCCCGACAATCCCCCTTCCAGCCAGCCACCGGCGGCGAATATTATGTTGGCGTGGCCGGTTACGGCAGCCCACAGACACATTTCTGTTTCATAGGCCGACTGGGCATCGACAAGGTTCGAGCCGGTATTCAGCGACGAGCGGAACGGCAGCTTGTATCGACGCGCCAGCTGCCCTGATGCCCAGGTGGTCTTTGCAAATACGGGCGTTCCAAATAACGGTGAACCGCTACGCATATTGACATTGGTTAAATAGGAGCCATACACCACAGGGGCACCTTCTCTAACGGACTGAGCCAATACAATTCCAGCTAGTGCTTCAGCATTCTGCACCGACAGAGCACCGGCCTCAGTTGCCGGACTCATTGCACCTGCCATGGTGAACGGGGCAATAATCAGCGGCTGGCCAACGCGCGCCATTTCGACTATTCCCTCAGCCATTGCAGCGTCGATCATCAGTGGAGAGTTGGTATTTATAGGTGCCGTTATTACCGGCTTGGCGATTAATTCCTCGTCGGTCATGCCCATTAGAATTCTGGCCATGGAAATGCCATCGCGTGCACGTTCACGGCCATTACTCCAGAATTTCCAGGTTTTGTCGGTCAACGTGGCGTGTGCGTAGCCTACATCCAGATGGCGTGTTTCTGCGGGCAGATCCATTGGTTCGAAGCCACCACCACCGGCCTGATGCACAGCGTTTATAGAATGTACTATTTTGACGAAATCACACATTTCGTCGAATGTTCCAGCCCGCCTCCCACGATCCAGATCGTTTGCAAACGGCGGACACATTACCGAAGAAAAAATTATATTATTACCACCGAGGGTCAGATCATAGTTACCATTGCGCGCATGCAGCCGAGTTGTTTCCGGCGCTAGCGCCACCATTTCCAGAACCATTTCGGGGTCAAAGCGCACCATTTGCGTTGCCTCATCTACCAGGGCACCTGCTTTGGAAAGATAGTTACGCGAGCGATCATCAAGCACCTTAATGCCTATATCACTAAGAATACGCATGGAATTGTTGTGGATTTTATCCAGCTGATCCGGATCTAGAATTTCTATCGGGGGATAGGGATTTTTAAACTCCCGCCACGGCGATTGCCTGAGTCTGGCTGTTGATTCCCGGCGCTGGTTTCTTCTGGAACGTCGTGTCATGACTGACTCTCCGGGATACCGATATCCGTTGATACAACAAGCGGCTGCAAACCTTCTTCTGTCACTATCGCCTGCACTTCTGCGTGTTGCAGATAGACAAAATCACCTTTATTCCAGAACAATTTGCCGTTTAGCTCCACCGTTGCATCAAAGAGCGACCACGCAATTTCACCGGGCGCGTAGCTGCCGCAGGTATGAAAATGAAGGTACCGCGGATTGGCGAAGGCAACTTTACCCCAGCGTTCCAGATTGCTCTCTGCGCGATGCCGGTAGGAGCACCCGGGGTTAATACCGGCGTGCCAGCTGTGTACTTCCCAGGGATCGAGGTTCAGGTATTTTCCAACGCGCGTATAGTGGCAGCGAACCTTATCGACCAGCTTTGCCGAACCGCTTAGATCTATAATCCGGCCGTTTTCCACCTGCGCCATGATGAGATCGGGCAGCAGCAGTTCATCGTCCGGATAAGGTTTGTTTCCGGAAGCCATCAGCCAATGCGTTATCGCAACGACACCGGTTGCGGTGCTGCACGAGATTGGCCGCGGCGCACAGACGGGAAACCGGGTAACAGTGAAATCTTCCGCCTCCCCGCGCGCTACCGCCTGTATATCCTGTGTGCCGCTGATGTCGGTTCCGTTCGGGCAGGTGACACGCCAGCTCTCTGCGGTATCGGCATGCTGCTCATAGGCGCTGCGAATTCTTTCCAAAACCCGGTGCGGTACCGTGCAGGATGCACTGCCGAGTATGTCGATATCCAGTGCATAGCTCATGGTTTTGCCGGCACCGCCGGGTATATCAGAAAAACGCAGGGTATCGCCCAGGCGCGACTGAAAAAGCACGTGATCTGAATGGATAAGAGCCGATGTGACTGCTGGCGGAATCTGCTCCAGACCCGCGCAGTTACCCACAGTGATAATGCTCGATTTTATGCCCATGCTATTCGCCGTTCCGGCAACACACGCGGGTACTTTGTCGTCGTAAATACCGAGCGCCGGATCTTCGGCAATGATAGCGAGAGTCTCTCCGGGGACGGCACCGATAGCCCCTTCGATTAACGACCTGGCACCGGCTATCTGGTTTGAACTGAATGCTGGAGTTTGTGCCATGGTGTTTCTATATCACGGTGTTATTTAATGAACCCGGCTACGGGTCTCAGAAGCGCTCTTTCTTTGAACCAGCAGCTCATCCAGCCAGTCTGTCCGCATTTCAGGCGTCGAAGATAGCAGCAACCGGGTATACTCTGAGGCCGGGGTTTCGAAGATGATATTCTTCGGGCCGTGCTCAACTACAATACCATCCTGCATAACCACTACGTCGTCAGCGATCATCCGCACCATTGCCATATCGTGCGTAATAAAAATATACGATACACCAAACTGGCGCTGTAACCGCAGCAACAGCTCGATTATTCCGTCTGCTACCAACGGATCGAGCGCCGATGTGACTTCATCGCAAATAATTAATTCCGGTTCTGCTGCCAATGCACGGGCTATACAGACTCGTTGCTTCTGACCTCCGGACAATTGATTAGGATACCGGGCTGCGAGGCTGACAGGCAGATCGACCAGCTCCAGCAGCTCCAGCACTCGATCCCCGCAAGCCGCTTTAGACAGCCCTGCAAAAACCTGAGCAGAACGTCCGATGATCTCTCCGATGATTTGTCGCGGGTTCAAGGCGGTATCAGGCTGCTGATAGATTAACTGCAGCAACTTTCGCTGTTCAGCGGTTCGACCGGCAAGTGCAGATGACAGCGGCGAATTATTGAAGGTTATCTGCCCCGATTTCGGCGCCAGTAAGCCCATGATGGTACGTGCCAGAGTCGACTTACCGCTCCCCGACTCGCCAACAATTGCCAGACTGGAACCTCGACGCACCTGTATATTTACATTGAAGAGTACATCTGTATCACCATAGGCCGCATTTATATGGCTTGCAGTCAGGCTGCAGGAGCTTGCGTCTGCACTGCCTTCCGTTGCTATGCCACGTACATTTAACAAGGCACGTGTGTACGCTTGCCCGGGGTTGGCTAATAGTTCGGCTGTTGCCTGCTCTTCGACTTCTTCACCATCGCGCAGTACTTTTATTCTATCGGCAATCTGCGCGACAACCCCTAAATCGTGCGTTATATAGAGCGCCGCAGTGTTGTCGTCTGTAATTACTTCTCTGATCATTGCCATCACTTCAATTTGCGTAGTGACATCAAGCGCAGTAGTGGGTTCATCGAAGACGATGAGATCCGGATTTCCGGCCAGCGCCATTGCCGTCATCGCGCGTTGCAGCTGACCACCGGATACTTCGTGAGGGTAGCGTGTTCCAAAGGTATCTGGATGGGGCAGACCCATGCGCTTAAAAAGCGCTATTGCGCGTTGTGCCGCTCGTGTTGTGTCGAGTTGCCGGTGAATATGTGTTACTTCCAGTATCTGCCCCAGTAGGCGATGCGCCGGGTTAAATGCTGCGGCGGCACTCTGCGCAACATAGCTCACTTTCCGACCCCTGAACTGACGAAGCACTTCTGCACTGGCACTGCGTAATTCAACCCCGGCCAGCCACACTTCCCCGGCTGATAAATGCAGGCCCCGTCGCGCATAGCCCATCGCGGCCAGCCCCAGGGTAGATTTACCCGCCCCGGATTCTCCAATGAGCCCCATCACTTCACCGGCGTTCAGGGTCAGGTTCAACCCCTTCAATATCTCTATAGCCTGAGCCGATGACTGACGCGGATTTACCAGAGTTTCTACGCGCAGGTTGCGTATTTCCAGCAGCGGCTTAGTCACTATGCAGATCCAGGTTTGCATTGCGCTTTAACAAGCCATCGACAATCAGGTTTACCCCGATAGCGAGCAGGGCCAGTGCCAGCGCAGGTAATACAGGCGTCATACGGCCAAAGGTTATGGCCAGCGAGTTTTCCTTAACCATACCGCCTAAATCGGCGTAGGGCGGCTGAATACCAAGGCCTAAAAACGATAACGAGGAAATCAGAATGGCAGCATAGACAAATCGGAGGCCAAATTCAGTCAGTAGCGTGGGCGCGACATTGGGCAGGATTTCCATAAACAAAAACCAGCTCATCGACTCGCCTCGCAATCGGGCAACTTCTATAAATTCCATTGCCGCAACATCAGAGGCGACTGCCCGGGTCAGGCGAAAAACAATAGTGGATGAAAGAATCGACATAACCAGTAACAACGAGGGGATTGATGTGCCCATCGCTGATAATAGAATCAACGCTAGAATCAACCCGGGAAACGCCATGAGCGCATCGACCGCACGCGTTGTTATAAGATCAAACCAGCCGCCTGCCACGGCGGCAGAAATACCCAGCGGGCAACCGATCAGAAATGCTCCACAAGTAGCCAGCAGAGAGATGATGACAGTCATGCGGCCACCGGCGAGTATTCGCGTTAGTAGATCGCGACCGACATTATCGGTTCCCAGCCAGTGCGCCGAACTGGGTGGTTCCCACACCGAACCGGCAATTTCAACCTCGGTATAGGGCATGAAAAACGGTGACAAAAAAACCGCTGCCAGGAAAGCAACAACAAGAAAAACACCGATTCTGGCGCCTATATCGAATTCCCGCAGCAGGCTAATCATTTAGGTCTCCTGCGACGGGGGTTGGTTAGAATAGATAAAATATCGGCGGTTAGATTGAGCAGGACATAAACACTGGCAAAAATTAACCCGCAGGCCTGCACAAGCGGCATATCCCGTTTCGATACCGCGTCTATCATCATTCTCCCCATACCGGAATAATTAAACACCGCTTCGACGACCACCACACCCACTACCAGATAAGCAAGCGTTAGCATCACAATGTTTAAAATAGGTGAGAGCGCGTTGGGCAGCGCATGGAGTAATATAATGCGCCGTCGGGTAGCGCCTTTTAACTCGGCCATTTCAATATAGGCCTGATTCATCACCGACAGCACTGCCGCACGAGTCAACCGCATGGTATGTGCTGAAACCACTAGTGCAAGCGTCAGGCAGGGCAGCGCAATAGCGTGCAGTTGCTCGGCGAATGTCATCGAATCTGAAACACGCGACAACGCCGGAAACCAGCCAAGTTTTACCGCACAAAAAAGTAGCAGCAGGTACCCGAGCAGAAAGTCGGGAATAGATACGAAAATCAGGGTGATAGCGGTGATGCCTTTATCGGCTATTTTATCCTGGTATAGTGCGGCGAGAAGACCCAGCCCGATCGCCAGAGGTATAGCAATCACTGCAGCAACGCCCGCCAGCATTAATGAATTACCGAGCCTGCGACCAACGAGGTCAGAAATTTCGCGACCACTCACCAGCGACTGGCCTAAATCACCCTGAATAAAATTGGCCAGCCACTCGAAGTAGCGCACCGGCGCTGGTCTGTCGAGGCCGAGTTCGTCTCGAATTGCCTGTACCGCTTCAGGGGTGGCTTGCTGGCCGAGAATCAGTTCTGCTACATCGCCCGGTAGTATCTCGGTACCGATGAAAACCATCAGCGAGACAACAAGCAACGTCACCAGCCCCGAAGCGAGTCGCTTCGAAACCAGCAATCCAATTGACGAGGAAGGCACCGTCAGGCGTTAAGCCAGACACGCTCCGTGACCCGCATGCCCGACAGCTCGAATGAACCGGCCGGGTAAAAGCCCTCTACGTTATCTCGAACGCCATCGACGTTATTAACAAAAAACGGTATCCCTGCGCCGCCGTCTTCTTGAATCATCAGCTGTAGATCGTGGTAGTGAGCCTTGCGTTTGTCAAAATCAACTTCTGCTCTGGCCGCGACCAGTTTTTCGTCGAAATCTTTTCTGCGCCACATGGTGTCATTCCAGGCGGCCTCTGACGAATAAGCGGTAGTTAACATGATATCTGCTGTTGGCCGGCCTCCCCAGGCACCACTCACAAACGATTTCTGCATCCACACCTTCGACCAGAAGCCATCGGCAGGCTCACGGACGATATCCATTTTCAAACCAGCGGCGGCCGCAGACTGCTGCACCAGTGCCGCCATCGCTTCCGCACCCGGAAAAGTTGTATTGGACGTGTGCAGAGGCAAGGTGCCATCGAACCCTGATTTTTTCAGGTGATGCGCTGCTTTGTCAGGATCGTAGGTTCGCTGCGGTATGTCTGAGGCGTGGAATGGATCAAACGGCGGAATCGGGTGATCGTTAGCAATTGAACCGTAACCGGCCATTACCGTCTCAAGGATCTGCTCGCGATCGAGCGAGTACTTGACTGCCATTCTGAGATCGGCATTATCAAACGGCGCACGATCACACAGCATTAACAGCGGTCTGTGACCAGCGGCAGCATGATTTTCTATATGCACTCCCGGTGCAGAACTGATGAGCGCTGCTGATTGCGGATCGACGCGTCCGGCGATATGGATTTCTCCGGTCATCAGGCCACTGATACGGGCCGTAGTATCGTCGACAAATAGTACCTCGACTTCGTCTACATGGGCGCGATCAGCTTTCCAGTAATCGGGGTTACGTGTGGCAAGCAGACGTTCGCCCGGTAAAAATTCCTTCAGCATATACGGGCCGGTAAACACAGCTTTTGCAAAATCTTCTGTTCCATCGGGCACAATCAGCAGATGAAAATCTGCCATCAGATACGGCATATCCGCGTTACCGGCAGACAGCGATACTTTGATTGCATCGGGGCCGTCTGCGCTGATATCGGTGATGCTTCCGAGCAGGCCTTTTGCGCCTGATTTTGAATCTTCCCCGCGATGCAGGTTCAGGGAATAGACAACATCAGCGGATGTCATAGCCTGGCCATTATGGAAGGTTACGCCTTTGCGCAGATTAAATGTCCAGACGGTTGCATCGGCGGTTGAATCCCAGCTTTCAGCCAGCTCGCCAACGAGGTTGCCATCTTTTTCGATTTCGGTGAGGCAGTTACCCAGTGCATAGCCCATGATTCCGTGACCTACCGATGTAAGCTTTCTAGGATCAAGCGAATCGCCTACAGCCCCGCCGGTTGTGCCGATTACCAGCCGCCCGCCCTTTTTCGGTGCTGCTGCGGCCGGCAAGGAAAAGCCCAGCGACAGCAAACCGGCAGACGCCACGGCGCCTTTAAGAAGTGTTCTGCGTTTGATCATAGTATCCTCCTGTAACTGACCAGACAATGTTCACTGCGGTGATCGATCACCCCCCCATCCTCGCCGTGCACCTGTATCTATGTCAAGAAATAATTTGCGGGGATTCTGGTAAATGGTATATTTATCGAGGATTATTTCGATAAAATCTTAATTCAGGGTTAATGCAAACTTACTCGATCTTTAGTCTTGCGCGTAACGCTCTCAGTCATCATAAAAACTGGGAGCAGGCCTGGCGCAGTCCTGAATTAAAAACCGAATACGATATAATTATTATCGGCGCCGGTGGGCATGGTCTGGCAACAGCTTATTATCTTGCCAAAAATCATGGCCTCTCTAACATTGCAGTACTCGATAGAGGTTGGCTCGGCGGCGGTAATGTTGCGCGTAACACAGTCACTATTCGCTCTAATTATATGCGTGATCAGAGCATCCCTTTTTATGTGAAATCGGTGTCCTTGTACGACAATCTAACCCGTGATCTAAACTACAACCTGATGTACTCAAAGCGCAGCATGATCGATGTTGTGCAAACCTACCCTAAACTGCGTGAAATCCGGCGTCGCATGCTGACCATGGACATCTATGGCTCAACCTACGAGCCAATCACTGTAGAAGAGTTAAGAAAAAGAATTCCGGCACTCACCGGAGGTGACAGCGAATCGCGCTTACCTGTAATTGGCGGTATGGTTCATACTGACGCTGCGGTATGTCGCCACGATGCGGTCGCCTGGGGCTATGCCCGTGGCGCTGACAATCTCGGTGTGGAAATACACCAGAATACAGCCGTGCAAAAACTCCTTAGAGGGGCCGATGGCGGTATAGAGGGTGTAGAAACAAACCGCGGTAGAATTAATGCTAAAAAGGTGGCTGTTGTCGTCTCGGGCCATACAACAACAATCACTGACACTATAGGGTTAACGCTGCCACTGAAGTCGTTCAATCTAGCCGCATTCGTTTCCGAGCCTGTCAAACCGATACTGGATGTTGTCGTTAATTGCCCTGACATTGGTGTCTATTTAAGCCAATCTGATAAAGGAGAGCTGGTTATAGGTGGCGCACCGGATGCAGGACAATCGTTCCGGCGAGATATAAAACAAAACGTCTTTGAAGATGCTGTCTGCTCTATGCTGGAGCTATTCCCCTCATTTAAAAGGCTTAAGCTGTTACGACAATGGGGTGGAACCCTCGATATAGCACACGACGCAACGCCTATCGTCAGTAAAACCGACATCCCCGGCCTGTATGTATCAGCCGGCTGGTGGGGCGGCTTTAAGGCGATTCCTGCCGGCGGCTATACGCTTGCGCATCTTATCGCTAATAACGAACCACATGAATTAATTGAGCCGTTCTCATTGCAGCGGTTTAATCATCTGGACTATGTTCTTGAATCCGGAACCACGACTGCCCGCTGAGCTTACCGATATGCTGACAATACCCTGCCCTTTCTGTGGGCCTAGAAGCGAGAACGAATTCATGCACGGCGGTCCGGCGAGAGACGTACGCCCGCAGGACCCGGCTGCACTGACTGACGAGGCATGGATCAACTACCTCACAACTCAGGCAAACCCGATAGGTACGGTGACTGAAAAATGGTGGCACATTCGCGGTTGTGGTGCATGGGTTACTATCCAGCGAGACACCATGACTCACGCTATTGCTGATCCAGCTGATCAAACCCGAAAGAGCCGGTGATGTCTGCCAAAGGCCACAGACTGGAAAAAGGCGGGCGTATAGATCGATCAACCACGCTGCACTTTTCGTTTAATGGTAAAAATTATACAGGCTATGAAGGAGACACACTGGCCTCGGCGCTGCTGGCCAACGGCGTCTCGCTAACTGCACGCAGCTTCAAGTACCATCGGCCACGCGGTATTGTTGGCGCATGGGTTGAAGAGCCCTCGACAATTGTTGAGCTTCAAGGCGATGATCAATCCAGCAATCACCCCGTCACTACCGTTAAACTAAAAGAGGGCCTGCGTGCAAAATCGGTTAACTGCTGGCCCTCTCCTGACTTTGATCTGCTGAGCGTCAACCAGCTGTTCTCCCGTCTATTGCCTGCCGCATTTTATTATAAAACATTCAAGTGGCCGCACTGGCATTGGTTCGAGCCTGCCATTCGCCGGGCTGCCGGACTGGCACAGGCTCCACAGCTCCCCAAAACTAAAGACAACTATGAGAATCGCTACGGGAACTGCGATATTCTGATCATTGGTGCCGGCCCTGCCGGACTGGTTGCGGCACTTTGTGCGGCTCGCTCAGGCCTGAGAGTGATGTTGGTCGACGATGGCTATGAAGCGGGTGGCTCGCTTTTAAGCAGCAAAGTGAATATAGATGGTGGCAATGCAGTAGACTGGGTGACCTCGGTTATAGAAGAATTGTCGTCCTTTAACTGTACAACTATATTGCAGAACGCAACCGCCTGGGGGTATCGCGAAAGTAACCTTGTTCTGATAACCGAACATAACCCTGAAGCCGAATCTTTATACAAGCGCACCTGGAGAGTGCGGGCCGGGCATGTCATTGTCGCCACCGGAGCCATTGAGCGGCACCTGCCGTTTGCCGATAACGACCGCCCCGGCGTTATGCTGTGCTCTGCTGTCTCAACCTACGTTAACCGCTACGCCGTGCTACCGGGCCGGCAGCTGGTTGTATTCAGTAACAACAGCAGTGTCTATCAAGCGGCAGCCGGGTTTCTGGAAGCCGGAATGAATATTGTTGCCATTGTCGATTCCCGTGACCATGTGTCCGATGCTGAACGTGAACTTGTACCCGGCGTAAAAATTCTAGCCGCGCACGAAATTTTAAAAACACATGGAAAAAAACGCTTAAACGGTGTAACTGTTCGCCAGCGAGGCGGGCAATCCCTTAACCGGATTGACTGTGATCTGGTTTGTGTATCCGGCGGCTGGAGCCCGACTGTACATCTTTTTTCTCAATCACGCGGCACATTGAAGTTTAATGAAACACTGGCAGCATTCGTTCCTGATACTCCGGAACAGGCGACCAGCGTTGTCGGCGCTGCCAGTGGTGTATTTAATCTGCCGGAACTATTTATCGATAGCGCTGATAAAACCGGGCTTATCCTGAGCGAAGCGGGTTACAGGAAGCCAGTCTATAAAGTTCCTGAAGTCAGCTCAGATATAAACTTCACAATTTCGCCACTGTGGTTCGTGGAGCAGGAAAAGCCGACAGATAGTGCGTTCGTCGATCTACAGAACGACGTAACCGTTAACGACATCCAGTTGGCAATACGCGAGGGTTTCGGCGCCGTTGAGCACATGAAGCGCTATACCACGGCGGGGATGGGACTGGACCAGGGGCGTACCGGTAATATCAATGCGATTGGCGTGGTTGCACACGAGACCGGGGCTACAATAGAAGATATCGGCACGACCACATTCAGATCCCCGTTTGTGCCCATAGAGTTCGGAGCCATCGGCGGCCTGCGTGAGGAATCAGTTATTTTTCCGTACCGGCACACACCGGTTACTCAATGGAATAAGGATAACGGGGCGTTCATGTATGAATCCGGCGCGCGCTGGCGGCGCCCGGGTTATTACCCTCTTCCGAACGAGACCTTTCAACAGACTGTTAACCGGGAGGCGACCACCGTGCGCAGTGGTGTTGCAGTCTATGACGGATCACCGCTCGGGAAATTCGAACTCAAAGGGCCCGATGCACTGAGACTGCTGGAAGTACTCTACACGAATTCGTTTGCCAGCCTTGAAATCAACAATGGTCGATACGGCATTATGCTAAATGAAGACGGCTTGATTATTGATGACGGAGTAACGTTCAAACTGGGTGAAAATCACTATTTGATGTCGACCTCAACCGGGCATGCCGATGATGTCTATAAACACATGGAGCATTTCCTTCAGGTTGAAAGACCCGACTGGAAAGTGAGAATTACGGTAATAACCTGCCAGTGGGCAAATGCGACGATTTGCGGCCCGGACGCGCGCAAGGTGATGGAATCTCTGGACTGCAGCATCGATCTCTCTGCCGAGGCATTCCCTTTTATGAGCATACGAACCGGAACCGTTGCGGGCATACCCGCAAGAGTATGCCGGGTCAGTTTTACCGGGGAACTCAGTTATGAAATCAATGTAGCATCACGCAATCTACTCTCACTGTGGGAACAGATTATCCATGCAGGAAAAGATTTCAAGCTGGTTCCAATCGGCTCTGAAGCCAACCATGTACTTCGCGTCGAGAAAGGATTTTTATCTCTCGGGCATGAAGTAGACGGCACAACCGATCCGGTTGACCTGGGCATGAGCTGGATTCTGTCGAAGAATAAAAGCGATTACATAGGAAAACGCGCAGTTGAAATTCGCCGCAGCAAAAAGGGTCCACGCCGCGAGCTGGTGGGGCTGTTAACGGAAGATCCGAATCGCATGATTCCGGAAGGGGCACCACTGACCCCGAATGGAACGGCGGCGCCTTCAGAAGGACTGGTTACAGCAAGTGTATGGAGTGTAGTCAATGGGCGGGTGGTATCACTGGCTTTGTTATATGACGGCCGGAATCGCATGGGAGAGACTGTCTGTGTCCGGCTGAAAGATGAGATAATCAAGGCTACAGTCACCACACCCTGCTTTCATGATTCCGAGGGTAAACTATTAAGAAGCTGACCATGCGCTATAGAATTACTCTGGAAACCCACAAGACCCATGCCCTCGTCGATCTGCAGGGCGACAAGCATGACATTGCACTCTGGGCAAAGAAGTCTGAACTGCGCTTACCGGCTAATGCCAATACCTTTGCGCAAAGCGGGCCTTACACCTTGTACTGGATCGGCCCGGAACGCTGGCTGCTGGCAGCATCGCTTGAACGAGAGCCGGAGCTTGCACAACTTATCAGTGAAAATACGCTGGCCGAATCCAGTAGCGCAGTGCTGATTTCAGATTCACAATCTTTTTTCGAGATACGCGGTGCAGACGCCGGGCAGATAGTATCGATCGCATCACCACTCGATATACATTCATCTGTTTTTCCTGAAAACGGCGCAAGCTACACAGACCTGTTTGGTTTGAAAGCACTGGTAATCCGTCGTGAAGACGGTTTCGATATCATGGTTGAGCGCAGTTTTTCCGACATGGTACTGGACTATTTCCAGCGTGCCCAGGGTGTTTAAAGGCACCAGTTAGCAGCGATATAGAACACCAGCTACTACCGACAATCTCACGTATACCGAATCTATGTCTCTGGAAAATATCAGGCAATCAGCGATCGAACAGGCCCGTGCAATCTACGGGATAAGCGAAACACCGCAAGTGGTCATCTCTCCCTATCGATTTAACCCATTGGGGGCACATGTTGATCATCAGGGCGGGTCAGTGTTAGCGCGTACGCTGGATCAATATACCATTCTGGTGTACTGGCCAAACCCTGAATCCCGGTGCATTAATTTAACTACAGATCCGCACTGGTCACACACCAGTACGCAATTTGAACCCGGCTACGTAAACAAAAATACCGATAACTGGATTCGCTATGCACAAGCTTCCGCCGCCTCGATAAATCAACAGCAGGAACTGAAAACAGGCATCACGGGGTACGTGACCGGCACGCTTGTTGGTGCGGGATTAAGCTCTTCTGCATCAGTTGTGCTGGCTTATCTCTATGCGCTGGCTTCCTGCAACAGCTTAGCACTAACAGATAAGCTTGCCATAGAGCTGTCGCGGCAGGTAGAAAATAACCACCTGGGTCTGAACAATGGCATACAGGATCAGATGTCGATTGTACTGGGTAAATCGGGGGCTATGTCTGAGCTGAATATGAGCACGGTGAGTGTTAAGTACATAAACGATCCACCGGACACACGCGATATCAGCTGGGTGATCTGCTATTCGGGGTTTGATCGCGAATTGCTTGGCTCATCCTACAATACCAGGGTAGCCGAATGTCAGCAGGCAGCGATTGCGCTTGATCCCGATGCCTCAATACTCGGAGATCTGAACAGAAAACCATTTGATGACAATCTTACCCGGGCACTGGCACATCTTGCGCCTCCACTTGCTCGACGGGCACAACATTATTTTACTGAAACGCAGCGTGTAGAACACGGCGCACAGGCGTGGGCAGATGGACGGTGGAAGCTGTTCGGCGAACTAATGAATGCATCGTGTCACAGCTCGATAAACTACTATGAGTGCGGGAGTGAACCGCTGATTGCCCTCCATGAAATTGCGCGGCAGACACCCGGTGTCTATGGCAGTCGTTTTGGCGGCGGCGGTTATGGTGGCTGCCTGATTATGCTAGTGCAGGCACAAGATGCACAGACGATTGCAGATAGCGTGCTTGCACAATACCTCAGTCGCTACCTCGATAGAAAAACTGCCCGGTCTTTTGTCGCGCAAACCGAAAACGGAGTTCGAATTACGTGAGAGAAACAACAACGGCTGTGTTGCTGGCAGCCGGGCGTGGCAAACGCCTTCGTCCACACACCGACCATACGCCGAAACCCCTGCTACCGTGGCAACGTCGCCCGACGCTCGACTGGATTCTGGACTCCCTGCAAAGCGCTGGCGTCAGCCGGATTGTTCTGGTGACGGGCCACCTGGAAGCTCAGGTTCGGGCATACGCCGTCAGCCGAATGAAAAGCAATACCACACAGGAAATTCACTGCACGGTACAGCCAACACTCGATGGCACAGCCGGCGCTGTCTCTTGTGCGCTAAAAGACAAACCACAGTGGTTCAATGACGACAATTTTCTGGTTACCGCGACAGACTATCTGATAGCACCCGGGTTTTACCCCGAGCTTCTGAATTTTCATCAGCAACATACAGCTGATATATCGATCAGTCTTAAGTCTGTGCCGGAATCGGAGCTGGGTAGCAGAAGCTCTGTCGCCTACCACGGTGATTTCGAAATTTCAGAAGTTGTTGAGAAACCGGCAGCCGGCACCGCCCCGAGCCCCTACTCTGCCAATCTGATTTATATATTGCCTGCAGCTCTTATTGAACTGGTTCATGAGGCAAGGCCATCGGTGCGCGGCGAGAAGGAAATACAGTCCGCGGTTAATGCCTACCTGAGCAATGGGGGTACGGCCAAAGGTGTATTACAAGCCACACCGGATGAGTGGACTCCGGCATTGCTAAATTAGCTACCGAAACCTGATGGATGTGTGAGCGAGTGCGGACCAACGTGTTAAATTTTTTCTACGATCAGGAAACACACCCCTAAAATCATACTCAGACTATTAAAACACACCCCTAATATCATAATGAGCAGCGGCAACTATCTCTCGCACTACGCACAATCAACTTTATTTTACTCTATGCCCCACAGTACTCAGCCAGTGCTGCTTCTGTGCCCTTGTCTCTGATCAGAGACAACCAGCGTTCAAATGGTTCAGCAAAAGCTGCTTCGTCGCAAAGGTCACCATAGATATGCTTTTGCTCAAGCCAGGTGCGTGGCTTTGCTTTCGCCTCAAACGCAGCCGTCACCAGCGAATCCCAGTGCGGATCATTAGGCTCTATCATGATACCGTCTTCACGAATACCTTCGCACATGCGTGCCCAGAGCGCTTCAACCAGCGCCAAACCTTCTACTGATGATCCCGCAGCCAAAGCATCCCGCACGATCGGCAGAACAAAACCTGCATGGCGCGATGAACCGTCAAAGGCCACGCGGCGGGTTGTGTCGACAATTTCGGGGTTGCTGAACCGGGTAGCGATCAGCTCAACATATTGTTCCGCAGCCATCTCCGGCACCGGGCTCACAAGTGGTGCGATTTCTTCGGATTCGACTTTGCGAAAGAGCTTTGATATCAACGGATGCGCCATACACCCTGCTATTGTTTCGACGGAAAGCAACTCACCCGCATTTGCCAGCACCTGGTGCCCTGCGTTTAGAATACGCAGCTTCATTGTTTCGTAGTCGTGGATGCTATCCCTGAAAGTAGCACCCGCAAGATCCCAATCCGGACGCCCGGCACAGAAATTATCCTCCATTACCCACTGCCTGAAATTCTCATGAGTGACCGGAGCGGCGTCATCTATACCGCAGTTCTGAACCAGCGCCAGCTCCCTGGCCTTGGTGGCTGGAACAATGCAGTCAACCATAGAATTCGGGAAAGTTACGTTGCTTGCTATCCAGTCTGCCAGGTCCGGATCACTCAAGCGGGCAAGACCGATTACGGTTTGGCGCAGTATGTCACCATTACCCTGAAGGTTATCGCAGCTTTGACCGGTGAATGGCTTATGACCGTTAGCGCGGCGGATTTTAAGTGCCGCCACTATTGCGCCGAAAGCTGTTCGGGGAGTTGCGGGGTTCTCTGCATCATATAGAATTTCACGGTGTGCGGTATCGAGTCCATCGGTGTCGGGGTCAATAAAGTACCCGCCCTCAGTTACCGTAAGGCTGACTATCCGAATAGCAGGATCTGACATGGTTCTGATCAGAGAAGCGTTATCTTCTTCGATCGGGAGGAAGTCGATCATCGAGCCGGTAACTTCAATCGACTGGCCACCCGGGTCTAGCTCGATAAGCGTGGTGAGACAATCCTGCGCCAGAAGTTTCTCACGCATGGCGGAATCTTCAGGTCGCACGCCGGCGCCAATAATAGCCCAGTCAGTTGCTGCGCCTGTCTGCATCAGTCGGTGAAGATACCAGGACTGATGTGCGCGGTGAAAATTCCCCAGCCCGATATGCACGATCCCGGGTTTGAGCGACGACCGATCGTACCCGGGTATGAGAACCCCTTCAGGTAGCGTGGGCAAGGCCGCATCGCTTAATCTGAAAGGGCTGTTTGTGTTCAAATTAATCATCGTTACCACACGTGGTCAAAATCCATGCTAAAAAATATGAGGTCGGTGCCAGGGATTCGGATGTCCCTACTTCTCTAAAAAAAGATAGTAGATGTTTCTATAACCCGGTGTGTATTACTGCGGAGCCTTGTCATACAAGCCTGGCACCACTTTCATCAAACTTGTGTAGCATGTCGGGGCGTGCTGTCAGGCTGATCCGGTCACCGTGACTAAAAGCAACTTCACCACCAGCCCGAACGGTTATTGTTTCTGCAAGGCCGGTGTCATGAACATGAAAGAATGAGTCTGACCCCAGGTGCTCTGATACTCCGACCACGCCAGACCAATCACCACCGCCATCAGATACAGCAATATGCTCGGGCCGCACACCGATGGTATGTGCCCCGAAGCCTGCTGCCGTATCACCGCCGATGAAATTCATTTTGGGTGATCCGATAAAACCCGCAACAAACAGATTCCGGGGGTTGTGATAAAGCTCGAGCGGTGAGCCCACCTGCTCAACCACGCCGGCGTTCAATACTACTATTTTGTCAGCCATAGTCATTGCCTCAACCTGATCGTGGGTTACATAGATCATAGTTGTGTCCAGACGTTTGTGCAGCTCTGATATCTCTAGCCGCATTCCGACCCTGAGAGCCGCATCAAGGTTTGACAGCGGCTCGTCAAATAGAAATGCCGCAGGCTCACGAACAATAGCCCGCCCTATAGCGACTCGCTGACGCTGCCCGCCGGAGAGCTGTCCGGGGCGTCTGTCGAGGTAGTCTGTTAGATTCAGTACGGCGGCGGCATTATCAACACGCTTTTTGATTTCGGCTTTATCAAGCTTCGCCATACGCAACGGAAACGCAATATTTTTTCGTACCGACATATGCGGATAAAGCGCATACGACTGAAACACCATTGCCAGCCCACGCTTGGCCGGTGGCGTATCACTCGCTTCTCTGCCGTCGATTTCTATAGATCCGGATGTTACATCTTCAAGCCCTGCGATTAGCCGCAGGAGTGTTGACTTCCCGCAACCTGAAGGCCCGACAAAAACGGTAAACTCACCGTCTTCAATCTTCAGATCGAGAGGTGGTATAACTTCGGTGTCATCGAATTTCTTCTGCACCTTGTTTAGAACGATCTGTCCCATATTTCACCTATTTAACCGCGCCGAATGTCAGACCACGGACGAGTTGCTTCTGGCTGAACCAGCCCAGTAAAAGTATTGGCGCGATTGCCATCGTTGAGGCGGCACTGAGCTTTGCAAAAAACAGCCCCTCAGGGCTTGAATAACTGGCAATGAACGCAGTCAGTGGTGCGGCTTTCGCGGCCGTCAGATTCAGTGTCCAGAATGCTTCATTCCAGGCTAGTATAAAATTTAACAGAACCGTTGATGCGATACCCGGCAGCGCCATTGGTGTCAGCACATGGAGGATTTCATCACGAAGCGTTGCGCCATCCATTCTGGACGCTTCGAGGATCTCTACAGGTATTTCGCGAAAATAGGTATAGAGCATCCACACAATAATGGGCATGTTGATCAGCATCAGCACAATGACCAGCCCGGCCCGGCTGTCAAGAAGACCCAGCTGAATAAACAACAGGTAGATCGGATACAACACGCCAACGGCTGGAAGCATTTTGGTAGACAGCATCCAGAGGAGGATATCCTTGGTGCGCTTTGATGGCGCAAAGGCCATCGACCAGGCGGCCGGAACAGCGATGATAATTCCGAGAAGCGTAGAACCACCGGCAATTATCACTGAATTCCAGAGGAACCGCATGTAATCGGAACGCTCCTGCACGATCGAATAGTTTTCCAGTGTCCAGTCGAAAAACAAGAAGATCGGCGGGTCATTTATAGCCTGAGCTTCGGTTTTAAAGCTGGTTAAAATGGTCCATAAGATCGGGAAAAAGATCAGCAGACCAATAGACCAGGCGGCGATTGTGACAATCGTCTTGCGAGTTCTGGTGACGTTACGAGCCATGGTTTATACCCTCACCGATCCAGGTTCTTTCCGACGATACGCATCAGAAAGATCGCCACAATATTGGCCAGAATAATAGCGTAGACACCGCCAGCGGAGCCGAGCCCGACGTTCTGGCTCTCCAGCACCCGCTGGAAAATCAGGTACGTCAAGGTTTTAGTACCGAATGCACCGGCTGTCGTAACAAAGATTTCCGCGAAAATAGAAAGCAGAAAGATTGTCTGGATCAGGATCACCACCGCGATGGCACGGCTCATATGAGGCAGAATAACGTACCAGAATCGCTTTAATACTGGCGCCCCATCCATTTCCGCAGCTTCGAGCTGTTCGCTGTCGAGTGATTGAATGGCTGTTAACAGAATAAGCGTGGCAAAGGGCAGCCACTGCCAGCTGACAATCAGAATGATCGATTCCATACTGGCCTGACTGAGCCACTGCAGCGGTTCTGCACCGAAAAATTTAAATAGATGAGCAAGAATTCCGTTTACCGGGTCCATGAACATGTTTTTCCAAACCAGACCGGAAACTGTTGGCATAACGAAAAACGGGGAGATCACCAGAATACGAACAATCCCCTGCCCCCACATTGGCTGATCCAGTAGCAGCGCTAACAGGATACCGAGAATCACCGTGATGACCAGAACGCCGCCGACTATTATCAGGGTTGCCTGAACACTGGGCCAGAAAGAACTCGAACTGACAAAGCGCGAATAATTCGCGAAGCCTACCCAGTCAAGGCCATTGGCCATGGAGTCCCCACGCAATGGCAGATACTTCTTGAACGAGAAGTATAGTGTCATGGTGAGCGGCACCAGCATCCAGCCGAGTAGCAGAATTACCGCTGGTGCCATCATCAGGCGGGCTGCAGAGCGCGAGTGCCGGGTCGCCATTGCACGACTCCTATTGAGGCGTTTAGACTTGAGGCGTTTAGTTTATAATCCGCCCGAAAAAGAAACTAGCTTATGTATGCATTCATGCAGCTGCAACAAAAACAGCGGCACTGAAATTATAAACAGAGGGCGGCGTAGAATACCACCCTCTGCCAGAGGGTCTAGCGGTAGCCCGCTGCCTCCATTGCATCGTTGGTCAGAGCTTGTGCTTTTTCAAGCGCTTGTGCAACAGTCTGCTGCCCTGCATATGCTGCAGAGAATTCCTGACTGACTTCAGTGGCGATACCAGCGAACTCCGGAATAGCGGCAAACTGAATACCGACATACGGGCTGGGATCTACAGTTGAGTTGTTCGGATCAGCTGACAGAATTGAATCCAGAGTCATCTTCGCGAACGGAACATCCATATAGTTAGGATTTTTATAGAGTGAAGTTCTGGCTCCGGGAGGAACGTTTGCCCAGCCTTCTTTAGAAGCAACCAGCTCTATGTATTCGTTAGAAGTAGCCCATTCGATGAACTGCTTGGCTTCAGCTTCTTTTTGCGTACCTGCTGGAATTGCAAGTGCCCAGGCCCACAGCCAGTTGGAGCGAACACCCATGCCATTGTCTGGTGCCAGCGCAAAACCCACTTTATCAGCAACGGTTGAATCGTTAGGGTTGGTAACAAAAGATGCTGCCACTGTGGCATCAATCCACATTCCGCACTTGCCCTGTTGGAACAATGACAGGTTTTCGTTAAAACCGTTAGTCGCGTATCCCGGAGGACCAGCGTCGCCCATCATGTTAACGAAAAAGTTCAGGGTATCGGACCATTCGCGTGAATCGAACTGAGCATTCCACTCTTCGTCGAACCAACGCGCACCAAAGGAATTCGACATAGCAGTAATGAACGCACCGCCTTCACCCCAGCCAGCCTTGCCTCGCAGGCAGATGCCGTTTATTTCGTTGTCACGATCGGTCATCGCGCGGGCCGCTTTAGCAACAAACGACCATGAAGGTGCTTCCGGCATTTCAAGGCCTGCAGCTTCCATTAGATCAGTGCGATACATAATCATGGACGACTCACCGTAAAAAGGCGCTGCGTACAAAGTACCGTCATAGGAGAGACCACCGGACATAGCGGGCAGAATGTCTCCAGCATTGTATTCATCACTCAGGTCATCCAGTGATACCAACCAACCATTCTTGCCCCAGATCGGTGTTTCGTACATGCCGATTGTCATGATATCGAACGCGCCGCCCTTGGTGCTTATATCAGTAGTAACACGCTGTCTCAGTACGTTCTCTTCGAGGGTGACCCACTCGACGCTGTGACCGGTTTTTGCTGTGAAATGTTGTGTAAGTCCCTGCATGCGGATCATGTCGCCGTTGTTCACGGTGGCAATGACAAGGTTTTCGGCAGAAGCCGAACTGGCAGCGACAAGCGAAGCAATGCCCGCCGCCATGAGTGTCTTTTTAAGGTTCATGTAGTACGCTCTCCCTCAGGTTAGTAGCGTCGCTAGCATAGTTGCGTGTTTTTCTCTCGTCAAGAAAAAACTTTACGCGAGTAATATTAGATCAGGCGGATTCACGTAATACGAGCTGAGCGGGAAATACTGTCTCGGTACGCTGTTCAAACTGCCCGCCTTTTTCAATCAGATCAAACAAGCATTCGACACCGAAATTGGAAACGACATCGTAGTCGTGACCGACGGTAGTCAGCGGTGGGCAGGTGAAACGGGAGAATGGATGGTTATCGTGAGCCGCGACACGCATGGCGCAGCCTTTGTGACGACCAATTCGAAGACCTTTTTCATGGCAGGCCGCAAGAAAGCCAATGGCCAGTCGGTCGTTACTGCAAAGCACAGTATTTGTCGGTAGCGAACCTTTCTGCAGAATGCGCAGTGCGCCATTGTAGCCGATCTCTTCGAGGTTCCACCCCTTACCTTCGATGCGGATAGTCATTGGATCGAGACCGAGCGCTTCCATAGATGACTTGTACGAACGTCTTCGAGCAATTGAATTCGGATTCGACGGACTCTTCATTTCGAAAAAACAAGGCGGTTCCCCTGTACGCACCAGGTACTCGGTGCTCTGGGAAACAAAACTTTCATTGTCAGAACCCACGAACGCCTGCCCTACTCCCGCGATGTTCCTGTCGAAAAGCACCGTCGGTACTTCATCACAAAATTGCGATAGCGCGTCGAGGTTGGACAGGCGCCCGAGTGGCGCCAGCAGCACACCCGCGGGGCGCAATGCTTTCAACCGTTCAAAGGCTTCAATTTCCAGTGCCTGCTCACCATGTGCACTGAGCAGTGTTGCGCGAAAGCCCGCCTCAAGACAGCGGCGTTCCAGGTTGCGCGCAATCTCGCCGAATACCGGGTCGGCAAGATAAGGGACGACAATACCGACATTTTTGGTTTTCCGCCTGTTCTGATCCATGGCAAATATATTCGGGCGGTAGTCGTACTGATCGAGCGCTGCCTCTATACGTTCCCGGGTGGATTTACGCACACTACCGGGATCGTGAAAGTACTTTGAGATTGTTGGACGTGATATCCCGCAAGCCGCCGCAAATGCCTCCATGTTCTTAATTTTCGGTTGGCTCATTTGTGTATCACTTGCTCTCCAATCATGCCTCTTCACGCTTGTTCACTCTACGCGCTGGCAACTTTAAAAATAGCGAATTATGTTTACGCGCGCAAACTTTATATTTCCCGACAAACCATCGGTAGGACACGGCCAGGACCGGCCAGACCACATCGCATAAAAATATCACCGACGATATATACCTGATCATAAAGACAAAATTCTGTACACGGTACGTTACACCAGACCGGCACGATCATTCGCGCCCACGATTTTTTTACAATCCAGCGCAGAATAATTCAACAGCCGCCGGCACAGTATCACTCGTCGCAGAAAGTCGAGCCATTGCTTGACATTATAATTCACCACGATAGACTCCTGCCCACTTTAATGCGCACAAGAACGAATTCTTTTATGGCAGTTGCAATCACGTACCAATCTATAGCAACCCTGTAGCCTGCTACTTATCCGGTGCTACATGCAAGCGCACCTGAACGGTTTTTGGGCATCACGCCCTCGAAAAGCCTCGACAGTATGCTGCCGGGGCTTTTTTCATGTGGTGACCGGTAATTGGGGAGCCGATACGCCCGCAGCGGGACAATTCCTGCATAAATTCTACAAAGAGGAAACCAGCACCTCAGTGGTTTCCTCTGGAGTTGCAATTCATACTGAGGAAGGAGGCATTATGCCATTACCAAGAAACCCGGTTATCCGCACCGGCGCGATACTGCGAAAGGGCGGGGCACACACCAAAAGTGTGTCAGGGCAGCGTCAATTGGGCAAACGCGGCTTGCTGGATGAAATTGATGACTGGTTCGACGATAGAGACGAAGACAACGATTCATCACTAGCGAAAAAAACAGAGGGCGGCAAGATGCCGCCCGCGGCGTTTTTATTCAACTCACCCCGCCGAGTAAGCATCCGACACCTGCACGCTTCTTAAGGCTGCCAACGGAAGTCAGCCGAGTTTGGCCTACGCTCCGACTGAGCTCCGAAAAACAGTTCTAGAATATTCACTTTTTATAGCGCGTGCTGTACCCATTGAACAGAGTGCCGACCAGACCCCGGTCTAAATCTGAAGTACCAAACAGCCAATCCGAAATCGGGAAGGTTAGGTTCATATTCTGATTCATCATTATCGACTGATTATGATGGGCGGTGTGATGTCGCCGAAGGGTATTAACCAGGGGACAGTGACGCACAAACCAGTTTTCGTCAATATGACAGCAGAAATGCATGAATTCATAGATCAGATAGACACTGGTCGTTGTGCACATCAGGAAAAAACCGGCATTTGCTGAAAATAAAAAACCGACAAGCAATGCCGGCGGCACCGACATCAAGATAAAAACAATAAGCGCATACGGTGGAAAAAAAGTCACCCGCCAATCAGTCGGGTTGGCGAAACGCATTTCGGTATCGGTGAAAAACTGGTGGTGCATTAGAGTGTGGCGCGTGTAAATGGCTTTTAGCGCCTTATTCTTACGCGGCCGATGCATAATTTGCGCATGCAGATACCACTCGAAAAAATTCGCCAGCAAAAATACCGTTGGAACAACCAGCCACTCAAGCAATGTGGGCTCCTCAATGTGGCTGACATACACAAAGATTGCACTGAAACCAATCAGATAAATCAGTGCAACGTGAACAAAGCCGTTATACCAGGTGGCGATGCGATTCCGGTAAACACTACGATAGTTGAGCTGTCGTTCGCTCATGGGGCTATTGCTTAATTCCATATTCCCTCCGCTCTACTGGATTTTGATACAAAATTGCTATAAATATACACTCTACAGAGCGATTTTCAATTCCAGACAGACAAGGCACACACGCAGGGTGAATCATTACCACGGCGACAGAACCATTGACGGAATAGTCGTCACACTAAACGGATCTCCACTGGACCACGGTCTGCACGTCGCCCGGTTTACAGATCAGGGGTTTGAGTGGGCGTACCAGGGACCCGAACCACGGCAGCTCGCACTCGCGCTGCTGCTGTCACATGGTCTTGAGCCTGCCCAGGCGATTAAGCTAAGTGTGCCCTATATGACTGAAGTGGTGTCACAACTGGATAACACCTGGGACCTTACTTCCTCCGATATCGATTCGGTTCTGACAGAGATCAAGCCCTGATGCCAGCCCACATGAAGGTACTTCTTTCAGTGATTATCCTGATTGTTTGCCTTAGCGTTTTCTATTACGACCATACTCATGACGGCGGCATCGAAAAGTGGGTTGCGCTGTTTCTGGGCCCGCTAATGGTAGTAAGCATCTGGATCTTTCCAGAAGCGAATTCCGGCAGTATTCGCAAGGAAGTATCACGCAGACGAAAAAGCTAGATGAAAAAATTACTGGAGGCGATCCAACAGGCTGGCGGCACGCCGTTAAAAGTCGGAGGCTGCGTACGCGATAACCTGCTCGGTATAGATAATAAAGACGTCGACATTGAAGTCTACGGTCTGCCCTATGACCAGTTGGTCCGGGTGCTCGAAAAGTTTGGCAGGGTTGCCACCGTCGGTCGATCGTTTGGCGTGATCAAACTGTGGCACGAAGGTGAGGAGTACGATTTCAGCCTGCCAAGGCGAGACAGCAAAACAGGGCGTGGCCATAAAGGCTTTGTAGTCGAACACGACCACAGCCTGTCACCGCGTGAGGCAGCGATGCGCCGTGACTACACCATTAATTCTATGGCAGAGTCTACTGACGGCGAGTTGATCGATCCATTTAACGGCGCTGATGACTTACGCGCAAAAATACTCCGCGCTACCAGCCCTCAGTTTGTTGAAGATCCACTTCGCGTGCTGCGAGGAATGCAGTTTGCGGCGCGCTTTGAAATGCGGGTAGAGGCACAAACAGCCGAAATGTGCCGCACGCTCGCTGGCGAGTTCGATACCCTGGCTATAGAACGCATATGGACCGAATTTGTAAAACTGTGCTGCAAAGGGCAACAGCCAGGCCTGGGTATACAATTTTTAATTGACACCGGCTGGCTGGAACTGTTCCCACAACTACAAGATATGCACAATAGCCCGCAAGACCCTGAATGGCACCCGGAAGGTTGTGTTCTCACACATACCATGCACTGTATGAACGCAGCTGTTGAGGTGGCCGATCGAGAGGGTATTGAAGGCGAAGACCGACTGGTACTGGTACTGGCCCTGCTGTGCCACGATATAGGAAAACCGGTAACACTGGCTAAAAATGAGGCTGGCCGCTATACCAATTTCGGCCACGCCGAAAAAGGTGTGCCGATAGCGGAAGACTTTCTAAAGTCGATCGGTGCAACAACACGCGTGATCGAGCGAGTACTGCCACTGGTTAAATACCATATGGTGCACTTGTCACTTGAAATCGACAACATCAGCCACCGCTTTGTGAGACGTCTCGCGCGCAATCTTGGCAGCGCAACTATTTCTGAACTGGCGATGGTCATGGAGGCCGATAAAAGTGGTCGGCCGCCACTGGCAAAGGGCGCGCACCCGACATCGGTCGAAATTGTAAAGCTTGCAGAAGAACTGGCACTACAACATGAGCCGCCAATGCCAATTGTGCAGGGGCGGGATTTAATCAGGCACTTTGGAGTAAAAGGCGGGCCTTCATTCAGGAAGGTACTCGATGCGGCCTTTGAAGCGCAGTTAAACGGTGAGTTTGATAATGTGACCGATGGCATTAACTACCTCCGGCAGCACAGACTGGCGGAGGGGTTGTGAGTTGCACCGCTGCTAATTATGCCAACGTTGCAGACCGGTTTTTATAGGCTCAATGCCTGCTCTCTCCGGTGGTAAAAACCTCATCAGCGTGCGCCATTCACATTCAAATACACACTATATAACGAGGTTGTTGCGCAAATAAACAGACGGTTCAATTTTGCTCCGCCGAAGCACACGTTAGCAACCATTTCGGGAATCAGGATCTTTCCCAGAAGCTCACCTTCTTCACTCAGGCAGTGCACACCGTCGGCGGCCGAGGTCCAGATTCTACCTGCCCGATCAACACGGAAGCCATCAAAAACACCTTCGCTGCAGTCAGCTATGATCGACCCGACCCCGAGCGTGCCGTCGTCAGCAACGGGGTGCCTGCGTATATGGGCCGGGCCATTTTTCTGATGGGTAATTCCCGTGTCGGAAATATAGAGAAATTTTTCGTCTGGTGAGAACGCCAGGCCGTTAGGCTTGACGTAGTCATTGGCTACACAGCTAACTGCACTACTGTGGGAATCGATACGATAGACATGGCAACCGTCTATTTCAGAGGATGCTCGATCACCTTCGTAATCCATTAAAATGCCATAAGAGGGATCAGTGAACCAGATTGAACCATCTGACTTTACCACCACATCATTCGGTGAATTCAGGCGCTTGCTCTGGTATTGATCGGCGAGCACCGTGATCGATCCATCGTGGTTGGTACGCGTAACCCGGCGTGTCAAGTGTTCACAACTGATCAGGCGACCCTGCTGGTCAATGGTGTTGCCGTTGGAATTATTCGATGGTCTGCGAAATTCCGATACCGAGCCATCTGTTTCATCCCAGCGCATCATGCAATTGCTGGGTATGTCAGACCACAGTAGATAGCGTCCCGCTGCAAACCAGACGGGGCCTTCGGACCAGCGCGCGCCACTCCACAGCCGCTCTACTCTCGCATGCCCGATAAAACATTCGTTGAATCGATCATCCAGCACTTCAAAGCCGGTACCGTCTATCACACCAAACATATTCACTCCTTCTGTTTGAACTCGTTCGTGTGCCGTGTCACTCTATACCGGTTCATACCCCAGCCGACAGGCAATCGGTTTCCAGGGTGAGCAGGCTCCGGACCCCAGATAGCCTGATACGTATCGAAAGCCATACCACGGCGTTGAAATACGGCAAATAGAATAACCAGAATACACCACCAGATAATTATCACACACCACATCCAGCGTGGAGCATTAACCATCCAGAGGCCTGTGAATACCGTAACAAGGCTAAGCAACAATGTGCTGTAACCTGCCGACTTGTGCACCATCTCGAAGACACGACGACGTTTGCTCATGCGGTAGTGATCACCTTCAGGACAGCCATCGGTCAGATGTTTGGACGGGCCACCCTTACTGCCGCGAAAATACCCCAGCACAACCTGAAAACAAACCAGCACCACCACGGAATAACCCAGCCATCCATGCCAGTGCAACGGCCAGCGCATCGAGCCCGTTTCCGCTGGCGACATCAGGCTGACAGCAACAATTGTCAGTACCCACACGATCGACTGACCGACCCAGTGACAGAGCCACCAGAACTGGCTATCGAGGCGGTTGGGCCAGTCCTGACCCGGGAGCACCTTGAAAAAGCGCGCAACAATGACTGCCAGCGGTGCAATAATGCCCCAGGCAAGAAACATCAGACGGGCATGCCATAAACGGGAATCTGAAATTTCATGCAGTCGATCCACGTCAACCGGTGCTGACAGGTATTCCCACATCGCTATTTCCTATACTACCCCTTTACCGCACCGGCAGTCATACCGGTGATTATCTGCCTCGATGCGAACAGAGTAAAAATGACAGGGGGTATAGCGAGCAACACGCCGGTTGCCATAATCACGCCCCACTCCACATTGAATTCAGACATATTGTTAACAATGAGAATAGGAACCGTTTTAGTGTCCCGGTCTGATAGCGCGGACGCTAGCAGGTATTCGTTCCAGGCTATACGAAAGGTAAAAATTGCCGCTGCAGCAAGCCCGGGCTTTATCAACGGCAGTACTACCTTGAAAAACACCTGAAACGGGCCCGCTCCGTCCATGCGCGCCGCTTCTTCCAGTTGCCTGGGTACCTGCACAATAAAGCTCTGTAAAATCCAGATAACAAACGGCAGATTCATAGCGATATAGATCAGGATAATCCCTGAATGGGTACCGGCCAGACAGACGTCGCCGCGTCCGCCAAAGGTGTCTCTTATCCACCCGCCAAACCAGCTGGCTTTGCTAATGCAGAACTCGTTATTCCATAGACCGAATACGGGTACCAGTAATACTGCCGGTGGAACCATGCGAACCATTAAGGTTGTACCGGACACCGTATCTCTGCCCATGAAACGAAAACGCACCAGAGCATAAGCTGCCATACAGCCGATGATCAGCGTCAGAACAGTAGAAACAAGAGCAATGATCAGCGAGTTTATAAATGCGCCACCAAACTTCAACGCACAGAAATCAAGGTGATCGATCTCATAGGGCAGAACATCGCAGAGCGCGGTTTCATAATTCTGGATCGTCGGCAGAAACAATAGGCCGGAAGTGCCGGAGATGATATCAACGTCTAGCTTGAATGAATTAATAAACATCAGCGCAATCGGCCCGACTGACATAATAATCAGTATAACAAGCAGAGCATAAAATGCCGGATGCTGGCGCCGCTCCTGAATGGCCATTAGACTTCTTCCTCAGCGATCCGGCGTGCTCGCAATGCTCTTATCTCAAGCATCTTGTTATAGGCAAGCATGAAGAGTGTCAGTAACAGTAAAAGCATCAAAAGGTAGTTTGACATAGCCGCCGCTACACCCAGCTCACGGAATTCCGTTGCTGTTCTGGAGATACGCAACGCCAGAATTTCAGTTGAAAGCCCCGGCCCGCCTTCAGTCATAACCAGTATCACTTCCAGCACTTTGAATGCATCAGTAAGGCGCAGAAGGCAGGTTACGATCAGTACCGGCATCATCAGTGGCAGCTTGATATGCAATATTTGCTGCCAGCCGGTTGCGCCATCGATGCGCGCCGCTTCCAGTGCCGACCGCGGCAATGACTGCAACGCCGCCAGTGAGAGGATAAATATAAAAGGTGTCCACTGCCAGATATCGGCAATTACCACAGACATCAATGCGTGCTGCCCCAGCCAGTCGACCGAGCCAAGTCCCAGGCCTTCCAGCGAGCGATTAAATATACCGACTGTCGGATGATACATATAACGCCACATCAGACCGACCACAACCGGTGCAATCATCATCGGTAGAATAAATAATGTGCGCAGCAGCGACATGCCGCGTAAATTGCGATCAAGCAGCAATGCCAGACCGACCCCGATCACCATTTCTATCGAAACAACAGAAAAGGCAAACTTCAGCGTGACGACCAGACTCTCGCGAAAGCTCGGGTCATTCCACAGGCTGATATAATTGGCTAAGCCGACAAAGTCGGTCTCGGGCAGCGCCTGGCTCGGATCCCACGATCGAAAACTGCCATAGATCATATAGCCGAGCGGGTAGATCAGCGCGATGCTCATAATCACCAACGCCGGCACTAGAAAAATATAGGGCGTCAGCCGATTCAGGGTGGAGTAGCTCATGCGACAATTATAGCCATTCAATTGAGCCAGCAAGGCTGTTGAACCGCTGAAGAAACCACCGGATCAAACAGGCCATACCCGGGACACAACGCCCCGGGGCTGACGTAATCGCGCTATTTTATTTCCAGGTGTAGTAGCCCGCCTCTTCCATGATTGCCGTAGTACGTTCAGCAACACCATCAAGAGCTTGCTGGATATCGAGATCCTCTGTCAGTACTTTCGACAAAGTAGTACCCAGATCGGCATTGATCTTTCCCCACACCGGAATAATCGGACGCCAGTCCGGGTCAGCGTGCTTAAGCGCTTCGCCGAAGGTTTTCATGTGCGGAAATTTAGCGTTGACGTCTGCATCTTCATGAGTCGAAAAGCGCGATGGATTACCGCCGGCCAGTGCCACGAGCTTGTCTCCTTTTTTAGAGGTCAGCCACTGCATCAGTAAAAACGCCGCGTCTTTGTTTTCTGCATTTTTAGGAATGCCGATACCAAACCCGCCGGTCTGGCTGCCACGCCGGGTTCCCATCGGGTGCATTGCCCAGCCCACCTTACCGACCACTTTAGATTTTTTGGGATCATCGATCTGGCCAGCCACGACTGTGGTATCGAGGAACATCGCGGTGTCGCCATTCAGAAATGAACCCAGTGCTTCGCCAAAACCGAAACTGCTCGCACCCTTAGGGCCGCAATCTACAATTGTCTTGAGTGCGTTGGCGGCTTTAACGCCCGCTTCATTGTTAACAATGGGGTTCCATTCGTTGTCAAAAACACGCCCGCCCAATGGAGCCAGATGCAGCAGAAATGCGTGACTCGCGTGATGGCCAGATGCTGCTCGCGAGCTGAGACCGCCCATGCCTGGTTCCAGTTCAGGAATTTTACAGGCGATATCGAGCATTTCGTCATAGGTTTGCGGAACGTTCAGACCATGCTTTTCAAATATATCTTTGCGATAGCCGAGCACTGAAGTCTCGGATCCGTAGGGGACGCCAAACAGGGATCCGGTTTTACCCTGCAGGTAGCCCTTGTTGCCACCGGCAAAACCGATGTTATAGACATAGCCATCAATCAGATCATCAGCGTCGTAAGAAGGATCCGATAGTTTCGGGTTCATGAAATAACGGGCTAGATTCTCCAGTTGGTCGGCGTAGACATAATCAGCTTTTGAAAATACAACATAGGCGATGAGATCGTAATCGCCCTCATCCTGACCAAGCTCCAGAGTCTGGCGCTCACGCATCTTCAGATAGGGGAGTTGATCAACCTCTACTTCGATACCGGTTTCTTTTGTAAACTCCGGCAGTATTTTCATCACCGCGTTGTAGTGCGGATGCGCCGGGAAATTTACCACCAGCGTGGTGCCTGCAAAATCGTCGTACGGACCTGCCACAGCCTGGCCACCAATACAGGCAGAGGCTGCAACCGCAAGGGCCAGGGTTCTAATTTTGTTTAACATCGTTTCCTCCTGAGGAATTAAAGACGGGTTGATAATCGGGAATACTAACGAAGTGCACGCTCACTGACTGGATCAAACAGGTGGACATCAGCCAGATTGATCCGGAATTTAAGCCGTTCACCCAGCGCTATGGGCGTATCTGATTTAAGTTCTACCATCACTTTTTCACCGGCACAGTTGCCGATTAAAACCGACTGCGCGCCAACGTACTCCGAGACATCGACGTGCAGTTCAAGTGATTCATGTGTCGCTGCCTGCGGATCAAACACCAGATCCGACGGCCTGATACCTATATCGATCTGTGGCCTTTTGTGATCGGCAATGCGGCTGATGGTGTGCTGATCACAGCTAATTGAAAAACCCGGCCCGCTTAGATGAGTTTGCCCGCCCTGCTGCCCAATAGTGGCCGTTAAAAAATTCATCGGCGGCGTACCTAGAAAACCTGCAACAAACTTGTTGGCCGGTCGCTTGAACAATTCCTCCGGCGTGCCCTGTTGCTGTATTCGCCCGCTGTGCATAACCACGATGCGATCAGCCAGAGTCATTGCTTCTATCTGATCATGCGTTACATAGATCATGTTTTTGTGCACACGCTTGCGCATCATTGCAAGCTCAGCGCGCATTTGCGTACGCAATTTTGCATCAAGGTTCGACAATGGCTCATCGAACAGAAAAGTAGAACTGTCTCGCGTAAGCGCACGTCCCATAGCCACCCGCTGGCGCTGCCCGCCGGATAACTCAGCTGGTTTACGGTGCAGGTAGTCTGTGAGGCCCAGTATTGCGGCAACTTCTTGTATTTTTTGATTTATTTCTTTTTTCGGGCGTTTTTGCAACCGCAGGGCGAAAGACATATTATTCGCGACATTCATGTGCGGGTACAAGGCATAGTCCTGAAATACCATTGCCAGATCGCGATCTTTCGGCTCCAGATGACTGATCGGTCTGCCATCGATAAATATTTCACCCGACGATACCGTTTCCAGACCGGCAATCATTCGAAGTGTTGTGGATTTACCGCATCCGGAAGGACCCACAAGCACGGTAAACTCGGCATCCTGCATATCCAGATCAATGCCATGCAGTACTTGCACTTTGCCGTATAGTTTGGTCAGTTGCTGCAGTTGAATTGATGGCATCAGGAAATTCTAGGTTGTAAAAATGCGTTTTTTACGGCAATGTTACCGGTAACATTTTATTGTCATAATAACCTCTGGTTCCAGATGTGCAAGTGTTATTTTTATCAGAACTTTCTTGTGGAGCAGCTCCGACAACGTTGCTACAGGGTACTTTCACGCCACCTGAGCTGAACGTCGACGGGCGTATGTCGTACGATAGGCGATGGATCTTCGTTGCCGCCTAGCAAGCGGCAGATTAACCGGCCTGTTTCACGGCCAATCCCCTTGGCATCAACTTCTACCGTAGAAATCGCCGGTGAAGAAAAACGCGAGACCTCAAAGTTGCCGAATCCGACCACTGCTATGTCTTCGGGAACCCGGATGTTCTGTGATTTAAACGCCGACAATACACCGAATGCGGGGGCATCTGACACACAAAATACACAATCTACCGAGTTGAAGTATCGCTTGAACGCTGACCCCACCTCATAGCCATGCTCTATGGTCATAGGAGGCTTGCCGTATCGCACCATGTGTGATGTAGACAAGCCCGCTTCAAGCATCGCCTGTTCAAAACCCGCACGCCGTGCGGCACCACGAGTCCACGCATCGTCTTCTTCACTGACAAATGCAATGTTTCGGTAGCCCCGCTCTATCAATGCTGCAGCCATGCGTCTGGCAGCCTCACGATTTGAAAAACCGACGGTGTAATCGATCGGTTTCGAGGGTATTTCCCACTGTTCTATAACCGGAACATTTGCCTGCTTAAGTAACCGGTTTGTCCGTGGCGAATGACCATCGAAAGGCAGCACTATAACTTCAGGGCGGCGCTTTAACATGCTTTCGACCAACTGCTCTTCACGGGCTGTGGAATAAGCGGTATGCCCCAGCAACAATTGAAGGCCAATGGACTCTACCTCGTCGCTCAGGGTCTGGACTGATTCCGCAAAATGAGAGTTATTGAGAGACGGGACCAGCGTTGCAACAAAACCGGAGCGCTTTGTGGCGAGGGTGCCGGCGGATTGATCCGGCACGTAATTCATGCGCGCTACTATTTTCATGATGCGCGCGCGTGTTGCCGGCGACACTGATCCATCGTCACGCAGCGCGCGCGAGACTGTCATTCGAGACACACCGGCCGTGCGGGCAACGTCTTCCATGGTAGTCTGTTTAGCGGTTTTTCTGGTGATTTTATCGTTCTTCGGCACGGTAACCCGGTGCACGCAGGGCAGTTAGATTAATTATTGCACGAAGCAACACGGTGTTTTGTACCACAAGATTATATCGCTAGCACGTCAAAGCGGAATATCAGCAAGCCGGAATATTAATCAGGGCCAGCAGAAGCGGCCCGCGATACCGGAATCAGAACAGGTGCTCTATAGGATACCCGCTGCTGTACTTCCGGTGCATTTTTATAAAGTGTGGTTCTCTGACGCGAAGGCCGTCCGGATTCCGCCAGTATCCGTTCCAGGTTTTGCGGCGTCATTTCCTGGCCATGCCCTGCACCGGCAGCACGCGTGATGGTTTCATTCATCAGCGTACCCCCGACATCATTTGCACCGGCGTCAAGACACGCTTTGATACCGCTCGCGCCAAGCTTAACCCATGAGGTTTGAATATTGGGAATATGCGGGTGCAGCACTAGGCGAGACACCGCATGCATCAGCAGGCATTCACGCCACGTCGGGCCACGCCGACAGCCGCCTTTTCGGTACAACGGTGCTTCCATGTGCACAAAAGGCAATGGGACCAGCTCGGTAAACCCACCAGTGCGTTGCTGCTGATCACGCAACGCCAGTAAGTGACGCGACCAGTTCGCTGGTTGATCAACGTGGCCGAACATTATGGTCGCCGTGGTTTTTAAGTTCAGTTGATGGGCCGTGTTGATCACATCGAACCACTGTGCAGTGTTGATTTTATCTGGACATATGACTGATCTGACTTCGTCGTCCAGAATTTCAGCCGCCGTACCGGGCAGACTTCCCAGGCCCGCATCTATTAATCGCTGTAGAAACTCCCTGACCGGTATGCCGAGCGTTTCAGCTCCCTGATGAATCTCGAGCGGAGAAAAGGCGTGCACGTGTATTTCCGGCAGCGCATGTTTAATTGACTGCAGAATATCCAGGTAGGTCTGCCCGGTATATTCCGGATGAATACCCCCTTGCAGGCAGACTTCCACCGCACCTCTGTCCCACGCCTGCCGGGCCCGCCCGACTATTTCTTCAAGATTGAGGTTATAGGGTTTGCCGCGCAGGTTTTCGCTGGTCTTGCCCTTGGAAAAGGCACAGAACCGGCATTTAAAATAACAGATATTTGTGTAATTTATATTTCGCGTGACTACATAGCTAACCGTCTCACCACTCACCTGCGTGCGAAGCTGATCTGCAGCACGAGTTATTTGCACGACTTCATCACCACGTGCTGCAAATAATCGTTCGACTTCTGCCTGACTCAGATCTTTGCCGACGAATGCTCTATCTATAATATTGTCGATTTCGCTATTTTTCCGATAAAAAGGGGCAACCGGCTGCACCGGGAGATCGATATCGACAGTTCCCGGACACCAGGGATCTGTGCGCGCCAGACCATCAGCATCGGTGAAATCCAGCACCGATTTATGAAGTGTCGGGGCAAGCCACTGATGCAACGAGGCAGACCGGCAATACTCAGGGTAAATACCCAGGCGTTCAACCAGCACTTTGCCTGCCTTTGCCGTATCGGCGGACAGATCATCAAGGTGCGGCCACGGTGCTTCGGGGTTCACATGATCCGGCGTAAGCGGCGATACCCCACCCCAATCATTAATTCCCGCTTCGACCAATGCAACCGTGTGGCCGGCCGACAGGTTCGGGGGAGCCTGGATCGACATTTGTGCACCAAAGATCAACCGCGCCACCGCAATGCTCCACTGCAGCTCGGCAAGATCCGGTTCTGTGGCATTGGCCATCAGGGTGCCGGGCTTTGCCTTGAAATTCTGAACAATAATTTCCTGAAGATGGCCATGCTGTTCGTGCAGTTTTCGCAATGCCAGCAGACTCTCTATGCGATCCGCACGAGTCTCTCCAATACCTATAAGGATACCGCTGGTAAAAGGAACACCCAGCTCACCGGCAGAATTGATTGTTGCGAGGCGTACCTGCGGGTTTTTATCGGGTGAACCAAAATGACAACCACCGCGTTTCAATAATTTGCCAGAAGTGCTTTCCAGCATAATGCCCATTGATACAGACACTTCGCGAAGTGATGCTATTTCCGCCTCAGTCATCACGCCCGGGTTTAGATGCGGCAATAAACCTGTTTCTCTATAAACAAGCCCGGCTACCGCGCACAGGTACTCAATTGTGGTGTCGTAGCCCAGATTATTCAACGCATCACGGGCCGCCGGATAGCGAAGCTCCGGTTTGTCGCCCAGGGTGAACAGCGCTTCCTTGCAATTCATTGCTGCACCGGCACGCGCTATATCCAGCACCTGTTCCGGGCTCAAGTAAGCATCGGCTAGTCCGGACGGTGGTTTGGCGAAGGTGCAATAGTGGCATACATCACGACACAACTGTGTCAGCGGTATGAACACCTTGCGCGAGTAACTGACGGTTGTGCCATGGCCTTCGTCTCTACACAGCGCTGCTCGACTGATTAACTCCTGCGGCAGACAATTGAGCAGATCGTGGCACTCATTATCGGTAAGACGACGGGTTGAAGGTTGGCGGCCCAAAATATTACCTCCAGCTACTGTGCAGCATGAGACCGGAATTCGTTTGCGTCTGTTGAAGCATAAAAGTCTGCTAAATCAGCGCCTGCTGGTAAATTGTCCAGAAACACACCCGTATGACTCCGGGCGCCCTGCTCTGCAAAGGCCATGAGGCTAGAAGGGTAATCAATATCGAGCGAGAGTGTTGGTGATTCTATAATCTCAAGCTTTATCTCGCGGTGAGATACTATTTGCCTGTAGCGATTAAAACTGTCCGGGCCAAAAGCCGGTTTTAGCAAAGTGGCTGACGATAAAAACAGGCCGTTGGTTCCGCGTTTATCATGCGATGGAGCGAGCCTGACCGTACCGGTTTCAGCCGTTGTCTGTGCGGCAAGTGCGGTTAAATCGGCAACAGTCACACAGGGTATATCACCCGGTATAACGGCCACATTAATCCCCCGCGGATATCGGCTACCGAGAGCTGCAAGCCCGGTGCTTACCGCAGCGTTGTAACCGTTAACTGATTGCTCATGAATAATGCCCGCACCCCATTTTGTAGCGACAGCCTGCACCATCGGATCAGCAGTTACAACCCATACGCAATGATCCTCCTGCCGGGCTGTGACGGTGGCAGTTTCGAGTACGTCCTGCAGCATCGCCAGTACCAATGCCGCACGTTGCTTACCGCTAAATACAGGCCTCAGCCGCTGCTTGCCCTGCAATGGCGGCTTAACCGGAATCACAATCGCCGTCATTCTAGTGCCTGTCCGAGAATAAGGGTTGTAGCGAGAACATGGGATATCGAGTCGGATTTTGCGATCGAATTAGGCGAATAGTTATTCATATTCAACAAATTCGATCGCAATAGCCGGCCGAAATATCGCATCCGCAGTAGATCATTCATTCCCGGACAGGCTCCCGCCACGATCCCGGGTAATTTCCCGTCCGAACTCCAGCGTCACTCGCGCCAAAGCGATGCGGTCATCCAGTGTTCGCATTATTGAAGGTGCTATCCTGACACTCAGGCCGGTAGCGGCTATAGCCTCAGCGCTCGCCGCATCCTGCTGATCTATAATCAGGCCGTCTATAAAACCGCGATAGTGTTGTGCTATACCTTCAACACTGCACGGTACGTCAAGTTCCTGCATCATTTTTGCAGCCGGGCCTTTAATTGCACCACCAGCTACGATTGGCGAGACTGCCACGATCGGCGCGCCACAGTGCTTTATTGCCTCTCGCATACCCGGCACACTCAGAATCGGGTCAACACTGACATAGGGATTTGATGGTGCGATAACGACAACAGCAGGAGTAGCCGCCAGCGCATTCAGAAGCAAAGGGTTGGGCTGCGCCTGTGCGATTCCGGCAAACTCAAAACCGGACACAGCGGGCTCACAGCGATCGCGGACAAAATACTCCTGAAATGCCAGCTGCCCGTTCGGGGTGTTGACACGCGTATGTACCGGCTGATCAGACATAGGCAACAGACTTACACCTATACCCAGCTGTTGTGCCAGCTGCGCTATAACCTGCGTAAGCGTTTTACCCGATTTTAACGCTTGTGTCCGCACAATATGCAAAGCAAGATCAGCATCGCCCAGATTAAACCAATCAGGGCCACCCAGTTCTTTTATCGTCTGCATGAATGTCCAGGTTTCGTTTGCACGCCCCCAGCCCAGTTCCGTATTGGAAAGCCCGGCCAGGGTATAGAGGACCGTGTCGGTGTCGGGGCAAATGCGCAAACCGAAATGATCGAAATCATCACCGGTGTTGGTTACAACAACCAACTGATCGTTCGCAACGGCATGCGACAATCCAAGCACCAGCTTGGCTCCACCTACACCACCGGACAGAACAATTACTTTTCCATCCACAATTGAGCTGCTACCGGAGTGGTCTGGATTCATCGAAACAAATCAGCAGATTTATCGCGTAGCAGCGTGGCAGCTGGCTGCGCGGGGATTTCTATACCGGGTGCCAGATCAAGCCCGCGAATTAAAACCACCGGCCGGCCCTCTGCCCCCTGCCCCTGCAGCAATGACGCTGCTGCCGCCAGTTCATCTGCGATCGCCTGATGAGTAGCTTTCAATTCACGTCCGAACAGATCGGTCTCTCCGCAACGATCCCAAAGACTCGGCACACCGGCTGCACCGAGCGCAACACCGGTGGTGCCCAGCCGCCAGGGTCTGCCAAAGCTGTCGTTAATGATTACCCCGACATCGACTTGCCAGTGCTGTTGTAATGCTGCACGCAAATGCCGGCAGGTGAGATCAGAGTCAAGCGGTAGTAACAGCACCAGTCCATCACCGTTGACGTTAGATGCATCAATACCGGCGTTAGCCATGATCCACCCCAGTCTGTGCTCGGTAATCAGCACACCGGTTTTTGCGCGCACCACCGCGCTACTCTCAGATAATATCAGCTCGACAAGGCGGGGGTCTTTGTCTACCTGAGCCGCAAGATCGCACGCTTCAGGACCAGGATTCACCGTGTTCAGATCAACTATACGACCTTCGGCCTTTGATACAATCTTCTGCGCCAGAACCAGAATATCGCCGCTTTGCAGGGTTAGATCATTGCGGGCAAGTGCGGCATTAATTACCACTGCGAGATCGTCACCGCTATTAATCAACGGGATGCCGTCTAGCGCTGTAATCTGCAACTGGGGGCTCATTCGCTCTGATTTACCACGGGTGTTCCCGATATACGAATGCCGGCACCGTCAATCTTGTAGTGGCCATTGATGAATATAAGCGTTGATGTCAGCGCTTCAGCAACAGCCGAATTATCGATACGACCAGCATGCCATGCTTTCATTCCGGCATCTTCCGCCAGCTCAATTACCCGACTGCGGGCGTCCTTGTCGTTTCCGCACACCAGCACATCACAATCTATAACGTGATCGAGATCAGACAAATGAGTGGCCGCGACATTCTGAAATGCCGACACAACCTTTACCTCTTTCCCTAGAAAAAGTTGCGTCCCTCTGCCAACCGAACCTTCAGCCGGCAGTTGCACGGTGCGGACTTTAGGCGGCATCAACGGCACAGTCACATCAATTAGAATCTTCCGGCTCAGATGCGGCTGAATTGACTCAAGCGTGCTGCGGTGGTGTGAATACGGGACAGTGATCACCACAATCTCACCCTGCTGCGCCGCCGCGATGTTGTCTGCCCCCACGATATCAGCGCCGACCCGCTCAGCCATTGCAACAGCCTGCCGGTTTGCCCGTTCTCCGTCGCGCGAGCCTATAACAATTCGATGCCCGGCACGCGCCCAGCGCACGGCGAGGCCAGCACCGAGTGCGCCGGTGCCCCCGATAATGGCAATCGTTTGCGATCTGCTGTTAGTCATTAGCCAGGTGCCTTGTTAAATGCAGTCATCGAATAGCTGGCGCGCCCGAGGGCGATTAGTTTATCGTTGCTATTATTAATATCGACATCCACCACTCCGACAGACCTGCCCGCTTGCCGCACAACCGCCGTCGCGAACAGGTCCGTCCTGATTGCCGGTCGCAGGTAATCGGTTCTGAAGTTGATTGTCGGTAGCGGCTCAGCCCCGAGCAATGTAAGTGCGTAACACCCGACGGTATCCACCAATGCCGCAATTGCACCGCCATGCCATTGATCGGTTCCCGGTTGTCGTTCCAGTTCAGCACACTGATACGCTTTGACCGTAAGACTAAGCGTTTCGTGATCAACTGCGATGACTTCCGGGCTGAATAGCCGGTGAAAAGGTGAGCGCAGCAGATGCGCCTGTATGGCTGCTATGTGTGTTGATTCTGCGCTCACGAGTTTGTTGTCATCTGTTGTAGCGCGGGTAGTATGTCGGTAGCAAATTTCTCCAGATAATCGACACGCTCGGCTTCCGGCATCACCAGGCCGACTATCAGGCGGTTTGCACCAGCCGCAACGTACTGACCCAGCTCATCTATAATTTTTCCGGCAGGACCATAAGCACAGTATTTATCAACAATTTTTTCAAACGGCAGGTTGAAGCGGTAGGTTAATTGCTCTATAGCCCGGTTGCGAGCCTCCTGAATATCGTCGTGCATACTGACATACATAAAACTGGTGTAGGCGAATTCGGCGGGCAGTACCCGCCCGGTTTCACTGGCAAGCTCACTTATTCTAGCGACGCTCTCCCTGAACTGCTCTGCGGTGTACATATACGGCTGCCAGCCATCACCGTGTTTAACTGCGCGCTTCATTGCCGCATCACTTCGCCCGCAAACCCATATCGGTGGCCCGTTTTTCTGCACTGGCATCGGGCTCATATCAACATCTTCCAATTGAAAAATTTTCCCGTCGTAGCTGAACGTCTCACCGGTCCAGTACTGCCTTATGATTTCAAGCGCTTCATTAGCCCGCCTGCCACGCTGCTTGATCGGTATACCACAGGCATGAAATTCCCTAGGGTAGTCACCGCCAATGCCAATCGATGCGATCAGCCGCCCTTTCGATAATTGATCCAGTGAAGTCAGCTCTTTGGCGACGATTGTCGGGTGCCGCAGCGGCAAAATTAGCGTGGAAGGCAATAGCTTGATGCGTTTTGTTACTGCCGCTGCATGCGCTAGAACGGTAACTACATCGAGAATAGGTCTAAAAAAAACAATGTGCTCGCCGGTGGTGAGAATGTCATAGCCGCACTCTTCTACACGGGTGATCTGCTCCGGCTCCCAGACATCACCATCAATGTGAAATCCAACTTCTACATTTGCCATGTGCTGTTAACCATTATTATTGCCAGATTTATCGGGTGATTGCACCAGGCGCTCAGGCATTATTTGCTACTCGCTGCTGCACCAGCGCTTCCAGTTCATCACGCCGGACTTTACCAATTGCGGATAAGGGAATTTTATCGATCGACAGCATATATTCAGGCCATTTTGCTTTCGCCAGACCGGTCGATTCACACCGCTCTCTCAGCCCCTCCAGGTCCACGCCGCCGGTGCTGACAACAACCGCTGCCAGTCGTGAGCCCAGCCGATCATCCGGGTAACCGATTATCGCAACATCGTCAACGGCTTCATGTCCGAGCAGCACATTTTCTATTTCAAGCGGGGAGATATTCTCTCCACCGCGTAAAATGATATCGCGCGCGCGGCCAATCATTTTTATATAGCCATCGGGTCTCTGCTCTGCAGCATCGCCGGTCTGATACCAGCCATCGGCACGCAAGCGCCCGTTCGGGTCACCACTCCAGTAGCCTTTCATCATTTGAATGCCACGCAGTTCAAGCTCGCCATCAACCACACGCGTTTCCATACCCGGCATTGCAATACCATCGGTTTCCAGACGATTTTCCAGGGTATCGTCGAGTGGAACTGCGGTAACCGCACCGGCTTCCGATGTGCCGAAGTAGGACCAGACCTGAGTATGTGGCAGCGCCTTCAGGCCACGCTCGACCAATGAACGCGGCACCGGTGCACCCGCTGACGGAAAATAACGCAAAGTAGCCCAGGCGTCTGCCCCATGTGTTTCTGCATGCTCAACTACATCAACCAGAAAAGGCGTTGGGGCGACGGTATAAACGCAGCCGTATCGAGACACCAGATCGGCTGCCGTCTCAACAGACCAGCGCGGAATCAAAACCATTAGAGAGTTGAGCATCAGCGACATTCGCACACCGAACAAAAGCGCCACCGCATGGCCGACAGGTGAGGTAACCAGAATCGGGTCACGATCAGTTAATTGAAAATGCTGTGCAAATACTTCTGTCTGCCGCTCCAGTGTAGCGGCAGTATGCATCGCGGCTTTTGGTGTGCCTGTAGTACCGGACGTACACGCGAGCCAGCACACTTCATCAACCGCTCGACCAATGGGCTCTGACGGACCGACCGCAGCACTTTCATTTTCTCTGAATCGACGTTCACCGAGGTTGTCAAACAAGGGATTATCACCGACCAGATCCTCGGTAAGAATAACGCAACTGGCGTCGAGCTCATCGGCCAGCTCAGTAATGCTGGTACCGGCGGACCAGGGAAGATTTATTAATATGGCTCCACAGAGGCGAATCGCCAGATAGTCGACAACAAACTCAATCACGTTGGGTCGCGCCACTATAACCCGACTGCCCGGCGTACATCCCTGCGCAATCAGTTGCCCGGCACGTGCTCTTGCACTTTGTATTAAATCGCCAACGGTTATTTTACGCTCGGGCTCTACGACTGCAAGTTCGGTCGGGTTTCGATTACACAGGCGCGCCCATTCTTCGCGGGCCAGATCGCGGCCGCTGTCCGGATGCACAAGCTGCGCATGCGCCCGGGCATTTGTTCTGGCCTGTGTTGTCATAGATAGCTACTCACTGCCGAATACAGATATTTTCTTATTAATCTCTTGCCGCCTGGTGATTTATTCCGGCTGGATTGACTTGATTGCTGCGACAAGCTCACGCGTGTCGTCATCGCTCAGGCCATCGAACCAGGTTTCATCAATTTGAATACGGTCAACCTGGCCGCCAAAACGTTTTTTCAATGCAGCTGGCAAATCCCGCGGGGAGGCAATGACTGCATAGGATTCAAGCATGGCATCGGTGACCAGACTACCCATTTCACTCCAGCGGTTCTCTTTTGCCATATTAATAAAATCTGAAAGATTGACGTCCCAGCCGTGCAATTCCAGCATTTTTTCGTACTCGGGTGTAGACGCATAAAATGCCACTCTTTCCTTTAACCCGGCCCGCACTTTTTCAAGGCCTTCGTCTGTGTTTGCACAACCGATAAACCCGTAGCTGCCAAGCTCTATATCTGCCAGCGTACGGCCAGCTCGTCTGGCCCCGATTTCCAGATTCGGCACCATTACTTCAGAGAACCATTTATCGGTTATGGGGTCGCCGGGCAGGTGTCCATCGGCAAGCTCACCAGTCAGTCTGCACATATATTTATTTATCGCTGCCACATAAATTGGCGGGCGTTTAAATTCGAGCGGACCCGGGTTGTAGTACGGGATCATCAAATTAAATTTATAGTACTCACCTTCATAGTCGAGTCGCGTTCCGTCCTGCCAGCAATCCCATATAGCATGCAGCGACTTTATATAGTCCTTCATGCGTCGCACCGGCGGCTGAAAATCCATACTGAAGCGGCGCGTGAGGTGAGCTTTGATCTGGCTGCCAATGCCCAGCTGAAAACGGCCTTTAGATAAAGACTGAATAGACCATGCGTCATAAGCGGTAGCCATCGGGCTTCGCGGAAACGCAACAAACACGCCCGTTAACAGATTGATCTTGCTGGTCGTCATTGCACCGGCGACCGCAGAGAGTGTTGGCGGCACAGTAAGTTCAAGCAAGGTGCTGCCGTCATAGCCCAGCGCTTCAGCTCGCGCTATAGCGTCCGGAAATTCCTCCAGACGTTTGGGTCGTACCATTGAGTATACTTTCATCTGCTTTATGACCGCGGCATCTGGCTATAATGTTTCCGGATATATTCTTCAGTGAACTTGCCACTGTGCTGATCACGCTCGACGAGATCCGGATCCCGTTGCCCGGGCGGACCATAACCACCTGCTCCGGGAGTTTCCACAATAATGCGATCTTCCGGCGTGATGGCGACTTCACCCGGTTTGTCATCCAGGCGCCGCTCACCTGTTAAATCCCTCAGCAGGAATTGCCCGGTAGCGCCCGGTTGACCACCAAACAACCCCCAGGGTTCATGGCGAAAACGCTCACCAGCGCCATTAAAAACGCAATCGTGATCGACCGGCTTCAGTATACGCCTCAGACCCATACCACCCCGATAAGTACCCGCACCTCCTGAGTTTTCTACCAGGCTGTATTCCTCTACCCGCAACGGATACTCCTGTTCAATCGATTCTACAGGCAGGTTAGAGGTATTGGTTATATGAACCTGAACACCATCTTTACCGTCTTTAGTGGCTCGCGCACCCATGCCGCCCCCCAGTGTCTCAAGATAGAGATAGGGCTTTCCGGTGCGGGGATCGACACCCGAAAATACCGCTGTTGTATTGGCTCCGTTGGCCGCTGCAATCACCTGTTCCGGCAGCGCTTTAGATAAGGCGCCAAGCACGGTATCGACCACGCGCTGGCAGGTATGGGCGCGGGCGGCAACCGGTGCCGGAAATACGCAGTTGATCAATGTGCCGGGAGCGGCGGTGATATCGACAACATCGAGCACGCCCTGATTACTGGGTATTTCGGAATCAAGCGCTGAGATCAATGCATAGCAGGCACTGGCCTGCACCGCGTTCATGGTGGTATTTATATTACCGGCAACCTGCTCACTGGTACCGGAAAAATCACAGTGTATGTTTTCGCCCTCTACCGTTAGCGCAAGGCAAATAGGTATATCGACACTGCCGATGCCGTCGCCATCCATGTAGTCTTGCCATTGATAGGTACCATCAGGAATTTCGGCTATTGCCATCTTCATACGTTGGGCAGTACGCGATATTATCTCGTCAAAAGCGCCCAGCACATTCGCCAGACCATGAGTTTCAACTACTTCACCAAAGCGCCTTGCACCGAGCTTGCACGAGGCGATTTGTGCATTGTGGTCACCGCGCCGTTCATCCGGCACACGAACATTAAGGAGCATCAGATCCATGATGTCGGTTTGCAGCACACCTTTGCGGAAAAGTTTTATCACTGGAATTCGCAAACCTTCCTGATAGATCTCCGACATACCGCCAGCCATTGAGCCCGGCACCATACCGCCGATATCAGCATGGTGAGCGATATTGCACACAAAGGCGACTATCTCTCCATCGACAAATATAGGCATCGCATAATTGATATCCGGCAGATGCGTTCCACCGGCGGTATGCGGGTCATTGGCAACAAAAATATCACCTTCTTCTATATCACCCTTAAACTTCTGCAGAACACATTGCATCAACCCGCCCATGGAGGCGATGTGTATAGGCAAAGTCAGTGCGGCTTGTACTACCAGCCGGCCTTCGCGATCCACCAGTGCAATCGAATGATCTTTACGCTCTTTTATATTGGTCGAGTACGACGACCGCATGAGTGCGACAAAACATTCATCAGCGATTGAACGCAAACCGTTGGCGATTATTTCAAGCGTAATCGGATCTAGCCCGGATGAATTATTTTTTGACATGAATCTATAACTCTTTCACTACTATTGATCGGAATAGACGGCCACAATATAGTTTGCGCAGAAATTCATTCATTTTCCGGTGCCGATCTGAATAACCAGATGTCCGTCCGGGGTCACTTCAGCCGCGTCTCCAGGATAAATCGGCGTTGTGGTATCGAGCTGTTCGACAATTGCAGGGCCTGTCAATGTATGCCCGGGCTTCAGATCGGTACGTGCATAAATTCGGGCGGCAATCGAGCTTTCCGCAGAAAAATAGACCTCGCGGGTACCACTTGAGGGAGGTTCATCACTGATAACAGCCGGGGCGGCCGCTTCGCTTTCCTCATGCAGTCTGGCTGAAGCCGACAAGCGTACATTGACCACTTCTATCGGGTCGTTATCGCTCGCATACCCATAAGCGATTTCATGTGCGCTGTTAAACGCTCCTTGTACTTCTGGCAGAGCAGGCAGATCGGCTGGCTGCAGAGTATTACCAGAGATAACCGGTACAGCCAATTCGAAATTCTGCCCGACGTAGCGTGCATCGACAACCAGATTAAGCTGGCGACCTTCATCCGGTGTATTTTCGGTTTCAAACCATGCAAGCGCACGCCGCTTTAGATCAACCAGCGCTTCTGACAATACACAAAGACCCTGCTCATCAAGCGTGAATCGCCGACTGATAACAAAATCTTCTTTCAGATCTGAAACCAGCAAGCCCTGCGCGCAAACGATTCCCGGAGCCGCCGGGACAATCATCTCTGTGATACCAAGGCTGACGGCTACATCGCGAGCGTGCAACGGCCCAGCTCCACCAAATGGCATGAGTACAAAATCTCGGGGATCATGGCCCCGCTCGACCGATATTGTGCGGATGGTGCGCACCATATTCGCTACCACAATGCCGAGAACCCCGTGCGCCGTGCGCTCCACAGTGAATCCCAGAGTCTCTGCAAGCGGCGCTAAGGCCTGTTGCGATAAATCGGGGTCGAGCCCCATATCACCGTCGAGTAGTCCTCGTGGAGAGAGCCTGCCAAGTAATAGATTGGCGTCTGTGACGGTGGGTTGATCTCCACCACGTCCATAGCATGCCGGGCCTGGATCTGCGCCGGCACTGATCGGGCCGACTTTAAGCAAACCATCGCGGTCAAACCAGGCCACTGATCCGCCCCCCGCCCCCACAGTCTCGACATCGACACTCGGCAGGCGAATTGGAAACCCGGCTACATCACGGTCAAACGCCAGGTCGATTTTGTAGTTCCGAATGAGTGCGACATCGGCACTGGTGCCGCCCATGTCGAGTGTGATCACGTTTTTCCGACCTGTTTGCCTGGCTACGTGTGCTGCGCCTACCGCACCGGCAGCAGGTCCGGAAAGCGCTGTTCGAACCGGCAGTTCTCTGGCTCGCGCGGGCGACATCAAACCACCACTGGACTGATTGATACCCAGAGTTGCAGCAGGCGCCAGACTAGAGACCCCTTCCTCAAGCGTTTTTAGATAATGCCCCATCACTGGCTGCAAATAGGCATTGAGTACCGTGGTTGATAGTCGCTCGTACTCGCGAAACTCAGGCTGCACCTGCGAAGACAGAGACACTGCAAGCCCCGGCGCACGCCTGGCAATTACGTCAGCGACCTGCTGTTCGTGCGCAGGGTTTCGAAATGAAAACAGAAACCCGACAGCAACAGCCGCAGCATTCGCCGCAATTGCCTGATCTACCGCCGCTTCTATATCTGTTTTTTGTGGTGCATGCACAACGTCACCGGCAGCATCGATGCGCTCGTGAAGTTCAATGCGATCTTCCCGCTCTATAAGTGGTGCGGGGTGATCTTTCTGCAGATCATACATGTGCGGTCGCGTTTGCCGACCAATCTCCAGCAGATCGCGGAACCCCTGTGTGGTGATCAATGCAACACGGCTTCCCTTGCGCTGTATCAACGCGTTGGTACCTACTGTCGTACCATGAGAGAGGCGTACAATCTGCTGATGAGGAATAGCGTGTTGCTCACACAATGCGGTCAGGCCACTTAAAATAGCCTCTGCAGGATTAGCCGGCGTAGAAGGGGTTTTGCCGACGTAAAAAGCCCCCGTATCCTGGTTGGTAGCAAAAAAATCAGTGAAGGTACCCCCCACATCAACACCAACGACCCAACGCATGAGGTATCCTCCATCGATACATAGTGCTTATGTGAGTTCATGCCCGAGCAAAAATTCATGCTCCGGTTTTTTACGGAGTGTACTACGTATGATAGGGATGTCAATCCGGCCCGGGGAAGGTCAGCCGTACATTTGTTACTACCGCCGTATAATGACACCATTGAAGCCACCGAAGACCGGAAAAGACAAGGCACGTGAGCAGCACAGAATGAACAGCAGTGGCCATAAGCAACGGGATTTTACCAGTCTCTGGAATCGACCCGGTTTTTTGATTCGGCGGCTGCACCAGATCCATGTAGCGATATTCCTCGACGAATGCAATGAATTCAATGTCACGCCGGTCCAGTTCGGAGTGCTGACCGTATTGAACACGCAGGAATCTCTTGATCAGGTCACTATTGCCAGTTCGATCGGGGTGGATCGCAATACTACAGCAGATGTAATACGACGGCTCGAGGCGCGCGGCCTTATTGAGCGCCCGGCCAGCGTTACCGACAAAAGAGCCAAGCTCGCACGAATTACCGAAGCCGGCCGTCAGTTTGTTGCCTCTGTGCAACCGGCCATGATCGATGCGCAGCGTCGCTTGACAAAAACACTCAGCCGGGAGGAAAACGAACAGCTGATGCGGCTGATGCGCAAGTTAATTAACGATAATAACGACGCCAGCCGCGCACCGATGCGCCAGGATGACTAAGACTCCTCACCCCGGATCAGCAGATTTCCAGTATCACGATGCCAGAGTCCTGATTTCCTCGTAACTCGTCACTCAGGGTAACCAGGGTTAAAATCCCTGCGTACACGTCCTGAGAGAGTGATAGCTATCCAACCGAATCCTTTGCATACCAGCGATTTTCAGATTTTCCCGGCCATGCATCTGAAGGCTGGAAAATCATTCGACTTCACCCAGGACGCGGAAGATGAATCCACCATTCCTGACTTACTCGAACCGGTGGCCTGTGCCGAGCACTGGATCGAGCAAAATGCCAGGTGGATTCACGTTATAAACGTCGATGCCGCACACGACGAAGACGCCAGCCACAACTGGCCATTAATTGAGCGCATATGCGAACTCCCTATCTACGTGCAATACGGAGGCGGAATTCGCACAATGGAGGACATCGACTGGGCCATACGCATTGGCGTCAGTCGGGTATTAATCAACACAGCGGCAGTTGAGAACCCGATGATGGTGGCTCAGGCCGTGGCGAAATACGGCAGTGAGCGATTCGGGCTTTCTATTAACACCGACCCCGAAGGCGAGGTAATGACCCACGGATGGCGTATGGCCGGTGGCCAGCAAGCCGTGACCCTGGGTGTACAGATGTATCACCTGGGCATTACCACCGCGGTACACAGTCGCATTCAACCAGACGGCTCCATGATTGGCGGCGATCTGGCCGTATCGAAAGAACTGGCGCAACTGACCGGACTCACCGTAATCGTCGGGGGCGAAGTACGCGATATGGACGATGTTGTAGAGTGCTACAACCACGAGGGCATTGGCGGTGTTCTAATCGGCAAAGCACTGCACACTGGTAAAATAGATCTCAAGCGTGCACTGCGGGCGACAAGCCGGAAAATCGCTTTTGAAACCGGGTTACCGCAATGGAAGCAAGAGCAACAAACGCTGAAAGGCCTGATTCGCTATGAGCTCTCCGCGCAGAATCTGTTTAATCACCTGCCGGAAAATAAAATATTACGCACTCTTGATGCCGGAGGCGGCAACGGGGCTGACAGCCTGAGACTAGCCAAAATGAACCACCCGGTTGATCTGGTCGATACCTCTCTTTCTATGCTACACGACCTGCAGACTACAGCCGATCAGCTAGGCATCGGCAATACGGTAACCACTCATTCATTCGATATAAGAGAAATTAGAAAACGTTTTGCTGCAGATAGCTTCGATCTACTGCTATGCCACAACGTTATTCAATACTCTGATGACTGGGAAGATCTACTATTATCAATGCTGGAACCATTAGCATCTGGCGGTGTATTTTCACTAATCACAAGAAACAAGCACGCCGTGCCCTATGACGCCGCTTTAGAGGACTACGAGCTGGATGAATTACCGCAACTACTACAAGAACCCATCGGCAAGTCCGGTGTTTTTGATTCTGATATTATATTTTTCACCGTTCGGTTCCTGACCGACTGGCTTGATAAACACGGCTTTAGCACCATTGCAGACTATGGCGTATTTTGTCTAGACAACCATCACAGTTTTTCCGCACATTTAAATGATACCGCAACTATCAAAAAGCTGCATATTCTAGAGAAACACCTTGGTGCTCAGTCGCCTTATAAAGAAACGGCACGGTACATACAGATAATTGCAAAGAAGCTGTAGGCCATGCGAACTCGACCGACCTCAAAATTGAAGTTTAAAAATAGAGAAAGCGACACCACCTGAATTTCCAACACCAGTTACTACACGACTTTAGAACTACAATACTACAGATGCATACATCAGGAGAAACACGGCGTAGGTGACGTCGCTAACCCTGATCAAGAAGGTAACAGCTACCCGCCAAATAGCGAGCAAAAAATCGGGAATATAGAATCAATATACTAATTTGGTGACGCCTCACACATTCTCTTGTAAGATAAATCTTACAAGAGAAAGAAAACAGTATGTCAGCGAAAAGTTCTTCAGCATGTAGAGTGACACTTATACTTACCCCATCGGCAGTATTCTAAACCACATAACTACTCAGGTAGCGCAATCGCAAGCACCCAATATCGATCAAACCTTGCAATAAAATCAACGACCGGTGTTGCCGGGTTTAAGCTGCCGAACTGAGCATTGAAATGTGAAATCTAAAGCTGCGATCCAGAACCCAAGCTTACGACGACTGGTGAATACAATATAAAACATCAACTGCTTACAAAAAATGGGTTAATGGTAGCCACACTGCACCAGTCGATATCTTTGATATCTCCGGTAACAACTTGCTGCGAAAATTGAAGTACGCCTCATGAAACTTTTACAACATGTCTGCGACATTACGCATTGGAAGCAGCTTCGCAGCTTTTTTGTCAAATGTGACAGTAGCAACACAACCACGCAGTTGATTTGAATGCGCTATCAGGTGATCTGAAAAATCAGCATTCGAGTCACGGAAATCACTGAGTGCCCTCCAAACCACGGATGCTTCCTGTATCTCAAGCTGACGAACCTGCAGCAAACAAGCAATGACATTTGCGATATCAGAGCGCTTTTGTTTGTATGCAGTCGCCAGCACCCAACAAACTTCACACAAAACGATGTGATTGATAAAACCAGGACATTCTTCCGAACACTTTGATTCGATGAAATGGTTAGCGGTTTCCGCTTGAGCTTCGTCATCTTGCACTAAGTAACGAATCAACACATTGGTGTCTAACCCAATCATTTGCTGTGTCGAGCCCTGATGGCCTCATCCATTGCATCAATACTGACTGGATCGGCGGGTTTCTCAATCATACCTTTTAGAGTCCCCACCTCTCGCGTCGCCGGAAAGATCACCACCTCACCCGATTCACGCGTAACAAACACAACTTTATCACCCGCATTGAGGCTCAGCGCCTTTCTTATCTCCGCTGGTATTGTGATTTGCCCCTTGGTGGTCATTGTCGCCTGAGCCATTGCAATCCCCTTACTAAATAAACTTCTCCTTACCTTAGCAACTTACTTAGAAAATACAACTATCACACACTTCAGACCTGATCCCAATATAGAAATATTATCAGCCGAAGTAAATGAGACTTCGCTAAGACAGCAATTTACCAATTCACCATGACCCCGAACAAACAACCAGGCAACTTATTACATTTACAGCATAATTACATAGACAGTCATCATAATAAACAATGTGAATCGGATCACATTATATCTTGGTGACCTTTGGCACGATTGTTTACGGAATTTCTGATGTAGGAAGTAATTTGTGCCAAGGCCTCGAAAGCAGCAAATATCTCTTGACGCCACGCCGTTTTACCATTGCATTTCTAGATGCGTTCGCCGTGCCTTTCTCTGTGGAAATGACCCCAGCACCGGTCGCTCCCACGAACATCGCCGTCAACAACTTGAGGACAATGCCCTCCGGTTAGCGTCCATCTTTTATATTGATATCGCCGCTTTCGCCGTACTATCAAATCACTACCATCTAGTACTACACATCAATCGAAAGCCTTGCCTTGACGCTACCCCCAGATCCATAGTCGCTCGTTGGCATCAGCTCTTTGGCGGAACTCCACTTTCACAGCGGTATTTGGACGACGAACCCATCGATGCTCATGAACGTGGACCACTCAACACGCTTATCGAGACCTGGCGAAAACGCTTACACAGCATCAACTGGTTTATGCGTGTACTTAATGAAACCACCGCCCGTAATGCCAATAAAGAAGATGATTACACAGGCCATTTTTGGGAATCACGTTTCAAATGTCAAGCCGTGCTTGATGAGCCAGCCGTTTTGTCTTGCATGGCCTACGTTGACCTCAATCCTATCAGGGCCGCCATGACTGAAACACCCGAGCAGTCTGATCACACAAGTATCAAACTCAGAATTCAGCACTGGAAAGACAAAGCCGCCTCAACCAACAATATCGAGCAATCCACCGACGATTTTCAACCGCCCAATCTCTTGAAATTTGTCGGCGACCCTCGCCAGCCCATGCCCGAGGGAATTCCGTTTAATCTGACTGACTATCTCGAATTAGTTGAGCGGACCTGTCGACAAATCAGAGACGACAAGCGTGACGTGAATGATGGCACTTTTCCCCCGATTCTTGAACGCCTTACAATATCCCCCAAACACTGAATTTATCTATGCACGCACTTTGAAAGTAAATTCAAAGGACTGGTCGGTTCCGCTCACTCCCTCACCGACAAATTCAGTAAGTTCTCACGTAAATGCAGACACAACCTCTCCAACTGCAAATTGCTTTTCAACTAAATACCTCGCTTCCAGTCAGCCTCATTAACCTCCAACTCGATTGGAACCGCATTCCAGTGCTTACCAGAAAGTAAAACCTACTTTCGATTCCACTGATAACGCCGTTCTAAGCTATTCTGCGCATTATTCCACCCGCTACCAGCGCTGTTCTGGGAAATTCCCAGATTTTTCCCGAACTCTTTTCTTCACTCACTCCTTCTTATGACGCACTTCTTACGATGACTGTCTTTATAATTTCATGACAACCAAGCAAGGTCTCTATAGATTGGTCAGTCACTAACTCTGCGTACATGTGTCTACTCCATGACAGCACCATCACAAAGAACCAACTCTTGAGTACTTCACCGGTGTGTTGATCGATAATCTCGGGCCCTTTACCGAAATCGATCTGTGCCGACTCACCGGGTTTGAAGTCCAGTACCGTGGTGACTTCCGGTGAACTCTTCTTGATCGAATTGACCATGCGAACCACCGACGCGTAACTGCCACGGTAGCCGTGCGACTCTTCTAGTGCACGATGCATCACACGGACGTTGATACCGGACTCGATCCACTGGGTAATCCGCTCTCGGTGCGCGTGAAGCGTTGACACCGGTCCGGGGCTGCCTTGTTTTGGTGTGACAAACAACGCCGCGAGCGAGGCGTCATTCGGCAATGTGGCCCCCGGTGTCAGCCAGCCTTCGGTTGCCGCAAAACAGCGTAACTGTGCGGCTCTACGACGACCCATAGTGCCACCGAGTACGATGGCTCGGTCGGACTTGCCTTGCTGCATTTGATACAGAGCTTGACGATAGTGAAACACTTATAATCTCCGATTGCTCATGACCTGCCTTACGATTGAAAATCCGCAAAGCGTACGTCAGTGATTGAAGATCTGAAGTGACAAAAAACGGCCGGTGGGTGGCTCCATAAACCCGCAAATTTACTGGACCCATTAACCCGTAAATCAGGTGGTTCCATTAGCACGCAAATTAACAATTGTAGTCACATTGCTACTTTCTTTACCTTAGTGTAGAGTCTGTACAGCCAAAACCTGTAGGATACACAGATTATGAAAAGCGTCAGCAGTCGCGACTTCAATCAGGATTTAAGTGGTGCAAAACGAGCGGCACTCGACGGACCGGTGTTTATTACTGATCGTGGCAGACCTTCTTTTGTATTGCTAAGCATTGATGAGTATCAATCCTTGACGGACGCAAAACTGACGCTCTCAGATGCATTTGCACAACTCTCCCCTGGAATCAAGGATGAAGTGGAGTTTCCCCGCTCATTAGACGATGCGCCGCGCCCAGCGGATTTGTCTGACTAATGATTATTCTGGATACCAATGTCGTTTCGGAGCTACGGAAAGAAGCCAATAATCGTTGTGAGCCAAAGGTGTCGCTGTGGGCTGCTACAATAGATATCAGCAATACTTATTTAAGCGTAATTACCGTACTGGAAATTGAGCTTGGTATTCGGCAGATCAGCCGTCGCGACAATGAGCAAGCCACTAAACTACAGACTTGGTTTGACCAACTAATGCGCTTATACGACAAACGCCTCATGCCAGTCGATAAGAAAGTGGCAATGCGAGCTGCGTCGTTGCATGTGCCAGACCCTAAGCCTGAACGAGATGCGATCATTGCAGCCACTGCACTTGCGCATGGTTTTTCGCTGGCGACACGAAATACGAAGGATTTTGAAACTTTGAATTTAGCAATTATCAATCCGTGGCAACACAGCGCGTAAAGCATCGAAGGTTACTACTGGCGTACTTTATGTCATATTTAAATAGACAGTCATCACAATAAACAATGTGAGCCGCATCATATTATATCCCGGTGATCTTTGGCCAGATCGTTCACGGATATTCTGATGTAGAAAGTAATTTTTGCCAAAGCCTCGAGAGCAGAAACCCTCTCTTGACGCCACGCCGTTCTATCATTGTATTTCTAGATTCGTTCGCCACACCATTCTCTATGGAAATGACCCCAGCACCGGTCGCTCCTACGAGCATCGCCGCCAACAACTTGAAGACAATGCCCTACGGTGGACAACTAACGAGGACGGGCGCATTTAAAAAAATAAATTGTGATTCATATCACATTTCAGCTTCACTAGCTCCGGCACTATTTCAGTTGTAATTAGCTGTAGGAAGTAAACGCCATGACGAAGCCGAGAAAACAACAAATATCACTAGACGACACCCCGTATTACCATGTAATAACTCGTTGCGTTCGCCACTCTTTTCTCTGCGGAATTGACAAGCACTCTGGCCGCAGCTACGAACACCGCCGACAACAAATTCAAGACGACATGCTCCGTCTTGCTTCTGTGTTTTTTATCGACATCGCAGCGTTTTGTGTGATGTCAAATCACTACCACTTAGTGCTACACGTACGGCGCGACGATGCTATTGCTACCACGCCCCAGTCGATCGTAGAACACGCACACCTGATAATAGCTGGAACCGAAGTCACACACAAATTTACCAAAAAAGAGCCAATCGAACCCTGGGAGCGCGAACAGCTTGATGTGTTTGTCGATACCTGGCGCACTCGCCTATTTAATATCAGTTGGTTTATGAAATTCCTCAATGATGGCATAGCACGTCGTGCCAATAAGGAAGATGAATGCACCGGCCACTTTTGGGAAGCACGTTACAAATCACAGGCCTTACTCGATGAAAAGGCCGTTCTAAGCTGCATGGCCTATGTTGACCTCAACCCGATCAGAGCCACCATGGCTGCCACACCAGAGCAATCCGAACATACCAGCATACAACTCCGAATTGATTACTGGAAAAGCAAAGCGGCCGGTGAACAAAGCAGAGATTCTGGAGAAGAATTACAGCCCCAGACATTGATGTCTTTCACTGACAGCCCACGAGAACCAATGCCTGCCGGATTGCCGTTTAACCTTGTTGACTATATTGAACTTGTTGACTGGACTGGCAGGATAATCCGTGACGACAAACGCGGTTCCATCCCCGACAACCTACCACCCATAATCGAGCGGCTTGATATTTCAGCAGAGCACTGGGTCGAACTGGCCACCAATTTTGAAAGTCGATTCAAAGGCGTGGTCGGCACGATTAAATCACTAAAATCAAAGTGTGCGAATTTCGGATTGAAAAGAATGGTCAATTTTACGAGTAGTAAAATACTGTTTAGCTGACGACCCAATCGGATTTACTGGAATACGTTAACTGTCACTCACGTGGCAGGTATTTCTATGTCTGCAGCCGTCCAACAAACCTCACAATCACGTAACAATACTTTAAAACGGTGTGGCCAGCGCCGACATTTCTCATTTAATCCATCTCCTAGATTTCTGCCTCTATAGAAAACATGAATATTCTTCTCGGCGCTTCTTTTTATTAGCGCCTGTCCTCGTTTATTTTGATCTTGGCCTTATTGTCGGCGTATCCTTTTGTCAGCGCCTGTCCTTGTTCATTTACCTTGGTGGTCATTGTCGCCTGAGCCATTGCAATCCCCTTACTAAATAAACTTCTCCTTACCTTAGCAACTTACTTAGAAAATTCAACTATCACACACTTCAGACCTGATCCCAATATAGAAATATTATCAGCCGAAGTAAATGAGACTTCGCTAAGACAGCAATTTACCAATTCACCATGACCCCGAACAAACAACCAGGCAACTTATTACATTTACAGCATAATGAAGTGGACCCCAAAAATCAGACAGGTACCTAAGCTAAGAAATTTGACAGATAATTAGCTATTAACAATGGTATACGTCATGACAAAGAAGCGCAAAGTACATGCTCCAGAATTCAAAGCCAGAGTCTCATTAGCAGCAATTAAAGGAATGAGTACAAGCAGCGAATTGGCCAGTCAATTTAAGATTCATCCGACTCAAATCAGTAGCTGGAAAAAGCAGGCAGTGGAAGGTTTGGTCGATACTTTTCGAAATGGTCCAAAACAGTTAGTTCAAGATCCAGAGGAGCTTACGGCCCCGCTGTATCAAGAGATTGGACGATTGAAGATGCAGTTGGACTACCTAAAAAAAAACACCGGGCATTTCAGTGATGAATAAGACTCAGCTGATCGATCCGCAGCACGATCTGAGCATTGTACAGCAATGCGAACTACTGGGGTTGAACCGTTCAAATTACTATCGTCACTTAAACACTTCGCCGGGCCTGGAGAGTGTTGAGAAT
>MDLA01000124.1 GCA_001730015.1 Chromatiales bacterium (ex Bugula neritina AB1) | reverse complement strand
CACGGAATTGACGGAATCTCACCTGATCTTTGATTCCACAGCGAATTTTTCTTTTGCAAATATCAGGTAAGTATTCGACGCGAGAAGAAAGTCCACTGTGAAATCCCCGGGTGTGATTAGATCAGGTCGGCGCGATATCCTCGCCACCCCATGAATATTGCGGGTTAAGGCTGGCGTGGTTAGTTGCTGTTGTCCTCGTCGGAGATCTCAATGGCAATTTCAGCAGCAATCTGTGTAGATCGGGTGGTTAGTGGTATGTACGATACTGTGTCGTCGACGCTGGTTGCTGCTCGTTGTGTCACCCGGTAAATTCCGTAGATGCAAATTATTGCCATTAACACAGCAATAAAAATGAAGAATGCAGACGGTCCGAATTTGTTCATTAGATAACCGACAATAATCGGCCCGCTCATAGCGCCAATACCATTAATGAAGAGCAGACCACCAGAAGCGGCAGCCATCTGATCGCTTTCAAGGAAATCATTGGTGTAGGCGATTAGCAGTGAATACAGCGGGTTGGTGGTTCCACCCATCAGGAAAGCGGCGATTAACAGCGAAGCGTTTGAATCAAGGAAAATAACGGCAGTGCAAATAAGAGTGCAGGAACCGGCTACCGCAATTATTAACCAGCGTCTGTCGATCCGATCGGACATCCAGCCGATCGGGTATTGCAGAACAAGACCACCGGTATAAATAGCTGTAACGAAGTACGAAGTTTCCAATATAGAAAATCCCCGTTGGTTCGCATAGATTGCAGCCATACCGAATATTGCAGCGAAAACGCCACCGAGCATAAAGACGCCAACACAACCCAGCGGGGAGGCGAGTGTCAGTTCCCTCAAAGACATGGGTCTCGATGTTTCGAACAGCGGGGCTGGAGTAGCCGAGAGTAGGATTGGTGCAAATGAAACAGACACCAATACCGTGATGAGCACGAAGAGCTCATAACCGCCCGGGTCTGCGATATTCAACAGGAGCTGTCCGAGGACAATGCCTGCCATTTGCACAATAAGGTATAGAGACAGGGCCTGCCCTCTTGTTTCGTTGCTGGAGGAATCGTTTAACCAGCTCTCTGCAACAATATATATTCCGCAGAAACAGAAGCCGACGAGAATCCTCAGTACCAGCCAGAACCAGGGATTAACCCAGACAGGAAAAAGTATGAAAACTGCGGAAACTACGGACCCTAATGCCGCGAAAACTCTCACGTGGCCTACGCGCTTGAGCATATGCGGGGTGAGCCGAGAGCTCAGCAAAAACCCGATAAAGTATCCGGACATGACATAGCCCAGCCATTGTGGACTGATGTTTTCTATCGAGCCGCGTACACCCAGCAAGGTACCTTGAAGGCCGTTTCCCAGCATGAGCAACAGCATGCCGAGCATAAGTGCCCAGGAATTTTTGAGTACAGTAAACATAAGCTTCAGGGGCCTGAAAACCTGACTAGGACGAATGCGTAGTGTGTACTCGGAAGTACGCGTCGCACGGTATTTAGATCTGATCTTGTTTCGTAGGCTATCAGCCTGGATTTAGCAAGCCTGTTGAAGATCAGGAGGGGCGAGATAATGAGGAGCAGCGGGCATTCAGAGTTTATTCGCTACGACCTGAATCGTGTGAATCACGCCGCACTGGCCTTTAGTTCACTAGCAGTCATACGTAGATCTGTAGCTGTGCGCGGCATTACGGCCTGTTGTACGAGCAATTGCAGTTGGTTTGCTGCCATGTCCCTGCCGATTCATGGCTGCCGGATGCCTTGCGAAACTACCGATGCCTTGCGAACGCGGCCGTGGACGTACCGGATTTTCTACCCAAAATGCGTGATATATTAGCAATTTTGGTTGCTAATACCTAAATTGTAATCATTACGGAGGGGTATTACGTGAAAAAATCTGTGAATTATTGTGATTCGGTCGTTATTATTGTAAACAGAGGCGGTGTCGGTTTTTGAAGGATTCTTTAGATCAGGTACCAAGTCAATGCCGTTTTATTCAACAGGGTAGTGTGCAGTGAGTGGCAGAAAGCAAGGAACCGTAAAATGGTTCAATACGGAAAAAGGATACGGATTTATTCTTAGTCCTGAAGGAGATGACGTCTTTGTTCATTATCGCGCCATACTTCTGGAGGGATTCAAGAATCTGCGTGAGGGGCAGATAGTCACCTATTTGCAGGTCAAGAGTGAGAAAGGCTGGCAGGCCGCAGAAGTGGAACCGGCGGACCCGGCAATTGATGATGATTCAATTACCGATGGACATCCGGACGAGCATCCATTGTAAGCTGGCAGCTCAACTCTGTGTTGTCTCACCAGTCGTCCAGTCGTTTAAGATCCTCAGCAAGAGCCTTCTCTTCCCAGTAGGCTTCAAGGCGTTTGCGCGCATTCGATGCATGCTCGATACCATCGATCGGGAGGATAGTATGCTCGTCGTCCTGTTCTTCGAATTGATCATCGTCAAATAGCTGATGTTCAGTTTTTCCACCCACCGTAATACTCCCAGTGCACTGTTTATAGTGTCTTTTCGTTAAAATCAGACTGACGTTTCGGCTGGCATCAGCCAGACTTTAAACGTACCGCATAAAATACCGACTGCAATAACGTGAGTTTGTGCGCTCTGCAGCGAAATTGTCGCCCTGGGATCGTTTTGGGATTCAGGTAGCGCCAATGGCAGGGATTACTGGGAGCGGACCAGGCTACGTTAATTGCGCTGGCCAGCTGCTGGTGCTCCAGCGTTCGCCGAATTCTTTCAACTCACTCAGCTCGAGAATTTACCAGGCAGATGGTCGCTTTTCTATTTGCGCCTACTGAGTGTGCTGCTGTGAGTTTCGCAGTGCATTACTTAAGCTTTTTTCCGATTTCACTGCGGTACGTCGCGAGCTCAATCCGTATGGAAGTGCTCCCGGAAAAAACAGTGAAATATCAATAGACCGATACCCCGATATTTTATTACCATACCGATAGGCTACTTGCCATAAGCGATTTCCGACTCGTCAGGATTTTGACTTGAATCACATCGATCCAATCACTGCACTGTTATAACAAGGGTTAGCCAAGGCATCGCGCGTTTCAAGGAGGTTAATCGTGCGGTGGAAAATAAAAAACCGGATGCATTTATAATGAATAAGTTGAGTGTAGTAGCTGTTCTGGGAGCGATTTGCTGTATGCCATTGAAAGTCATGGCAGATCAGTGTGGGTGGCCCCAGCAAGATGCACTGGCCTCTGTTGTGCGGGTAACCAGCGATGATGGCAGTCACGCGAGCGGTGTGGTTATTGGCATAAATCGGGTGCTCACCGCGGCCCACGCAATTGACGAGCACTATCGATCTTATGTTTTGATTGATGATCGCCGTGCCCTGGCAACACTAACACTTATTGATCGGTCCAGGGATCTGGCTATTCTGCAGGTCGAAACGGGTAAGATTGAGCCGATAGCCTTAGGTGCGACCGATCTGAATTCCAGCGCAAAAGTCTGGGCAGTTGGCTTTCCACGCGCAGAATCAAAAACTACGTCTTCAGGTTCGTTCAAAGTAAGGGCTGCCGTTGACGGGGCGCTTCACACTACAGCGCCTATTGATTCTGGCCAGTCAGGTGGCGGACTCATAAGTTGCGAACAGGGGAAGCACGTACTCGCGGGCATGCTGCGGGGATTTGCAGCCTACGTGAACGGTGATAGTTACGTAAAAATCAAAAATCACTCGGTATCTGTAGCGACCGCTGACATTCGTAGTTTTATTACAGAGGTTAACAGCCTGCAAAATTAGAAATGCATCCCGCAGGGTGATTGTGTGTATGTAGTGAAGCGAAATACGTAAATTGTATGAGTGGCCAGTTCGTTCAGTTGCCGGTTACGGTAACCGAGTGCCAGTTTCGTACACCGCCAGCTGAGGTGTCCTGAGCCTGTATGGTGCAATTTCCTTCGGCAACCCCGGTAATTCTCACTACATTGTTAGTAACAACATCCATAGAGCAGGAAAAATTGTTGTCGTTAAGTGACCATATATAATTAGCGTCAGGGGAGGGGCCCCAACGGGTACTGGCACGCAGTGTTGCGGTTTGCTGTAGTTCGAGGCGACGAGGTCCGGCGATAATAACTTCAGCGCTTACATTGCTGAATTCAGTAGAATCGAAAACCCCGCTAATGGTGCCTGACGATGTTTGATTGGCATTGTCCAGCACAGACAACCTGATTGAATGCGAACTACTGGCGTTAGCGCCTTCTGCCTTGCGCTTGGGAGAAGCGTAGTGCAGGTAATAGAAACTGTTGGCAGCGTTTTTTACCTGTGCGTTAATCGACTCCAGTGCATTTCTCAGTTCACTGAAATTCACCAAGGCATGGCTGCCGGATGTGCCGATTGCAGAGAGTGCCTCACGCGAAATCTCACTACCGACGCCAAGTGTGTAAACAGATTTGCCGCGTACCGCAGAGACAGCATCCCGTAGCGTGTGTCGTGATGCGGTATCGGTGCCATCGGTTATTATTATCAGGGTGCCCTGAACAATACTGGAAAGATCAAAGTTATCTGTCCATTGGCTGGTACCCTGAATTATTGCGCCATAGAAGTCAGTGGGTGTTATAGCGATAGCTGGCTGGATTGAATCGACCGCTTCCACCAGCGATTGCGTGCTAGAGGAAAAGCCCTTCAGCTGAGTGATGGTGTCGTTGAATGTAAACAGGGCAATTTCCTGCTGTGGCAGCAGCCTGGAGGTACCTTCATCATTAACCAGCAACGCCTTGACGGCGGTTTTCATTTTGTCGAGGTCAGCTGGCTGGATACTGCTGCTGACATCGATCATGACAACCGTCTGCAAAGTAAACGGTAGTTCCTGATGTGGCACTATTGAGAGTGAGGTTTCGGTTCTGGAGATCTCGGTCTGGTCTTCCAGCAAAGTGAAATCGGAGGTTTGCAAGCCGGATATGGCATTGCCGTATTGGTCTGATGCATGGAATAGAATACTGATTATTGAAGGCAGCGTTGCTTCGAAATTCAGCTGTTCAAGCAATACATAGCGGCGAGGACCGGGTCTGTCCAGCGGTGATCCGAGGTCTGGCCCGACGCCTGTAGTGCTTGCGCCATCTGAGTGCGATGGTAGTCCTTCCAGTGCGTCAAGGTTGCGATCTATGCCTTCACTGCTACAGGATATAAGTAGTGAGAGGACTAAGGGGGTAAAGAAGACGTATCGTGCAAAGTGAGTTGTCATTGTTGCGGGCTCGGATTATGTAGGGCAGATTCGGTGGCCGCTTTCTACGCCTAGTATATATCAGTGAGTTCCATTAGCCTGACCGTCGAATGATTAAGATGCAGACAGTCAGGTGACTGTACGACGGTCTAATGATGCAACGATCGATGCAGGAAACTGTCCAATCCCGAACTAACGAACGGCAGGTGTTACGCAACCAGTTGGTTCAGCTCAAAAATCGGTAATAGTATTGCCAGAACAATCAGCATGACCATACCAGCCATAATCAGGATTATTACCGGCTCCAGCAGCGCCAGAAAAACGGCGAGGATAGAATTCAGTTCGCGTTCCTGGTGTGTCGCTGCCTTCTCGAGCATAGTTTCTAGTCTGCCAGATGCTTCGCCACTGGCTATCAGGTGAAGCATCATGGGGGGGAAATATCCGGTTCGTTCCAGGGAACGACTTAAACCGCCCCCTTCACGTACCTCGGTTGCTGCTGTTTTCACTGCCTGTCGCATTGGTCTGTTGGTTAGTACCAGTGAAGCAATACCAAGAGCATCGAGGACCGGCACTCCGCTGGCGGCAAGTATGCTCAGGGTTCGCGCAAATTGAGAGGCGTTGGATCCACGAATTATTCTCGATAGCAACGGGATTTTTAGCATGAACGCATGCACACGCATTTTGACGGTTTCATTACGTAGCACTCGTTGCCAGATAATAATGAGTGCGACAAATGCAATAAATACCAGTAATCCCCAATCTTTTATAAACTCGCTTAGTGAGATCATTATCCGGGTCAGCAGGGGAAGTTCCTGATTCATGCTGTCGAATACCTGTACAACTTTAGGAACTACGTAGGCGAGCAGGAAGGTTACGATGCCGAATGCGATGCACACCAGGCCAATGGGGTAGTAGAGCGCTTTACTTATGATTGCCTTGGTTGATTCTTTATCTTCGGTATAGTCTGCCAGGCGCTCAAGTACCGAATCGAGGTGACCGGACTGCTCACCGGCGGCGACTGTCGCCTGAAAAATTTCAGGGAATACCTTCGGATATTCACCAAGAGCGCTTGCCAGAGGTTTGCCTTCCATTACACGACTTCTTACTGATAGCATGAGCGACTTAATTTTCTGTTTTTCGCTTTGCCTGGAGACCGCGCTAAGTGCCTCTTCTATAGGAGTGCCTGACGAAGCCAGTGTTGCAATCTGCCGTGTAACAAGTGCCAGGTCATTTGAACTTAACCCGCCTCTGAAATGGCCGGGTGATTTAGATTTACTGCTTTTGGCGTTTCCCTCATTTACCTCTAGCGGTGTCAGTTTGAGATCGCGTAGCTGCTGGCGAATCTGTCGAGGATTGTCTCCTTCAAGAACCCCTTTTTTTTCGTTGCCTTTTGTATCCAGTGCGAGATATTCGTACGCAGGCATTAGACTTCCCGGGTTACCCGCAATACTTCTTCAAGGGATGTATCGCCCTGTAGTACCAGGCGTATGCCATCGTCATTGATACCGGAAAACTGGCTTCGTGCGTAACTTTCGATTTCGTGCTCGGCCGCCCCGTCATGAATCATGTTTCGGATCTTTTCATCGACCAGAACGACTTCATAGATTCCGCAACGACCGGCGTAGCCTGTATGGTTACATTCGGCACAACCATGAGGTACATAGACAACGTCCCGGTTGGAATCATCGAGACCTAGTGTTTGCCGCTCGGCAACACTTGGCAGATGATCTGTCTTACACTGCGGGCAGAGCAGGCGTACCAGCCGTTGAGCAGCCAAACCGACAAGACTCGAAGACAAAAGAAATGGTTCGACACCCATATCGCGTAAGCGGGTTATTGATCCGATAGCTGTGTTCGTATGCAGGGTCGATAACACTAAATGACCGGTCAGGCTCGCTTGTACGGCAATCTCTGCGGTTTCAAGATCTCGTATTTCTCCAACCATGACAATATCAGGGTCTTGTCTGAGAATAGCGCGCAGACCTCGTGCGAACGTAAGGTCTACCTTGGTATTAACTTGTGTCTGGCCGATTCCATCCAGATAATATTCGATTGGATCTTCCACGGTCAGGATGGTCGATCTGGCGTTATTGAGTTTTGTTAGTGCAGCGTATAGTGATGTCGTTTTTCCGGAACCGGTAGGTCCGGTAACGAGAATTATTCCGTGTGGCATTTTCAGCACTTTCTCGAGATTTTTTCTGGTGTACTCATCCATGCCCAGGTGTTCGAGATCGAGTCGTCCGGCTTGCTTATCGAGCAGTCGCATCACCACCCGTTCACCATGACCGGAAGGCAGGGTAGACACACGTATATCAACTGGTCTGCCGGCAACGCGCAGTGAAATACGCCCATCCTGTGGCAGGCGTTTTTCGGCGATATCGAGTTTTGCCATCACTTTGACACGGGAAATTACCTGTGCCGCAATTTGTTGTGGTGGCTCGAGAAGTTTGTTCATTACACCGTCCACCCGGTACCTCACGGATAAACGGCGTTCGAATGGCTCTATATGGATATCAGAAGCGCCTTTTCGAATGGCTTCAGTGAGCATTGCATTAATCAGACGAATCACCGGAGCGTCATCCTGAGATTCCATCAGATCTTCCGGTTCCAGTGATTCGGCAATGCGATCAAGATCGAGCTCGTCACCGAAATCGTCCATGATATTCATCGCATCGCCAGTGTCGCCTTCATAGGCTCGTGTCAGCAGCAGATCAAACTCATCTTCCGTGACAGAACGGGCTACAACCGGCCGCCCGGCTACTCTTCGTACCTCCAGCAAAGAGGCATTTGCGATATTGGGTCGATGCACGAGAGTTGGGATATCGTCACTCAATCCTTCGATGAAAACACCATGCCTTTTGGCGAAGCTGTAGGGCAGGGTTATACGGCGGGGTGCGTCAACCTCGGGTTGATCTTCGAGCGGATCTTGCGGTTGGGATGCCATGTTTCGCGTTTTACTCCTATGCGGGCGTGATGATAGCGCGTTAGATACAATAGTTGGACCGCGACTACCGCAACGGGTTCCTCCGCGTCCCGGCAGCAGCATAGTGTACAACGTTGTACTTGTTACCGGTGAGCCTCGTCGGACTACCGCATGATGATGCGTGTCCTGACAGGCGCAATTTATGCGCCTCGAGGTACGATGAGACGCACAATGTCGTCACATTGCCAACGGCGGGCATCATTCAGACGGCATTGCTGTGACCCTGGTTTGTAATTGTGCTTCAGACAGGCCGGCTGTTATAGCGTGTCGCCCGTTGTCGCGAACTACAAACTCAGAAACGATAGTAATCTCTGGTGGGCCTTCTAGCGATACAACAGGTTCTTCCGCTGAGTGGTTGTTGTCCGGAAGCGCTTTTTGCAAAGCCGGTCTGTTAAAAAATGATGGCAGCAATACAGATGGTTCTATCGGTGCAGCCCTGGAGCTGTCCTGCAGGCGGTTTTCATCGAGTGTAGTACTTCTAGCTGCCGGTATTTCGACAACCTGGCTCCACGCCTGTCCTTTCAGCTGAGTATTATCTGATAGCAAAATCGGGCGTGACGAGGAGGTCTGGATCAACTGCAAACCCGATGGCTTTCGACGATCCTGTTGTCGTGTTGCTTTCACGTTGCCGGCCAGTACGTCTTCAATGGCTGACTCTTTTCGCGCATGAATGGCTTGCTCCAGAGACCGCTGATCCGGATCTTCTGTCCCGATCCTGGCGATGAGCTCAGCTGCACGAATGATCGCGTGATTAAAGTCCTCGGGGTGTTTCTGCAGAGGCCCTGTAAAGTGCTCAGCTGCAATAGTCCCAACGGCGGTAGATGATGCACTGTAATCGTAGGAAGGTATGGCCGCTGAGAGCATTGGTTCAGTTGACAGTGTTTCAGTCCCGGAAACCATAACCTCAGCTACCTCAGCTACCTCAGCTACCTCAGCTACCTCAGCTACCTCAGCTACTGCCTCAGGGATTTCCAGTTCCGGTGCTGTGATCATTTCTATATCGCTTAATGGTGGTAGTTCAGGGGTAACAATTAATTTATTTTCAATGTTCAGGTCGTTTGAATTAACCACAGCTGCAGCGGTTGCCAGGGATTCATCGTTTTGTTGATAGTCGAATCGTGTTAGCGGACTATCGATCGGTTTGCCATCAAAAAAGAGTTTAAGCTCGGGGAGGGGGGAGTCATCCTTTTCTATCGAATTATCTTTTTCCTGTCGATACAGCGTTTGCTGAGTGCGAAGGAAATTATATTTGGAATTACTGAACTGAGAGGCAGAGTCACCATCGCGCATGATCACGGGATGAAGGAAAATCATCAGGTTTTGCTTGCTTTTTTGCGTACTGCGGTATCGAAATAACCTGCCTAGAATCGGGATGTCGCCGAGTAGCGGTACTTTCTCTTCAATGTCGGTGATTTTGTCGTCTATAAGGCCTCCGAGTACGAGAGTCTGGCCATCTTCAACGAGCACCGTTGTTTTTATAGAGCGCTTGCTTGTGATGATATCGGAGGCACCGGTAAGCGCTGTTGTACTAACATCTGAAACTTCCTGCTCCAGCACCATTTTAATGCTGTTGCCATCATTAATTTGAGGTTTGACCTTCAGTGTCAATCCGATATCACGCCGTTCTATTGTCTGGAACGGGTTGTCATTGTTTGCAGATAACTGCTGGCCGGTAACAAACGGTACATTCGAGCCTACAACGATCTCAGCTTCTTCGTTGTCCAGTGTCATCAGACTAGGCGTGGATAGAATATTGTTGTCGGCATCGGAAGCAATTGCCCGCACCAGAAAACCAAAGTCAATTTCACCCGAGCCGAATCGACCCAGAGCGAGCGACAAACCGGATCCAAGTGATGACGGTATCGCCCCCGGGGTGCGGACAGAGCCGGCCAGCCCTAGTGCCCCGTCAGTTGCTCCGCCTAAATTTGTAAATCCAATAGGCACTTCTTTGTCTGAGCCATCCAGCAGAAAATTAATTCCAAATTCGCGCGTGTTATCTTCAGTTATTTCTGCGATTACAGCCTCAACAAGCACTTGCGCCCGACGAATATCGAGTTGTTTGATTACCGCCAGAATATTCTGCATTTCATCGGGGGGGGCGGTAATAATCAGTGAATTGGTGTTCGGATCCGCCTGAATATCAACATTCGATTGTCCCACATCGGCGGAACTTCGAGCCCTGACAGCGTTTTGAGCCTGTAGCCGCTGGTTGTTCGCAACCGTGGCTGCATTGTTCACCGGCTGCTGTACTTGCGTGTTTACTGGTGTGGGCGCAGCAGATGTACCGTCGGAAGAAGCTGTTGTTGCACCTACCTTTGCCTGGCCCTGCGATACCCCTTGCAGAATACTCACCATATCTTCTGCATTGGCGAATTTGAGGTACACCACGCGCGTATTCCCACCGGATTCTATTGGCGTATCGAGGTGTGCTATCAGCCCGCGCATGCGCACTCGTACCGCGGTATCACCGCTAATCAGTACACTGTTGGTGCGGTCATCAGCAACCAGCTGTATGGCACCAGGACCTTGCTGGCCGCCTAAATTGCCGCGTTGAAGCGATGTCAGGGTGCTAACAATCTCTGTGGCCGAGGCGTGATTCAGACGTACCACCTCAATTTCTTCGTTATCCGGCCGGTCAATGCGTTTAATGATCGCCATTAATCGTTGAATATTCGAAGAGCGGTCGGTAATAATGAGAGAGTTAGTGGCTGCATAAGCTGCCAGATGTCCCTGCTGTGGAACCATCGGCCGGAGTATCGGAACAAGCTGGGCAGCGGGGACATTAATAACAGCAACAACCTGTGTGACCAATTGATCACTGGCGTCATTGGAATTGCCCAGTATCGGTACAGGCCCCTGTTTTGCCGTCACGTCCGGCACAATTTTAATCAAATCGCCTGCCGGAACAGCAGAGTAGCCATGGACCTGTAGTACCGACAAAAATACTTCGTACAAACCGTCAGCGCTGACCGGATCAGTCGAAACGACAGTAACTTTGGCTTTAACTCTTGGATCAACAACAAAGTTTTTCCCGGTTTGCTTTGAAACCGTAGAGATCAGCGAATGAATATCGGTGTTTTTGAGGTTTAAAGTAAAAGTGTTTTCTTCTGCATTTGTCTGTGCGTGAGCACTGTTGCACATTATTAACAATGCACAAGAAACACCGGCGGCTGTTCGTTTCCAACGAAATATATTATTATTTTTCAACGTCTTACTCTTTCGTTTACACGATTTTAAAGCGAATACACCCCTATTTGTGATTATATTAACGCATTAATCTGTCTAAGTTGTAAAGATTTTAATGCAGTTTTATTGTAAAGGGATGCTAATCGGGATCTCAATGCCATCTCGCAGGATGGTCAGGTCGACCGAACTGGCTTTGACGAGTTTGCGCAAAGCGCGGATTCCGTTTTTCTGGTTTGCCAGCGCAATTCCGTTAACCCGGGTGACTACATCACCCGGCAAAACGCCGTTTTGTTCCAGCAGTGATCCATCTTGTTTCGGCGTTAATCGGTACCCGAGAATCCGGCCGTTTTCCCGATAGGGAACCGCACTTACAAGCTTGTTCAGCATGGCGGGATTTCGGGCCAGTGTATCGCGGATTTCTTTGGGTGACTGAGGCAGTTCTATTGGTGCGTTGCTTCCTCCCTGTGGGTTAAGGTTTGCGGTGGGTAAATTTTCCATACCGGTGTTGCGTCCTGTAGAGGCTACTTTCTCCGGAAGTTTTACTATTTCACTACGGCCGCCGTTGTCAATGATTACCTGGTTTTGGAGTACTTCTTTAAGTATTGCCCGCCCGGTGATGGTCTCGCCTATTCTATACACTTCTTCCGGTTTGCCATTGGCACTGATGATTGCCAGAGCGCGGTCTGCCGGTTTAGCAGAGTAAACGCCAACCAGAGACAGATTGAGTTTGGTGACCGGTGCTTCAGTCGTTCGGGTGACTTTGGCAACGGGCTTGCTGCCAGCTTCACCGAAGATATGATCGCGTGCCGCTCCATTGGCGATTTCCGCTACCGAGGGGGTAGCGACAGCCGGAACCTCCAGTGGAGTTGTGGTTACGGAGGCGAAGGTTGTTTCGATCGGTACGAATCTGATTGCAATCAGCCCGCCCAGATAGCCAATGAGGATAACCAGTACGCGGCTGACCCATGGCGCTAATTTAGCCATTTAGAGCTTCCTGCTTACTATGTTTAGTCTTTCAGTCACTACCGGTCCCGGTGCTATCGTGTTAATCAAGGGGCATAATAGAGTGTCACGTCCACTAATTCACTACAAGCTACCATACAAGATTGCCAGCTCTGTGGTTACGGAATGCGAGTGGGAGCTCGTGAACTAGTGCTGCCAGGGGGCGGCAGTGTGATGTCTACGTTAATTTGGAGGGAATGTGTGGACGAAAAAGCTAAGTAATACGGGAGGCGGTGCGGGTGTGGATGGCAGTGCCGCGCTGAGGCGGCACTGCTGGAAATCAAACCATTTCTTTGAGAGATTTCAGTGGGGCAACTTTTACCACTTTGCGAGCTGGCTTTGCCTTGAACATCATTTCTTCACCGTTGAACGGGTTGATGCCTTTGCGTGCTTTAGTTGCCGGCTTCTTATTAACCTTGATTTTGATCAAGCCCGGTAGATTGAAGTAGCCGGGGCCTCGAGACCCGATGTTCTTTGCGATAAGGTTAGTGAGCGAATCGATAACCGCTGCGACTTCTTTCTTACTCAACTCTGTGTCGTCAGAGATTAATGCGAGCATTTCAGATTTGGTTGGTGGTTTTTTACCAGCCGCAGATTTTTTTGCAGCTGCTTTTTTCGAAACCTTTTTACCTGTGGCTTTCTTTTTAGCCATTACCTTTTTCTTACCAACAACTTTCTTTTTTGCAGACGCTTTTTTCTTCGCCATGTTCGACACCTGTATATTGTAAATGCAATAAAACTGGCAATGGTTTACAACCGGTCACTCAATAGTCATGGGGGTACTAACCAGCCTATGAGAGCTGTGTAAAGTATACATTGACTGTTTCAGGTCGTTTTATGCCAGGGACTGGTTCGGCCTTAATGGCCCGTGCTAGCGCTCATGCGCGTGGCGGATAATACATGAATTACTTATTATTCCAACACAAAACAGCCTAATTAAGCGTAATTTAAGGTTATTTAACTATTTAAGCCGTTTTCAGCCTATAAAAACCGAGCTTTTTGACAACATTCGTATGGTTAAGAATATTGTCGAGCCAGATGGAGGATAGTATTTTTCAGCGAAAACAGGGAAAAACTTGTGATTTTCTGTTTATTGATTGAATGCTATTGCGAAATACAAAGGTGATATGAATCAGTGTGAAGGGATTTATAGCTAGATTCAGCAAAGCCGTATGGGGAAAAATGCATTAATGCAGTAGGTAAAATCGTACTGCAACGTCGTGAGCCCGTCGTGCGGCCCCGGGGAGCTTACAGTTCGTAAGCGTTACTCTAATCCCTGTTTTTTGCGGTATTTTACTGTCTGCGGTCTAACTGAAGAAATTCTTGCGTAGAGCTTATCCGCCAAGAAGTGATGATGTCACAATTCTGCCGAGCTGTAGCAAAATTAGAGCTGCGAGTGGTGATAGGTCGAACCCTCCAACATCAGGCATCATTCTCTGAATAGGTCTAAGTACCGGGGCAGTAATGCTGCGCAGCAGACCGGAAATCGGGTGGCCTCCGGGCGATACCCAGCTGAGAATTACCATTGCAAGTATGGTGTAGATAAAGACCACAAAGGCTAAGTCGATCACCTCTGCAAATGTATAGATGAAAGAACCTGCCCAGCCTCCTGCCGATACACCACCAAAATTCACCGCTTTAAGTAGCAATAGTTTGATAAACAGTGCGAGGAAGCAAAGAACCAGCGCTGCGATATCGTATCCGCCTAGTCCGGGCACTATTTTCCTTATCGGTAACAGAAGAGGGTCGGTCACTTTTACAATGAACTGCGATACGGGGTTGTAGTAGTCCGCGCGCGTAACCTGCATCAGAAATCGCAACATAACAACGAAAGCGAATAAATCAAACAGGGTTGTGATTAGAAAATTAAAACCATTGACACCGGCATTACCCATTAGCTTTGTCTCCGAGTTCGATACCCAATTCGACTGCTCTGTGCTCAGCAGCCTGCATTGCATGCTGTACGATTTTGCTTAAATTTGCCGCCGAAAAGCTGTTTAGTGCGGCTTCTGTGGTGCCGGCAGGGGATGTGACATTCTCACGAAGCTGAGCAGGTTCAAGATTACTGCTTTGTGCCATGTTGGCAGCTCCTAATGCAGTCTGTATTGCAAAGCGTGTTGCCAGATCTTTAGGCAGATTCATTTGTTGTGCTGCATCAATCATTGATTCAATCAATAGAAAAAAATAGGCAGGGCCCGAACCGGACAAAGCGGTGATTGCATCCAGTTGTGATTCTGAATCAACCCATGCAGCGTCGCCAACCGCAGCCAGCACCGATTCTGCTTGCTGGCGCTGCTGTTCAGTAACATAGTGATTGGCAAACAGGCCAGTTGCTCCGCATTTCAGCAATGCGGGTGTGTTTGGCATACAACGAACGATCGCCGTGTCGGGTTGCTTTGTCCAGGCTAGCAAGTCGTTGCTGAGAACACCGGCTGCAATTGAAACCAGTAGTTTGTTTTGAAACTGCCCGGCGAGCTCGCTAACTACTGTTTTCATTTGCTGAGGTTTGACGGCCATAACAACGAGATCGCAGCCTGCCAGCAGTTCGCCGTTGCTACCCGCGTGATGAATACCAAAGTCTGAGTGCAGCGCTTCACAGACACCGGTACCCGGGTCGGAAACAGAAATTGAACCGGCGGCCATGTCGGCGTCGACAAGGCCTCCGATTAAACTCCTGGCCATATTTCCACCACCAATAAATCCGATTCTCACTATGGTTTGTTCCTGCGTAGTACGGTCAGGCCGCTTTAATTTTGCTGCACTTTTGATCGATTGCAGCGAGCAATCGATCAAAAGCCTCGGAAAAAGAGGCCACGCCAGCTGCTTCAAGCTTTTGGGTAATAGCCTCCAGATTTATATCCAGAGCTGCAAGTTGATCTAAAAGTTTCTGTGCATCTGGTAAGCCCTGCTCTAAACGATTTTCAACTGTGCCGTGATCGCGAAATGCATCCAGTGTTTTGGGCGGTACGGTGTTGACTGTATTGGGCCCCATCAGTTCTTCGACATAGTAGACATCGCTATATTCGGGATCTTTGGTGCCGGTGCTGGCCCATAAGAGTCGCTGCGCAAGTGCTCCGGCTTCAGAGAGTTTTGCAAACTGCTCGCTGTTGAATATGCTCTGGTAGTAGCTGTATGCAACTTTCGCGTTGGCAATTGCGATTTTTCCTTTTAGCGCCGCGGCGTTATCTGAACTGGAGTCTGCCAGAGCGGAATCGACAGCAGCATCGACACGACTGACAAAAAAACTGGCTACCGATGCGATTTTATCAACCGGCAGTGATTGCTCAACCCGTCTTTCCAGGCCTCGCAGGTAAGCCTGTACAATTTCTTTATAACGGCCCACTGAAAAGAGCAAAGTAACATTTACACTGATACCACGTGCCGTTAATTCCTCGAACGCTTTGACGCCCGCACTGGTGCCGGGGACTTTAATCATCACGTTGTCGCGATTTAAAGCAGCGTGTAATTCTACGGCTTCAGCAATAGTGCCTTCTGTGTCATGAGCCAGTCCCGGGGATACTTCCAGACTGACCATGCCATCGTCACCGCGGCTTGCCTTGTAGGTGCCGAGAAAACCATCCGCAGCGTTTGAAATATCGGTTATAGCGAGCTGCTTGAAGATTTCCATCGCGCTGGTGCCGGGTTTTTCGTTCAAAATAGACGATATTTGCGCGTCATATTCGTCTGTATTGGCAATGGCTGCTTCAAATATAGACGGATTAGACGTGATTCCCTGTACGTGATCGTCGTTGATCAGCCTTTCCAGATCACCGTTGGTCATCATGCTGCGCTGAATGAAATCGAACCACAGACTTTGCCCTGCTTCGTGAGCTTCGATAAGTGGGTTTGTGTTAGACATACATGGCTCCGTTGTTAGCTTGGCACCGGCATAGGTTGCCAGCCGTATATAGTGTTAGTGCAGACCCGACATTACATTATTTTACCTGTCTGGTAATGCTCTGTTGGCTAATCTGCAAGTCCGTTTAAGCAGGTATCGGCTGCCAGGTGGCTGTCCGAGAGTGAATGATTTACAGCGGATGTAATCTTTTCGCCCGCTAGAGCGATCGATTTACTTGAATATGTATAACTATTCGCTTAAATCAATCGTAATGTCCGACACAAAATCTCTCATCCTCGTTACGCCCCGGTTTATGGACGGGTACTACCTAGTGCCCATCCATAAACCAGCGCTACTGCGGACCACTCAGGACACGCAATCTTTCACCGACCACATGTAGTT
>MDLA01000123.1 GCA_001730015.1 Chromatiales bacterium (ex Bugula neritina AB1) | reverse complement strand
TCAAAGTGGATTTTCTTCTCGCGTCGAATACTTACTGATATTTGCAAGAGAAAAAATTCTCTGTGGAATCAAAGATCAAGTGAGATGCCGTCAATCCCGTGAATAATGCGGGTTAGGTCAACGGCAGAGTTTGTGTTACTACCTGAATTTGTTGCTACTATTTATTAAGTTGATTGCAGATACTCGAGTGCAGATCCCTGGTGGCAAATGAAGAAATTTTGACAATTGCGCAACTTCGCATGTTGCACGAACAAAAAAAGTTCAAGCAGGAAATCAGTCGGCAACCGCCAGCGAATTTCCGGACAAATCCACCCCCGGTTACTATTCCACGCCGTTTTTTGCTTAAATCCGAAAAATCAGCGTGGGTTGAGGTTGCCTTGTTTGTTGCCATTCTGGCCGACGGCATAGCTACTGAACCTTGGGTCGCAGGGCAAACTCGTTTTGATTCTCCCAAATACCGTTTTCCGGAATGCGCGTACAATTCACACGGGAAAATAACTGCGTTTAATGGACCGTTTGAATGGATGGGGAGCTATGCTATTCAGGTGCTGTACGCACCCGGAGTCAGGGCGAATGAGTTGTCTTGCTACGGTCGTGGGACCACCGATGAAGATATTGCTAATGGCAATACCACCCTGGGGTTTCATGAGAACTGCCACCAGTTGGATTACCTTGAATACCTTGAGACAACTCGCTTACCGGTATTACCGGAACTCTATCCTGGTATGCATGTCGATGAATACCAAAAAGAGCAGCAACGATTTGCGCACCAGTACAGGGTGTTCCACGAAGGAATGGAGCAGTTTTCTGAATACCGTACCGATGAAGTGGGTTATAGACAGTCCCACTGGAAAGCTACCGGCCGTTGCTTTGAGTGGTTTTCCTAGGTGTTATGAGTAATCTGCTTGATCCTATATCCGTTGAACTGGCAGATGTGCCGGTATGGATGCGAGAAGCGCTGGCAATATTTCGTCGTCGGCCAGCACTGTTTCTAGTGATTTCTGTTGTTTATTTTTTTATCTGCCTGAAGTTGCGGATGTCAGGCTACCTTACCTTTATGGCAGGGCTGGTGCTTTGTCAGGTTTTTCTAGTGATATTTATAGCGCTTGCGCGAACCGTTGATGAATCTTTACCCGTTTCGTTGAATCGCTGTTACGAAGGTTTGAAAAACAGTGTTGCGACGACAGTTGTCTGTGGCTGCTTATATGTCGTGATGTGGATTGTTGCAGCCAGATTAGCATCGATGATGGTGGCTGATGATGGCCTCGTCAGTTCGACTGCCCCGCCAGCCATAGACGCATTGCAATGGTTATATCCGGGAACTATTGGTTTGTTCGTTGTTTATATCGGCGTCATGATTACAACGATGTGGTTTTTGCTGCCGTTAACGGTTTTCCATGAGCTGGGTCCGGTTGAATCTGTAAAGCTTGCGAAACGGGGAGAACAGAAAAATTTTCTTGTAGTAGCAGCCGCCAGCTATCTGCCTTTTTTTGTATTTTTTGCAATTTTCATGTTTAGTGAGCTGGCTTTGGTTCTGGCTGTAGCCGGATTGCCAATGATGGGTATCTATCTCTATGTAAGCTATCGACACGTGTATTTGGGAAAACGCGAAAACGCCCCTGAGCGGGTGACTAGCGTAGTCGCTGAAACCGCGTGAAGTCAGGTTTTTCCCTAGAGTGGCGTCACCGCGTCATTGTCTGGAACATGCGTAAGAGTGTATTTTGAACGGAAATCATGCGGATCGTCTGCTGCGTCTTTTGCGCCTTGGTGCGGTACCGGACACTGAGCCACCGGCAACGGTCATATCGCCCAGTAACTGTGATTGCGCACCAACGGATACTTCACCGAGATCTGCGATAATCTGTTGAACCTCCGGGATAGGTCCTGACTGGTAATTTTCGAGTGCTTCGCGCATTGCTTTGATGTGTGTCGGTGTGGTGCCACAGCACCCGCCGATTATGCGCGCCCCTGAATCATAGGCAAGCTGAGCGTACCGAGCCATCAGATCTGGTGTGCCGTTGTAAACAATTTCACCATCCAGCCATTCTGGTATTCCGCAATTGGCCTTTGCGACAAACAAGGGCTTTTGCTCAAACTTACTGCACGATTGCTTCATATTGACCATGGCTGCAACCACTTCAGCTGCGCCGATGCCGCAGTTACTCCCGCATCCGGTGAGTTCCGGCAGCATTTCCGCTGCCAGGTTGACTATGTCGTCGGCAGTAACACCCATCATGGTGCGTCCATTGGTATCAATGCTCATTGTGAATATTACTGGCAGGCCGGTTGTTCGAGCGCCGGCAAACGCTGCTCTTGCTTCTTCGATTGAGGAAAGCGTTTCGATCCAGATGAGATCGGCACCCCCGTTTGCAAGCGCCTGAGCCTGCTCTGCAAATGCCTCAGAGGCTGTTTCAATGTCGAGTGTGCCGGCCGGCTGGAAAATCTCACCTGTCGGACCGATATCTCCCGCGACCAGTACTTTTCTATCGCTTGTGTCAGCAGCGGCTCGCAACAAACTCGCTGCCTTCTCGTTTAATTCGTTGACTCGACCTTCGCCGCCATGTAGCTGTAGTCGGAAGCGATTGCCACCAAAAGTATTGGTTAGTACGAGATCTGAACCTGCATCGATGAAACTTTGATAATGAGCAGTAACCCGATCCGGATGGTCTGCGTTCCAGAATTCCGGTGAATCGCCTGTCTGCAACCCCATACTGAACAGATTAGTGCCCGTTGCTCCGTCGGCGAGGATAAACGGTTGTTCCTGGAGCATTTGGGAAATAATGTTCATATGATGTTATTTTCTGAGTAAATGAGTCGTGGCGACAGCTGACTGCGTGTTGCGATAAACGTGCCTTTGAAGGGACCCCGGATTAATTAAGATAATGACTGAAAACCAGAATATTTCTGTGCTCGATCTATCAAACCCCGATGAGATAGATTTACGCCGTGCTGCTGTCGATTTTACACACGCTACCCGTCAGTGTGGTTTTTTGTACGTTCGGATTAGTGAGGGTGAACGTGAAATTATCGCTGCGGTGCGTCGCCAGCAACGCCTTTTTTTTCAGCAACAACTAGATGCGAAAAAGGATATTGCCATTGATTTGAATAATCGCGGCTATCTGGGATCCGGCGAGGCCTTAATGGCCGGTGCAAAGCGGCGCGATCAGAAGGAGGTTTTTTTCTGGGGTCGAGAGGTCCCGGCTGATGACCCTGATATTCTGGCAGGTGTGCCATTATGTGGTTTAAATCAATGGCCGAAATGTCTGCCGGATTTCAAAAGTGCGGTGACCAGCTACACCGCGCTGGTGCAGCGAACCGGTGAACTTCTGCTAAAGATTATTGCGCTTTCACTCGGGGCATCAGATGATTTTTTCTCTAAATATTACGAGCGCTCGATGTTGCGCGGACAATTGCTCAGATACCCGACCACTGAAAATCACCCGGATCAGTATGGTGTTGCACCGCATAGTGACTTCGGATGCATTACCTTGCTATTGCAGGAAACTGCTGGTCTGGAAGTGCTTTTTCCAAATGGAGAGTGGGTTGCTGCTGCGCCATTGGAAAATACGCTGGTGGTGAATATTGGCGATCTGCTTGAGCGCTGGTCTAATTGCCGTTTGCCCTCGACAAAACATAGAGTGCGCAATACATCCTTTGAATCTCGCTATTCTATAGCGATGTTCTATGACCCGAGTCCCACAGCGGTTGTTAATCCGCTAGAGCTTTTACCGGACGAAGCAGCGCTCTACCCACCTGTTGCAGCGTCACAATATATCCTATCACGTAACCAGGGTGCGTTTGATCACTATAAAAAAGCAGATGATTCGTCGCAGATTATATAGTGCACAGTAATCATCAGCATAGGACTTTATAGAAAAATGAAAGACAAAATTGAACGAGTGTCTCTCTGGCACGTAGCACTTCCGGTATCCACGCCTCGCGATCACGGGATTGGTTTGGTTGCGGGCAACGTAGAAGTAGTGGTTTTAAGAATTCGCACAGCCAGTGGTATTGCCGGGTGGGGTGAAGCGTCGCCGTGGCCGGTATTTACCGGAACGCCCGAGGCTACTCTGTCCGCTATTCAACGCTATCTGGCGCCGTTACTGATCGGTCGCTGTGTGAGTGAGATACCTGCCATAATGCAATTGGCAGATAAAACGATTGTGGGGCATCCTGAAGCAAAAGCTGCAGTGGAGACGGCACTGCTTGATGCGTTTGGTCAGCTATGTGGTCAGCCAGTCTGGGCGTTGCTTGGCGGCTGTTGCCGGGGTGAAATTCCGTTGTCCGTATCATTAGCCGATCCGGAGTTTGCGCGCGATCTTGATCTTGCTGATCGCATACGTGATGCCGGTGTACGTATCGTGAAAGTAAAAACGGGAACTCAGGGACACGAGTTTGATCTGAATCGGCTAGAAAGACTCAAAAAGGATTTTCCCGAGTTTGATATCAGAGCCGACTACAACCAGGGAATGCAGTCGTTTGAGGCGATGAGGCGGTTACAGGATCTGGACTCTTTTGAATTAGGTTTTATCGAGCAACCGGTGCCAGCCTTGAATCGAATGGTAATGGCGCAGCTCTGCGCCAGTATCAACACGCCACTGTTAGCGGACGAAAGTGTTTTTGATTTGCCTCAGGCGTTCGAGGCGGCTCGCGATGAAATCTGTAATGGAATTTCTGTCAAGATCATGAAGTGCGGAGGATTGCGACGCGGTCAGCAGATAGCGGCTGTCGCTGAATCTGCGGGGTTGCCTTGTTATGGAGGTGATATGTTTGAAACCGGAATCGCCCACCTGGCCGGAACTCACATGATCGCCGCTACGCCGAATATTTCGCTGGGTTGTGAATTCTATCAGGCGACCTGGTACCTCGAAGAAGATCTGCTGGAGACGCCATTTCCCATCGAAAATGGCAAAGTTCAGGTTCCTGTGGAACCGGGTCTCGGCGCTTCGGTTAATGAGGGAGCGCTAAAAAAATACGCCCGGAATGCATGCGAGGTAGGTTGAGAGTTGAGTTTCTGCGACATGCGGGAATTTAATCTGCTGCGAATTGCGGGTGGGCGGTGTTATGATTGCGATCCCACATTGGAGGTCAACAAATGAAATTCAAACCCGCACTCATCGCCGCTGTATCGGCATTGACACTTGTCGCTGGCGCAGCCCAGGCAGAGAAATGGGATATGCCGATGGCGTATTCTGCAACTAACTTTCATTCGGCCACGGGCGCTGAATTTGCCAATTGTGTAACTACCGGAACCGGTGGTGACATAGAAATTGTGACGCACCCGTCTGGTTCTCTGTTTAAAGGCGCAGATATCAAACGCGCTATTCAGACCGGGCAAGCGCCGATCGGCGAGCGACTGATGTCAGGCCATCAGAATGAAAATGCTGTTTTCGGCTTCGACTCCGTACCATTTCTCGCAACATCTTTTGATGATGCTGCACGCCTTTGGGAAGCTGCCAAGCCAACAATGACAACATTGCTAGACCAGCAAAATCTTGTATTGTTATATGCAGTGCCATGGCCGCCTCAAGGGTTATATTTCAAAAAAGAAGTTAACTCAGTAGCAGACATGAAAGGTATCAAATTCCGTTCATACAACAATGCTACAGCCCGTCTTGCTGAACTGACAGGCATGTTGCCGGTAAGTATCGAAGCAGCTGAGATCTCTCAGGCATTCGCCACCGGCGTGGCTGAAGCGATGGTTTCTTCTGGTGCAACCGGCTATGACCGCAAGGTGTGGGAAAGTCTGACTCATTTCTACGAAGTCGATTCTTGGTTACCACGTAACTACGTAATGGTGAATAAAGATGTTTGGGGAAAGACCAGTGAGGCAAATCAAAATGTAATTAGAGCCTGTGCTTCTATGGCTGAGTATGCGGGTACCTGGCGCTCTAAAGAATACACCGGGTTTACATTGAATGGCTTGCGTGCTGGCGGAATGACAGTGCAACGTGCTGGCGAGCAATTGCAATCTGAACTAAAAGAGATAGGCGCCACGATGTCAGCCGAGTGGTTAAAGTCGGCCGGACAAGACGGTCAATCTATCATCGAAGCCTATAACGCGTCTAAATAGCATACGGTTCAGTTGTATCCACAGCAGTGAATATGTACTGATGTAAATATGCCTTTAAAATTAGAGCCACAGCCGGGTGCTGTGGTTCTTCGTATTGGGCGATGTATCTTTGTAATTGAAATTATAAAACCTGAATAGTCTCAAAGCAGCTCGGAGGAAACAGATATATGGCTGTCTACAAACGTATTTGCAAGTTTCTTGACTGGCTGTATCTGGCTTCCGGCGTCATCGCGGCGTTATTTCTGGTTGCGATACTGTGTCTGATTGTTCTGCAGATGGTTGCCCGCTGGACTGGTGCTTCCGGATATATGGTCAGCAGTGCTCCTAATTTTGCCGGCTATTGTATGGCTGCGGCCTCTTTTTTTGCCTTTGCCCATACATTGAATCGGGCAGCCCATATAAGAGTATCGATAGTACTTAACCTTATGGGTCGATATCGCCCATGGCTGGAAGCATGGTGCCTGGCAATCGCCGGAGCTACCGTCACTTATCTTGCGTGGTTTGCAATTAAAGCTACTCACTGGTCACACAAATTCCACGATATTAGTCAAGGGCAGGATGCCTGGCCGATTTGGATTCCGCAGATGTCAATGGCAATAGGATCCGTGCTGCTGGCGGTGTGTGTTTGGGACAATCTAGTGCGACTTATTGTGTTAAAGAAACATGCCATCGTAGCGGAAACGCTGGGGCAGCATTGATGATCGGTTCAGTCATCTTTTACCCTGGAGGGATAGCCTGATGGAATCACTTGGACCGATAGGTATCTTTCTGTTCGTGTTGTTTGTTTTACTCGGCTCAGGTGTGTGGGTCGGTCTGGCGTTGCTGGGTGTGGCGTTTGTAGGGATGACGTTGTTCACATCGCGTCCCCCTGGCGATGCAATGATAACTACTATCTGGACAGCTTCTTCATCCTGGACCCTGACCGCGCTGCCACTTTTTATCTGGATGGGAGAAATACTCTACCGCACCAGGTTGTCTGCTGATATGTTTCGGGGGTTATCTCCATGGATGGCCCGATTGCCGGGTGGATTAGTGCATACAAACGTAGTCGGGTGCGCAGTGTTCGCGGCCGTGTCCGGCTCATCAGCGGCAACACTCACGACGGTGGGCAAGATGTCTATTCCAGAGTTGCGTAGACGCAATTACCCGGAGGAGATGATAATAGGCACACTAGCTGGTGCTGCAACTCTCGGGCTAATGATACCTCCTTCTCTAACGCTGATCGTTTATGGTGTAACAATAAATGAATCTATACGTGAATTATTCCTCGCCGGAGTAATACCGGGAATTGTTCTGGCGCTGATGTTTATGGCTTATGTAGCACTCGCATCTAGATTTTCCAGGGGCTTTAACCCTGATCCGGAACCCGTGACGGGGTTTATGGAAAAAGTGCACAATAGCCGCTTTTTGATTCCAGTAATTTTATTAATATTTCTGGTAATCGGGTCAATGTATGGTGGTTGGGCTACAGCAACAGAAGCTGCGGCTTTTGGCGTGCTGGGGTCACTTGTATTAGCAGCTACGCAAAGATCATTGAATTGGTCGACATTTTCCGAGAGCTTGATGGGGGCGACTCGCACCTCGGCCATGATCGCTCTGATTCTGGCTGGTGCTGCCTTTTTATCGCTTTCTATGGGTTTTACCGGTTTACCGCGTGCACTGGCCGATTACATTAATTCTATGGACTTGTCGCGTTTTGAGTTATTGCTTGCGCTTTTGGTCTTTTACATAGTTCTCGGGTGTTTTCTCGATGGAATTTCATCAGTTGTGTTGACCATGGCTGTGGTTGAGCCGATGGTACGAGAGGCTGGTATTGATGTGATCTGGTTCGGGATTTTTGTCGTAGTAGCCGTCGAGATGGCTCAGATTACCCCGCCAATAGGGTTCAATCTCTTCGTTCTGCAGGGCATGACTGATCACGAGATGGGTTATATTGCAAAAGCGGCTATCCCGATGTTTCTGATAATGGTATTGATGGTGTTTGTACTAATTGCGGTACCGGAGTTGGCGACATGGCTGCCAGAGAATATGCGTAGCCGCCCGGGCTGACTTAAGCCCAATTGACGACTACACTAACGGGCTTGTTAATTAATAAAGTACTTCATGACTGAATCTTTTGTTTTTGGTGGCCGCCAGACAGCTATCTCCGTAGTTATTGTGACTGCTGCCAGCTATCCACGGTTTCTCAAGAAACTCGGTTCTGCGCAAGTAGCCTGGCTGGAACAGAATCAATTCGAGGCTCGTGCAGGGAAGTTACTTGCTATACCCGATGCAGATGGAAATGTAGAGCGATTTATCTGTGGGGTTTCCGATCTGGCAGATCCGTTTGCTATTGCGGATTTACCAATGCAATTACCCGAAGGGCTATACACACTTGAAGGTAGTGGTGTCAAAGCCAACATCGAAGCATTGGCGATTGGTTGGGGGCTGGGGGCGTATCAGTTTACCCGATATAAGAATGCACGCCGTAAGCCGGCGCGATTAAAATTACCTAATTCAGCCAATCACCCGCACGTTCAGGAAACCGTTGCTGCAACAAATCGGGTGCGAGATCTAATAAACACTCCCGCCGAAGATATGATGCCGCAGCATATATCTGCAGTGGTTGGTGAAATAGCGCAAACACATGCTGCAGAGTTTCAGGAAATTATCGGGGATGATTTACTCACAAGCAATTACCCCTGCATCCACACAGTTGGACGGGCCAGTGTTCATCCCCCGAGACTGATCGAATTACTGTGGGGTGATAAATCGCATCCGTTGCTGACTCTTGTCGGTAAGGGAATCTCATTTGATAGTGGCGGTTTAAACATTAAGCCGTCGAATGGCATGCGCTCGATGAAAAAAGACATGGGTGGTGCGGCACATGCGATTGGTCTGGCGCAGCTGATAATGGCGCTGGAGCTTCCTGTGCGTCTGCGCTTGCTGGTTGCAGCTGCTGAGAATGCGATATCGTCAAACAGTTTTCGTCCGGGCGATGTAATTCAAACGCGTAGCGGTATTACAGTTGAAATTGACAATACAGATGCTGAAGGGCGTTTGGTTTTGTGTGATGCACTGACAGAAGCCTGTGAGGAAAAACCTGATCTATTAATCGATTTTGCAACGCTTACCGGGGCCGCCAGGGTGGCTGTTGGAACCGAAATAGCCGCGTTTTTCAGTAACGATAAAGAACTTGCAGCAGATATATTAGATGCCGGTGAGCAAGTTAGTGACCCAACGTGGCAGTTGCCGCTGCATAGGGGTTATCGTTCATTGTTGAAAAGTCATGTGGCGGATTTGCAAAACTGTGCGAGCTCACCGTTCGGAGGTGCAATAACTGCTGCGCTGTATTTACAGGGTTTTGTCGATAATGAAGTCAGTTGGGCGCACTTTGATGTAATGGCATGGAACAATCGTTCGCGTAGTGGCCGACCGATTGGCGGTGAGGCTATGGGGCTGCGAGCCGTTTTTGAAATGTTGGAGAAGCGCTACAAATGAATTTAGTCAGTTCTCTGCGAAGATCCAGGTTATGAGTGAGGATGGCAGAACTATAGAAAGAGCGCTAATCAATGGTGCGCAGCCGGCATCCGCGATTCAGGTGCAAGCAGCATTAGATGAATTGGGGATTATACACAGCTCGATAAGCCATGCACCTATGCGCACGGTAGCAGATTCACTCGCTCTTCGAGATGGTGTTCCAGGCGGTTACTCGAAAAATCTGTTCCTGCGAAATCGCAAAGGCAAGATGCTGATGGTGACTCTGCTTGAGCACCGGACAATCAACCTTAAACTGTTTGGAGAGTCTCTAGGCTTCGGCAAATTGAGTTTCGCTAGTCCAGAGCGCCTTATGCACTATCTGGGAGTTATCCCTGGTGCAGTAACGCCTCTGGCTATCTTGAATGATGTGACCCGGTCGGTGAAGCTGGTGCTTGATAAGCAGTTGCTGGAAATGGATCCACTGCATTTTCACCCTTGTGATAATCGAATGACGACAACCTTGTCAGCAGAAGATTTATTGCGTTACATCAATCGCCATCATGGTGAACCAGAGATTGTTGATTTTGACAGCTTAATGCCAATCTAGATTTTCTGCCGTAGAGATAGGCTGCTACAGTTTTCAGAGCAATTAGCAGGCGATATAGAACTGCTGATAGAGAAAGTGACTCTGGTGTGTACAGACACACCAGATAAATCGCTTTCTGGTTAATCAGCTTATCAGAGTCGGGTAGAGCCTACCTGATTTGGAAAGTAATCTTCACAATTTCCCTCGCGATAGACATCGGCTGTAGCGCAGTGCAGCCCGCCACCAAATGGATAGGCATCACGGAAAGGCATTGGCAATACTTCCATGCCCAATTTGTCCATTTGCTCCATCTGATTGGTTTCGCTTGCTTCTACCACCACAGTCTTATGATCGATTACCAGGCAATTCATCGATAGCCACACGCTTGAATAGCATAATGGAGGTGGTGCATTGTGGACGGGGGTCGCCGCATCGATAATCTCCCAATCGTTTTTATTGAAGATTTTACGCTGCTCATCCGGTAGCGGACGATTGGGGTTGTTGATAATAGTCCCGGGTTTAAGCGGAACGAAAGTAGCATCGATGTGGATCGGGTAGGGGTCACCAGGAAAATTTACCGCATGTATTCGATGATCGGGAAAGTGCCGCTGCAGCCATTGCATACCGCGTCGGTTGGTCGTTAGACCATGTTGGCAAAACAGGTCTTTGCCAAGTCGCATAACATCTGCAGCGTCGAATAGTGGCTCAAATTCAGTGGTGACAAAATCCAGTGCAGCTGTGCGGGATAATCTCTCTTCTATAGTGATCTCATCGAAGTAACCTGCCTGGTAGGATTCATCTGAGAGTCTTGGTCGGGGAGCTTGCTCCCATTTGAAATCGGGATCTTCATCGAAATATCGCTGCATGAGTGGATGATAGGCAAGGTATTCAAAGTAGCGGCATCGAAACGACATGGGCGCGCACAGAATTTCGGAACCAACAGTTAGCAAAACATCCCGCGGCGGCATGCAACCGAACATTGATGCTGTGCTGAAGTCCGGCGTAATAGCGGCCTGATTCCATTGTATTGGCGAGGGTCGATCCACGGTGATACCCCGCTCTTCCAGCAGTTTAGCGAGATTATCCAGTTGTATATTCGCTTTCTCTACCGTTTCCAGTGGTCGCGGACCCCACATGCCGCGCATATCGCTGTCTTCGGGGACTTTCGCCTCTGTTGCGGGTTCGCTTGGAGGAATGCAGGTGTGGTCAGCGCGACCGACGATTACGTGTTTGAGTGGATCAAACTCGTTCCATGAATTGACTTTTGTTGCCATTTATAGAGTTCTCCGAAATATTGAGTCGGTTGTTTGCTGTAAGTTGTGTGGGCGTAGTATTAACAGCCTTGGAGTGATGCGGCAAGCAGGTTCTGAGTCGGCTCTAAAAAAAGACGCATGAAGGCAAATGTGGGCAAAACAAAGCCCGGAAAGTCCGGGCTTATGATAAATCTATAGCGTGTGGTGCTGGCTAGGCAGTGCCAAGCGTTTCCATTTTTTTGTCTCTGCGATAGCTGCCGTTAAGTATTTGTCGGGCGCATCCCGGCCAGTCGTAACTCTCAGCCAGTGCTGCAGGTACGTTTGCGCGCTCGGCAAAATGCGCTACTTCACGGCGTTCCCAGAGAGCGATTTGCTCGAATTCGGCTATCCCGTTCTGGCTAAGAGCGTAGGCACTGTTTTTATCGATTCCCGGTAGAAGAGTTAAATCATCAGTACCGTCTGCGCTGGTTAACTTATAACCATCTCGTGTGTACTGTGCACGGCTTGGCTTTATTAACTCGGTGCCTGCCAATTCACTGGCTGTGGCACCTGGTCGCACAAAAACACGTGGTTTTGTCTTGGCGGCCCGGGTTGATACCTCTGTGTGTGCTGAAGCTGCCGCCCCGGCGTCTGATGCATCCGTGTTGGTTGTTGCAGTGTCCCGTCCAGTTGTTGCCGCAACGCTGGCTAGCTCAAGACGGGTTTGCTGAAGTTCCCGGTTACGGGCTGTTATGGCACGCTTCAGCTCTTCATTTTGTGATTGCAGCTCTTTTGCGCCTTCGGCCTGGTTTTTCAATCGCTGTAGGTCGATTTCTTTTACATTCAGTTGTTGTTGCAGTTGCAGAAGTCTTTCGTCCACGGAAGAGTTTGCGGCTGGAGCGCCAGTGCTGGTGGTGACAGAATTGTTGTGCTGAACTTCGTAAAGGCTTGCTCGTAATTCTTCAATTTCAGTTGACTGTGAGGCTATCTTCTTGTGTAACACAAGTGTATTTTCTGCCTGTTCCTCTAGAGATTGGATTAGTGTGCTTTGAGATTCGACTTCCTGCTTCAGTAGCGAAATTTCTGACGTATGCTGCTTACTTCCAACGCGGTTGTCGGTAATGATCGCGTTTAGTCGACCTATTTCAGCGTCGCGTTCCTGCAGTACAGAAGTTAATGTTGCATTCTTTTTAGCGTGCTCTTCAAGTGCGGTATCCAGAGAGCTGGCTGCAACAGCGTCTCGTGAATTGATCTGTAGTTTTTGTATTTCAGACTCACGTTCAGTTATTTTCAGCTTGAGTTCTTCTGTGCCGGACAGTTCTTCACTTAAATGTTGATTTTCGCTCTGCGCAAGAGAAAGCTGGCTGCGCAAGTCAGCTACCTGCGCCTTCAGGCGGGCAATTTCAGCTTCACTGGTGTGTGATTGCTCGTCTACTCGAGCGCGAAGCTGATTCAGGCGTGTTTCGTAGTCGTCTCGTGTTACGGTAAGGTTCTGAAATTCACTTTGTAATTTAGCGTAGGCGACGCTGCGCTGCTGAAGTTCGGCAGATCGGTCGGTGACTGTCTGTTGCATTTCTGACTTGAATGATTCGAGTTGTTCAGCGCGTCCTTTCAGTTCAGATACCATGCTTGCAAGCTGGTCACGGCTGGATGTCATCTCAGACATTGCTGTACGTAGTTTCTCGATTTTATTATCCCGCTCGCGCATTTCCGCATTTAGCGCCGAAAGCTTACTTTCCGCTTCTGTTGTCGCTGTTTGTGCTTGTTTTGCGCTGGCGGATTTCAACTCATCCAGTTCCTCAGCCAGAGCGTCCCGGTTGCTGACGAGTTCGTCTATTTCACCCTGTAGTTTGCTTACCAGGTCTTCGCGCTGTTTTAAATCGCTGCGCAATGTTGCGGTTGTTTTTTCAGTTTCCAGCAGCCGGCCGTTCAAGGCTGTAAGTTTTGATGCTGCCTCTGCGGTGAGGGTTCGCTGAATTTTGTTGCCCGCTGACTTTAACTCGCCAACATCGGCCTCGAGACGTCGCCGTTTGGCTGAGACATCAACCATCTCGCTTTTAAGCTTGGCGATTTGGGTGTCGCGTGTGGCTACTGTTGCCTCTAGTTCCTGAAGCTGCTTCTGTAAGTCGCTTGCGTTTTCCGCATTTTTTGCAGCAATTTCAAGCTGTTTTTCGAAATCGGTAATTCGATTCTGGAGTGAATCCCGTTTGCCGCTGACATCTCGAAGTAAATCATTAAGGGCAGCCACTTCTGCATTTTTGGTTTCAATCTCCTGCCGAGCTACGCGTTTTTGCCCAAGTTCTGCGGTGGCAGCCTTTAAATTGGCTGAAGCGGTGTCCAACTGATTCTGCAGGCTGGCGAGCTGTTTTTCCTGGCTGGCGATGACGTTTTTGTTGTCAGTTTTTAACGTTTTGATTTGATCAAGTAGTTGTTTGAGCTCTTTTTGTGTCTGAGCTTGAGTAGAGTCTCGGTCGGCGACAGCACGTTTGAGTTCAGTGATCTGCGCGCCACTGCGTGCTGACAGCTCTCGACTTTCCTGATTGAGTTTGTTGTAGTCCTGTTCTTTCCTGGAGAGTAGGTTGCGGACATTGGCGAGCTCCTCCAGACGGTCTTGGTGATTTGCGATTTCGGCATTTTTGCTTTCGGTGCTTTGCTCGAAATCCCGTTTGAAATTGTCTCGTTGGATGGATATCTCACGCAACTGGTTACTGAGAGAAATAATTTCTGCCTTGCGCTCGTCTTCAGCTGACTGAACATCACGGGCAGCTGATTCGACAGTTTTGAGTTGCATGCGCAAACTTTCAACGCTTTGATCACCCTCTTTTACCCGGGCACGAAGACTATCGATTATTTTGTCGTTTTCCTGCACGGCGGTGCGCAGGGCAGTAATTGTTTCGTTTGCTTCTTTGATTCGCTCGTCATAAACGGGGCCACCAGCCTGGAATCCTGCCAGTTTATTTGTCAGGGTGAGAGTTTCAGTTTGCTTTTCATTGCGAAACGCATTGAATTCTGCACGGTTTCTCTCAAGAGTTTGTCTCGACTCGGCAAGTTCAGTTTTAAGCGCGTTTATTTCCTGTATCTGGGTGCTATTGCCAGCTTTTAGTGACACATCCCGCCCGCGCAACTGCTGCAATTCCACGGTAGCGTCCCGCAGCTCTGCTTCTTTTTTATCCAGCGTAGCTTGAATTAACTTTACATCGGCTGTTGCATTGTCGACATCCTGTGCGACAAATTCGCGAACCTTTCTTTCGGTGCGGTCAGTAAACAGGCTTTTAATGCACCACCCGATAAGCATGCCGGCCAGCGCAGTAATGGCTAGCACGGTGGCGATTTCGCCCATAACGTAGGTGTTCATCTTCCTATTCTCCGGTAATTGTAAACTCAATACGCCGATTTAACGCACGACCTGCCGCTGAATTGTTAGGCGCTACTGCTCGATCCGGACCGAAGCCTTGAGCTGAGAGTTGTTCTTCTCTAATGCCCCGATTGGTCAGGAAGCTTTTAACAGACTGCGCGCGACTTGCACTCAGGCTTAGATTGTAATCATAGTCGCCGAGAGAGTCAGTATGACCTTCTACTGTTACTTTTACAGTTGGGAACTGCTGCAAAGCGGCAGCGACTTCGTCAAGTATAGCCACACTATTTGCGTCAAGCTCTGCGCTACTCGACCTAAAGCGAATAGCGGACACGTCGATTTTGGAGAGCAGGATCTGAAGGTCTTCTTTCGGTAATGCTGCAGGTGCAGCAAGGGCGATTGTATTGGTGAGAGTAATTGAATCACCAAACAATGAGCGAGCTTTGCCCAGGGCCTCCAGACGGCTCTCTTCGCTATCAGCGATACCTTTTAGAGTGACTTCACCTGTGCTGGAGATAATGATGTTTTTTTCCCGGATTTCAGAGAGAACGCCCAGCGATTCCGCTAGTTGATTTCCCCATGCTGGCATCATCACTCGCTCATCTTCAGTAACATTTGAGATAACTCGTACATTTTGAGTTTGCAGACGTTCGTTAATGATTTTATTGGCTTCGGCTGGAAGTAGTCCTGTAACGCGGACCTCGCTATCGCTCTCGCTGAGTGAAGCGAAAGGTGACATTGTGGGGACAACCGGTGGAATTTTAACCTTCAACTGGTTGTATACGATGGGGTCTGATCCAAAAATACCGCTAATCGTTTTTTCGGTGCGCTGCTTTTGTTCGTCGCTTTCTACCACGCCACTGAATCGTACCGCTCCACCACGGGTCATCGTTATGCGGGCATCTTGTACATTGTCCATCGATTCAAAAGATTGTGTTAATGAACCGAGCCAGTCTGACGGGTCAGCGCGATCGTTGATCGTCAGATTGTTCGTTATGGAAACATCGTCACCGAAGGTCTCTAATAGACTTTCAGCACTATCTTTCGACATAAAACCGGTGAGAACAATCTGCTCATCGGCTTTCGAGATCGTGAGATATGACGGTAGATCTGCTACAGGTGCCGGCTGCGGCCCGAGGGTGGGTTCCGGAGCAGGGGTAGCCTGTGTTTCCGTGACTGTTGTCGTCGGTTCCGTTTGTGTTGTTGTCTGTGGCGAAGTTGCTGCCTCTGCCTCTGCCTCTGCCTCTGCCTCTGCCTCTGCCTCAGGCTTTGGTTGTACCTCTGGCTCGGGTGCATCGATAAGATTTTCGATAGTCAGATAACTGCCCAGCTGTGTGGCTGCAAAATCGCCGGCTGCCGTTTTGCTGGCTAAGCTGCTTTTTCCTGACAGAGTTAAGGTGTCATCAGTGATGGCCAGGCCACCGTTATCAAGATTCCGGGTTTGTGGCAGAAGTGCAGTCAACGCGTTCAGCCAGCCAGGGTTAGTGGTGTTTTCATCTACGCTGATTGACCCGGATACATTCTGCTCACCGAAATTCTCTTTTACCGCTTGTTCAATGGCAGAGGCGTATTTTGCGTCGGAAACAATTCCACTAATCGTCGTCTGGCCGTCCGCATTGTCCAGCTGAAAAGATGGCTGCAGAGTGGGTTGGGTGTCCGTGGCAGTTAAAGAGCCAATAGTGAGATTGTTTTCAACCGAGCGAACGCCGAATACTTCGTTAACGATACGTTCTGCGCGTGCCCGTTCACTTTGTGATGCAACGACGCCGTCAATAGATACATTGCGGCCACTTACGGTTACACGGGTGCTGTCCATCCCGGCACTACTGAGTTCGGACTTTGAGCGCTCCGCCAGATCTGCCTCGATCTGTGGTGTGTAGTGACGGATCGCGTACAGTCCCACAACTCCAAGAAGCGCAATACCAAGTAGCAGGGGGCCCCATTCACCGCCCTGGCGTGTAGTGCCCGGATCAACTACCAGTGGTGTTTGATGGGATGGCGGACGGATGAAACGGCCGGTTTTGCTTGTCGCTCCCACAGGCGGGACTATTTGACGACCGCGTTCGTGTAAAGGTTGTAGATTTTCAGCACTTGTATGCGAAGCGTGAGGTTTAGCAGCAGTAGCTCGATCTGGTTTTGTCGAAGCCTCAGCTTCCCTCATGCCTGTTCCGGCGGCGTTTCTTGATCGTTGAGCCGGATATTCGCGGTCTGTCACTGCCTGGCGGTTTTCACGGCGCCTCGGTGGTTGGCGGTAGTCTGGGGAATTCCGGTTGCTGCCTGCGGAGTTAGCGCGATTTGCTCTGGCTGTGCCAGTTGAGCGCGTTCGTAGACGGGTTTTTACTGTTTCGGATTCTCCACCGCGAGAGGAGGAAACTATTGGTCTCGGTGTTCGAGGTTCGCGCTCAACTGCCGTTGACTGCGTGCGACTGGTTCGTAGAAGAGGCGGTGGCGTTTCCCGCACTTCACCGTAGGTTCTGTTGGTTGTACGAGCAGTTGAGCGATCCTCGCTGTCGCTGTCCGTGCTGTGTTCGGTTGCAGCTGATCGCTGTTCTGCGTTCGTCTTTGTGGAGGATTGCGTAGCCTCCACCGGGTCTAGAGCCTGTTCTGAAACTTCTTCAGTGGTGTTTCGCAGGGACGGCTCGCTTACCTCGGTGTCGGCTTGATTGTTGTTTTCGATGGCAATGGCAGAGTCCGCCAGATTCCTGGTTACCGGGGGACGATCTGACGAGTTGTCAGGAGTTTCATTTTTGTCCTGTTTGTTGTCTGGTGGATTTGCCATATGCGTTCCCCTTGTGTACAGCCGAACCGGTTATCCGGATCGTGTAAATTTCAATAATTAATTAAAGTGGTTAGGAGTAAGAATAGATATTTTGGGGATTTTCGCTGATTTAACGACTCAATGCATGCAACAACACTTCGTTATTACCAGTTGGTACTGAGCTGAAAGGTCTTTGAGCTGTCTGCCCTGGCTGTTTTTCAGGTGTCCTGGTTTGCAAATACGAATCAAAACATTTGTAAAAAGCGCAGTGAAGTCAATGCTGTGGTTGCTTGCGAGTGGTAGATAGAGTGTAAAGGTAAACCAACGGAATAAAGCGAGATTGGCGCGTCTGTACACCTGCCCGTCGCTAAGTCGGTAGTCTCAACCGTGCAATAAGCTAATACTTGGTGGTATCAATCAGATTTGAAAGCGGGTGTAGCTGTGGCTGGTAACAGGCGAAGAAGAGCAGGTGGGCGCGAGGCTAAACGGGCAGCTCGCAGTGCAACGCAAAGTCAGGGCGCGGCCTATATTACTCGACGGGTGCCTACCTATTGCCATGCAACGTCTGAGCAACTGGAGCTTATAGAATATAACGCGGATACTATCCTTGAAGAAATCGGGATCGAGTTTCGTGACTTTCCACGGGCACTTGAATTGTTTCGAGAGGCTGGTGCTGAAATTGACGGAGAACGAGTACGTTTTCCGCGCGGTATGTGCCGTCGGATAATACAGGAAAGCGCACCGGCAGAGTTCATTCAGCATGCCCGGAATCCCGCACGCAACGTCAAAATCGGCGGTGACAGCACGGTGCTTGTGCCTGCCTACGGCTCACCGTTTGTACGCGATATTGATAACGGTCGTCGCTATGCCAATCTGGAGGACTTCCATAATTTCGTCAAGCTCGCGTACATGAGTTCTTCCTTGCATCACTCGGGTGGAACTGTTTGTGAGCCTGTCGATTTGCCGGTAAACAAGCGACATTTTGATATGGTCTATGCGCACATGCGCTATAGCGACAAGCCCTATATGGGCTCCGTTACTGCTGCCGAACGTGCTGCGGATACTGTAGAGATGTCAAAAATTCTGTTTGGGGATAATTTTATTGATGCGGCTACCGGTGTTGAAAAAACGGTGGTAATAAACTTGATTAATGCCAATTCGCCAATGACCTTTGACGACACCATGCTGGGTGCAGCGGAGGTCTATGCAAAGGCTAATCAGGCTACCGTGATCTCGCCGTTTATTTTAGCGGGTGCAATGTCGCCTGTAACTGTTGCCGGTACGGTCACACAGATTCTGGCAGAGGCCCTGGCAGGTATGGCATTTGTACAGTTGGTGCGGCCGGGAGCTCCAGTGGTTTTTGGAACCTTTGCCAGCAGTGTATCAATGCAGTCAGGAGCACCAACGTTTGGCACGCCTGAGCCGTCATCAGTGCTGTATGTAGCTGCAGAACTGGCTCGACGGCTAGGTGTACCGTTTCGCTCCGGCGGTGGGCTCAATGCATCCAAGCTGCCGGATGCGCAAGCGGCCTACGAGGCTGCCAATACATTACAGGCAGCGATGCTGGCGGGGGTTAATTTTATGCTCCATACGGCGGGCTGGCTGGAAGGCGGGTTGGTGATGAGCTACGAGAAGTTCATGATGGATGACGATCAGGCTGGCATGATGCAAGTGTTTGCGGCAGGCCTCGATGCCAGTGAAAACGGTCAGGCGCTTGATGCAATCCGGGAAGTTGGACCGGGCGCGCACTTTCTCGGGTGTCAGCACACACAAAACAATTTTGAAACTGCGTTTTATCGTTCGAGTATTGCAGATAACAACAGCTTTGAACAATGGGAATCCGAAGGTTCGCTGGACGCCTCACAGCGTGCCAATATAAGGTATAAAGAACGGCTTGCTGCTTATCAGCCACCCGCTATTGATCCAGCTGTTGATGAGGCTCTACTTTCTTATATCCGGCAGCGGAAAGAGTCATTCCTGGACTCTAACTACTGAATTAATTAATTCTTCCGGTTATTTCCTCCCGCGCGGTTCGATCTTGTGAATATCGCATCGACCGGGTGATGTGCGGTTTTTCTGAGCATGTGTAATTTCAGGTCATCTCGCAGCGACTGCCGATTCGAAAAAAATCTGATGTGCTTCGTTTCAAAAAGAGATTTTTTATTCCTGACAAAGTGGTTTTGTTGGGCTAATGAGCCCTATTTGTGCCATCAATTCCTAACTATTAAGCGGAAAAAGCTAAAATAATGGGCTTAAATGGTGGTGAAAATAATTTATTTTACAAAGTGTGAGGATGATAGGATCATTGTTGCGAATTTTAGATATCTTTATAAAACAATAAATTAAATGTAATAGTTAATTTTAATATGAGCGAAGTTGGTTTTTTTTATGCTGGCCCCTGATCGCATTGTCAACTGGCACTCATTTGAAATGTCGCTTACAGTACATTATCGCACCTGTCGGGAAAACGGGTCGAGCGCCGGAAATTGGCACTTAAGTTATACCTTAAGATGAAGGATACATCGGAGAGGCTGCGATACACTGTTCAGCCAGCACCTGACACTTACCCAATTGCTTTGGAGATGTGTTGATGATAAAACCCAAGAAGGTCGGTGGGCCTACTTCAATCGGCTTTTTACTGGTTCCAAGTTATTCCATGCTTGCCTTTTCCTCTTGTGTTGAGCCATTGAGAATGGCGAATCAGCTGGCTGGCGAGCAACTCTATGATTGGTCAATAGTTGGTGCCAGCATGGACCCGGTTCGAGCAAGCAACGGAATTTCGGTTACTCCTGACAAAACACTGGCAGAGGCACTGAATCTCGACGCACTGTTCGTTTGTTCGGGCAACCAGGTTCAGCACTATGCCGATCCTTCAGTTGTGACCTGGCTGCGTGCAGCTGCCAAGAGGGATATGGTGCTTGGCGCTGTGTGCACAGGAACTTATCTTCTCGCTAAATCGGACGCGCTTGATGGCTGTCGATGCACTATCCACTGGGAAAATATGGCTAGTGCACGCGAAGAATTCCCTCATCTGGTTATTTCCCCTGAACTATTTGAAATTGATGGTGATCGCTATACCAGTGCTGGCGGGACGGCTCCGCTTGATATGTTTTTACACGAAATACGCAATACACATGGCTCAGACCTGGCATCGGCGATAACGGAGCAGTTTATGTGTGATCGCATTCGTGATAAACACGATCGACAGCGGGTCCCGCTGACTCAGCGTATAGGGACTAATCAGCCGAAACTTGCCGAAGCCGTGTCGCTGATGGAAGCAAACATTGAAGAACCGATGACACTTGATGAGTTGTCGTTTCATGTCGGGTTGTCCCGACGGCAGCTTGAGCGCCTGTTTCAGCGCTATCTGCAGTGTGTACCCACGCGCTACTATCTGGAGCTTCGCCTGGAAAGAGCGCGACAATTACTGCTGCAGACCAGTATGCCTATCGTCGACATAGCGTTGGCGTGTGGTTTTATTTCGGCTCCACATTTCAGCAAGTGCTACCGCGATACTTTCGGTTTACCTCCTCGTGATGAGAGACGAAAAGCAGCAGGTCAGGTTGATGCTGCACGTGAGCAAATTCGTTCAAGTGGGAGCAAGAAAGTGACAACACTGCGCCGAACTACCGTGTGCTCAGCTTCTGCGCCGACGGCGGCGGGCTCTGCGGCCCTCTAGGTTATCGCTGGAGGGAGTGGGATCAGGTAGTTTTACCACTCGCTTCAGATTAGGGAATGTTGCGGTTTTATGCGGTATTCCCATTGCTTCAACAAAGTGATCCTGAAATTTCTGTTCAACAGCTGTCTCTACTTTTTCGACCTGCTTGACCAGTGCTTCAATTTCGCCGCGAGAGTCCCGGTTCAGTAGCGCAATTCGTGCCCCTGAGCCTGCTGCATTTCCAGCAGAGGAAACGTGTTTAAGGTTGCAGTCCGGTATCAGGCCCAGCACCATTGCATATTTAACATCAATGTGACTGCCAAATGCGCCTGCCAGCCTAATTCGATCTATATGTTCCACCTCCAGTCTATCCATAAGCAGACGAACTCCGGCATATAGGGCAGCTTTCGCCAGCTGGATTTGCCGGACATCGTTCTGGGTGATGATTACTTTTACGTCGCCATCGTGGAGTTTATAGGAATAGGTGCGGCCGTCTTCAATCAGGCGGTTGCTTTTCGCTGCGAGCTCAGCACGGATAACGCCGTTGGTGTCGATTATCCCGGCGAGAAACATTTCCGCTATAACTTCTATGATGCCACTTCCGCAAATTCCGGTGACACCAATACCTTCAACGGATTCTGCAAAACCTGATTCGTCAGACCATTTTTCGGAACCGATAATGCTATAACGTGGCTCCAGCGTTTCCGGATCAATTCTTACTCTCTCAATGGCGCCAGGCGCTGCGCGTTGGCCGCCACTGATTTGTGCGCCCTCGAACGCCGGACCAGTGGGGCTGGAGCAAGCCAGCAGTCGATGGCGATTACCTAATACAATCTCGGCGTTGGTACCGACGTCCACCAGTAAGGTCATTTCTTCCATTGTGTCAGGTCGCTCCGCCAGAATGACGCTGGCGGTATCGGCGCCAACGTGACCGGCAATACATGGCAACACATAGACCTGTGTGTTCGGATGAGTATTTAAATCGAGTTCAGCACCTTTGCAAAGTATTGCTTCGTCGGTTGCAAGGGCGAAGGGTGCACCGCCTAGCTCAATCGGGTTGATGCCCAGCAGCAGGTGATGCATGACCGGATTGGCTACCATGGTCATGACTAATACGTCGTCGGGTCGGGCGTCTATTTCTGCTGTAGCTGAGGTAACAAGATCACAGATTGCCTCCCGCACCACCCGGGTCATGTCTTTATCACCGTCGGGGTTCATCATCACGTAGGAAACCCGACTCATCAGATCTTCACCAAAGCGAATTTGAGGGTTCATCAGTCCTGTTGATGCTTGTACTATACCGGTTGTCAGATCGCACAAATGTGCTGCAATAGTAGTTGAGCCGATATCCACGGCCATGCCGAGCACCTGCTCTTTGAAACCCGACCAAAGAGCGATGATTTTGCCGTCATCTGTGATGGCTGCGGTTACTTTCCAGTCTTTGGCACGCAGTGTTTGCTGCAGAGAGTAGATCAACGATGGGTCACACCGTATGTTGTTGAGGTGCCACTCGTATTCCAGAGCGCTGATTAACCGCTGCAAATCGCCGGTAGGCGAATGCATATCGGGTTCCTGTACTTCCACGTAGTAGAGACGAACAACAGGGTTCAGAACGATATCGAGTAAATCAGCGCCCTTGCGTATTACCTGTCGATGCACCTGACTGTCTGGTGGTACATCAATGACAGCATCGCCCTGCAGGCGTGCCTGGCAGCTCAAACGGCGGCCGTTCAGGGAAAGCTTTTTAACGCGCTCCCAGCGTTCTTCGGTTTTGGTAAAGGGTGACAGGCTGGCCGCAGATGATTGAATTTCATGTTTGGGAAAATCCCCTTCAGCGCATAAAACCTGGCAGCGCCCGCAGATTGCACGGCCACCGCAGACGGAGTCAATATCAACCCCCAGTGCGCGCCCGGCTTCAAGAACCGGTGTTCCCGGAGGAAAGCGGCCACGACGTCCACTTGGTGTAAAAACAACCTTTACATCTTGCTCTGACATTTGCCTTTTGTTTTCCGGATTTTGCTTATTTCGGGGGTCTGCGTCGTTTCGAAACCCGTCTGCCTCGGCCGACGCCTTCGCCGGTTGTGGGTGCTTCGCGATACTTTTCAATCCAGCGCAGACAATCCTGATCATGCCCCATGAGTACATCCGCTCCCATTACTGCATCCATGACCTCCTTGTGCACCGGATTTGTGATTGCCGAAGTTAATCCGTGCGCAATTGCCATTGTCAGGAAAGCACTGTTAATGCCGCCCCGGTTCGGCAGGCCGAAGCTGACGTTTGAAGCACCACAAGTGGTGTTGCACTTTAACTCACGCTGAATGCGTCCGACGATATCAAATACCTGCCTGCCAGCCTGACCGATTGCGCCTATTGGCATTACCAGTGGATCAATCACGATATCCCGAGGCTTGATTCCATAGTCTGCGGCGTGTTCGACAATTTTTTTCGCCACGGCAAATCGAACATCAGGGTCTTCCGAGATGCCGGTTTCGTCGTTTGAGATGGCTACTACCGCTGCATCGTATTTTTTTACCAGTGGCAGAACTTGCTCAAGACGATCTGTCTCACCGGTTACCGAGTTCAAAAGTGCACGACCCTTGTAGACCTGAAGGCCTCGATCAAGTGCCTCGACAATTGAAGAGTCGATGCATATCGGAATATCGCTCAGTGACTGTACTAGCTCAATAGCTTGGGCGAGTAGTGCTGGTTCGTCTGCGAGCGGGATGCCCGCGTTGATATCGAGCATGTGCGCACCCGCTTCTATTTGCGCTATAGCGTCTGCTTCGACACGGCTGAAGTCACCGTTTTTCATCTCTTCAGCCAGTAATTTGCGACCGGTTGGATTTATCCGCTCACCTATCATGGTGAACGGTTTGTTGAATCCTATAATGTGCTCGCGTTTTGCGGACCCGATTACAGTTTCAGTCATCGCAATGTTTCCTTGGTGGTCGACCAGGCTTGGTGTTAGTTGGAAATGGTACGTTTACGTCTGTTGCGATCCTGAAGTATTCCAGATCGCTCGACGATTTCAGGTACTGCATGTTCTTGTCGGTAAGCCATGATATGGCAGCCGTTTACGCCTTCAATTTCCCGGATTTGCTGAATGAGTTCTATGCAGAGATTTATACCCTCTGCGCGTTGATTTTTTGCACCGGATAATCGATCAATAACGGAGTCCGGGATGTGTACCCCGGGTACATTGGTTCGAATCCAGCTGGCTGTTCTTGCTGAAGCCAGCGGACCGACACCCACTAGGGTATACACTTGCTCATGCAGCCCGAGTTCACGCACGCGACTCATATAGTTCTGTAAAAGCGCGATGTCGTAGCAGTATTGTGTCTGAACATACTGAGCACCAGCGGCTATTTTTTTTGCCAGCCTGAGTGGTCGCCAATCGTGAGGAGGGGCAAACGGATTTGCTGCTGCACCAAGAAATATTGGCGGTGAATGATCGAGTTTCCGGCCACTTTGAAACGTTCCCCCGTCACGCATCTGCTTGCCAATCTCGAGCAGCGACATGCAGTCTAGATCAAATACCGGTTTAGCCTCAGGGTGGTCTCCGGCTTGTACACCGTCACCTGTGAGGCAAAGAATATTCGAGACGCCCATCGCTGAAGCGCCAAGTATTTCACCTTGAATTGCTATGCGGTTTCGATCGCGACAGGAAATCTGCATGATCGGCGAGTAGCCAGCGCGTGTCAGCAAACCGCACACTGCGATGCTGGACATATGGCAGTGGGCACCGCTGCCGTCTGTGGCGTTTATTGCATCGACGTATCCGTCGAAAATACTGGCTCTCTCGTAAACTTGGGCGGGATCGGCGGAGTCCGGTGGTGCCAGCTCAGTAGTTACGGCAAATTTACCGGCACGCAGTACACGCTCAAATCTACCCGGGGAGCTATGCCCGGGTAGAATTGGCAGTAATTCTGCCGGTGAAAGATCGACATTGCGTTGTTCCATGAATTCGCACTATATAGATTGACGTCAGCTTGCGTTAAATAAAGTTAATGCCCGGAAGTTTCACGGTGGGAATTTTTCGTACGTGCTACGTTCAGCCATGAAGATTTGTTTGATTGCAGGAAATCAATAGGTTGTTGGACCTGTGAAATAGCGTGACCGCCTTTCATTTTCTGACTACCCTCCCAGGCCGCGACCCAGACGCATTTCATCTCGGCGTACACTTCGCAGTTACCGTTGCCGCGTACGCCGCCACAGGGGCCATTTCGCAGATTTTTCGGGCAATTCATTGAGCAAGACATCCCGGTGCTGCTCAACACACATTGTCCACACATCTGGCAATCAAACAGAACGCCTTTAATCAGTTTTTCTGCTGCGGCGAATGGCTTCTCCAGCCTCTGATAGCCAATCAGTTTCCATAGCGGGTGCAGCTTGACCAGAATACGCTCAAATCCGTTATAGAAGGCTTCAAGTGCCCGTGCGTTACGTACTGACCAGTGTCTTATTCGGTACATGGCGGGTGTTGTCCTATTTGTCCGTATCGTCGAGCAATCCCTTGTTTTTTACAATTAGCTGGAGACGCTCCAGATCAAATTGTTGTTCAAGTTTTTCGGCTGCTGCCTGCGCTGCGGCTTCAAGGTTGTTGTCACACTCTGTCTGCTCGCGTCGCCAGTCCTCCAGATAAGCATCTGTACTTCCTTTGCCGGCTCGCATAGCTGCCATGTCTATGGCTTCCTGAAAACGGTCGGGCAACTGAATTTTCGCCGTCTTGCGACCTGCTTTAGCTGTGACCTGCGCTGGTATATCGCGCCAGTAAACGGTAATTAATTTTGCCATTGCACAATACTTTCGGTGAACTGTTTAAGGCCGTGTTGGAGGCCGCCGTAATCCGTTCGACGAAACTCGTAGTCGAGATTCAGCTTGATCGCTGCATCTTGCGCCCGTTTGGCTAGTTCGGGGTTGTCTGTTTGCGCCAGGTAGACAAGTTTTTTGTAGTTGGAAAAGTAGACTTCACGTAATTCAGGGTGCTTGTTGATACCAAGCTCGCTAAGAATGATTCTATCGAAGTGCCTGGCAAGGAAATCAGTCAGGTAGAATGTGCCGAGTTCCTGCTCTTGCATTGCTTCAAATGCTTCGCTTCCGGCATAGAATTCGTAACAATGCGCGCCAGGTAACCGCTGAACTTTTTCCTGCTCGATTACCGCATCTAGTAAACCGCCGGTACCGCAGTCAGCGAATGCAATGTAGATGTTGTTATAGACGGGTCGGGCTTTTTGAATAAGGGCTCGAACAGCATCCGGTATTTGCTCCGGGTGGTTGTGGATTTTTGCGGGGACACACTGTACCCGCAGGTTAGTCCACTGATTCAGTTCAATCAGGCAGGTAATTTCCCTGGCTAGTGCGCCACAGGCAATAACCAGTGCAGCTTGTTCGGCCACAACTGTATAAATACAGGTTCTGCTTAGCTGGCTCGACGCTCAGTGATTAATTTGCCAGCAGTTTCTACCGCAACTGCAGCATCCCGGCAGTAAGCATCAGCGCCAATTGCATCACTAAATTCTTCGTTTAACGGTGCACCGCCGACCAGTACGATATATTTATCCCGCAGGCCCTGTTCCTGGAGTGTATCGATAACTACTTTCATGTAGGGCATGGTGGTAGTCAGCAACGCAGACATACCAAGTATGTCCGGCTTGTGCTCTTCGAGAGCTGCAAGGTAGTCTTCAACAGGATTGTTGATGCCTAGATCGATTACTTCGAAACCAGCGCCTTCCATCATCATAGAAACCAGATTTTTTCCGATGTCGTGGATATCGCCTTTTACGGTACCAATAACCATTTTTCCAATAGTTTCAGCGCCCGTTTCGGCGAGTAGCGGGCGTAGTATTTCCATTCCGCCTTTCATGGCATTGGCAGCCATCAGCACTTCGGGAACAAACAGGATACCGTCACGGAAATCGATTCCGACTATACGCATTCCCTCAACCAGTGCATCGTTGAGAACCTTGTCCGGGGCCCACTTACGCTCTAACAGGATATTCGTGCCTTCGACGATTTCATCACGCAGACCGTTATAGAGATCGTCATGCATTTGCTCGACGAGCTCGTCATCATCAAGCTCTGAGAGGATAATGTCTTCATCATCGTATTCGTCGTCAGACATTGGGGTAATCCTATTGTTGAACGGTAACAGGGCATCGACTGAAGCGGCAGGAATCTTTATGTGACTGCCCGCTTCGGGAGGACAGTCACAGGGTAGTTTGAGCCGCTGCGAGCGCATGCTCGTTGAGCGACAGAGGGTTACTGATTTACGACAAAATCCGGCCTGTAATAACGGTTTTTAGTGCGTTTTTGCATTCCTGTGAAATCGGTTGCGTTATATGAACTACCGGGCGGGATTATCGGTGCGTTTAATCCGGGATCATGCGGCAGGCTGAACTGTGTTGTCGCCAAACGAAATATAGCCGAGAGACTGAATACGTGTATCGTTTGTCAGGTCCTGATTCGATAACACAGGGATATCAAATCCCTCATTTTCGAGCAGTGTCCGCATATGTCGGCGGACGTCCACACTCGATAGCAATACGGCTGACAGACCATTCGATTTAGCATCCGAGTTTTTACTTCGTACCTCATCAATCATTGTGTTGAGGATTGCAGTATCAAGTGCCACAAAGGAGCCGGATGCTGTTTGACGAATTGAATTTCTGATAGTGTCTTCGGTATCCTGCGTTAATAAATAGGCTGGAAGCGTGTTGCTCTCATTCAGGTAATGGTGGCTGATTTGTCGTTTAAGGCCGGCACGAACGTATTCAGTAAGCATGATTGGGTCTTTTTCACGATTTCCCCATTCGGCTAGCGTTTCAAGTACGATCCTAAAATTCTTGATTGAGATATCTTCTGAAACCAGGCGTTTGAGAATTTCTGTCTGGCGCATCACCGGCACAGACTGTCGTACTTCAGCAACGAGATCAGGATATTCCCTTTCGTAGTCGGTTAATAATTTATGCGTTTCCTGCACCCCGATGAAATTATCCGCGTGGCGTCTGAGTGAAGAGCTGACCAGATAAATAAGGATATCCATACCCTGGTGGTAGCTGATGCGCTCATCCTGAAGGCTCGCTATAGCGGTTACAGGCACCCACGAAGCGGCATTACCTACAGCGGCCTGTGCGTCCAGACCCAGTTGGATCAGTGTTTGTTGATCGGCAAGTGCAAGTACGAGGTTGCGATCTAGTACACCAGTTGCCTCGTTGACGGGTATTTCGTCAATTTGCATTTCGTAGCCGTCCGCAGGCAATCTATCGCTGATTTGCATGGAGAATTTAGGAAATGGCAGACCGAGTGACTGTGCCAGCTCTGTTCGAACCCTATTGAGTTTTTTATTCAGATCACCCGGAAGAACGTTGTCGCGTAAATTGGCTGCAAGAAGCAGTTTTACCGGTACAGAAGATAAAAGAGCAAACGCAGCGTCATCGTCGTCACCTGGCTGACTTGAATCCCAATACCTCGATTCGATTTCCGATTCGACCAGTTTTTTCTGCTTGAAAAACATATAAAGCGCACCGCAGCCAACGATCAGCGCCAGCGAGAAAAAGGTCAGTGTCGGAAAGCCTGGTATAAAAGCAAAGCCAAGCAAAGCTATTGTGGCAATTTGCAAGGCGCGAGGTTCAGCAATAATCTGCCTGCCGATATCACTGCCAAGATCCTGGCTTTCGTCGGTAGCAACACGGGTTACGATAGTACCGGCAGCTATCGACATGAAGAGCGCCGGGATCTGAGCGATTAACCCATCACCGATTGTCAGGATTGAATAGATCTCCAGTGCCTCTCCCATGGATAAGTCGTTTTGCATGGTGCCGATTGAAATGCCACCGATAATATTCACGAAAATAATTACCAGGCCCGCAATCGCATCTCCTTTTACAAACTTCATCGCACCATCCATCGCACCGTAGAGGCTGCTTTCTTTTTCAAGGTTAGTGCGGCGTCTGCGTGCTTCGTCCAGGTCAATTCCCCCAGAGCGCAAATCACTGTCAATACTCATTTGCTTGCCTGGCATACCGTCGAGGGAGAAGCGAGCGCTAACTTCGGCGATTCGTTCGGAACCTTTGGTGATAACCACAAATTGAACAACAGTGATAATAAGAAATACGACCAACCCGACCACAATGTTGCCCGCTATAACAAAGTTACCAAAAGTTTCGATAATTGCGCCAGCGTCTGCGTCAAGCAGAATAAGACGGGTGGTTGTTATGGAAAGCGCAAGTCGGAACAATGTTGAAATTAACAATACTGCCGGCAGAGTGGTCAAATTGACTGGATTCCGCAGATAGATGGCAACCATGAGCAGGATAATTGCGAAGGTGAGGTTTACAGCGATTAGCACGTCCACCAAAATGGTAGGCAGTGGTAACACCATCATAAAAATCACAGCGACCAGAGTCAGGGCAAGCATAATGTCTTGCCGCATTCCCAGTTTTACTAGCAGGTTTTTAAATCCGTTCACGTATGTATTTCCGCGTTGTGCTCAGCTTATTGCTGAACCTGCGTGAGCAGGATCAGAAACGGGCGGGTTGCCAATCTGGATAAACAATGCAAACACAACGCCCATTTATGTGCTCAGCTGTCTTTAAGTCGAAATTCAACAGGAAATAAGTGTGAGTGATTGCGCAAAAAGTAGATTGTGCGTCTGTTCCTGCGTTAAACACACTCTGACCGTGATTCCTTAAGTGGCGTTTCGGCATTGAGGCCGCAAAAGCAGGTCAGTTCAAATTGTGAGATGTAATTTTTCCGTCGATCTACTATAAAATAATGAAAAATAACAAAATTATTGATATTGCATGATATGTTGGGGTTTTCGAATGGTGTCAAAAGTTCAAGATCATCCCCGGCTCCTGGTAATCCAGCTAAAATCAATGTCTGCACACGTCCTTGGCTGCTTTGGACGTGCTACAGCCGTTGTCTCTGGCTCGGCGTTTAAAATTCATAAGTAAACAGGAATATTGCATGCTCCCCCCGCAAATCAGAAAGTTTGATGTAGTTGAGCAATTTGTCACCGATGCTGACGGAGCGCGGCTACGCGAAGTGATTGGTCGATTAGAAGCGAACAGGTCGGTGTTTAAGCAACGGCTGGATCAAGGGGTTGACCCAACTGAGTACAAAGAACTGAGTGCTGTTCTTTTAGCATATGACTCTGCGCTTAGTGCTTTGCCCAATCTCTGGGAGCGAGCGCGCCAGGATCAAGGCCAATAGAAACCAAGGCCTGAAGAAATGGGTCACCAGAGAAAAATTCGGTTCTTAGGAGCTCCTCGTTTGTGTGGCTGAGCAGTGGCCGAGCCCCGAATTTGATTTAAGTTGAAAGCGCTTCCTTAGAGGCGCTTTTTTTTTGTGTGATGTGTGGAAAGACACCGTTAACTTCCCGGATTAACATTGCGCGGTAAAATTGTATCTGAGAGACTTTCAGCGTCGAAAGTTCGGTCTTGTGAGCAAAATGCAATGCCTGATCTTTTGGTTAAGAGCAGTTCACGAGGCTCAGGAGATTGGCTGGCAGTTTTTTGATAATGCCGGCCGAGCGGGGCGGATAGGAATTGTTGCTAAGCAGTTCTATATCCACCCAACATTTGAAATGTGTCTGGATAACTGTCATCCCAGAGCTTCCGCACTCGAAACAGTAAGTCGATGCTCGATTGTTGTCTGTGGCGCATTTTGATTTTTTGCAAAATAATTCTAGCGTCTTTAACTAACAGGAGACAATTGTATGAGTATATTAAGTACTCTTTTTCCAATCTACGAAGACGGTGTAAAATCCGTTGGAGGGGGCGGCGGCTCGCATTCCCAGGGGTCCCAGAAGGCTGAAGGCCGTAAGGGAGATTATGGTAAAGGTAAAGGAGCACAGGGTCCTGCTGGC
>MDLA01000122.1 GCA_001730015.1 Chromatiales bacterium (ex Bugula neritina AB1) | reverse complement strand
ATTTTTGGAGCTACGGAACTGAACCCTGGTGTTGCATAAAATTCCGGCCCGGAACTGCTACGCTGCTTCTATAGCAGCATCTAAGGCGCTTACTCATTATTTACTGAATATCACTTGGAATGACCAGGCTCAATCCAGTAAAAACTCCGTGCAGCGCCTTTTTATACAGCTCTATAAGTTTCTGGACTCGAATTTTATGCAACACCAACGTGAAAAAAGGCGCGTCATTTGTTGGTGACCATTGGTAGTCAGACTCAATCGAAGTCCCGCCATGTTTCATGACTGATGGGTCCAGGTGTCTAATAGGGCATTCTAGTCAATGATCCGTGAATTAACGTGTGCAACTTACGCGGAGTCGCCACAGCATATTTAACATAAAAATATGTACGCGTATTAAGATGAAAGTTAAGGACCAAGGCGTTATTGGACGTTGTGTATCTGGCAATTATGATGCCTGAGTAACTCAGCGGAGAATTTCACGAATTTAAAGAGCTTTATATTTCAATCAGAAATTGAGGCCTTTGTTTCAGTTGCTGATGTCCCATAAAGAAATTATCCCGCTGGATTGACCCACTAATGTGTGTGGTTAATTTATATACTTGTGATTAGTCAACTAGTTACCGCTATTTGGTGAACTGAATCTCAATGGCAAACAGAATGTGTGGTTCTGTATTGTAAGTAAGCCGTTCTGGCGTACTACTTGTAAACACTCCCCCAAAATCTAATGAGCGAATAACGGCTTTTCATCGTATTGATGCAGATAATTCTAGAGCTCGATAGATAGAAATTATCGTGGCAACCAGGGTGGAAGTGGTTGATCTGCATGTCGACGATTGTTATAGCGATGAAATTCATGGACTGGGAGTTGAGTTTGATAGGTATATCGGTAGGTTATGTTACGAGTCTGCGAGAGTTGAGAGGCGAGTATCGTGAGTTACACCCGGATATTTTCCCAAGCCCTGAATTCACAATAAATCCCTCACTGAAATTATTATCCGGTTCCTCATTTTCACGGGAACCGCTACCAGAGTTGCGACTTCGTTTCTTCCCCCCTTATCAATCTACTGTTCGGATTAGCTCGGATTTAATCGAGCACGTAAACACTTCCGACTGCATTGGGGGCTATTGATGAAAAATGTCAAGAGTTGTCGGTCATCAGGTTTTAGTCTCAATTTAATTCGTAGTTTAAAAGAAAAAAATACTATTGGTAATTCCCTCTATATGGCTAATGGAATTTTCAGGCTCATGAGTGTCTCTCGTACATCTAATATTAAGTATAGTGATCGGCGTTGGATTATTGGCGCTTTTGCAGCTTTCGTTACGACTGCGCAGGGAGAGATAACCCATGACGGGACGCTAGGGCCTGGTTTTACCTATATGCCCGGGGATGCGACGATTCCAGAATCCAGGGGTACGCTATCTGGTACAAACCTTTTTCATAGTTTCGAAAAGTTTGACATTCTTAGAGGTGAAACCGCCAATTTTACCGGCAGCTCAACCATTACGAACGTCATCAGTCGTGTTACCGGTGGTGATATCTCCACGATTAATGGCGTATTAAAGTCTTCCATAGCCGGAGCGGATTTCTATTTTATTAATCCGGCTGGTGTCACGTTTGGTGCCGATGGTTCGGTTGATGTGCCAGCGTCGTTTTTTGTTAGTACAGCTGATCGACTTGAATTCAGCAATGGTGATAATTTCGTCGTTAGCGCTATAAGCCCAACACTGTCAATGTTCGATCCGAAGGTGTCGGGTTTTCTGGCGCCTGGTCGGCAGTCCGTCATAATTCTTGGTGATTTAGAAGTTAATGATGCTAGTAACTTTACAATTGTATCTGGAGATCTCGAAGTAAATGACGGGACTATAGGCGTTGGTAGTTCAGGTAGTCAAATTACAGTCGTAGCCAATGGCGATGTTACTTTTCAGCAGATAACCGACGGAGGGCAATTATCAGCTGACGGCGGTGGAGTTCGAATTGATGCGAATGGCGCAGTAAAGATTAGAGAAGGCGCTCTGATTTCCGCCAATTCAACGAGTGAAACTCGTGCCGGTAATGTGACGATCAACGGTACATCTTTTACCTTGGAAGCGACGGCCGAGATTACTGCGAGAAAAACCGGCGATGCGACAGGCAGCACGGTCAGTGGTGATAACGAACAAATAGGTGAATCGGCACCGGCATCAGATCTAATGGTTGCAGAGAACCAAAATAGTGGGGCAGAAAAAGCTGAGCAAACCTACAGTGGTAATGTTGTTACCTGGAGTGAGAGTCCACGTATAGGCGCTGGATCCGAAGCGCCTAAGAACGATAGCAATATCGCGATTTCAGCTGGAGACGGTTGGGCAACAATAGCTGGGACGATCAATGCCACTGGTGGCTTCAGCCAGTCAGGTGGGGAAGTCAGAGTCGCTGGTGATACTGTCGCGGTTCAGTCAACCGCCGCGATCAACGCTTCAGGTGAGCTCGGTGGTGGTGTTATAGAGATTGGCGGAGGTTACCAGGGCGCATCCATGGGTGAGGGCCTTGGCAATGCCGACAATACACTGGTTCAGGCTGGGGCCTCGATTATGGCGGATGCTGGAATAAGCGGCGATGGCGGTGCGGTGGTTGTGTGGGCGGAGGAGCGTACCGTCTATGCCGGTTCGATTTCCGCGACGGGTGGAAAGCTGAGCGGAGATGGGGGCTCAGCCGAGGTGTCTGGAAAGCTGAGCCTGGGATTTAACGGGGTGGTTGACCTTACGGCAGACAATGGTGTCACTGGCTCGTTATTACTTGATCCGACCAATATTACGGTGACCGATGGCGGGCCGGATGTGGATGATAGTCTGGTACCTGATGCGGATTTTTTAGATCCACCAGCGGACGCAACGATATCGGAGACTGCTCTGGAGACGGCATCGTTAACCGCATCCGTAACACTTCAGGCTACCAATAGTGTAACTATAGACCCACTGACCGACAACACGTTGACGATCGGTGCCGGCGAGAGTTTGACAGTACAGACCGGTGCTGGCGGGTTTTCGATGGATCCGGCTGATACTATAGCGCTTAGTGCCGGCGGCAATCTGACCATTGATGCAGCCGACCCCGGTGCGGCCGGAGTCGGTAACGTGCAGGTCGGTAGTGTCACCGGCGCCACCGCTGGCGTATTGTCAGGCGCTGAAGTTTCTATACTGGGTGCTACGGATTTCGATACCTTATCGGTCACCGCAACTGATGTTGCTTTGTCGTTGGGTTCCGTGACGACGACCAGCGGCGCGACGTTCATTAACTCTGCTGGTGATTCGACAGTGGTGGGTGCTGCAGCTGCCGACGCCGATGCGGCTACGTTCGAGTTGACTGATGCCGACTTATCGAACATTACCGCAGGCGCGATTGCCATAGATAGTTCGAGTGGAAATATTGATGTACAGGGAGCAACACTGGCAGCGAACCAGAATTTATCGTTAGACGCGGGTGCTGGCACTGTTAATTTTACCATTGCTACGACAATGCTAATGGGTACAGGATCCCTGACTGTAGGAAATAGCTCCGGTATTTCTGACAGTGGTGCAGGAAGTGTGGTCATTGCGGGTACGACTGACCTTGTGTCGACTGGCACGATAGCGTTGGATAACCTGGCTAATGATTTTACCGGGTCATTGTCGGCAAGCACAGGCTCTGGTGTACAGATCACTGACGTCAACGCGCTAGAGTTGGGCACAGTTAACTCGGGTTCACTAACGGTATCCGCTAGTGGTGCGGTGACTCAGAGCGGAGCAATTACGGCGACGGGCTCAAGCAGTGTTTCTACTGAAGGTGCAATCACGCTGACGAATGCAGCGAACAACTTTGGAACGATAGCACTAGATACCGACTCAGCGGACAATGGTGGTGAAGCCGTCGCATCAGTAACGGATGTAGATGCAATTGTACTGGGCGCATCGGATGTAAGTGATCTCAATGTGATTGCTGGAGGTGCGGTTACCCAAAGTTCAGCACTCGTGGTAGCAGGAACGACCAATGTTTCGACGGAAGGAGGTGCAATCACGCTGACAAATGCAGCAAACAACTTTGGAACGATAGCACTAGATACCGACTCAGCGGACAATGGTGGTGAAGCCGTTGCATCAGTAACGGATGTAGATGCCATAGTACTTGGCGTATCCGATGTCAGTGACCTGAACTTGAACGCTGGAGGAGTAGTGACGCAGAGTGGTGCGATTGCGGCGACCGGAACCGCTAGCGTATCAACGGAAGGCGCAATCACACTGACGAATGTAGGAAATAATTTTGGAACAGTTGAATTGGATACCGATTCAGCGGATAACGGTGGTGAAGCTGTCGCATCGGTAACTGATGTAAATGCCATAGGTATCGGTACAGTGGATGTGAGTGATCTGAAGGTGGTCGCCGGTGGTGCAGTAACACAAAGTGTGGCGCTGGTGGTGCCAGGTACGACCACTGTAGAAACGGAGGGCCCGATTACACTGACAAATGCTGCGAACAACTTTGGCACGGTATCGCTCGATACCGATTCAGCGGATAACGGCGGCGAGGCAGCTGCATCGGTAACTGATGTAAATGAGATTGTACTCGGCGCCACGGACGTCGGTGATTTTACTGTCACGTCGGGGGATACCATAACTGATGTTGCAGGTACTGCGATTGTCGTCAGCGGAACAACAACACTCGATGCTGGTACATCAGATATACAATTGGACAATGCGGGGCTGCATGACTTTGCGGATAGTGCAGACTTCAATGCGACAGGTGGAGATCTGACCGTAGAAGATATAAATGGAATTCGCTTAGGTACGGTAGGCCTGGTTGGCAATAGCGATACCACTATAAATACCGGCAACGATGGTGATCTAACATTGATCGCAGGCGGCGCGGTTACGCAAGCCGGAGTTGCGACTATCCAGGGCTCAACTTCTGTTACGACAACCGGCGATCCGGTAACACTGAATAACGCAGGTAACGATTTTACTGATGAGGTTCGGATTAACACCGATACCGGGGCAGATGTCGAAATCACCGATATCAATGCACTGGCGCTAGGGGCGGTAACGGCAAATGATCTGACTGTGATAACAAGCGGTACGATCACTGACACGGCAACAGAATCTATCGCAGTAAGCGGGAATACATCGCTAACCGCAGGTCCTTTCGATATTCAGCTGGATAATATCGCCACACATAATTTTGCGGACGATGCGAACTTTAACGCGACCGGTGGCGATATCATCGTAGAAGATGTCGATGGGATTCAGTTAGGCACAGTGACACTGGCGCCGAACACGGACCCGACCATTGCAGGAAACGCAGGACACTTTACCCTGACGGCCGGAGGTCCGATCACGCAGACCGGGGCGCTCACGGTACCGGGGGAAACGCAAGTCACGACTACGGCTGATTCGGTCGCCTTGATTGATGCAGGAAACGATTTCACCGGAACCGTATCGGTCGATACCGGTGCGGGTGCTGACGTTGCCATCACAGATGATAATGCCCTAATACTGCGTGCCGTGACAGCAAATGATCTGACCGTGATAGCGGGCGGTACGATTACCGACACGCCGACGGAATCAATCTCGGTAAATACTGAGGCCTCGTTTAATGCGGGTACATTCGATATACAGCTGGATAATATAGCAACACATAACTTCGCCGACGATGCAGACTTTAATGCGAGCGGTGGCGATATCACCGTAGAAGACGTCGATGGTATTCGGTTGGGAACAGTCGCCCTGGCCGGCAACACAGATACAGTCATTGGAACGAATTTAGGTGATTTTAACCTGACCGCAGGAGGAGCCATTACGCAGACGGGTGCTCTGACGGTACCGGGTGAAACGCAAGTCACCACAACGGCAGACACAGTGACGCTGAATAACGCGGGAAATGACTTCACCGGGTCGGTTTCGGTGGATACGGGTGGTGGCGCAGATATAGTGCTTCGAGATGCGAATGCGATTGCGCTGGGTGCGGTTAACGCTATTGATTTGACTGTGACTGCAGGCGGTTCGATCACCGATACAGCGGCTGAGTCAATTACCGTAAGTGCGGTCACGTCGTTAGACGCAGGCGCATTCGACATTGATCTGGATAACGCTGCGTCACATGATTTTGCTGAAGCGGCGAACTTTAATGCGAGTGGCGGTGATATAACGGTTGAAGATGTTGATGGAATTCAGTTGGGGACCGTCACTCTGGCAACGAACGCTGATCCGACAATTGCGTCAAATCAAGGTGATTTTACCCTTATAGCGGGAGGCCCAGTTACCCAGGCGGGTGCGTTAACGGTGTCGGGGCAAACGAGTATTACGACAACGGATGATGAAGTCACACTGACTAATTCGGGGAATGATTTTAGCGGATCGGTTTCAGTCAATACGGGTGCGGCTACCGGTGCAGATGTAGAAATCACCGATGTTAATGCGATAGCGCTGGGTGCTGTGAAAGCGATTGATCTGACCGTGATAGCAGGCGGTACAATCACAGATACGGCGTTGCAGTCAATCACGGTTAGCGAGGTTACGTCGCTAAATGCCGGCACGTCTGATATTCAGCTAGACACTGCAACGCATGATTTTGCAGAAGCCCAGAACTTTAACGCGACTGGCGGTGATATTACCGTAGCAGATATAGATGGAATTCAGCTGGGCACGGTAACGTTAGCAGCGAACGTTGATCCTACAATAGCATCAAATTCAGGCGCTTTGACACTGACAACAGGTGGCGATATTACGCAGACGGGGGCGTTGACCGTACCTGGCGATGCACAAGTTACAACAACCGCTGATAAAGTCACGCTGACCAATACCGGAAATGACTTTACTGGCTCGGTATCAGTGAATACCGGTGCGGGCGCAGATGTAGAGATCGTTGACACTGACGCACTCACTCTGGGTGCTGTGATCGCAGATACACTTAAGGTGACAGCGGACGGCTCGATCACCGACACGGCCGGCGCTGCAGTTGTGGTTAGCGGTGCAACGATGCTTGATGCCGGTGGATCTGATATAGATCTGGATAATATCGATTTACACAACTTTGCTGATACGGCTGATTTTGACGCAAGCGGTGGGGATATCACTGTTGAAGATGTCAATGGTATTCAACTGGGCACCGTGACATTAGCAGCAAACACAGATCCGACAATTGCCTCCAACGCGGGTGATTTAACTCTGATTACCGGTGGAGCAGTAACGCAAACCGATGTGGCTACCGTCCCAGGGACTACGGATGTCAATGCGGCGGGCTTCGATGTCACCCTTGATCAGTTGAATCTGTTTGGGGGAACTGTTGATGTAGCAGGTGAAAATATAGAGCTGACTGATCCGGATACGATAACGCTTGGGGACATCGACGCAACCAATCTTACCGTTACGTCGGGCGTATCAATTATAGACGACGGGGTAACGGGCGGGGCAGGTACAGACGTTAATGTAACCGGCGTGGCTACGCTTGCAGCAGTAGTCGATATTGTACTCGACGATGCAAATCATGAATTTGGAACCGAAACGAATTTTTCGGCGACAAATGCAATCATTACGGATAGCGGTGCTCTTAATCTTGGCAATGTAGACGCTGTATCGCTAACGTTGGAAGCGGGTGGTGATATTACGCAATCGGTGGGAACTCGCATCAACGTGGCGGAAAATACCACTATTGATGCCGGTATTAATAAAGTAACGCTTCCGGAAGATAATGACTTTGCCGATGTTGGCAGCGGGGCAGATGTTGATATCGACGCCGGCGATGTCGTAATTGCAGATGTCGATAGCCTTCGGTTGGGATCGGTTGATGTAACCTCTATTACTGCGCAAGCAAAGGCAGGTGATCTTGAGGTCTCTGATGACATTAATGCCGATGGCGGTGTAATCAAGCTTGATGCCAGTGCTAACGTCAGGGTTAATAATGGTGTGTCGATCAGTAACATCAGTGGCGATATAGAAATTACTGCGGCCGATAGCGTCCTTGTTGATCAGGCTACCTTTAATCTAACTTCTACCGGATCTGATGATACCGGTGATTTGACTATTGTTGGTGTGAATGACGTGAGAGTCACCAACACTGATATAAATGTTCAAGCGTTTGGTGACGGGCAAGCCGGTAGGGTCACAACCACAGCGCAAAATGGTGTTCTGGATTTGACCGGTACAGATATCATCAGTGTGAATGGGGGAGATGCTAATGCAAGACCCATTGAGCTGACTGCGCCACAGGTGAACCTGGATAATCAGGTATTTGCTACATCCAATACCAGTACTGGTGATTCAGCAGATATCATTATTACTACTCCCGAGCTAGTTATTAAAAACAATGGTCTGTTGAGTACAAGGTCTGCCAGTGCCGGTGATGCAGGAGACATCACTATCAATAATCAAGGAGGAACCGTTACACTAGAAACCGGTGGGAGAATTGATTCAAGTAGTTCGCCGAATGATGGTGTCAGCCCCACTGGAGCGCCAGGCCGCATAATTATCGACGACACCGTACTAGTGGAGATTGATGCCACGTTAAATCCAGATATCGTTGACCATTTTACTGATGTGGCTGACGACCTTGACCCTGATTTTAATAAGAATGTTCGTTCGAAGATTAGTACTTCCTCTTCCAAAAACTCAAATCTCAACGGTATAAGCGCCCCTGAAATTGCAGACGGGCGCCTTGAACAGATCGGTGATATCACCATCAACGGTACTGAATCGGTTGCAACTACTTTGTTCATTACCGGAAATAATGACGCTAGGGTGGAGGGCGAAGCCCACCCACCAGTAGTCATTGATGCATCTTCCAATGGGAAGATAGACGCCGGTGACATAACGTTCGACGTCACTGAAGTGAATATAGAGAATTTCGCTATCAGCAGTGACTCAACGGGAGAAGCGGATTCGGCCGGACACGGTGGTAGTATCACGGTCGATGTGGATGTTCTGGAACTGGCTGGGGGCAAGCTTTCTACCAATAGTGGTGATTCCAGTATCCCTGGTGGTTCCAGTGGAGCTGGTGGAGCCGGAGATATCAATATTGTTGTGAAGGAGGATATAATTCTCACCGCAGGCAGCGAGATTTCGTCGAGCTCATCCAATGAAGGAGATGCGGGCACGGTAAAAGTAGAAGCGGAGAACCTGACTGTCGCTGGCACAAGCAAAATACTAAGTGAGACTACCTCAAGTGATACTACCGTAAGAGCTGATGCGGGTACGGTAGATATCATAGTGTCTGAAAAAATTGTTATTTCTGAGGGAAGTGAAATTTCGACAAGTACCAGCACAAGTAATACTGCTCGAAAGCGTCTGGGACAAATAAACATATCCGCGTCAGAATTGGAGGTGGTTGATGGAAAAATTATCAGCAGTACGTCTCACTCAGGCGGTGCCGGTGAGATTGCAATCGATGTTAGTACCGTAAGCCTCGAAAACAGCACGGTTTCAACATCAACTACAGATCGCGGTGACGCAGGTGATGTAATTCTGCAAGCGGATTCTCTAACCGCGCGAGCTTCTAACATTGTCAGTGAAGCTGGTGTATTTGGATCGAGCAATGCGGGAAATATTGAACTTCAGGTAAAGGGCGGCATCGTGCTGGCTGAGTCGAGCGCAATCTCCTCAAGTACTGAAGGTAGTGGTAACGCCGGCAAAATAGCGGTCTCGGCGAATAATCTGTACGTCGGTGGTGATAGCTTCATTGAAAGTGCAACTACGTCAGCCATCAAAAATTATAGAGCTGATGCTGGCGAGGTAACTATTGATGTTAGGGATTCTTTGAAAATCCACAAAGGCCGTATTTCAACAACAACCAATACGAAAAATACCGGCAGTGGCTCTCTAGCGAAAATTACCGTAAACGCGTCTAGAATCGATATGTTCAGGGGCACAATTGCAAGCAATACCACCGGTCACGGTGATGCTGGAAGTATCGCAGTTAACTCCGATGATATTATCCTGACTGACAGCTCTATTGAAAGCATTGCGGCCAGTGGCAGTACAGGTGACGCTGGAAACATAAATGTAGCAGCGTCAACAATCGAGCTGGTTGACTCACAGGTGTCAAGTTCTACCAAGGGCTCAGGTAATGCAGGTTCGGTTGCGCTGGATGGTGTGTTAGTCATGGAAGGCGAATCTACCATTAGCTCTGCCACGGAAGGATCAGGAGAAGCGGGTGGGATCGTCATGCACTCGCAGGGCGACATCGTTGTTGATTCTAAATCAAAAATCACTGTGGAGTCAGGAGAGGATAGTACCGGCAGTGGTGGCGATATCCAGTTAAGCTCGACTGACGGCAATATTATAGTTCGAGACGGCGGGGAAATTTCCGCTGGAACACAAGGCAGCGCCAATGCGGGTTCTGTCACGGTGACTGCTGTCAGCGCAAGTGACTCAGGCGGGGTGGTTGAGGTAACCGGTGGAGGCTCGAGTATAAAATCAGAGACAGCCGGAAGTGGTCATGCGGGCGAAGTTGTTGTCGTCGCCAAGTGGTTGAAGGTCGACGATCAAGGGCAAATCAGCACGAAAAGTACGGGCGGTACTGGTGATGCGGGTTCCATTAGTATTGAGTCTGCGAGAGTAGATGTGGGGTCCGCGGAAACGGAGTTTGCCTTGGGCACTGATGGCTCTATCCGTTCAAGTTCGGATGGGCCAGGTAAAGCGGGGACCGTGACTATTTCCGGTGCTGCGGATCGATTTAAAGAAACGGTTAATGTCAATGTGTTTGGCGGAGATATCTCTTCTAGTGCGGACGGTGCAGGTATCCCGGGTGCCATTTCGATTACTCAGGCAAACAACATTCTTGTCAGCGGCGGCACATCCAAAATTGCTACGACGTCGTCTGCGGATACGCTGGGTGTTTCGGGGGATGTTGGCTCGATCTTGCTAAGCTCCGTGACCGGGAATATCACTATCGATAAGGGTGCTACAGTGACCGCGGCCACTGAAGGTGCTGGAAATGCCGGATCGATCAAGCTGGAAGCGCTTAGTCAGGAGGAAGGTTTCGGTAATGTTTTGGTGGATGGCGTGGGATCTAAGGTTGAATCCAACACCACCGGCAACGGTAGTGCAGGCAGTGTTGAGGTAATTGCGAAAAATATCGATATATTGGCTGCCGGAAGGCTCAATACCAGCAGTACTGGTCCTTCCAAAAGTAGCGTGGGAGGAAACATTACACTGATTTCTACTGTCGGGAATGTCAATATTGCTGATGGCGGAGAGGTCTCTGCTGGATCGGGCGGGCCTGGAGATGCCGGATCTATCAGCATTTCAGCACTAAGCGAAGTCGATGGTTTTGGGCGGGTAGTTGTCAGTGGTGAGCAATCGATTATCGCCTCTGATGCAACAAATATAGGCGACGCTGGAAATGTGGGAATTAATGCAAAGCAGCTAAGTGTTGCTGAAAATGGTGAGATAAGTACGAAAAGTTCCGGTGCGGGCGATGCGGGGTCTATCTCGATCAAGGCAGATGACGTTCTAGTCGTTGGAGCTGAGGCGACAGATACAACTGTGATGGTAAAAGCATCGATTAAATCTACCTCAGAAGGAAGTGGCAATGCCGGTGAGGTAACGATTGGCGGTCGAACCTCTGGCTCCACCGTTAACCTGTCCGTTATTGATGGATTGATTTCATCGAGTGCATCGGGGCAAGGCGCGTCGGGGCAGATCACCATTCATGACGGTAAAGATGTTCTGGTTCGAGGAGCTGAAGGAAAGATCGCAACTGAATCCGGTGAGTTGTCTCTTAAATCGAATCAGTCTATAAATAGTGGCAATATATCGATAAGTAGCGATTCGCTGACCGTCGATTCAAAGGCTACTATTAGTTTAAGCACTAGCGGTGCAGTGGATGCGGGAGACTTAACCGTCAATACAGATGAAATGACATTAAATGGTGCCGAGATTACTAGTGAAACGGCCGGATCCGGGGAAGCCGGTGCGATTGCCTTCAATGTCGATAAAACACTGAGTATTGATGAGTCGACTGTGAGTTCCCGAACGGCGGGTTCTGGGGAGGCCGGAGAAATTAATGTGATAACTACCGCGGACATAATAATTGGCCCGGGGTCCGAAATCACTGTGGAGATTGCCGAAGACGCGACAGGCGCCGGCGGCGATATCCGAGTCGAATCTACAGACGGCAACGTAGTCGTGCGTGATGGTGCGGAGCTCGTCGCTGACACAAAAAGCAGCCAGGCCGCAGGAAGTGTTTCGGTTGTTGCCACGAAGGGTAAGGTCGAGGTTAGCGGCGCTTCAGCTCCGATATTCGATGAAGAAGGGGAAGTCACAGAGCCGAGTAAACCGTCGACTTTGAGCTCACTTACCCAGGGGCCCGGTAATGCCGGTGAAGTGACCATAGAAGCCAGTGAGATTGTGGTCTCTGATGCTGGGGTGGTTACCTCTAGTAGTGAAGGGATTGGGTCTGGCAAGGGCGGTACGGTTAAATTGATGGCCGACGGTAACATCACTGTTGCAAGTGCCGCTGAAGTAACCGCGGGTGTCATTGGCAGTGCCAGCACTGGGAAAGGTGGAGATATCAGTCTCCAGTCGACTGATGGGGATCTGCTTGTGTCTGGTGGCGCCAGGGTTTCAGCGGATACTCAGGGCGAAGGGGAAGCTGGATCGGTCAGTATAGAGGTTACGCAAGGAATGGTGTCGGTTAACGGGTCTCGATTCGAACTGCAGGAAGATGACACCCAGAAGCTCATTCCATCAGCAATTAGCTCTACCACCAGCGGCAAAGGCAAGGCTGGAAATGTCACCATTTCGACAACATCACTAAAGCTGTCCGAAATCGGTGAAGTGAGCACCGAAAGTACCGCAGGTAGCGTTGGCGATGCGGGCAAAATCCTTGTTAATGCGGGTGAAGTACTCGTGGGTTCTATGCCGGTGGAGGCGACAAAAACCACGGAATTTGTTGCATCGACTGAGGGGGCAATAAAATCCATAGCGCAAGGTACGGGTAACGCGGGAGAGATAGTCATAAGCGCCCTATCTCTACAGGATGAAGTAGATGTATCGGTTTGGCATGGTGAGATATCTTCCAGTAGCCGATTGATCGAAGATGAAAATGGCGACCCGATCGCTGATACCGGAACTGGTGCACCGGGTAGTGTCACTATTGTAAACGCCGACCGGGTATTGGTGAGTGGTGCAAATAGCGTAATAACCACTGAATCGTCTGTCCAGTCGTTGAGTCTTGGCGATGAGGTCGATGCTACGCAATTTGGTAATGTGTCTATTACTGCGAAAGCACTGGATATAGAAAAAGGTGGTCAAATTACGCTGGATGCCGCTGGTGAGATCGACGCGGGTCAGTCGACCGTTTTGGTAGAAAACCTGAATCTACAAAATGGAAGGCTCTCAAGCGCAACTACTGGTAAGGGTGACGCCGGTGGAATTACTATCGGGTCTTCGAATAGCCGTGCAACCATAAACATCCTGCAGAGCGGTGATGAAACGGTAGAAAGTGTTATTTCATCTAGCTCGTCGAAAGGCGGAGAGGGCAATGCAGGCAATGTAACTGTGTATGCAAATGAACTGAGAATTGAAGGCGTCGGTAGCGCGATTAGAAGTGAGAGTTGCCAGGTCGACTGTAGTGATGTGGAACCTGACGTACAGGCAGATCCCGTTTCTGAGGGTGAGGTTGTCAGAACTGACGCGAGCGCTGGAACTATAGTGGTAAATACCACTGGAGATCTGGACGTTCTTTATGGTGGTCAAATATCGACCAATACGGAAACCAACGGATTGAATAAAGGGTCAATTTCAATCAAATCCGAAGGTCGAGTAACGATGGATGGTCGATTGGAGACGGCAGAAGAATCTGACTTTGAGAAAATTGAGAAAACCGGTGTGTTCAGTGATGCGAAGGATGGCTCTGGTTCCGCCGGTAATATTGTAATCACGGCCGACGAAAAGGGTATCGTGCTTCGCGAGGGTGGGCAGGTATCAACAAGCGCGACCTCTACAGGAACTGCGGGCACAATCCTGATAGAAGCGCATAGTCTGGATTTGATTGGCGTAACGGAAGATCCTGATCGTGAGTCAGATCCGTTTGATCCACAGGCGGAGAATATAGAAGATCTGCTGCCGGGTGGGCTGCAGATCGGTGCTGCCGAAGGGGAGCAAGGTGAGATTCCACGTACCGGTGTTTTTAGTGATTCTGAAGGAAGTGGTTCTAATCCCGATGAAGCCGATCAGGGTAATATCACGATTAAATTGGCTGGAAATCTGTTGATTGAAAAAGGTGCGTCTATTAGTGCCAATGCAAAGAAGCAAAATAGGGCAGGCAACATAGAAATAGAGGCAAATGAGGTTGTAGTGCGCGGTGTAGATCCACTTGGGCGGAATGAACCTAATTCATCCGATGATGAGCAAGCGGAATCTGTGGTCCCTCTACAGGAAATCAGCGCGACTTCCGAAAGCGATTCTGCTGGCGGTGGCAGCATAACTATAAATGGTAAATCCAAAATACTGCTTGAGAATGGCGCACAGGTGGCTACGTCATCTTCCGGTGCGGGAGCGGCAGGTGATATAAGCCTGAAAGGTAAAAGCGTCATCATTGAGGAGCTTAGTAGAATAGAAAGTGAGAATACCGATAAGCCGTTTGAGGAAGGGCAAACTGGCTACGACGGCGGAGATATCACGGTCACCTCTGATAAATTTTTGCTAAGAAACGGATCGCAGATTACGTCGATAAGCGAGCTTGGAGACTCGGGTGATATCGTCATCCAGGGGATAGAACCTGGTGAAGGGGGTGCTAACAGAAATATAATACTCATTGATCGAGGATTAATTACGTCTGAGTCACGAGGGTCTGCAGAGAATGGTGCAGAGGCCGGTTCAATCACTCTTTCCGGACCTGAATCGGAGTTAAACGATCCCGATCCAAATCGTAAACCGACAGCCCTGTTGTTTATGGATCAAGCCTTTGTTCAAGCGAATTCCCGTAGTGGAACGGGTGGTGATATCGTTGTTGATACGGACCTTACCGTGGCTAGAACCGGCGTTCAGGTCGGGGGAACCGATGTGGTTGCTGCACCAGATTTCGGTGATTTATTGAACCGGGTGGCTTCAGGCGAAATAAGCGCAGATGATTTGCCAATATTACCTAATGTCATTCAAGCGGCAACGCAAAATGGGACTCAGGGAACTCTAACGCTTACCTCTCCACAGTTCGATGTCAGCGCAATTGTCGATAGCCTTGAAACTGATTTCGTCGATGTAGTTAAACTTGCATCGGATCCCTGCGCGCAGGAGATCGGTGGTGCACCAAGTACGTTGAAGTCGGTCGGTAGTGGAGGCCTTCCTGAGGCTGATGGTGGTGTATCACTGGAAGTAACCGATGAATTGCTCAACCTGGTCGACGAAACGTCAGGAATGAAAACCAGCAGCTATGGAGGTCTCCTTGAGTTTCTCGACACCGACGCGATGGTTGAATGTGAGGGAGTTCACTAAAATGATCAAGAATATATTTGTTCTATCTGCTGCGGTTGTTCTCTCTGGTCCTTCATACAGTGCAACACAGTCAGAGTCAGGCGAATCAGCTGGCAGGCCACAGGTGAGCTTCGTAGAGAAGAGTATTGTACTTGATGAAGCTAAATCAACTGAGTTTGATCACGGGATAGATGCTCCCGAGGTTGTATTTTCAGTGGTTACGGTCCCAGCTCTGAATCTCCCTGTAGCTGGAGCACTGAGTGTTGGGGATGAAGTGTCGTTTTCTGAGGCTACGCCTGATGTTGCCAAAACGGTTAAAGAAGCAGTAGTTTCTGAAACAGTGGGCCAGAGTCAGTTTAAGGAGCTGCCGCGTCCCCTTGCTGAGAAGCTGGCGGAAACAACAGATGGCAGTCAGGAATCCAGCTTTGTTGAGAAAGTAGTTGTATCTGAATCGGCGGAAGTACGGGCTGTCGCAAACAACGAAGTGACCAGCACTGCAAACGAGAAAACAGTAATCAGTTCTCTGGACAACAAAGTCCATTCGAACTCAATAGTCCCTGAATCGGCAATGGTTGTAATAAAGAAGGTCCGGTTCGAGGGAAATACTGTATATAGTGATGATGAATTAAGTATCGTTGCAGAGCCATTTCTGTCCCGGCCTATTTCCAGGGCGGATCTTGAAGAACTTAGAGTACGCTTGACTCGAGTCTATACCGATACCGGCTATTTGAATTCAGGTGCCATATTGCCGGAGCAAAGTGTTGGTGGTGGCGATATTTTATATCGCGTAGTCGAAGGAACGCTTGACAAAATCGAGGTGGAAGGTACTGGTAGATTGAATGAGCGTTATATATCCAGTCGTTTGCTGAAAGGTGCAAGCACTCCGTTTAATGCGATCAAATTACAACAGAATTTCCAGAAGCTTTTGGGTGATCCACTGATTGACCGGATGGATGGAGAGTTATTGCCATCGGCCCGAAGAGATAGCACCGATTTAAAACTTAGTGTAACTCGCGCACGGCCTTATAATGTTTCTGTGGGCGTTAGCAATCACTCTCCACCGAGTCTGGGTGATGAGCAATTGGAATTGGCAGGAACACTTAGGAATATTACCGGCATCGGTGATGAGCTCTCCTTAGGGGTAAATGCAACTGAGAGTCGAACTGGTCTTACTACAATCTACTCAGCACCAATACCTCGTCGTGATACGAGACTACGCGTAATGCTTTCAACCTCTGATAGCGGGGTAATAGAAGAACCATTAGAATCTATCGATATTGAAAGTGAAACTCGTAGTGTGGATGTGTCGTTGAGCGAACCGCTGTACAGTGCTCTTGATAAAGCGTTGGTTGTTGGTGCCGGGCTCTCAATAAGAAGAAACTCCAATACACTTGACGGAATTCCGTTTTCATTCTCTGTGGGGGAAGAGGAGGGGGTTAGCCGGGTTAGTGTAGCCAGAACATGGGCGGAGTATGTTGATCGACGTGAGTCCAGTGTGTTCGCGGCAAGAACAACGTTTAACCTGGGTCTGGATGCATTCGACGCCACCATTCACAATGGGGATCGTGCAGATGGAGAATTCATGTCTATCCAGGCTCAGTTACAGTATGTATTAAAGGTTCTTGAAGATCGAGCTCAAATTTTGGTTAGGCTGGATGGTCAGTTTTCAAATGATTCGCTTCTGCCACTGGCAAGGTTTTCACTTGGTGGGGCAAACAGCGTTCGTGGATATCGTGAGAACGAGGTTGTCAGAGATACAGGGATCTTTTCGTCAGCTGAATTCCGTTACAAAGTTCTATCCTCTGCGGAATTTGGTGATTTGTATGTCGCACCGTTCATTGACATTGGATACGGGAGAAATCGAGGTTCTTTCAGCGATGCTGAAACGTTAACGTCGGTCGGGGTCGGGGTACTGTGGAACTTAAAGCAATGGCTGTCGAGTGAATTTTATTATGGCCATGCAAGTGATGATGTAACTGAAAACAGCGGGAGTTCACTTCAGGATAACGGGTTCCATTTTCGCTTTTTTGCTAAGTACTGAAAAACCAGGAATGTCCGGCAACAAGTACTACGATTAATTGATTTGTGAGACTTTGATGAATAATTCTCTAGCAGTTCGAACTTCATTTTTAGCACTTGTTATTTTCTGGCCAGCTATTGCTGTAACTACATGGGCGGCTGAGGTAAAGGCTCCGACACCATATCGGGATTCCGGCGCTGATAACGAACAACTGATTGATCAGCTTAACCGCGAGATACGTTTATTAAAAGCTTCTGTCAATCGTTTGTCAGGGTCTGAGGCGGAGCGTAACGGGCTGGCTCTGACGAAGCAATTGTTACGTCGATCCGAGCTATTGCAGTTGAATGGTCTGTTTAATCTGGCTTTACTGGATTTACAATTAGCCGCAGAAATCTCCGCATCGAATGGCAACCCTCTACTTCAGTCTATGTCAATTGGTGCTTTGGGTGAGCTCTTTCATAAAGTTCAGAACATAGAATCTTTTCAAGGTGTACAGCCAGAATCGGAAAAAATTGCTGAGCTGCTACAGCAAAGCCATGACATTGCGATGACCACCGGAGTACCGCAACTTATTTCTATAGCAAATACGAGAATAGGCAACTGGTACCAGGATTCGGGCGAAAACGATAGTGCTTTGCAAGCGCACAAGCGGGCAGTGTATTACGCAGATCAGAGCAACAGTATATTAATGCAGTCAAGCTCCAGAATTCCATTGATCGATTCAGCGAGGGTAGCCGGGAAACAGGACCTTGCCCTGATAACAGCACAGGAAGTGGTATCTCGATCCAGCGGAATTACTTCGACAAACTCCCGAATGGAAATTCTTCTTAAGCTGGCCGGTAATACAGTTCTGCTGGAAGGGAAAGAAGCCCGGTTCTTAAGTAAAGATGCCCTTGTATCCGTTATTGGTATCAATACCCCTGGTGCAAACAGAAGAGTGCGTGCAGCTGCATTTGGAGAATTAAGTTCTATTTATGTTGCTGAAGGTGATACTGAGAGAGCCATAGACCTGACACAACGTGCGATTGCGCTAGCTCCAGATGCCCATCATCTGGCCTATAAATGGGAAAGAACGCTTGGCAGGGCACATAATGATGTTGGTGATCGCGAATTGGCTATTCTCGCATATAGGCGAGCGGTCAGTCATATCGACCGGGTAAGACCGAATATCCCGATATCATACGATGAAGGACGCTCATCTTTCCAGAGTGAGTTCGCGCCGGTATATCTGGAGCTTGCAGATGCACTGCTGATTCACTCCGATGCAGTCAAAGATCAAATACAATCCCAGAACGCTCTGGTAGAAGCTCAGATGATACTCGAGCAACTTAAAGGTTCGGAGCTACAGGATTACTATCGTGGTGCCTGTGTTATTGAGCAAGCAAGCTCTATCGGTGAGAGCTACCCGCCTGGCACAGCCATACTGTATCCGGTGATACTTGATAAGCGGTTGGCGATTATATTAAATGTTGGTGACAGCCTTCGTCATATTTCTGTGCCGGTTGATAGGGATACACTGGGATCTACCGTTGGTGTGCTTGCGGAGCTCCTGAGACTGGAAGGCAAGCAAGGGACAATCAGGAGGCTGTCTCGCAATATGTATCAATGGTTGATCGATCCCATTTCAGACGTACTGGCTGAAAATAAAATCGATACCATTGTTTATGTGCCTGATGGTGTTTTGCGTACGGTGCCACTGGCGGCATTTTGGAACCAGGAGGCTGAACAATATCTGTTCGAGCAATACCAGATTGCAACTGTGCCGGGCTTAACCTTGATGAACCCGGAGCAGCTGTCTAGGCAAAATAGAACAACGCTCGTAGCTGGTTTAAGGGAGCCGGGGGATGTTATTGCGAAATTACCCGCCGAATATTATACCGAAGCCCTTAGCGATAATGCCGCTGGAGTACGTGGTGGAATCGACAGTCGGTCTGCCGGAAATGACGAAATCATTCGACAACAGCATGTATTAGAATTTGTTCAGGATGAAGTGGAAACATTGCGCCAGGCATCGCCGGCGACCAAGGTATTGTATGAAGAGGAGTTCAGCCTGACCAATTTTAGTGAGGAGGTGCGAAATAACCCTTATCGTGTGATACACGTAGCGTCGCATGGGTGGTTTGGAGGTAAAGCCGAAGACAGTTTTATAATGGCTCACGACGATCTGCTTAAGCTGAATCAGTTGAGTGATTTGTTCAAATCCAAACAATATTCAGAAAAACCAGTTGAGTTACTGGTGCTGAGTGCGTGCCAAACTGCTAAGGGGAACGATTTAGCGCCATTGGGCCTTAGTGGTGTAGCTTTGGCGTCAGGTGCCCGCAGTGTTCTTGGTTCCCTTTGGTTGGCTGCAGATGAAAGTACTCAGTTATTAATGGAGACGTTCTATGCCAACCTGAGTACCGGAAAGATGACGAAATCGGCTGCATTGCAAGCGGCACAGAGGGAAGTCCGGTTTGAGTTCGATCATCCCTATTACTGGTCTAATTTTATTCTTGTGGGAAATTGGCTGTAAGTGTGTGTTTTTTTTTAATATGAGTGAGCAGCCACTGTAGTCATTACGTCGGCGGTGATACGGTTTGCGTAACCCATTTGGTGCACTAGCGAAATCTGTCTATCGAAATACGGTAGTAATACATTGTGTTCATTTTTGAATGACAGTAGTGTTGTGTTATGTTGAGTCGGTGCAGTTGTAAAGCAGTTGGTCTTGTACAAATCTCTGCAAATCAGCGCATTTTCCAACTCAAGTAGAAGAATCGGTTATTCAGAATATGGCCAGGCAATAAACGGGACGCTTACACGTGAATGATCATACCATTGGCATTGAATTGCCAGCGGGTTCAGAGATATCAGGTTTCCTGATTGACAGAAAGTTGTCATCCGGTAGTTTTGGCATTGTGTACCTGGCACACGCTACAAATAATCCTGATGATCTGGTAGCTATTAAAGAATTTCTGCCGGATCAGTTGGCAAGCAGGCTGGATGGCGTCACCGTTGCCGCCTCATCTGACGATTCCAGAGAGGTTTTCGATACAGCCAAGAAAAAATTTATCGGCGAAGCAGCAATGCTCCTGGAGCTGGGGGCTACTGCAGCATCGCCGAATATAGTTAGAGTCCGGGCTTTCGAGGAAAAGAACAATACAGCCTATATGGTAATGGAGTACCTTGACGGTGTTTCTCTCAGTGACAGAATGGCTGATCCCCGGTCAGTTCCAGGCGTTGGTGAGTGCAAAAGAATTTTAAAGGAGTTGTTGTCCGGGCTGGCATTCGTACATGAACGCAGGATCTGGCATAGAGATATAAAACCAGACAATATTATGTTTCGTGGAAATACCCCTGTACTGATTGATTTTGGTGCGGCTCGCCAGGAGATTGAAGGAAAAGCGCACACGGTGCACGAGTTCATGACCCCCCTGTATGCAGCACCGGAGCAGTCGAGCGGGGAGGATTTTCTCGGGCCGTGGACTGACATGTATTCGCTTGGCGCCACGTTCTATCACGTATTGACCGGTGCGCCTCCACCACGTGCAACTGCGAGATTGTTTGAAGATAAGATTGTTCCACTGACTACAGCTGCAACCGAAGATTCCATTGATTTTTCCTTGCTTGCATCGATCGACAAAGCCCTTTTCCTTAACCGGTATGAACGTCATCAATCGGTTGACGACTGGGTCCGGGAGATCGATGCGGTCCAGAGGTCGCACTACGAGGATGATGCAACACGCGTAATGTCACGCCCTGCTACTTCTGGTACAGCCCCTGCCACTGATGATTTCTTTGATTCTTTTAGCGATGTTTCACAGGGTGGACGCGAGGAAGAGCACTATCGAGCGTCGGGTCAGGAGCCATACGACTGGGAAAGTGACAGTAGGCGATCATTTGACAATGATGAATATGCTTACTCTGTTGCAGATCAAGGGAGGGGTGGTACTGATGCTTCACGTAGCAGGTCAGTAGGAAATGGCAGTGGGTTTAAGGTGGTTGCGGGAGTAGGGCTGGCATTGGCTGTGGTGGCTGGGTTGGGTGCTTTTTATTGGTTTGCAATGAAGAGTCAGCCAGACTCAGTTGTAGAAAACGGGGAGGTGGATGCTCGTCAGTCTATTGCGGAGAGTTCGATTTCTACTGGTGTGGAGTCGGAATCGAAAGATACCCTGAAACCGGTCGATAGCAGGGAAACTCCGGGATCCGAATCAGTTGTCGAGCAACGAACAGTTAAACCCGATGTGGCCGATTCGCTATCCGGGTCTCAATCGGTTACAGATACAAGCATTGTGGCTGGTACAAAAACCGATGCACCGGCACCGGCACCGGCACCGGCACCGGCACCGGCACCGGCACCGGCACCGGCACCAACACCCAACGTACCTACTGTGAAAGAAACACCGGTAGTTCCAGATGTCACTGTCGCTTCACTGTCGAGAACATTCCCGTGTGCAGTGGTTCGTACATCCGGGCGTGTGAATAGTTTTGAAGGGTTCGTCAGCGACGAAGACGAATTAGGGAAGCTGGCTGATATTGCACGCAAGTTTGAAAGTGATATAAGTGCTATTAGAGTTGTCAGCCAACCGTTTTGCGATGTGCTTAAGTCGATATCAGATAACGGCTATGATGTTGCTTCTTCAAGCGGTAGTAACGCTATAAATTTGAATTCTGCAAAGAATACCTATGTAGATGGAGATCAGATTCAATTCGATATTACAAATAATCATAATGCGTCAAGGCATGTTTACATCGACTACATAGATAGCGACGGCAACATTGTACATATACTCCCCGGAATTGAACCGGCTCATTTTCTGGCCCCCAACGCTACGCTCACTATAGGGAGCGATGGTATTTATACGGCTGGTGCTCCTTTTGGTGAGAACATTATTATAGTGATGTTGTCTGAAGACAAGATTGTCGGAAAATCTGATCCGGTACAGGAAAATGTTACTGAGTTTCTACCGCAGCTCGAGAGACATTTGGAGGCGCAAAGGTCTGGTAGTGAAAACGGGGTGAGTTATGTTGTCTTCAAAACACTGGCTAAGTAGCTATAGCTGGCCTGACTGACGGGATATCGATAGAAGCTATTCGGCATATGCGGTTAGGAGAATGAGTCCGAGATTATCTCTGGCACCTCGCTCAAGATAAGTATTGTGTAAGGTGCTCAATAAAGATGCATCGTCTTGATGATTGTTGTAATGTGAATGCAGTTCAGAATCACTGAGTTCCTTGTAAAGACCGTCCGTACACAGTAATAGACGGTCACCGGGTCGTAGGTTGTATTGGCAGTGTTCTATTTCAAGGTTGGGTTCTGCTCCTATGCCACGGGTTAGTGTATCGAGATCAGTTGTATAATCATCCAGCGTTTTACCATTATTGTGCAGATCTTCAACAATCGAATGGTAGCTGTGATCCCGGGTTAGCTGGTCAAGTCTGGTATCTCTATACCTGTAAACTCTGCTATCACCGACCCAGGTGCAAACCAGGGTGTCTTTATACGTGGTGATCGCAGTACACGTGCTGGCTATCAGGCCACTATTTTCCTGAGCAGCAAGGTTGAGTAATTGGTCGTTTGCGGTCTTAAGCAATAGTTCCAGATGTGTTAGCGTCACACCGGAGTGTCGGGTGGGTTGATATTTTGCGAGGCTCTCTATTACGGCTCTACTCGCTATGTCACCTCGATGATGCCCCCCCATACCGTCAGCTACTGCCCAGATACTGTGTGATTCGTTGCGATAAATGCTGTCTTCGTTGATTGAGCGAACTTTCCCTGTATCGCTGATCATTTCGCTCGCCAGCCGCATTCAATTATCCCAGGGGGCAGCAGGTGGAGGGGTGTCGTCGAATTCGAGAACATCGGCTTCTCTTTCCGGGTTGTCAGTTTCACCTCTATGAATCGGTACGGTGCGATTTTGCAGGCTCGCCTCATCTGTTGGTGGCCTTGAGTGTTTTGATAGATTTCGCGTCAGTGGATTGATGGCTCTACTTGTTTCCGTGTCCTGGGTCGCTTGATACAAGCTTGCGTTGTCGGTTCTAAAATCTGCGGTAAAAAAAGACTCGCATGTAGCGTTTGAAGGTAGTCCTTCGCACAGGATAGTCTCCGGTGGCAGATCGTGAATGGGGCTGCGGGACCAGATACTGTAGGCCGACCAGCTGGAGTCCAGCAGAACGTGGGCAGCGGTACTCCAGAATGTACTGCTTGTTGGATCATTGCCCGTACGTAGCGCAATGGTTTGTCTTTCGTCGCTTGATTGGTTGTGGCTTGTTTGTGCTTCCACATACGTCGATTCAGAGTCACCGGGGTCGATCGTTGCCAAACGATCTGCCAGTGTTTCTAATTTCGTACTATTGCTGTAAATTTCGGTGCACAGAGCTTCTATTCTGCCAAAAAAATCCTGGTGTAGTTGGAATGCAAGTAGAGGAGATTGCTTTGGATCGATAGCGCTGACGACACAAAAAGGAAAAAGACGACCGACGGAATCGCAGCTCGGTAGCAGCAAACCGATCCACCCGTTTTCGCCTGCGATACGAGAAGAGAGTAGAAATCGGTAAGCTGGCAGGCGAAACCATAAATCAGCAGTGGCGACAGGCTCAGAGTTTTTGCAAGCCATGACCAGTGATTGAGCCCAATCGTCCCACGGCTTAATGAATGTCTGGGGCAAATTAGCTGAGATGAAATCACCGCGTTGCGGCAGTTTGCCATAGTAGCCAATTGTGATCATAGCGATCTGGGACAAACAAAAGCTCGCAAGGCATTGGAGCTTAATGGGTTGTAACTGCTGCTTCTGAACTCGATACGAACAGGTCTGCCCGAAAATTTATAGTCTACCACTGTTTCACTACGGCTGCGTCTGGTTAGTTGGCCGCGTTCCAGTAACCTGAGAATTCCCCATGGACCATTGACACTTATTCTGGAGGCGCTTCCGGCAAAAATTGGTTCTACTCGAATAGTAGCTTCAGTGTTGCCTCCGGGCCCCGGCCAGGAGAAACTGCTCGGTCCCTTAAGGGGGCCATGAAAAAACTCGGCTGTTCGTCCCCCTATCGTAAGGTAAAGATGATCTATTTCACCGTCAACTTTGATTTTTTCTGGAATCAGTGCGAAAGAAAAAGAAGGTAGCTGTGATAGCGGCGAGAAGAAAGTGTTTTTAATTTCCTCGGCCCTCGCCAATTGTACGAGAGTGTTATCAGCAATGCATTTGACATTGCCTGGCCCTGACCACGTCCATTTGCCGGAAGTTTTCTGGATCTTGTCTGCTAAATAAGTCGAGACGTAAGTGTCTATAATTCCACCAGGGCCGAAAAACCGGCCGAAGTCGTCCAGAGTAATTTCACTCGTAGCACGGCGACGTAGAGGATACCGGTTGCTTAATGCGCGCTGATAATACGGGTAGACCTCAGATTCCCACTGTGCATTCAGCTGAGCGCACAAGCCACCACTGGCTGCGTCATTGACATCGTTTGCAATCTCCGAGACCAGGCTGGCAACGGCGGCGGGTAATTGTTGGGATTTTGACGATAAATCCCGTATTTTCGATTGCAATTCCCTGGACAATTGCGGGTCAGCAAATGCACCTGGCGTGGTTGCCATCGGGAGTAATTCTATATTTAGTCTGGAAGTTTGTTGCAGTATGGAATCAATTTTTGATCCGTTAGACTCCCAGTCTTCAACCATGTCGTGTAGTGGCTTGAAGTACTCTGTTACAGGGTCGCTCATGTCGCTTATACCGCTGCCCTGTGGTTTTATCAGGCTGGTGAGGTTCGATTGCCGATCTGTACCTGCTTCGTTTTTGTTCGGGTCAGGTTGCGGCAAGCGCAGGGTCGTCTGCTCTGCTGTTGTAACCAGTAGTTTTTTTAGGGGAGAATCTTCCTCTGTAACGAGTGAAATAAACGCCGTCAGCTCTCGCAGGTCACCTGACTTTCTAATTACCAGTGAATTTAAAAGTTCTTCCCAGACTGCGCGGTATTCAGTGTAATACTGATTCAATACACTTTGCTCAAGTCGTGGCCCGTCGATAGTGCCGTTTGAGTCAGCGTACGGGCCAAGTACCCATTTGTCGTTTGCGAGCGCCTGCGTGATTTTCGGGAGCGACGGTAAAAAGCTCTGATGATAACCGGTCGGTGTATAGAATAGTGGTATGAAATTATTAAAGGTTTTATCGTTGGAAAGTGTCAAGCTGCGTGTCAGATCAAACCCTACAATATCACTCAAATTCAAGGCGGTGTTGTTTTGCCCTGAATGAAGCTGTTTGATACGAAAGTATGCATGGTTCTCTAATGGGGTGGTTGCAGCGATCTGCTGATATCGAGCTACGAATTCTGTGTCCAAAGGGCGAGGCAGACGTTTTGGTATTTCCTGGAAAAGATTCTCAGTGTGGCCTATTAGATCGCTTAGTTGTTTTCTAGAGGTTGTGCTCGGGAGATTCTGATCAAAGTCGAATTTGAACCACCCAATAATATCGTCGGCATTATAGTGGGCTTTGCTCCCGATCATCTGATATGTCTTCAGGGCCTCGAATAGAAACTCTGAATTGTTTGCCTCTGCATGGATCTGATGTTCCAATCTAACCATGAGTCTGGCCAGTAGACCATCTATTAGCAGTTCATCGTATTTGGTGGACGCTCTGCGGCCGATCTTTTCTCCCTGGTAAAGTCCGGTGTGTTTTAGCAGTACGCCGGAATCGGTACGGGTGGTATTGAGGTCACGAGCGTTGTTAAGCATTGATGATGTTTTGAGCAGATCGAGGCTGTCAACCGGCAAGCGGCTAACCTGCTGTTCCAGAGTCTCAGCTGTATTTTCGATGCCAGCCATCATCGATTTGTTTTGAAAGTACGATAAACCCCAACTGCTTAACACCCCTGCAGTCAACAGGGCGATCATGCCGACCGTGACCCACTGCAATCGCTTTGCCCGCTTTTCACCGGAGAGGTTTGTACCAGCAAGGCCGGCCTCGCCGAATACCACGTCGCTAAGTAGTCTGCTGACAAAAAAGCTCTTTCCAGCGCCCATGCCCGGGGCCGATGCTTCGTTGGAAAATCCGAAGCTTTGAGCAACAGACGATACAACCTGATCAAGAACCGAACCTTCCTGGGTGGCGCTGGTAAAGTAGAGACCTCGAATATAAGGGTCTTCCTGCAACCGGGACTTCGATGAAAATTGCTCGATGAAGATCCGTAATTTGTTTTGCATTGCGGAGAATTGCATCGGAAATCCGTAGATTTGATCGCGACGTTGCTGTGATGACTCCTGATTCAGACGTATGGTTAATTGCTGGAAAAGTATAGACCGCAGTTTATCGAGTTCCGCCTCGGCAAGTTTTGAAAAATCCTCGGTAATCGCAGGATCTAGTGTAAAACCCCACACTTGTTTGCGATGATCCTCATCCAGGTTGGCGAAGAATTCGTTAAAGCCTGCCATGAGATCGCTTTTGGTGATAACAAGATAGATTGGAGGTCGCATTCCAAACTTGGTGTGCATTTCTTCAACGCGAATACGAATTGTTTTTGCGAGCTGCCTGAGTTGATCTTCATTTGACTGAACGATATCGTGAAACGCGATAGCGACAAACATACCGTTTACCGGTCGGCGAGAGCGGGTTTTTTTCAACAGTTCTAGAAAGGTGCTCCAGGCACTTTTATCTATTTCAGAATCGCTGTCCTGTGTTGTGTATCTTCCGGCGGTGTCTAGCAAAACAGCTTCATCGGTAAACCACCAATCGCAGTTGCGCGTGCCGCCCACGCCTTTCACTGAAAATTTTCCATGGGATTCTTCCAGAGGAAAATTCAATCCGGAATTCTGCAGCAGGGTGGTCTTGCCTGCACCCGGTGGCCCGATAATTAAATACCAGGGCAACTCGTAAATATATTTTTTTCCGCCGAACCTTGAGAAGCTTTTCGTTTTGAGTACCGATACAGCCTCTTCCATTTTTTCCTGCAGTGTTGCGGACTCCGCGGCTTTTGCTTCTCCGAGGCCACCATCGTCGCTTATTGAATCGAGCAACGTGGTATTGGTTTTACGAGCACGCCATAACCGATAAAGAATGTAGAGAACCCAACCCGCAAGTAGCGCAGCGATGCAGGCCAGGCGGTACTCGGGTGGACGAAGCGGGCGGAAGCTGGAAAACCCGAGGTATGGGCCGGTGTACCAGATCGCGACAGACATTCCAAGAACAACGATGAGTGAAGCGGCCCATGTACCTTTGAGAAAATTCTTAATTGAACTCATCGTTTAACCAGCCCGGCCGGGAAGTCGGTGGCTGAGATTCCTGTTTGGAGTGTGAGCAATCCAGGGGCTTGTCTGTAATCGAGATCCATATCAATTCGTTTATTAATAGTAAGCGCTCAATTCGACACGTCGATTCCGGCTTCGTAGTTCGCGCGTGCTGTTGTCATTGAGAGGTTCCAGATCACCGGCACCTTCGGCTGAAAGGCGATCGTTGTCTACATTTGCGCTTCTCAAAATGTTGAGAACAGATTGCGCTCGAGCTTCCGACAGATCAAGGTTGGATGGAAATTCCGGACGCCTGATGGGTATATTGTCTGTGTGACCTCGTATTACTATTGGTCCGGAATGCTGATTTACAGCTTGAGCTATATCTAGAATAAATGGAATTGCGCGCTCATCTACGTTTGCTTTGCCCGATTGAAAGAGATTATCACCAACCAGACGAACCAGGGCCATATTGCCAAACTCAACGACCGATACATCTCCGGTTGCAATTTGTACGCTGAGTAAGTCGGAGTAGGTGGGGCCAGTCTCCGCGGCAGGAACGAAGCTTGGAGGGGTGCGAACTTTCAGCGCCGGTGCATGTATCGAATAAAAGCTTCGAACAGTTTCGCCGGTACCTTCCCCCAGTTTTATTTGCAGAGTGAAGAATGCAAGGGCCAGAAATGCCAGTGCAGCAGCAAGAGCTACCCAGATCGCTGCCATGCGAGGGAGAGAACTGTCTTGTATGTTTGATCCTTCCCAGTTAACTGACAGGCTGGAAGGAGATGCTCTGCCATGCGCGCGTAAGATCTCAAATAGCCAGTTGCGAATTTTTTGTAGCGTTGCTTGTCCGTTTTTCGTGATTTTATAGGTGCCTTCATAGCCGAGCGAGAGGCATACATACATGAGCTCCAGCAGATTTAAGTTTTTCTCGGGTTCAGCTCCCAGTCTTTTAAGTATTTCGAAAAAACGTTCGCCGCCTCTGACTTCGCGGTGAAAAGACGATAACAAACTGTTTTTCGCCCAATCTGACTTATGCCCCCACGGGGTATTTAGAGCTGCTTCGTCAAGTGCGGTGCAAAGGACATAGCTCGCTATGGTTAGTTCTTTAGGGTCTCCGACCACTTTCTTTGCCCGCGTTCTGAATGCCTCCATTTCAGAGGATATTTGCTCTTTAAGTTGATTTGGGGCCGGATGCGAGGATGCATTTTTTATAGTAACCAGAATCGATAGTAGACGGGATGCCGCTTGTTCTATCGGGTTTACTCCGCCGAATAGCTGTTCAGGAATTGGTAGCGCAGACGCACTTATCGACGGCTGTGGGTGGGATGGGCGAGGGCGCAGGAGCGTTTTGTCGGAATCGTCGTCAAATGGATCGTCACTCATTGTGAGATCGTCCACATTTGCATAGTAAGATCGGGAAAGTTGCCGGCAATGTGCATAGCGATGATGCCGCTAACGCCAATTTCTGACCACATTGCCGTCGATGTGTCTAGCTCGAAATATAAATGCTGGTCGTACATCGGAATATTATTTGGCAGTTGCACGACAGGAGAAAGCGAAATTCCTGTTGTATGGGTGGTGACAAGATCTCGTAACTTGTCGGTGGAAGACAGGGTCGTCTGCTGGAGAAATTGCCTGCGCAGGTCTTCTGATGGAACTCTGGCAGAGGCGGCCAGAATAAAGCGCGCATTCCTGAATAAAGTTAAGTCGGGTATTCTGCAACTGTAAATTCCCGGTTTGGAATGCGATACCACTGGATGGGATGCTACTTTTTGATCGATGGTAAAATCTAGATTCTCGCGTAGGCGGTTCATCAGAGGATCGAACGTTAGAAACTGATCCCGATGATTGTATGCAGGTAATTCCGGCGCACGTTTTTCGGGTGTGCAGAAGGTTGCCAGTTCTCCGGCGAGTTGAGCTAGCTCACGGTATAGAGATTCCGGTGTCAGGGTTGGTGTATTCAGCACATGCTGAACTAACGGCTTTGCTCTATTGATTATCTGAAGTATGAAAAATTGGGAAAGCTGAGCGCTGTCGGCACCGTCCGGTCTTCCTACCTTCTCTGACAGGTCTTTACCGCGTTGTGCAAGCTGAACATCTAAATCACGGCAAAGTTGCTGGAGCCCGATAGATGCCCCAATGGCCATGGCGCACGGGAAAAAGTTTGGGTCGAGCGTCACCACTCTATCTTCCGCAACATTAGAGATTCTACTGATCGGAATGGTGTGAAATGCTGTCTCACCGGTGCCGGAAAATTGTAGTCTTGCCCATAAGTTGGCGGTGAAAACGGTTTCAGTGCTGTCGGAATCCGGGCTGTGTCTGTCTCGTATTTGCTGGTCGTCGAGTAAATATCTGGAAAAAGACTCCTGGCTGCGTTTTTCAGCTACGTCTTTTTCTGCATGTGATTCAAATGGAATCCCGATAAATATTATATTTTCGATGTCGTCCATGCTCACATCGAGCGGGTCTGGTAGTGGCCCATCTTGTGGCAGAGAAAACGGGGTTCCATCCGGAAAAATACCGCTGCACTCCAGTACAGAAAAACGTCCCATCGTGAGTGCGTGCTCATCAAATTGAATTGACTTAATGCCAAACGGGTATGGGTTAGATGCCGAATTTACCGCTGCGATCGTATTAAATACGTGACGATCATTCTGTTGGAAGTGTTGAGGACCGAGAAACATTCCCTCAGACCAGACAGTCCTTGTATTATTAGACAAACTTCCTCCCTACCTATTCATGAAGCTTTAAGACTACCGGATTCAAGTCGGGGAACCAGGGGAGCCTATAGAATGATTGCGAAATGTGCTGATGGCAATTTCATCATTGCTCGTACTTTATACTATATTCGGAAAGTATGAAATTAAGCACGGGCGTCTGCAAATTGGTTGTATCAATTTTTTCGAGCCACTCCACACGGCCGATATCGCGGTAGGCTACGCCGACAGCCAATGTGGTGTGTTCAGGAGTCACTTCCAGATTGACACTTTCAAGTGAGCCGGGTCGCATGGTTTTAACCGCCACCGGTTTGATACCGATGCCCTGATCGCCAAATTCAAACATTTGCTCAAAGCTGATGTTCGCCAGTGCTGCAGCATCGTCAGTTAGAAAAACTCTCACCCGGACTGGCGATGCAACACCATCGGGGTCTCGGTTTATCGAGTCTCTGGCAAAAAGGTTAACCGTCACGAATTGAGATTGCGGGGTTTCGGGCTCAGGTTCAACGGCCGGTGCTTTCTCTTTCGCCGGGAAGATCACCGATGGGATTGCACCCGGGTTGCAACCCGCTGTGGTTATCAATGCAGCTGTTACTAGACTGACCATGGAGAGTTGGCGAAGGGAAATAGGCCCTGTGGCTTTTAGTATTTTAATTTTCATGCTCCGTATATCAGTTAGTCAATTTCACGTTAACAAACTACCCGTCTTTTAATTGATCGACCGCATTCTCGTAGGCTTTTCTTAATTCACGTCCGAATATATCGCTGAAATCGTCAACCGTGTCGCGTTTTATGTCGTTGTAACGTTCCTGGAATTGCTGCCATAGCTTACTCTCACGAGCAAGAGGTAAATTGCTGGCCAGCGGGTTTGCCTGTCGCGCCTGTTGCTCCAGCGTTTCGGGGTCAAAGTGTGACAGGGCAATTTGCAGGGAAGAACGCATTGCCTCAAGCATGGCAACCTGGTGAGTTTTTATATCATTCAGCCCCTGATCTATGGCTTTGTCCGGCCCGGCGAAACCGCTCTCCGGGGAAGGGGTCAGCAACTTCTTCAAAGCATCTTCCACTTTGAATTCCGTCTTCAGCGGATTATTATTCTCGGGTCTGAGCTGAGTTACCTCTGCTCTCATGGCATTTTTTAACTCAACACGTGAGCGCAGAAGTAGCATCATGCTCAGTGTGCTGCGGTTCAATAACCCACCGATATGCTGCGCCAGCTCTGATCGATTAACTGTTGCAAAGTCGGCCGGGTTCAGTCCCGCGCTATGAAGCAGAGCGTTCAGGGGATCGTTATTCGCAGGTGCAGGTGCAGGTGCAGGTGCAGGTGCAGGTGCAGGTGCAGGTGCAGGTGGTGCTGCGGCGGGAGTGGCAAGTGCATCGGGTTGGTGCGCACCGCTGGCTAGAGATGCAGCGCCATCTTTGTTTCCTGGTGTATCAGTGGTCCAGTTGGCCCAATCGTCGGCGTGATCAGTTTCTGCTGCCGTAACTTGTCCGCCGTTGGTTGAGAAAGGTGGCGTTTCTGCGGCGGGAAGATCGCTATTGCCGAATTCAAGGTCTGCGAACGGATCGAGGTCATTATCGCTGGTACCGGTAGTCCAGACGTCGTGTCCCAGCCCCATTTGGTCTAGTCGAGCTGCGTGTTCATCAATTTCCGGTGAATTGCTAACTACAGCTGCTGGAAAATCACCGAAAGGATCGTCAAGTGGATCAGCTTTCGGGGTTGCGTGAGAGTGATCGGCAAATGGGTCGGATGAGTTGTTTGTAGATGTCCGTTGCTCATCTGAAACGGTAACAGTTAAACGGTAGTGCCCAAGTGTTAGCACATCGCCATTGTTCAGGGCGGAGATGTTGCCCTTTCCGATCGGCGCGGCTGAACCGTTTAGAAATAGTCCGTTGGTGCTCAGGTCAGTGAGTGAAACTGAGCCGTTTGTATCAGTAATTTTCGCATGTTGCCCGGAGATATAACGTTCTGTGTCGGGCAGAGTGATGTCACATGTCGAGGATCGCCCGATAATGACAGGAAAACGGGTGAATTTGTATTCCTGAGCGAGTGTACCCCCTGTACTTTGCGCTGAAGAGGCCGTGATTTTTATTGTGATGTTCACGTCAATTCTATTGGTTGTCGGACATGCAGCGTATCGGAGTTCGTTAGAGAGTACTGTCTCTTATATTGTAGGAGGTTTCCGAGGTCGGTGTAAAATAACGCGCAACTGGTAAAACGTTATGCGGTGTTATCGTTAAACTGGCAGATCTGCTGATGACAGATTGTAATATTACCATTTGAAAATCAGTGCAATCGATAAGTTCTGGTGTTATAAGTAGCGTTGGGGTGGTGGGCAATCCGCAAGCCACAGAGGCTACGATTATCGGGTGACAGAACAGTGCAGTGTGTTTTCGGGACTGGCAGGGAGCAAAATGTCCGGGTTTGAAGAATTAGCCACTGAAGTATCGGCAGAATCCCCATCAGGGCGCCCGGATATTGAGTACGATCCTGTATTCCAGCAATTGCGGATCGCGATAGAAGGGAAAGCAGGCAGTCAAATGGGCGCTGCTGTCATAGAACCGCAGCCGCCGGACTTTGCACTGGCACTGGAAATCTGTTCAGACCTGCTTAAGCAGTCAAAGCACATGGCATTGCTTGTATTTTTAGTAAGAGCGGCATTCGGGGCTAAAGGCTTCAGGGGTGGCGCTGATGCCTTATCGGTAGTGCACAAAATATTTTGCGATCAATGGGACACTATTCATCCACAGGCGGAAACGGATGATCCTGACGACCCCTGGTGGGAACGGGTAGGTGCCCTGCGAGAACTGACAGACGCGCCGGATATCAGCGAAACGATCTACAGAGCAAATCTGGTGGACGTACGGCATATTGGTGCTTTCTCTTTGCGTGACATAGATATCGCAAATGGTAAAAGATCAGCAAGCGAAGAAGAAAAAGAGCGCTGTAATATTAAACTCATTAAAGGTGCATTTGCAGAAAGTAACGCCGAATCCATCGCGGGTACCGCTTTAGCCTTACAGGCTTCGAGTGATACCCTCCGGGAAATCGCAGCTTTCAGCGCAGACTACAAAGGCTTTGATGCTCTATCTTTTGATTCGCTAATCGGCCGGCTTGAAGATTGTCGTGCTGCGCTTAAGGAGTACGCCGCTGAAAAATTAACCACGCAGGTTGTTGAGGCCGACTCGATCGCCGGTGAACATGAAAGCGCTAAGGCGCAAAGTAGTGATTCAACCGATAAAGTAGCTGCAGAGCAGGTGGTTGCGATTCCCGCAGCAGTTATCGCGAGCAGTGGCCGCTTTACTGACAGAGATTCAGTCGCTGCTGCATTTGATAATATTGTGACCTACTACCTGAAATTTGAACCGTCCAGTCCGGTACCTATACTTGTATATCGGGCGCGTCAAATGGTGTATAAAAACTTCTTTGATATTCTGCAAGAGCTAGCGCCAAATCACAAAGATAATTTCCGGGCAATACTATCGGCGCTGAAAGATGACCCGGTAAGTTTCCTTTTGGAGCATAGTTACAGCAGCTTTCTTGGCGGTGAAACCATCACCGCATCGGCCTCCTTGTCAGGCGATGGTGATGAGGTAACGCAAAACAACGATCAATCGCTAAGTATTGAATCTAGAGAGCAGGTGCTGCAAACACTTGCCGATATTCAGAAATTCTTTGAAACACATGAGCCTTCCAGCCCGGTGCCGTTGATTGTGGATAAAGTCCGAAATCTGGTTCGAAAGAATTTTATGGATTTGCTGACAGAGTTCGAGTCAGCTCTGACCTTATCTGCTAACGTTGACGAGGCAGGTTGATCAGATGAAAATAGTCCCAGTGAATCCACAAAGGGTCTTGAGTATGCGCGCTTTTAAGGAAGCGGCTTGGGAAAGTTGTGTGAAGTAATTTCAAATTTTACTTTGGTTCTAGGAGAACATTGTGGCCGGAAGCAGTCAAAAATTTATATCGAAAAATCGTGCGCCGAGAGTGCAGATCGAGTACGACGTAGAACTCTACGGTGCTGAGAAGAAAATAAATCTGCCGTTTGTTATGGGGGTTTTGTCTGACTTGTCTGGTAATGCTGGTGAACCCAAGCCGGGAATGGAAGACCGGGAGTTCAGTGAGGTCGATGTAGACAACTTTGATAGCTATCTGAAATCGACAAAACCTAAAGTTGCAATGCAGGTTCCGAATACGCTCAGCGGCGATGGCAATCTGTCAGTAGAGGTGTCGTTCGAAAGCATGGACGATTTCTCTCCCGAGGCAATTGCCGCTAAAGTGGAGCCATTAGCCAAGCTTCTGAATGCGAGAAAAGAACTGAGTAATCTTGTTACGTATATGGATGGTAAATCCGGTGCGGAAGAGTTGATATCTAAATTGCTGAGTGATCCGGCATTAATGAAAACCCTTGCCAGTAGTGCTAATAGTGAAGGCGAGGCGTCAGATAGTACCGGGGAGAAGTCATAATGGCTAAAGCAAAAGCTGAACAGGGGCAGGAAGCGCAGGTTGAAGAGCAAGATGATTTTGCCAGTCTCTTAAACAAAGAGTTTCGACCTAAATCCGATGAAGTAAAAAATAATGTTGAGGCAGCGGTTGCCACGTTGGCGCAGCAGGCACTGGTAGACTCTGCAATCGTTTCCGATGACGCCGTGGAATCAATAAACGCCATTATTGCTGAAATTGACAAGAAGCTAACCACACAAATTAATGAAATTATGCACCATAGTGAGTTCACAAAACTCGAGGGAGCATGGCGCGGTTTGCATTATCTCGTTAATAACAGCGAAACGGACGAAACGCTTAAAATTCGGGTAATGAATGTAACCAAGCAGGAACTTGGTAAAACTCTGAAAAAAGCTAAAGGTGTTGGTTGGGATCAGAGCCCGCTCTTTAAGAAAATTTATGGCGCAGAGTATGACGTACTGGGGGGAGAGCCTTATGGCTGTCTGGTCGGTGATTATCATTTTGATCACAGTCCTCCAGATGTTGATTTATTAGCCGGTATGTCAAAGATTTCGGCTGCTGCACACGCTCCCTTCATCACTGGTGCGGCGCCTAGTGTTGCCCAGTTTGATACCTGGAATGAATTATCAAACCCCCGGGATCTGACAAAAATATTTTCTACGCCTGAGTATGCAGGCTGGAACGCATTGCGTGATTCCGATGATGCACGTTACCTCGGGTTAGCTATGCCGCGTTTTCTCGGGCGGCTGCCCTATGGCGCGAAAACCAATCCGGTGGACGGTTTCGATTTTGAAGAAGAAACCGATGGTGGTAATTCGAATAATTACGTCTGGGCGAATGCGGCGTATGCGATGGCGATGAACATTAACAGATCATTTAAGGAGTATGGTTGGTGTTCCCGTATTCGTGGGGTCGAATCTGGTGGTACAGTTGAAGATTTGCCCGTACACACCTTCCCGTCTGCAGATGGTGGTGTAGATATGAAGTGCCCGACTGAGGTTTCAATCGGCGATCGTCGTGAGGCAGAGTTAGCGAAAAACGGATTTATGCCGTTGTTGCACCGCAAGAATACTAACGTAGCGACCTTTATCGGTGCACAGTCTTTACAGCGCCCTGCCGAGTACGATGACGCTGATGCAACTGCCAACGCAAACCTGGCCGCGCGCCTGCCTTATCTGTTTGCGACCTGTCGCTTTGCGCACTACTTGAAGTGCATGGTGAGGGACAAGGTCGGTTCCTTTAAAGAGCGCGACGATATGCAAAAGTACCTGCAGCAGTGGATCACTCAATATGTAGATGGCGATCCTGCGAATTCTGGCGAAAGAACCAAAGCAGAGAAGCCACTGGCAGCAGCTGAGGTTGTGGTAGAAGAGGTGGAAGACAACCCGGGGTATTATTCTTCGCAATTTTTCCTGCGACCGCACTACCAGTTAGAGGGGTTGTCGGTTTCGCTGAGATTGGTGTCAAAACTGCCATCGGCAAAGGGTTAGAATTTGCTTAATGTGTGACCGAGAGTCTATTTACATTTCGGTTGTCAGGTGTGTTTTTTGGTAGAGTAGTGGTGAGCGTTGGATTACAAATGCTCACGTTTTTTGTTGTTTAACTTGTAGACGAAGTGATTAAATAAAATAGGGAGAGTGAAATGGCTGTAGACATATTTCTAAAGTTGGAAGGTCCTGTTATTAACGGCGAAGCGCAGGATGACGTCCACGCAGAAGAGATTGATATTCTTGCATGGAGCTGGGGAGCAACACAGTCAGGGACTACCCACATGGGTGGCGGTGGTGGTGCCGGTAAGGTCAATGTTAACGATCTATCGGTTACCAAGTATATTGACAGTGCATCCCATAACCTTTTGCAGCACTGTTTCGATGGAAAGCATATCGAAAAGGGCACCCTGGTAGTACGAAAGGCCGGTGGTGAGCCATTGGAATACTACACCATCATCATGGAAGATATTATCATCAGCAGTGTCAGTACAGGGGGTTCAGGTGGTGAAGACCGGCTGACTGAAAATGTCACCTTGAACTTTTCCAAAGTTGATGTTACGTACAAGCCGCAGAACAAAGATGGCACCGCTGGCGCAGACAAAAAAGCCGGTTGGGATATCGCAGCCAACAAGACTACCGTGTAAAAAGGTCCCTTTCTGCAGGCCGGCCTCGCGCCGGCTTGCCTTGTGTTAGAAAATAAATTTGAACACGTGGGGGTAGTACGCCGTGAGTCAGGCAGCGCGAGACAAATTAAAAAGTGGCGACTTATCGGGAGCGCTTACTGATCTTAAAAGTCACATTCGCGATAATCCAGCCGAACCGAAGTCGCGCATATTTCTATTTCAATTACTCGCAGTCACAGGTGACTGGTCTAAAGCACTCACCCAGCTCAATGTTGCCGCAGAACTTGATTCCTCTGCAACGCTGATGGCGCAAACCTGTCGGGAGCTTATCAACTGCGAAGATTTCCGGAGTTCTGTTTTTCAGGGCGAACGTGCACCTTTAATATTCGGCAAGCCCGAACCTTGGGTTGCAACCTTAATACAAGCGCTTGGTCCCGCGGTCCGTGGGGATGGCGAAATGGCGTCTCGTGCAGCGACTGCCGCTTTTTCTGATGCAGAAACCATAGGCGGTACAATTGACGGAGAGCCGTTTACCTGGATTGCTGACGGCGATATGAGATTGGGGCCAGCGACGGAAATTGTTGTCAATGGCAAGTACTACTGGATTCCTTTTTCCAGTATTTCAGAGATAAAGCTGTACGCGCCGGAAGATTTGCGTGACCTTGTCTGGATACCGGCTGAATTCAAATGGAAGAACGAAGGAGAGTCTGTCGGCTTTATTCCGGTGAGATACCCGGGCCACTTCGACGATGATCAATTGTCTCTGGCGCGTAAGACCACATGGAATGACATAGGCAATGAGTACTTTATCGGGGCAGGACAACGAATAATATCGACCGACTCCGCAGATTACCCTCTCCTTCAAATCCGCCATATTGTCATAGATCAGCCTGTGGACGAAGTGCAGTCATGAGTGATATGCCCATGCCTTTGCAGCCCGCCTTGTGAATGTTTAGACGCTGTGGCAGAAATAACTCCGAATGAAAGGTTGGTGCCGTCGCTTCTCGATAGATTGACGAACGATAACCCGACTGGTGGAATTGAATCCCGGCACAACCGGGTTGAGGCGGATGTTAATCTTCGGGAAGCTGTCTTGCGAGATCTGGAATGGTTGCTCAATACGGGGAATATACAAGGAGTGGTTGATTTAGATACTCACGATGAGATCGCCAAGTCGGTTATTAACTACGGATTACCGAATTTGTCGGGCAAAACCATTTCTACAACTGATCTGCGCCAGGTTCAGGAGCAGATCAGACGCACGATTTCTGCATTCGAGCCAAGAATTGCCGCGAACTCGTTAAAGGTGACACTTGTCCCCGGTACCGGAGGTATGCATTCCAATTCTGCAGTGTTTCAAATTGAAGCGACATTGTGGGGTAGACACATGCCAGAGGCGTTGTTTTTGCGTACCGAGGTAGATCTGGAATTAGGAGAAGTGGTGTTGAAAGAAGGTAGTACCTGAGGTGGATCCAAGGCTGCTGGAACATTACCGGCGTGAGCTGCAGCATTTACGTGAAATGGGTGGGGAGTTTGCTGCCGAGCATCCGAATATTGCGGGCCGCCTGGGTATAGAAACACTGAAGTGTACAGATCCGTATGTGGAGAGGCTGATGGAGAGCTACGCTTTCCTGGCCGCACGAGTTCAATTAAAAATTGATTCCAGTTACAGCAAGACGGCTCGAAGCCTGATGGAAATGGTGTATCCGGACTATCTTGCCCCGTTGCCGTCTATGCTAATTGCGACTTTTCATCCATCGATGACAGAAGGATCACTCGTGGATGGATTTAAAATAGGTCGGGGTGCCACATTGCTGACTCACGTTAGTCAGGACGTTGAGACTGCCTGCCAGTTCCGGACAGCCAGTGACGTGACGTTATGGCCAATAAAAATAGACAGTACAAGGACGCTGACTAGCAAAGCCGCTATTGAAGCCGCGGGTATAGCGATTTCATCAAAATCTAAAATTCGAAGCGCACTGGCGTTGAAATTATCGACAGATCAGGATCTTCGGTTTTCCGAGTTGGCAATTGATGAATTGGTTTTCTACATCACTGGAGCAGACGGTACGGGAGCGATGCTGTATGAGCAATTGCTCGCACACACGAGGACTGTAGCGCTTACGTCACAGCAGCGGGAGCTAAAGTCACCAGCTAAACCGGTTTCAATAAATAATGTTGGTTTTTCACGGGATGAGGCTTTGCTTCCCTGTGGCCCTCGCGGGTTTGACGGCTACAGAATTCTCCAGGAGTATTTTGCTTTCCCGGAGCGATTTCAATTCTTTTCTTTGAAAAATCTCGCTGGTCGACTAAAACACTGTGATTCGACGGAAGTTGAGATAGTTTTCCTGTTCGATAATAGCTTCGAAAGCGATAGTGAGCTTTTTGGCGCAGAGAATTTTGTTCTCAATTGTGCACCCGCGATTAATCTATTTCCGAAGACCGCAGATCGCATCCATCTGGACCGGGGGTTACATGAGTTTCACGTAATACCCGATAGAACCCGTCCAAAAGATTTCGAAATCTATCGAGTTGAGGGCGTACAAGGCCATGGCAGTGATAACACCAAACAGCCCTTTTTTCCTTACTTTAGTATTGATAGCAAGCGCATGGACAGAGGCGGCGCTTTTTATAGCATTCAGCGAGAAGAACGTGTGTTGTCAGCTCGTGAGCAAAGAGTAGGGGCTCGTTCCCAGTACACCGGCAGTGAAGTTTTCCTGTCGCTTGTTGACATAGATGATCTCCCCTATCGCAGTGAGTTACGTCAACTGACAGTAAAAACGTTGTGTACGAACAGAGACCTTCCGCTTGATTTGCCGAAGCTAGGTATTGGCGAAACAGACCTCACACTAGAGACCAGCGCGCCCGAAAAGGAAATCCGTATTGTAGCCGGACCAACGAAGCCAAGGCCATCACGCGCACATCAACGGGATGCGTGGCAGCTTATCAGTAATTTAAGTCTTAATTACCTCTCGATTTCAGATACTGGCGTTGAAGACGACGGTAAGCAAGCTGCGGCTATGCTGCGACAAATGCTGGAGGTTTACAGCGATAACCATTCAGGCAGCAAAACGAATGATCGACTGATCGAGGGTATTCTTAGAGTTGAAACAAAGCCGATAGTGCGACAGCGAAAAGTACTGGCTCATGTAGAAGTAGCCTATGGCTTACAGGTTAAAGTAACTATCGATGAGTCTGCTTTTGAAGGTACTGGTGCGTATTTGTTCGGCAGTGTGTTAGAGAACTTCTTTGCATCATATGCAAGCACCAACTCTTTTACTGAAACGGTCCTGGAGACCCTGGGGCGTGGTGAAATCGGGCGATGGCCAGTAAGAATCGGGTCTCGACGACAACTGTGAGCAACAGTCCCGAACAGCTGGCCAAAGGCATCCAGTTTGCTGATTTTGTTGCAGCAGTGCGTATACTTGAAAATGCGGCTCCTGAGAAGGCCCGACTTGGCAGGGGAATAAATTTAGAAAATGAGCCAGTCCGATTGTCTCAAAAGCCGACTCTGGCGTTTAAAAACAATTCGCTCGATGAGTTGGGAATAGGTGAGGGAGTACATCGCTATCGTTTGTATTGTAATTTTTTCGGTATGTTCGGAAATAACGGGCCGTTACCGTTGCATCTGACGGAATATGCAATTCAACGGGCCGAACATCACCAGGACCCCACATTCAGGGAGTTTGTTGATTTATTTAACCATCGAATGTTGAGTTTGTTTTACCGTGCAATGGCGGATGCAGACCCTGTGATTAATATGGATCGGAATGAGGATAACCGTTATTCCGACTTTGTTTCTGCTCTATGTGGGCTGTTGCCACGGGCCGCCAGTGAGCGTGATTCAATAGCAGACTTCTCTAAGTATAATTTTGCAGCATGGCTCGGCTCCCGATCAAGGAGTCCTCAGGGACTAGCAAATATTCTTGAAGCGAGTCTGAAGATGCCTTGCGTGATCGAGGAATTTATCGGTGATTGGTTGCCAATTCCACAGGAAGGGCAGATAAAACTGGGGTCCGGGGAGTCGAACTGTGAGTTGGGTGTGTCTGCCTATTCCGGCCGTAGGGCCTGGAGCTCGGCGCATAAAATTCGAATTTGCCTTGGGCCAATGAGCTGGAACGACTACCATCGGTTTTCGCCGGGTGGTGAATATGCACAGACACTGGCAGATGTTGTCCGCAGCTATCTGGGGGATGAGCTCGACTGGGAAGCGCAGTTGACCGTGAAGGAAGGGGAGGCGTGTAGAATGGGGCTCTCCGGCAATTGCAGATTAGGGTTTAACAGCTGGTCGATAGGCGAAAAATATATAGATAGCGTCAGTGTGAAGGCAACTATGAACCGGCAACAGTTGCTTCGACAGCACAGACAGACTATTGAACAGGGTAGTGGTGTATAGAAGGGTATGCGATCACTATGGATAAAGGATTAAGTAATCATGACTGAAATAAGCAGAGCGGATTTATTTGGTAAGCTCAATGAGATAGGCTATAAATCCATTGAGAGCGCGACTACCGTTTGCAAACTTCGTGGCAACCCTTATGTAGAAATTGCTCACTGGATAGATCAGATTTGTAACCAGCAGGATAGTGATTTTCATCATATTTTCCGACATTTCGATATCGATCTGTCGCACTTATCCAGAGATGTCACTAATTGTTTGGAGTTGCTTCGAAGCGGCGCAACCTCTATAACCGATTTGTCAGAAGATATCTCCGAGGCAGTGAAAGCCGGCTGGATGTACTCAACGTTGTTGTTCGGGGATTCTTCAATACGCACCGGGCACTTGCTGGTAGGGATTTTGAAAACAACGGCTTTGCGAAATCGTCTTGTCGGGATCTCCAGAAAATTTGACGAAATAAAACTTGAAGCACTTGTCGATAACTTCGACACTATAGTGTCCGGATCGCCTGAGGGCGGTATGGGCAGTAAAGATGGATCCAGTATTGGAGGTGGTGCGGCACCGGGCGAAGCCAGTGGAGCAATTTCCCCTGCGCAAATGGGTAAGCGGGAGGCGCTGGCGCGGTATACGACGAACATGACTGCAGTCGCCGCAGAGGGGCATGGTGATCCAATTGTCGGGCGAGACGAAGAAATCCGGCAAATGGTAGATATTCTAATGCGGCGGCGTCAGAACAACCCGATTCTGACTGGTGAAGCGGGTGTTGGAAAAACAGCTGTTGTCGAAGGTTTTGCGCAGCGCATAGCGCGCGGCGATGTTCCGCCGTCCTTGCAGAACGTAGATTTACTTTCACTGGATATCGGCTTGCTGCAGGCTGGTGCCAGTATGAAAGGGGAATTCGAAAATCGTCTTCGTCAGGTAATTGAGGAAGTTCAGTCATCAGAAAAACCTATAATTTTATTCATTGATGAGGCCCATACCCTTATAGGCGCAGGTGGAGCAGCTGGCACTGGTGATGCGGCCAATCTACTCAAACCGGCGCTTGCACGCGGTGAGCTACGCACCGTTGCTGCTACAACCTGGGCAGAGTATAAAAAACACATAGAAAAAGACCTTGCACTCACCCGTCGATTTCAGGTTGTGAAAATTGATGAACCCAGTGAGGAACGTGCTGTTCTTATGATGCGAGGTATAGCCTCCTCGATGGAAGATCACCATCAGGTACAGATTCTCGATGAGGCACTTGAAGCCTCCGTAAAGCTCTCTCATCGTTATATACCAGCCCGACAATTGCCAGACAAATCTGTTAGTTTGCTCGATACCGCAGCCGCCCGCGTAGCTGTTAGTCAGCACGCTGTGCCAGCGGAACTGGATGACTCCCGCATGAAAATTCTTGCTCTGGAAACTGAGCTGCGAATCATTGAGCGTGAGCGCACAGTCGGGATAAATATAGGCGAGCGTAAAGACAAAGTGCTGGCTCTGCTTGAGAGCGAGCGACTTCGAGAAGCAAGTCTGGTTGCGCGATGGAATCAGGAAAAAGAAATAGTCGGGAAAATTCTGTCATTGCGCGCAGAACTGCGAGGATCTGAAATGCCGGTGGAAGGTACCGGTAGTGATCTCGAGCAATCTACACAACAGCAAACAGTCGATGATGTAGCTGACGCCTCAAAGGAAAATAGCGCCGATACCTCTCGCGAAACCTTGTTGGCAGAATTGAACCAGTTGCAGGATACCCTTGATGAACTTCAAGGTGTGAATCCATTGATACTCCCCACGGTAGATCAGCAAGCTGTGGGTTCGGTTGTGCAGGATTGGACAGGTGTACCTGTAGGTCGCATGGTTAAAGATGAAATGGAAACCGTTTTGAATCTGGCCAACCAGCTTGAAGAGCGAATTATCGGTCAGCGCCATGGCCTGGAGATGATCGCCAGGCGAATACAAACTTCCCGCGCCGGTCTCGACAATCCGTCTAAACCGATTGGCGTATTCATGCTCGCCGGTTCATCGGGTGTTGGAAAAACCGAGACAGCACTTGCGCTTGCGGATACGTTGTATGGAGGTGAGCAAAATGTGATTACCATAAACATGAGCGAGTTTCAGGAGGCTCATACTGTATCAACGCTAAAGGGGGCTCCCCCCGGGTATGTCGGTTACGGAGAAGGTGGCGTGTTAACTGAAGCCGTGAGAAGAAGGCCATACAGTATTGTCTTACTCGATGAGGTTGAAAAAGCCCACCCCGATGTTCACGAAATGTTCTTTCAGGTATTCGACAAAGGCTTTATGGAAGATGGTGAAGGGCGATCGATCGATTTTAAAAATACCTTGATTCTGCTGACTACCAATGTCGGTACCGATTTAATCATGAATCTGTGCAAGGACCCGGACTTGATGCCCTCGGCCGACGGTATGGCCAAAGCACTGCGAGAGCCGTTGCTTAAGGTGTTCCCGCCTGCACTGTTAGGTCGGTTGGTTGTTATTCCCTACTATCCGTTAAATGACGAAATGATCGGCGCCATTTCCAGGTTGCAGCTGGGGCGAATACAAAAACGAATTCAGCAAAACCACGATATCGAATTCAGTTACGATGATAGCGTTATTGATTTGATCGCAAGCCGCTGTACCGAGCTTGACAGCGGCGGTCGAATGATTGACTCAATACTGACTAATACCATGTTACCGGTAATCAGTCTGCAACTGTTAGAGCGCCAGATGGGCAGTGAGGAGAAAGTTAAAACTATTAATGTGACCTCAGTCGACAATGAGTTTCACTATACAATTGATTAGCGTTATTGTGTCGATGAGATCGGCATGCTGTATGACTGAAAATGTCGTGCTCAGGCGCGAAGGCCGAAGGAAATCTCTGATACAAATCAGACAGGCTACTACGATAAACTGGAATCGAAATGGCAACACCTCTACAGGAAAATAGGGAAGTACGGGTTTACACCGCCCTGGGTGATAATGCGCTGTTGTTCAGTTCCATGAGCGGCTCGGAGCGTTTGAGCACGTTGTATAATTATCGTCTCGAACTGATTAGCGAAGATTATCAGATTAACCTTGATGATCTATTAGGCACCGATATTACCGTTGAGCTGCAGTTGCCTCCCAGCGACTATATCCCGCAGGGTTCTTACCGGTATTTTCATGGAATTGTCGCTGACTGTGCTCATGTCGGGGGTTCAGACGAATACGCCCACTATGAGTTTTCAATCCGCCCGTGGTTCTGGCTACTGACCCGTACTGCTGATTGCCGTATCTTTCAGGATATGACCGTACCCGATATTATAAAGCAGGTATTTCAGGACTCTGGTTTTACGGATTTCGAAGACAGCCTGACAGGTACCTATGAGCCCTGGTGGTACTGTGTCCAGTATCGGGAAACTGATTACAATTTTCTCAGCCGCCTAATGGAACAGGAAGGTATCTATTTTTATTTCAAGCACGAGCAGGGAAAGCACAAACTGGTACTGTCAGACAGCTACTCCGCGCATGGAGCCTATACCTACTACGATTCGGTCCCCTATTATCCTGTCGTAGAAGGTCAGATGCGAGAGCGAGACTATTTGCATCAATGGCAGCTTCAGAAAAAATTGCAACCGGGTAAATATGCCGCTCGAGACTTTAATTTTGAAACCCCCAAAGCAAAATTACTGGCGCAACTGAAGATGCCGGGCAAGCACGCTGAAGCAGAATACGAAGTATTCGATTATCCAGGGGAATATCCCGGTTCTACCGGAGTACCGGTCGCCAGAACAGGGGATGTAGTCGTCCGCCATCGAATTGAAGAGCTGGCAGCGCAGCACGAAACTATTTCCGGTGGAGGTAATGCGCGCGGGTTGTGTGCCGGGTATCTGTTCGATCTTACAGGGTGCGAACGTCAGGATCAGAATCGTGAGTATCTTATCGTTGAATCTCAGTGTGCGTTCAGTCAGGACATCTATCGTAGTGGTTCGGACAGTAGTTTTGAATTTTTCGGCAGTATTTCGGCCATGCAAAGCCAGCAGCAATACCGGGCCCCTCGGGTGACTCCCAAGCCTATGGTGCAGGGGCCGCAGACTGCAATTGTTGTCGGTCCTTCCGGTGAAGAAATCTGGACAGATAAATATGGTCGGGTAAAACTGCAGTTTCACTGGGATCGCTATGGAGAGTCCAACGAGAACAGTTCCTGTTGGGTTCGTGTATCGCAGGTATGGGCTGGACAGGGCTGGGGGTCAATACACATACCGCGTATCGGCCACGAGGTGATCGTTGAGTTTTTAGAAGGGGATCCGGATCGACCGATTATTACCGGCAGGGTTTATAATGGTGATAACGGTGTTCCCTATGGGTTGCCCGCAAATCAGACCAGAAGTGGCATCAAAAGCAGAAGTAGCAAGGGCGGTAGCGCCGCGAATTACAATGAAATTAGACTAGAAGATAAAAAGGATTCGGAGAAAATATATGTCCATGCAGAACGAGACAAGGATGTACTCGTTGAGAATGATTCCAGGGAACGTATTTATGGACACCGTCATCAGATAATCGGCTGGGAGAAAATAGAAGGCAAGGGCGGTGACCAGAAAGAAGAAGTAAAACAAGACAAGCATATAAAGGTTCACCGACATCAGACTGAGCATGTTGGTGGTGATATGCAAATTCTGATCGGCGGAGTAGATGGGGATGGAAATCAGGATATTGTTGTAAAAAAAGATAAAAAAGAGCTGATTGAAAATGATAGTCATTTACATGTCGAAGGTAAATATCTGGAAGAGGTAGACAAAAACAAAAATGTTCAAGTGGGTGGTGATCATGTACTTAAGGTGTCGGGAAGCAGTGCCCATGTCGCTGGCGCAGACCATCTTATTAAGGGAAAAAATATTCTGGTGGAAGGTAGTGCGATTTGCTTAAAGGTAGGTGGTAATTCAGTCACAATCGATCCTTCAGGTGTGACCATAGTCGGTACGTTGGTGAAAGTAAATAGCGGACCGGCATCTCCTGTAATCTCCAAGGCATCCAGACTCTCACCAACGAGCCCTGAAGATGCGAAAGAGGCTGAGCCTGTGGAGCCAGCTTTAGCCAATGACTCATGATTTGGATGCTATAGGAAACTAAATGTTATGAAACCTGCTGCACGAATTAGCGATATGCACACATGCCCCATGGTGAACCCTGGGCCGGTCCCACATGTTGGTGGGCCAATTGTGGTGGGCGAACCTACCGTACTAATCGGTATGATGCCAGCGGCTCGTGTGGGTGATACCTGTACCTGTGTTGGTCCACCAGATGCGATAGCGATGGGATCTCCGAGCGTATTGATCGGTATGAAGCCAGCGGCGCGAATGGGGGATCCGACTGTACACGGTGGTGTGATTGTTGTGGGTTGTCCGACGGTACTTGTTGGCGAGTATGGAGGTGCGGGCGGTGCTATTGGTGCTGCAGGAGTTGGTGGGGCTACTGCAGGGCCAAGCGATGGAGTTTGCATGAGCGCTGCGAAGAAGAGCGGTGTTCCATTCATCAAACCAGCTCAAAAATTGAGTTAACGTGCGGTATCCCGAGAGAATGGTTCTTTGTGAGTCCTCTTATACGATAGAGGAGGCATATCGGGAATTAGACGATGCATCCGGTACATTGTTCGCTATTCTCGATGCATGTGATGAGCCCCGAGTTCCGGAAACGGTGAGCATACTCGGACCTGACGTTGCTGTTTCGCTCTATAGCGGATCAGCGCAAAGAGACAACTGGGCAATTGCACCCTATCTGATTAATATTAACGATAAAGTACTCGATTGGATTATAAATGAACTATGGAATGATCCGTGGGGGATTCTAATAAGTTCATCGGCGGACCTTGAAAGCCTGAGATCGCACCTGCGTAAGTATTTACTCGTACAAGACACACAAGGAGAAGAGTTATACTTTCGATATTACGATCCTAGGGTTTTGTTGACATTTCTTCGGACAATGAGTGCAGCGGATGCTACGTATTTTTTTGGCCCCGTAGACGCATACATTGTTGCCTTTCAGGAAAAGGCCGTGCGCTTTTCGATGAGTTTGAGAAGCAGTAATCGAGAGGCAGTTGACATAGAAGGTTATTGATAGCTTGTTAATGTCTCATTGTTAAGATCATTATATAACAAAGAACGGATGCCTGATATTGGTTTTTACGAATCCAAGATCAATATTGGCTTTGCATCAGAGGCTATGTGGTTAGATGTCAAATATTAAAGAAAATGCTATCTTGAATTGGTTGCGCAATGACCTTGAACTGAAGAAGGTGACGGCTCTTTCAGCCGAGTCGGTATGTTTAGATATCGACATAAGTGTGCAAGCAAATGCGCTACTTCACAAAGGTTTGTCACCATCGGACTATTTCGTTATTTTGCTTGAAAGCGACTTAACTTATGATGCTGTTCGTTTCTTAGCGCGAGGTTTGCCGAGAAGGGAGGCCGTTTGGTGGTCATTTTTGAGTGCAGAGCGTTATTACAAAAAGGTTTCAGGTAATAGGGTCGACTGTGCGTTAAATCTCATAGAGCAGTGGGTGTATCAACCCGATGAAGATAAAAGGTATCAGGCTTACTATTATGCAGAAGAACTTGAGAATGACGGCCCCGGTTACTGGGCTGCAATGGCTGTATTTTGGAGCGGTGGAAGTATGACTCCTTTGAATTCAACGCCAATTGCTACTCCTGATTACCTTTGTAGTCAAGCGGTCGCTGGTGCAGTGATGCTTGCAGGTCTTGATAAGAGTGGGAATGGATCTAATTCCGAATATGCATACATTATAAAGCAAGGATTGGCAATCGCGAATGGTGAGAATGCGCGACAGATTACATTATAACGGCCTTATATGTTTTAAATTTTCATATTTAAACTAAATACCGATATTGACTAGATCTTTCGCCAAAAATGTATTGCAAGTTATTTGAAATGCTTTCTGATAACGAATTATTGGATGTTGAAGCCGTGTAGGTTATTAAATTAGCTTAGTATAAAGTTAGGGTAATGACGACGTTGAAATCAATGCATGTTTGGAGTTTTGGGGCGGTGATGTAGTTTATGATCTAAATGCACGAGAGATGTCATGCATATCATGATTAACCGTGTTGGCAAAGGCAGAACTTATTTTGAGGTTTGGACTGTTCAGCTAGTATCTTTATTGCAATCAATAATGAAAATTCCTTATAAAACTGAGAATCTTTATATTGGTGTTTCCTATGCTTTCGGGAAAGTACGAAAAGTTAGTAACTTGTCAACTCAACTCAACTCAACTCAACTCAACTCAACTCAACTCAACTCAACTCAACTCAACTCAACTCAACTCAACTCAACTCAACTCAACTCAACTCAACTCAACTCAATGAATGCAATGTATAAAATACGAGAACAACAGATGCAGGCCTTTGACGAAGAGGCGCGGCGAACCTTTGAGGATGAGATGGTTTTGCATAGTGTGCAATTTTCACCTCGTCTATGTGAAGTGATAGGCGATGAACAATTGCGCATCTCATTGCGTCATTCTATCCGACGAGCGAACCAATATGAATTTACGTATCGCGGATCAATACGTTTGTATATTGAGATGATGTTTCTTTTCGGTAGCTTCTTCGATTGTGATCCCGTTTACAGACAGATGACTAAGGATCTTTGTGCAAAGGATTATCAAATGGACCGTGCACAGAGAATATACGATAGAATACTAGAATATCGTAGTAGAGTAATAGGGGATGAGAATATAAATCAGCGTATCGCACTAGAAAGATTGTCTTATCTCGCAGAGAACCCGATTAGTTTTGGTGTGCATGGTTTCGAAAGCGAGATCTATAAAACATTGGAAGGCGTGTTTCCGCAATTGGTTGAATATGCTGGAAAAGAGAATGTACACGCTCTTATCCGGGCTGGGCGGGCTAGAGCAAGAAGTTATGAATTTTCTTCCGCTCGAGCTGAGGCTGTAATGATCGTATTAATGTTTACGTTCGGATATGGTTGCACGAGGGATCCACTGTATCCATGGATTGCAAGTACATTGGCTGATAAGAAAATTGTCAGTCCAGAGCGAAAAATTAGCCGTCTTGAAAGGAAAGCTAAGACTTGGTTAGATAGGGTTAATAATAATGGTGCTGGGAAGACGGTGATACCATGACTAGTAGTCGTAGTCCTACACCGCCACGCTCGGAAAACGGTAGTTCGCCCGCTGTTTCGTCTAGAATTGATTGTCCTTCATGTCCCGAAAAGGTAGTGTCTAAAAAATCATTTGAACGACTTACTGCCGCAAGTGAAGCGATTTATTATGCTAAAAATGTGTTTTCATATGGTGCGGGAAATCAAGAGGAAGCATTGGAATCGTCGGATTTTAACTCGTACTTTCGAATGAAGGTGGCTAGAGACAATAAGGCATTCTCTATACCTTCGAGGGTAACAGAGTTAGCAAAAAAGAATCCGATTGCATTTAAAGCAGCGAAAGCCGAGCTATCGAAAGGGGGGAATTGTGGTGAGCATGCATATGTGGTATACGATTATCTGCGTAGAAAATTTCCAAACGAGCATATACAGATTGCGCAGAAAGAAGGGTTTGACCACGCTTTTGTTCTTATAGGAGATCCTTCAAAAGAGAAGGGTGGCGAAGTCGTCGTAGCTGATGCTTGGCCAACTGATCCAACACCTGTGCTGTGGGAAGATCATTTCGCGTTTAGTTCGGATAGGAAAAAAATAATAAATCATGGTTCGTCTAAAGGAGATGCGCGAAATTACAAACAGGAGATGTTAGATGCTGGACTCTCTCTAAATTCAAGAGGCAACATGATGATCGATAAGTCATACGGTAGCGTTAAAACTAAACAAGAAATTGAAAATGGGAGTGGGTGGGTATGGAACCATCGTGCCACTCATGCAGGTACACAATTTAATTATACGACGGATTCTGGTTCGTAAATTAGTAATCTGCGATATTGATTTATTTGAATTATTACAAATATAAATTTCTAATGTATAGATGAATTTTAGTATGGAAGAGAGTGGATATAACGTGAAAAAATATACTTTCGAGAATGGCCCAGCGATTGATGAATCACTGGTGGAATGGCTTGATGCAGAAGTGAACAATCGTTTAATTCAATTACCTGTAGAGGTCCATAGCGGTCCACTTGGGGTCGAAGCAACCTTTCTTAGGTCGGGTGACACAGATATAGAAATCGATCTTGATACAACTGGATTGACGCTTGATTTATCTATGTATCTCAATCCAATCTGTGATTCGTATCCATGTAAGGTCTGGATGGAGGGGGTGTGGGGTGCTCTAATTTCAGATTACTCTGAGCAACTTGTTCCAATATTTGCGGTTAGTAAAGTCGTTGGAATTGCGGAGGCGCAGGATATATCGATACGGCTGTTGAAAATGTAGTGAGGTTGCTACTTCAAAACCTACACTCTGGTGTAAAATAGAAATGATTGACCATGGCGGTTGAACGAAAAATCCAGGGGTGACTGTGAAGTGGACTCCAAAAATCAGATAGGTACCTAAGCTAAGAAATTTGACAGATTATTAGCCTGCATTATTCATCCGGTGCCGTATAGAATCGAAAAAGCAGGATCCGACAGCGACCGCTGCCTTTACGATTAGCCGAGGTGAATTTTCGCGCGGTATTTTTAGGTTGGGCAACGAATTCTGTCACAGTGATACTGATTTTTACCGATTTATTTTGGCATCACCCACAACGAAACGCCGCCATTGTGTTTTGGCGGTTTAGAGACTACTCAGTTCTGGCTTGCGGCCTCAATTAAGTGGGTACCGCACCCAATCTTTGCGCAATCGCACACCAGTCTACACGCCACGGTGCTGTGTCCGATAAATGCAGTATGTAGCGGCGCGTCGTTTTCTTTAACCATACCGCTTGCTTGAGCAGCTTCTCTCTTATTGTCGTCACCTGCGCCTTTTCTAACGAGGTGCCTTTGGCATTGAGTCTTATCTCCTGCATCAGCACATATGCGGCAGCTGTAAGCAATACCCGGAATTGATTACTCATGAACCGGGTGCAGCTGGTTCTGTCTATCGTAAGCGGA
>MDLA01000121.1 GCA_001730015.1 Chromatiales bacterium (ex Bugula neritina AB1) | reverse complement strand
AACTGGAAACACCGTTATAGCCAATGAAGATGTACCGCTGGTGATAGGTGCTGGTAACTTTAGTTTCACCGATACAGAAAGCGATGCCCTGCAGTCGGTGACCATCACTGGCCTGAATTTAAATGGCGGTACCCTCACCCATAGCAGCGGTGCCGTCACAGTAACCAACGGCATGACAATCACGGCTGCCCAGTTGGCTGACCTGACATTTACCTCGGCCTCGAACGATTCCACCGATTCAAGCTTTACTTATACCGTAAACGATGCCGACTCCGGCTTGACGTCAGCGATAATGAATATCACGGTCAATGCGGTTAACGATGTGCCGGTAGCAACTGGAAACACCGTTATAGCCAATGAAGATGTACCGCTGGTGATAGGTGCTGGTGACTTTAGTTTCACAGACACCGAAAGTGACGCACTAACTTCAGTGACTATCACTGGCTTGAACCTAAACGGTGGTACGCTCACTCACAGTAGTGGTGCAGTGAACGTAACCAATGGCATGACGGTCACGGCGGCGCAGTTGGCCGATTTAACCTTTACATCAGCGCTCGATAATTTCACCGATACAAGCTTCAGCTATACCGTTAACGACCTGGATACCGGCGTCACCTCTGCGCTGATGAATATCACCATCGGCGCCGTTAACGATGTGCCGGTTATTACGGCTATTGAAGCAGCAGCGCTCGCCTATACCGAGAACGATAGTGCACTCAATGTGACGTCAGCGTTAACCCTGAGCGACGTCGATGACGTGGATCTGGAATCGGCTTCAGTAACGTTGAGTGCCAACTATATTTCCGGTGAAGACGTGCTCACGTTTACCGATGCAGGAGATATCACTGGCGATTTTGACGTACTTACTGGGACGCTTACACTGACCGGTACAGACACAGTTGCTGCCTATCAGGCGGCACTTCGCTCAGTCGGCTATGAGAACACCAGTAATAACCCTTCTAGCATCAGCCGCACACTCACGATTGTTGTTAACGATGGCGACGCAGATTCAGCCGCCGTAACACGAGCGATTGATGTTTCACCGGTCAACGACGACTCTACTGTTTCGCTATCGGGGACAGCCGCCTACAGTGAAAATAGTCCGCCTGTTGTGATCGCGCCTTCGGCGATCATCAGCGATATTGATTCAACAGATTTCAATACCGGTGTCTTGACGATCGCGCTGACTTCAAACGGACATTCGCTGGATAGACTCGCGATACAATCCGTTGGCTCTGGTCTTGGTGAAATCAGCACCAGTGGCGCTACCGTGTCTTTCGAAGGCACACCAATCGGTAGCTTCAGTGGAGGCACGGACGGATCGACGCCACTGATCGTAACGCTGAACGCCAGTGCCGACAACACTTCGGTACAGGCGCTGTTACGTAATGTAACCTTTGAGCATCTGTCGGATGATCCTGTTTCAAGCAGAGTCTTTCAGGTCACACTGACCGATGGTGACGGTGGCAGCACGAATCAATCGAAAGTTATTGCTATAACCGCAATCAACGATGCACCATCGCTGTCCAGTTTGTCTGGTGACAGCTTGTTTGCGATTAATGACGGCAGTGGCTATCAGCTTGACACAAATTCACCTGCCGCTGTCACAGACCCTGACAACGCCACTGACTTCAACGGCGGTTCGCTGGTGCTGACCGGTAACAGCTTTGACGCCAGCGATGCGCTGGGAATAGACACTGGCGGTACGGTTTCGTTGTCGGCCGGGTTGACTGATGGTTCCGTTGTCAGCGTGGGCGGTGTCGATATAGGCAGTTTGTCCAGCACCAGCAACAGTGGCCTTACCGTTTCGTTTAATGCCAACTCAACATCTGCCAGAATAGATGATTTGCTGCAAGCGATCACTTACAGCTCAAGCAGTTTAACTCTGGGTGCACGTAGTGTTGATTTCACGTTTAATGATAACGACGGTACTGCAAACGGCGGGCTAGAAAGCAGCACTTCATCGGTATCGATATTTTTAGCAGCATCTGGCACCAGCTCAGTTGACACCGACGAAGATGTAACGCATGTATTCGGCGCTGCGGATTTTACCGGTAGTGGAATACCAGTCTCCAGTATTAACTCAATCACCATCACGGCGCTGCCGGCTAGCGGTGATCTACTGCTCAATGGTAGTCCGGTTGCTATTAACACCGAAATCACCAGAACGCAGCTGGATGGTAACCAGCTCACTTATGTACCCACAGCCGATCAGAATGGTACGCCCTACGCTTCGCTGCAGTTTTATGTTAACGGTGGCCATTCTTCGGTATCGATATTGGCTGGCGAGCATTCTGGCTATACGCTTAACGGCGGTAGCTGGCCAGAGGCGGATGCGATCGTTGCCAATACGGCCAACTTCGGCACAGGGGGCGTGGTAGCGAACACTATATCCGTGGTTGCAGCCACCAATACCATCGATGCGGCTTATCTATCACAAGGCAGCGTACTAATTAATGGCTTTGTCGGTGATGGGGCATTGACTGCATCTGAGCTGAATGCGATAGATACATGGGTGCAGGCCGGTGGCGTGTTGATTTCCACCGGAGATCACGACACGGTCGATGCACTCAATTCGTACTTTGGTCTAACTACCGTGAACGGCGCCAACGACAGCTGGCGGATTAACGACACCAGCACTGACATCATCAATGGGCCGTTCGGCCTGGTGGGCAATGTTGGCGATACCTTTTCCGCCATTGGGTCGATTGCTTCCTTTACTGCTGCGAGCCTGGCCGTGGGTGACCTGATCATTGCCGATGATGCGATCACCGGCGATCCAACCGTTGTATTACGGCAACACGGCGCAGGCTATATTCTTTTCACCGGAGATGAAGGGATTTTTAGAGCGAGTATGACTGGCGGCGGCGCGGTGGCAACCGCCAACGATCGATTGACCGCTAACGCGTTCGCCTGGGCGAGTGGGCTTACACCACCGGATGAGATCTTTGACCTCGATATCATTGTGAATCCGGTGAACGATGCGCCGAGCCAGTCGGGCCTGGAAGCAGCTACCATGAACTACACGGAGAACGACGAGGCAGTCATTGTAACGTCCGCGCTCACATTGGGCGATATAGACGATACGCATCTTGAGTCGGCATCTATCTCTATTTCTGGCAATTATAGCGCTGGCGAAGATGTGCTTGCCTTCAGCAATACCGCCAATATCACGGGTAGTTTTGATGCGATCACGGGCGAGCTGACACTCACTGGCTCTGACCTGGTGGCAAACTATCAAGCTGCTTTGCGATCGGTAACCTATGAAAATGTAAGTGAAGACCCAACCGAATCAATCCGCAGCGTGTCGTTTGCTGTCAACGACGGCGATGCCGACTCAGCCATTCTGACGCGCTCCATCGATATTGAAGCGACCAATGATATTCCGGTGCTGTCGGCTATTGAGCCAACTGCGCTCGCGTACACGGAAAACGACGGCATCAGCAACGTGACGGCTACGGTCTCGCTGGACGATGTCGATGATTCGAATCTTGAATTGGCACGTGTCTCGATCACTGCCAACTACGTGCCCGGTGAAGATGTCTTGAGTTTCACCAATACGGCTAACCTGACGGGCAGCTTTGACGCATTAACCGGTGTGCTGACCATTACCGGCAGCGATACTGTGGCCGCCTATGAAGCGGCGTTACGTTCAATAGGCTACGAGAATACCAGCGATAATCCCTCTATTTTTAGCCGGGTACTGACATTTGTCGTTAACGATGGTGACGCTGATTCTGCTGCGATAACCCGAATTATCAACGTATCAGCCGTCAATGATGTACCAGTGCAAAATGCTATTGAATTAACGGCCCTTGATTATACCGAGAACGATGGTCCGCAAGTGCTAACAACCACATTGACTTTGTCAGACCTGGACGATGTTAATCTTGAAGTGGCGACCGTATCGATTACCTCAAACTATAGTGCCGGTGAAGATATTCTAGCGTTTGCCAACACTGCAAACATCACAGGTAGCTTTGATGCGCTGACCGGTTTACTCATCTTAACCGGCTCGGATACACTCGCCGCCTATCAAGGAGCGCTTCGCTCGGTCACCTATGAAAACACCAGTGACGACCCTTCAGCCTTGAGCCGCACGGTTGCTTTTGTTGTTAACGATGGTGATAACAATAGCGCATTGGTCAGTCGCGCTATAGATATCACCGTCTCTAACGATGCGCCGCTGCAAGCATCGATTGAACCGGCAGCGCTGGACTACACAGAAAACGACGGGCCGCAGGTGGTAACGGCGACACTAGCGCTTAGCGATATCGATGACCTCGACCTGGAACTAGCGACGGTTGCTATTACCGGGAACTATGTCACAGGTGAAGATGTATTGTCATTTGCCAATACAGCAGGGATAACGGGTACTTTTGATGCCATCACGGGTGTACTTACGCTTAGTGGTACTGACACCGTCTCAGCCTATGAAGCAGCACTGCGGTCGGTTCGCTATGAAAATACCAGCGACGACCCCTCGTCTATTAGCCGCACGGTAACCTTTACGGTAAACGATGGTGATGTCGATTCGGCCAGCGTCACCCGCGACATTGATATCAGCGCGGTGAATGATGCGCCGGTTCAAGGCTCGATTGAGGGTGCAGCACTTGTCTATACAGAGAATGATGGCGCTTTACGGGTGACCTCAACACTGGCGCTAAGTGACTTGGATGATGTTGACTTAGAATCGGCCAGCGTTTCGATTTCGAGCAATTATGTAGCGGGCGAAGATGTACTGGCATTTGCCAATACTGCAAATATCAGCGGCAGCTTTGACGCATTGACCGGGGTATTAACCCTAACAGGCACCGATACCGTATCGGCCTATGAGGCGGCGCTTCGGACAATCACCTATGAAAACACCAGCGATGATCCATCAGCGTTAAGCCGCACCTTGTCGTTTGAGGTCGATGATGGCGACGACCCTGCGGCTACCATAAGCCGCAACATCGATATACAAGCAGTGAACGATACGCCGGTACAGAGTGCGATTGAAAACACCGCCCTCACCTACACTGAGAACGACGGACCTCAGGCGATCACTGCCACATTGGCTCTAGACGATTTTGATGACCTCAATCTGGAATCGGCAACCGTTTCGATTACCGGCAATTATTTAGCTGGTGAAGATCTGCTGTCGTTTGCCAATACCGCCTCGATTACTGGTAGTTTTAATGCGGGCACTGGCATTCTCACCCTAACAGGTACTGATACCGTCTCGGCCTATGAAGCGGCACTGCGGTCGGTTCGCTATGAAAATTCCAGCGACGATCCGTCAGCCGTGAGCCGCACAGTGACGTTCACCGTTAGCGATGGCGATATCAATTCAGCAAGCGTCACTCGCGATATCAATATCACCCCGGTAAATGATGCACCGGTTCAAAGTTCGATTGAAGGCACCGCGTTGGTTTATACAGAGAACGATGGGGCTTTGCTGGTGACCTCAACACTGGTGCTGGACGACCTGGATGATACCAACCTGGAGTCGGCCAGTGTTTCGATTTCGAGCAACTACATCGCGGGTGAAGATGTACTGTCGTTCGTAAATACGGCGAATATCAGCGGCAGCTTTGATCCATTAACGGGAGCATTAGCGTTAACCGGTACCGATACTATTTCTGCCTATGAAGCAGCACTTCGGACGATCACCTACGAAAACACCAGCGATGATCCGTCCAGTTTAAGCCGCACCTTGTCATTTGTGGTCAATGATGGCAACGACGATGCAGCTCCCCTTACCCGCAACATTGATATACAAGCGGTTAACGATACACCAGTACAAAGCGCGATTGAAAATACCACACTCGCCTACACCGAAAATGACGGACCTCTGGTTATAACCAGCACATTGGCTCTAAGCGATGTAGATGATACCAACCTGGAATTGGCAACGGTCGCTATTACCGGCAACTATGCAGACGGTGAAGATGTACTATCTTTTGCCAATACCGCTTCGATTACTGGCAATTTCAACTCAGTCACTGGCGTTCTCACCCTAACCGGTAGCGATACGGTCTCTGCCTATGAAGCGGCACTGCGGTCGGTTCGCTATGAAAACATCAGCGACGATCCGTCAGCCTCGAGCCGTACGGTGACGTTCACCGTTAACGATGGCGATATCAATTCAGCAAGCGTTGCTCGCGAGATTAATATCACGCCGGTAAACGATCCGCCGGTTCTGAATTCGCTTGAAGGCACAGCGCTGGTCTATACAGAGAACGATGGCGCTCGGCTGGTGACTTCAACACTAGTGCCAAGCGACCTGGATGATACCGTTCTGGAGTCAGCCAGTGTTTCGATATCGAGCAATTATGCAGCGGGCGAAGACATACTCACTTTTGTGGATACGGCGAATATTAGTGGCAGTTTTGATCCATTAACCGGGCTCTTAACCCTAACAGGCACAGACACCGTTGCTGCCTATGAAGCAGCCCTGCAGTCTATTAGCTATGAAAATACCAGTGATGATCCCTCCAGTTTAAGCCGGACGTTGTCGTTTGTTGTCAATGATGGCAATGCCGATGCGACCGTAGTGACTCGGGCGATCACAGTGATAGCCGTCAACGACGCTCCGGTTGCGACTGCCATTGAACCATCCGTTGCAGACTACACCGAAAACGATTTGCCGTTGACGGTTACCGCAACAATCGCGCTTACCGATAGCGACAACACACAGCTGGATTCTGCATTTGTTGCCATAACGGCGAACTACACTCCGGGCGAAGACACGCTGGCATTTAGCGACACTGCCACGATCACTGGCAGCTTCAATCCGTTGACCGGAATCCTGTCTCTAAGCGGCATTGATACCCTTGCCGCCTACGAAGCGGCACTGCGATCAGTTACGTATCATAACAGCAGTGACGACCCCGAAGCCTCGCCCCGAACGCTAAGTTTCAGTGTTAATGATGGCAATCTCGATTCAGCATCGATCGCCCGTATTGTCACCGTAACACCGGTCAATGACATCCCGGTTGCGTCAAACCTGGAAACATCGGCTCTCGTCTATAACGAAAACGATGGCGCCATCGCGCTTACTTCAACGCTTGCTCTAAACGAGCTCGACAACTCAACGCTTGTGAGAGCGGTAATCACGATCACCGATAATTTTGTAGCCGATGAAGACACTCTGGCATTTACGGATACCCCGAATATTAGCGCTAGCTGGGATGATTTAACTGGCACGCTCACCTTGACTGGCAGCGATACAATCGCGGCTTATCAAGCGGCACTACGCTCTGTGACGTATCAAAACTCAAGTGACGATCTCACAGACCTGCCTCGTACGGTGTCGTTCCGGGTTAGCGATGGCGCCAGTGATTCAGATAGTGTTAGCCGTACTATAGCGGTTAACGCGATCAACGATGCGCCAGTCCTGAGCGCGATGGAAAGCGCAGCGATTGCATACACTGAAAACACCGGCTCGGTCGCATTGAGCTCAACGTTGACACTGAGCGATCTGGACGATACCGATATAGAGTCTGCGCAGGTTCAGATTAGCGGTAACTACACCGTAGGTGAGGATCTACTGGCTTTCACCGACACGGCACAGATTTCTGCAAGCTGGGATCCATTGACCGGCACCCTGAGCTTAACTGGAACAGCCACTAAAGCCGAGTACCAGTCTGCGCTGCAGGCGGTTACCTATAGTAACAGCAGCGATGACCCGATAACGCTGGACCGCACCCTGAGTGTGACGGTGAATGATGGTGATGCTGACTCCAACACCGCTACGCGCCTGGTGGATCTCACCGCGATCAACGATGCACCAACGCAGAGCAATATAGAAGCAACGCCGCTTGTCTATCGGGAGAACGATGGTGCGGTTTCTATTACTTCTACTGTCACGTTTGATGATCTGGACAATACTACGCTGGCGTCGTTGCGGGTGAGCATTAGTGGTCAGTACAGCCCCGCTGAAGATCGGCTGGCGTTTGTTGGCACAACGACTATAGCCGCCGCCTGGGATCCACTGCATGGCGAATTGGTTTTGACCGGGGTCGATTCATTGTCTGCGTATCAGGATGCAGTTCGTGCGATAAGCTATGAAAATATTAGTGATGAGCCTAATACCGCCACCCGTACAATCAGTATTACCGCAAATGACGGCTTGCTAGATTCCAATACTCTGACTCGCGAAATTTCTCTGATCGACGTTAACGATGCGCCGACTGCATCAGACAATATCATCGCAATCAATGAGGATGAACCCTATACGCTGGCGGCGGCAGACTTTGGTTTTAACGATACAGTTGATAATAGCCAGCTCCATTCCGTACGCATTGCCAGTTTACCTTTGGCGGGACAACTGACGGTAGACGGCGTTGCCGTTAGCGTCGGTAGTAATCTAAGTGCCGCCCAGCTAGATGCCGGTGCACTGGTTTATACACCGGTGCCAAATGGCAACGGTTTAGCACACGCTACTTTTGATTTTCAAGTGCGTGACGATGCCGGTACGGATAACGGTGGCGTTGATTTGTCAGTCAGCAGCTATACGCTGACCTTCGATGTGGCTGCCGTGAGTGATGCACCATTTGGCACTGATATTCGCCTCAGCCAATTGGAAGATTCAACCTACACTCTCAAAACCAGCGACTTCGGTTTTATCGACCCCGCTGATAACGACACCTTCGTGTCGGTGATTATCGAGCAGCTACCGGCAGCGGGTTCACTGCTACTCGATGGCGTGGCGGTAATTGAAGGACAGGTAATTCTAAGTGCTGACATCGACTCCGGGCTATTGCAGTTCTCACCGAATCTAAATGAGCACGGCGAAGACTACGCGACCATTGTATTCCGGGTGCAGGATAGTGGAACAGATGGCGGTTCGACAATATCCGATGAGCCGAACGTGATTGCGATCGATGTGACCCCGGTGAATGACGCGCCCTCCGGTGAAAACAACACGATACAGACTTTTGAGGATACCCCCTACACCTTTAACCAGGAGGACTTCGGCTTCACTGATAATGAAGACTTCGGGCAGCATGCGTTTATCGCGCTGACAATCGTTTCCCTGCCAGAGAGCGGAGCCCTGACCGTAGATGGTTTACAGGCGGTTGTTGGTCAGCACGTGGCTGTATCGGCAATTGATGCCGGATTGCTAGTCTATACCCCGCCGTTCAATGAAACCGGAACCGGCTACAACGGGTTCGGCTTTCAAGTTCACGATAACGGTGGAAAGGATAACGATGGAATCGATATTGACGCGACTACCAACTTTATAAGTTTTGATTTACCAGGCGTTAATGATCCACCATCGCTGATCTCCGAAGGCGGCATTGTCGATGAAGGGGCCAAACTGATCATCACCAGTGCGATGCTCTTCGGGACCGATGCGGACGATCCAGAACCGCATGAGCTGTCTATAACCATTACCGCATTGCCGGAGCATGGTGAGCTGTCACTAAACGGTCAATTGCTATCTGTCGGAGATCAATTTACATTGGTCGATATCGAAGAGATGGCGTTGAGTTACCAGCACGACGAATCCGAAACCTCGCAGGATAAATTTGGTGTTAGCCTGGCGGATGGTGGCGAAAATGATGCGCCTCCGGCAGAAGGTGACTTCGGGCTGATCATTAACGAAGTTATAGATCCGGCCCCGGTACTCGACAACGACACGCTGGAATTGAGTTTCGGTGAGAACTTCGATTCCACTAAAGGTGATCTACTTAATTCCGGTTTCAGTGCACTAAATGGCAATGGGTTGCTCGATAATACGACTTTCCTGGTTGAAATAGTCGAACCGCCGAATCACGGAACCGTAGAATTGCACTCAGATGGTACGTTCTCCTATATTCACAACGGATCACTTCAGCTTACTGACGAATTTAGCTACAGGGTGACGAATGAAGACGGTATTTCAACGGTGGCCACCGTAACTATCAAGGTAGAGCCACCAATAGAATCGGCTTTTGAAAAGACAACGGTCCTCGCGCCGCCGGTCGTGGTTATTCCGGAACCCGAACCGGAATCTGAAACTTCATTAATCGCAAAAGATAAAGCTGCCGAAGCAAAGGAGGCCGAGCAGGCCAGAGAAGCCGAAGAAGAAAAGGAGGCCGAGGAAGAAGCGAAAGAAGCCGCTGAAGAGGCTGAAGAAGCAGAAGAGGCCGAAGCTGAAGAAGCGGCACAGGCAGCAGCTGAAGGCGGCGCTTTTTCCTTTAATAATGGTCTCAACTCGAGTATTGGTTCATCGGGGCTGGGCAATGCTGCCAGCATCGTTAGAGCTGGCGAAAGTGATTTCCGCGTGGGTGCCGATGACTCGCTCTCTATGTCAAACAGCTTTTCAGTCACTCAACATCGAAGCGGCGTATCAGTATTTTCCCTGACCTCTGAAGGTTTGAAGGTGGTTAGCTCGGCAACGGTCGATTTGATTCTGGAAGTTAAAGGCAGTTCTATTCGAGACACCATTTCCAATAGCGGTTTCATTGATAGTCTTAGCCAGCTCGATAATGACCTCGAAAACCTCGGAGATCAGAAACTCTCACGGTATCGCGCAGCAGAGGACACCGTACTGGGAGTGTCGTTTAGTATGACTGTTGGTGTCGTTGCCTGGGCACTGCGAGGCGGAGCTCTGTTTACCAGTTTGATGGCAGCAACACCAATCTGGGCAAGCATCGATGCGACTCGCATAATCAGCGCCAGCGCTGAAGCCCGGCGCAAAGAAATAAATAGTGACAACGGCAAAGAAGGAACCGTCGAGACAATCTTCGACAAATAGTGCTTAATCAGACATATTTAATATAATATCACCCTGGTGCTGCATAACATTTCGAGTCCAGAAGCTTATAGAGCGGTATAAAAGGCGCTGCACGGAGTTTTTACTGGATTGAGCCTGGTCATTCTAATTGATATTCAGTAAAAATGAGTACAGCGCCTTAGATGCTGCTATAGAAGCAGCGCAGCGGTTCCGGGCCGGAATTTTATGCAACACCAGGGAATACTCTGTTCCTCTGTATCTCAATCCACTCAATTAGAGCGGGCGTTAAAATGGTTCACAACAGATAAACCTTTAAGACCTTGTCCCGACTACACGTATTTAATCCGAAAACTCAGTGAAGATACCGAATAGACCAATACCAGGTACTCAGTTCAATACACTCATCCAGTCATTCAATATTCCTGATCTGGCAGTTGCAGTCACACACAACAATAACGAAATATTCAGTGCCGGTTATGGCCACTGTGATGCTGCCTGCACACAGAAAATCACCGCAAATACACTGTTTGGCGTGGCGTCTGTAACAAAACTCCTCAGCGCTATAAGTATGCTGCAATTGCAGGATCGCGGCTTGCTGTCACTTAACGATTGCGTGAGTCAGTACTTTCCAACACTCAGACTGGCCGCAGACCACAATCTGAAACTACACCATTTGCTAAGCCACTCCAGTGGCTGGCCTGGACTGGGCAGCCGCTTTCTGGCGGCGAATCAATCGACTCCCGGAGTTATCAGCGGCGGCATAGAGGGCGCACATCCGAATTTACACAGTAACGGGAATCGCGGTAACGGCAGCAAACTTTACAATACCGATGACCTGGTTGAATACCTGAATCATCAAGCCATTTCACTACTCGCAAAGCCAGGCCGGTTATTGAACTACGGCAACGAAGGGTTCTGCCTGCTGGGCAGCGTCGTTGAGCAAATTACCGGAAGCGACTGGCCGGACTACATCAGGCAGGAAGTATTCAAACCGCTCGGCATGCTTCAAAGCACCATTGGTCAGCCAGACCCGAATCAATTCAGTTCTATTGCCAGGCCGCTCATCACAACCGACGGCCATCGCACTGAAGTCGGCGTCTGGGATACACCACTGTTCTATCCAGTCGGCGGCGTAGTGGCATCCGTACGCGATTTGCTTCGATTAACGACTGTGCTTGCAGCCGATGGCCCCTTGCTGACAAACAACAGCCGTATGCAGTTGCTAACACCTGTTATGTCAGTTGCCTCACGACCGGGGGAAAACTTCGGCTACAGCCTCGGGCTGGAATTCAGGCAACTTAACTCAGGCGCTGCCATGCACTGGCATACCGGGCAGCGAGCTGGCATATCAGCGTTACTTGCGGCAGTTCCAGCGGAAAATATTTCTCTGGCACTTCTGGGAAATTCCTCTGATGCACCATTAACAGCATTGGCACATGAGCTGATCGCAAATGTGATTGACGGTTGCAATTCCCGTTGGCCACCTGCGTCCGGCCAAAACAGCACGCAGACAATAAAACCTGAGTCTTGTGGTGAATATGGTTCTGACGAAGGTTTTCTTTATCGGGTTTTGCAATGTGACGGGGCGTTTTATTTGCAACGTAGCCCGGACTCTAAAAGGCGGCTTATGCACTTTCAAACCGCTGTCAGTGGCTATGTCGGTCAGCAGACGTTCGCGTTTCTAACGGATGATGATGTTCCAGCTGCTGACACCCGCCACTCGGCCCCCGTTCCGTGGGCACTAGCGCTGGATTTACGCATACTTTCGAAACTATCCTGAGTTACTCACGGTGCCCAGCACATCTGTGAATCCAGCGGGTAGATAGGTCGTGGTACACGGGTGAGGTTCAGGTTCGGTATTACCGGGGTTGTAAGCCCTGGCGCATCAACCTCAACAATCTGCTCTGGTTTAAAATATTCGTCAAATCCGGCACGAAAATGACCACGTGATTTAATCACCAGCACTCGACTTTGGCTCAGATCAATTCCCAGTCGCTCTAGAAACACCGGGTCGGCACACTGGTAACGACGACTCACTACCGCAATTTGAATACCCGCTACTCGCAACAGAGCACAGGGACCCAGATCGACGCATCGATCAGCGTATATACCACGTCTGCCAATGCATGTACCATCGATTAACGCTTCGACTACGGCATCGGCGCTGAGCGCTTCGGAAAACCGGGTTGTTTCATCGCGATTGAAACGAGCGTTAAAACTCGCCCCGAGACCTAGCTGATGAGCTTCAGCTGCCAGTAGTTCATCGTACATCATTCCAAGTACTACACCGCCTACCTGCCGCTGTATTAACTCTTTAAGCAGATAGACAGTATTCCCACGGCCACCGCCCCCGGGGTTATCGGCGACATCTGCCAGAAGAATTGCCGACTTAGCCGGTGAACTGGCAACGCTGGCTGCTTTATCTACAGCTGCTTTAAGCGGCGTAAGGCTGGTAATGTAGCGCTTGCGGTCGGCCCACGCAGACGTGGCAAGTTCATATGCAAGCTTTTGCGCTGACGCATGGTTATTACGTGAAGTTACCACAATAGACATGGCATTGGTGCTGGCGTCAGCGGGTGCAAAACCCGCCAGTATAGAGACATTGACAATATCGGGCCCAAGCCTGGATTGGCCAAGGTTGATCAGATCGGCGTAGGGGCCCGATGCAGTCAGCAGGCTTACTGCCGGACTGATCATTGGTACCCGTATAAGTACACTGTGTGGCTGCATTCCCCGGTGCATTTCCATCATGATCTTCGCGGCTTCCGTTCCACGTTCAAACTGATCCACGTGTGGGTTGGTCAGGTATGCAACCAGTACATCCGTTGATTCGTTCATTCGAGGAGTTACGTGACCATGCAGATCAAGTGTTGCGATAACCGGCACGCCCGCGCCGACAACACCGCGGACCATAGAAAACACCTCGCCATCGGCATCGTCCAGATCCATCGCAAGCCCGGCTCCGTGTTCTGAAATATAGACACCATCAAGACCGCCGGGTTCGTGCATTGCCTGCTCCAGCCCCTGTTTCATCTGCGCAAGTAACTGATCAAAAAATGCCTGCTCGGCAGGGCCACCCGGTGGTGCTTCTGCCAGTACTATCGGGACCGGCTGCCAGTCGATGGACTGATCCAGTGTGGCGCAGAATCCGCGCACCGTGCCGGGCAACGTGGCACGATCGGTGTCTAATATGGAAGCGAAGGTTTCTCCGTGCACATACAAAGTCTGCTCGAAACTTTTTTTATCCGAAACCGGCGCATTTCGATTAGCCTCCAGTGAGAAGCCGAGTATGGCGATTCGTTTACTTGTGCTCATTTGCCTTATACCTTTTCTATTTTTCCGTTCACTTTTCTGACCGCTATACTGTTCGCAGCACGCCGAATCCTGTGTTCAATGAAACCTGTCAGCACGGTAAGGCGTGGCATCGATCATAGGCTGACTGCCGGTCAGAATGTTTCCTGTTAACACGGCGCTGCCGGCAGCGTGGGTCAGTCCCCAGTGACCGTGACCGCAATTTAATATAACGTTATCGTAGCCCGGAACTCGCGATATCAATGGCAGCGAATCCGGTGTGAGCGGCCGCGGGCCACTGCTGCTGCTGATTGATTTATACTTAAGATCTGTAAACAGTCGTTTCACCCTTTGCAGTAACAGCTGACACTGCAACGGGTGTTTTGCAGCACCAATTGCCACCAGACCGGCAACGCGCAAACTGTTCTGCCCGCCACTGTAACCAGGCACCACAGCAAAGCCTTCGTTAAGCACAAGAAACGGTGCCTGCAGCTTAACATTAGGCTGTTCGAGTACCAGCCCGCTGCCAAACCCCGCAATCAGTGGAATTTTGCAGTTGAGCTTCGCAGCGAGAGTCTGCGAGCCTGTGCCAGCCGCAATAACAAAGTAGCATGCTTTATATTCACCGCTATCGGTGCGGACGCCCACCACCTGCCCGCCTTTAATAGAAAAACCGTTTACTCTTGAGGTGACGAAGCGACCACCCAGCTCTTTAATTATTATAGAAAGTTGTTGTTGCAATTCTACAGGGTCTGTTACGTGACCGGCTTTGACAACATGCACCGAGCCCGAGAGTCGGATACTTAAGGCAGGTATACGCTCTATGGTTTGCTCTGACCCCAGACGCTGCAATTGCATACCCAGACGCTCGCGAACTTGATTGTTACTTTCATCGTCGACAGCCGCCTGATCACTAAGGTAGAGGAAACCGCAGCCATCTTGCCTGAATAGATCGAGTCCAGGCTGGCAACCGTTCAATAGTTCCATCCAGCACTGGTAACCAATCAGACTTAACCCCGCCAGACCGTCAGCACTACGTTCACGTGCTATAGGCTTACCGGCCTTATAACAGTGGGCAATATAAGCTGGTAAACCACGCGGCAATGGCAGAGACATTTGCAGCGCACTTTGGCGATCCAGCAGCATACGTGGAAGTTCGCGCCAGAGCTTGGCACTTACCCACGGGATAACCGCGGAACCGCCGATTAGCCCCGCCGTGGCGGTAGAAGCTCTTTCAGAAATATTACCGGGGTCAATTAGCGATACTCCGTATCCGAGTTTCGCCAAATGCAAGGCCGACGTTAAGCCGATAATGCCACCACCGATAACCACCACACTATTTTCTGATACTGGCATCGTCGCTGGATATCTTGATCCGTTCTATAAATATGTGCACTCAGGCATCAAGGCTGCGCAGTACCTTGCCGCGATTGTCGTCTGTACGACGGCCGTCTACAATAGTCTGCACTCCGTTGACAAACACGTGTTCAAAACCTTTGGCATAGCTTCGCGGTTTTTTGATTGTCCAGGTACTGCGTACCGCATCGAGATCAAACACGACCAGATCTGCCTTGTACCCCTCTTTGATAAAGCCGCGTTTGGTCAGACCCAGTCGCTCGGCTGGCAGGCCGGTCATGCGCCGGATTCCTTCAGAGAGCGACAATGCACCCTTTTCTTTGACAAATTTGCTAAGAAATTCCGAGGTCCACCCATAGCCGCTGAGCGACCCGACTTGATTTTCCAGCAAGCCATAGGGGGCGACTGCTTTTGTATCGGAAATTACTGCACATTCAGGTTGCTGCAGGCACAATTCGAGATCGGAGTTTTTAAATGAGTTAGAGGTCCAGAACAATCGATGCATGGCTGGTGCCTCTTCAAGTAACAGATCAAAGGCTGCATCGTAGGGGTCGACGCCACGCATTTTACCGATCTCTTCAAAGGTAGCACCGACTAGATCCCGGTTGGCGACAGAGCTCAGCAAAACCACCTTTGACCAGATGCGATCCGCCACTATCAGCCACATCGGGTTGCGATTGCGCTTGATACGCTCGCGGGTTTTTTTGTCGCTCAGCCGGTCAACAATTTTTTCTACGCCGCCCTCCAGCGCCCACTTCGGCAGGATCGCCATCACCAGGGTGTGACTCCAGTCGTGCGGGATAATATCGAACGCGACGTCCAGGCCATACTTTTGATCGAGTTGAATCATTTCAAGGGTATGGTCCATGGCATAATCCGGCGCGCCGTACTTGGGCTGAATGTGCGATATCTGCAATCGACAACCCGACGCTCTGGCGGTGGTTATCGCCTCGCCAAATCCCAAATCGTAGTAGCGATCGCGGTTGCGCACGTGCGTGGCATAGAGTCGGTTTTCTTCAGCCGCAACCTGGCACAGTGGCTCTATAGTCTCCGGGCTGGACTGATTACCGGGCCAGTACTCAAGGCCGGTTGAGAAACCCATAGCACCCTCTTCAAATGACTGGCGCACCAGTACTGCCATCTGGTCGACTTCCTCGGGTTCCGGTAGCCGCAGGTCATCACCCATAACTGCATGGTGAATGGTGCCATGCCCGACAAACGCTGCTACATTGACCCCGAGTGGCTGTTTTTCCAGTACATCCAGATACTCACCAAAACTCTGCCAGCCTTCAGTGCTGGAACCTTCGACATCGACAATAGCCTTTTTGGCGAGGTCGTCCCGATGCCGCAAAGGCGCAACACTGTGGCCGCACTGGCCGACCACTTCAGTAGTTACTCCCTGATGCACCTGGCTCTCGGCCTTGCCGTTGACGATAAGCGTGAAATCGGAATGCGTGTGAAGATCAATAAAGCCGGGAGACAACACCCTGCCCTCTATATTCACCCGATGTGCGCAAACAGCTCCCTTCAACTGACCTATCTTGCTTATCTCTCCATCGACGATACCGACATCAGCGACAATTGCCTCACCTCCGGTACCATCGTAAATGGTGCCGCTTTCTAGAATGGTGTCAAACGTATTGGAACTCACGACGCCTCCTGTTGCTCAAGGTGTTGTTTGAAAATGACAAGCCTCCCAATGACCGGGTGATTTTTGCGCAAGCACAGGCTCTTCACTGCGACAAATTTCTTTGGCGTGCCGGCAGCGCGTGTGAAATCGACAGCCGCCGGGCTTATTAATCGGATTAGGGATATCGCCTTTTAAACGGATGCGCCCGCCGGAACCGGTAGAGTCGCCTTTTAACACAGCAGACAACAAGGCGCGGGTATAGGGATGTCGTGGCTGACTGAACAACTGCTCGCGTGTGGCCTGCTCGACAATAGTACCCAGGTACATCACGGCAACTTCATCACACACATGTTGAACCACTGCCAGATCGTGCGATATAAATAGATAGGTTAGACCCAGCTCATCCTGCAGGCGGCACAGTAAATTTAGAATCTGTGCCTGAATGGCAACATCCAGTGCAGACACCGGCTCATCACAAACGATAAATTCAGGGTTCAACGCCAGCGCCCGCGCAATGCAGATGCGTTGCCGCTGACCACCGGAAAACTGGTGCGGATAGAGCTCGGTCTGGTTCTGCCGCAGTCCGACCAGCGAGAACAGTTCAGATACTCGCGCCACTTGCTCATCAGCCGTGCCGATATCGTGAATAAGCAGTGGCTCCATAACAATCTCACCGGCAGTCTGCCGTGGATTGAGCGACGAGTAGGGATCCTGAAAAATAATCTGCATGCGTTTTCGCATCGGGAACATATCTTCAGTACTAATGGTTGTGAGGTCGGTGCCATCAAAATTTATCTGACCCTGATGGGACTTAACAAGACCGAGCAGCGCGAGGCCAGAGGTGGATTTCCCGCATCCACTCTCACCCACCAGCCCGAGCGTGCTGCCACGCCGGATGCGAAAGCTGACCCCGTCTACCGCGTGAACCACCGGTTGCGGCATAAACATGGCCGGGCGCTTAAGCTTGAACTGAACCTTGAGGTTATCTACATCGAGTAGAATATTGTCTGGTGATTCACTCATGTTGAACTACCTCCGGCGCCATCACTCCCGGTAGCCATCCAGCACTTGACTATGCGATCTTGGGCAAGCGTGTGGTATGGCGGCATTTTGTGGCATTGCGGCATCGCATGCGCGCACCTCGGCCCGAACGGGCAGCCCGGTTGTCGATTCAGCAGGTCTGGAACGGAACCCGGAATTTCCGGTAACGGCTGACGAAAACCTGATTGATCGGCTTTTAGTTCCGGCATCGAGCGCAGTAAACCCTGCGTATAAGGATGAGCCGCGTTGTTGCGAATTTCGTTGAGAGTGCCCTCCTCTATTTTATGGCCAGCGTACATCACCAGCACGCGGTCAGCCATTTCAGCAATAGCGCCGAAATCATGTGTGATCAATATAATGCTGGTACCACTTTTTGCCTGAATCTCTTTTAACAGATCAAATATTTGCGCCTGCACCGTAACATCAAGTGCGGTGGTGGGTTCATCGGCTATCAATACCTTAGGGTCACAGGCTAAAGCCATCGCGATCATTACACGCTGGCGCATGCCACCCGACAATTGGTGAGGGTATTCGTCAATCCGTCTTTCAGCGGCAGGAATCTGCACGGTCTGAAGCAGCTCTATAGCTCGATCCCGCGCGTCGGATTTATTCAGCGGTTGATGGCGACGAATTGTTTCAATGATTTGATCACCCACCGAATAAACCGGATTGAGCGAAGTCATGGGCTCTTGAAATATCATTGATATCTCTTTGCCCCGTATTGTGTTCAGCCGTTTCTTCGAAACGTGCAGCAGATCTTCACCATTCAGTAGCACCTTGCCTGCACTGATGCGGCCGGGGGGCGATGGAACCATTTGCAATAGCGCCAGTGCTGTCATGCTTTTACCGCAGCCGCTTTCCCCGATAATCCCGAGTGTTTCACCGCTCCGAACATCAAAGTTAACGCTGGATAGAATATTTACCGATTTACCCCTGACATCAAAATCTACTGTGAGATCCTGAACGCTGAGGACGATATCATCGCCTGGCATTGTACTGCTCATGCGCGCGGTCGCCTGAACGAATTCATTAGCGTCCTCTCAGCTTGGGGTTGAACGCATCGTTCAGACCATCGCCAATTAAGGCAATACACAATACAACCAGTAGAATTGCCAGCCCCGGAAAGGTCACAGTCCACCAGGCATCGAAAAAGAAATCACGTGAAAGACCGATCATTTTGCCCCAGGTCATCACGTCGGGATCGGTTAAGCCCAGAAAGCTCAATGCAGCTTCATAGATAATGGTTATGCCAATTCGAAGTGTAATTGCTATAACGAGCGGGGGCATCGCATTAGGCAGAATAACGCGAGTAATAATACGCAGATTACGTGCACCAATCGCCCTTGCAGACAATACATATTCGCGTTCGCGAATCTTCAGAAATTCGGCCCGCGTCAGACGCGCCTCAGTGGTCCATGTGGTTACTGCAATTGCCAGAACAACAACGATAAGGTCAGTTGAGAATACTGCAACTATGACCATCGAAAATACCAGCGGCGGTAGCACCTGAAAGAACTCGGTAATACGCATTAATACGTTGTCAATCATACCGCCATAGAAACCGGCTAGCGCACCGATAGTAATTCCTATTAACACAGTAACCAATGTTGCAGTGAGTGCAATGATTAGTGTTGGCCGGGTGCCGTGTACTATACCGATCAATACATCACGCCCCAGATAGTCCGAGCCAAGCAATCGATACTCCCCGGGGGCGGTCAATGGAGGGGCTACCATTTCAAACGGGTCGGCGGGCAGTAAAACGGGGCCGAAAATTCCAGTCAGTATAAATAAAATGACCACCATCAAACCGAATACAGCCGTATAATTGCGGCAGAACAGCCGCAAGGTTTCACGCCACTTTTTTTCCGCGGCAACCGGCACTTCTTCAAATTGAAAGCCGGCTGGCTGTGACAGCGAACTATTGTCTGACATATAAATGATCGGTCATGTGATTGACTGAATCCTCGGGTCCATGCGCTGATAAATCAGGTCGGTAACAATGTTTGCCACAATTGTTGTTGCCGCAGCACCAAACAATACGCCCAGAATCACAGGGTAATCACGGCGTACGATAGACTCATATAGAAGTGGACCGACACCAGGCAGACTGAATACTGTCTCCACCAGTACTGCCCCGGAAAATACCTGACCCAGCTGCAAGCCCGCCAATGTAATTACTGGCAATGCCGCATTCTTCAAGGCGTGCTTGAATATCACCTGAAATTCAGATAACCCTTTAGTGCGAGCCGTGCGAATGTAATCGGCGCCGAGTACATCGAGCATAGAGGCGCGCGAAATCCGACTGTAATTGGCCAGATACAAAATCGCCAGCGTACAAGTTGGAAGCACCAGATGATTGGCGATATCCAGTGCACGATCAAACCAGTGCTCCGGCTCCGGAATAGTGCGAATTCCGTACGCCGGAAACCATGGCAGGTACAAGGCGAACACCAGAAGAACGATCATGCCGAGCCAGAATACCGGTGTCGCGTAACCGAGCAGCGAAAATATTGTGACGAAATTGCTGAATAAACCGCGTGGCTTGATAGCGGCATAAACGCCGAACAATGTACCGACAATAACGGCTACAAATAGAGCCGAAACAGTTAGCAGCAACGTTGTCGGCAGGTGGCTGAGAATGAGTGATGTAACCGTTTCGTCGTAATAAAACGAGTGACCTAAATCGCCTGAAAGCACGCGCCCGAGATATTTCCACAACTGGATATAGATTGGTTGATCAAGCCCATAAGATGCACGCAAGCGAGCAGCAAGCTGGGGATCACCACCGCCGGCTTCCGCCAGCATGGCGTCGACAACATCACCGGGCGCTGCCTGCAGCAATAGAAAGTTCAGTACAATTACGGCAATAACGAGCACAAAACCCAGTATGACTCGTTGAATGATCGCCAGCTTCATGCGTTGAACAGGACCCTGCAAATTCGCTACGGAGAAAACACACGCGGCATCACCAGATAGTGCGCGAGCATGAGTTTAGAATGATGCTTTTAAAAAGAGGGTTGTCGAACCCGGAGTAATTTCCGGGCCCGACATTTTCGACCCAGTTTCAAGATTCCTATATCAGGAAGCGATTCACTATTGCTGTTCTTTTTTCCAATACATTACATCCCAGTTTTCGGCTGTTCCGTAAGACGGGAAAAATAGATCTTTATGGTTGAAGAACAAACTAGGTGTATCAAACAACCAGAGCATGGGCATTTCATCAAGCAGCAGATCCTGTACCTCGGCATAGAGTGCCTCACGTTTACCAAAGTCGGCTTCCAGTGCTGCAGCGGCGAAAATCTCATCGACTTTTTCATTGCAATAACCCGAGGTATTGGTATAGGCCTGGTTTTTTATGTTGTCGCAAACGTATAAGCGACTAACTCCGATGGCCGGGTCGGTTTTATCACCCGGCCAGTTGATTGACATATCGAAATCCCATGCAGCACTGCGCTCAGCCCAGCCAGCAAAACCCTGCAGCGGCTCCAACTTAACTTTGATACCCACTTTTTTGAGTGCAGCGGCGACGAACTCTGAAGGCAGAGACTGGAAATCCGGCATAAATGGTTGCGCAATATGGATGAGATTTAATTCAAAGCGCATACCGTCGTCCTTCTTCGGATACCCTGCCTCATCCAGCATGGCATTCGCTTTATCCAGATCCAGCGGGTAACCTTGCAGCTGATCATTGAAAAATACATTGGTTGCCGGCAACGGAGAGCGGGAAGGTTTGGTATAGCCACCGTGCAGAATATTGGATATATGATTGCGGTCAATGGCGTAGGCTATTGCCTGCCTTACCTGCTTGTTGTTCAGTGGCTCTTTGCGATTATTAAATTCCAGTACAATCGCGCCACCGGCAATACCACGGTATTCAGTTAATTCAAGGTGTTTTATTTTTGAGAATGCCTTGATATCACTGAATCGCATCACCGAATCTGTTCGCGCCAGCTGAAACTGGTTTTGCCGCAAACCGATGCGCTTTGCGGTTTTATCTTGTACGTTCTGATAAATGATCTTGTCAAGATACGGCAGACCTTCTACAAAATGGTTTTCATTGCGATCAATGCTCACGTATTCATCTGTTTTTCGATCACCGATCACAAACGGACCAGAACCAACAGGTTCCTTGTGGGCTGGCTGCTTCATGAAATCTTCAGCGTCACCGTATACGTGTTTTGGCATAACCGGTAGCTGACGCGGGGTGGTTGCTGCAAGTAACAATGGCCCGTGCGGTTCAGACAAATGCATCACCAGAGTTTTGGGATCAGGATGTTCGTAACTTTCTATAGGGCCGAACATCTGCGGGCCAAAACGATGATGTTTTTTAACAATATCGAAGGAGAAAGCCAGATCTTCAGAGGTAACCGGCTTGCCGTCGTGGAATTTGGCATCTTCTGCAATTTTAAACGTGTAGGTTTTCCCGTCTGCGGAAATATCCCACGATTCGGCTATATACGGCGCTACCTCGTTATTTTCATCCATGCGGGTCAGGCTGGCGAATATCTGCGAAGTGACAAGGCCGACCTCGTAAGCTGAGTGCAATGGATTAAGACTGGGAATTTTGCTGGAAAGGTAGACGACCGTTCCTCCGGTTACCGGCTCTTCAGCCAATGCGGTGTTCGCGCCAGCCATCAACAGAGTCCCTGCGAGCAACGCCGGGACCAGGGTATGCTTCAATATCATTGTCATCCTCCGAGACATGAGCCTGCTGTCGGGCGACAGCAGTTGAATTCCGCTGTTACCACATATATCAAGGGGGCCATTGACTGTCAAGGCAGCAATATTTTTCCTCGGTGGAAAAAATCGCATTCCGCGCACAAAGATTATCTTCTTTACTGACAGTTTATACTGAATTCATAGGGACAAACTTGTGCGTGACTTTTAATCCAGGTGCGGTTACTTGGTCACTAAATCCTGGTGTTGCATAAAACTCCGACCCGGAACCGCTGCGCTGCTTCTATAGCAGCACCTAAGGCAATGTACCCATTTTTCCTGAATATCACTTAAAATGATCAGGCTCAATGCAATAAAAACTCCGTGCAGCGCCTTTTATACCGCTCTATAAGCTTCTGATTTCGAAATTTTATCCAACACCAGCGTAAACGAACAAATCTACGCGTCTTGGGTCTATGAAACGTGCCAGGGATGGAAGCCGGAATTTAGCGGATCTATAGCTTTGGTGTTGAATGACAGACGAGAGGATTCGGGTTCTTAGATTGTATACATTTTCAGCAGCATTTCTCGCTCAACACTGCTTGCGACCAAAATGTATCCTCATGCCATAAAGTTTATTGTTCAGCTACAGCACTGATTCACGTCGAAAGAATAAAACGATCCGATCGTAAAAGATTTCCGCTGCAACAAAACCTGTGATTGCCACAATAGCCGCCAGTTGGGTTACGGTTATTGATTCTGCGAGGAGAAAATAGGCCAGCACCAGTGCTATAACCGGCTTGAGGAAAAACAGATAATTACCTCGGCCGATATCCGGCACGTTAGATAAACCCCAGAACCAAAGTAAAAATCCAATGCATGTGTTCCATACGCCGAGCGCCAGAATAGAAGCCATTTCTACCGGCGGTCGATCAGTGAGCGATAACGGATTTACCCACCTGCCCCACATAACTCCAACCAGAATCCACAGTGCAATAAACCCGAGCACAAAGGTGTAGGTCGTCATTCGGATTGCGCCGTATTTTTGCATGTAGGGTTTCACCAGGACCAGATATACCGCACCGATTACAGCGCACCCGAACGCCATGAGCACACCTGTGAACGTAGCGCCATCACCGCCAAGTTGCGCGATGTAACCATCAGTCAGTAGCAGCATGCAACCGAGGAACGCACCGATGCCGCTGACCAGTTTTGCGGGGGTTACCTGCGTGCCTTCAACGACGCGGGCAACGAAAACCACGACGATGGGCATAATGGTAACCATCGTGGCCACTTGCACGGCCGATGCGAAATCGAGAGACCAGTGGAAAATAAATTGCGCCAGCGCCATACCAAGCAGCGACAGGCTGATAATGGGCAGAAAATCCTGCCGCAGTGGCGTGATCAATTGCCTGCTCTCACGCGATATCAAAGCGACGCACAGCAACGCAAACCCACCGATCATGAAGCGCCAGACCGAAGTTTCCACGCCCGGCAATCCTGATAGCTTGGAAAAAAACTCACTCGATGCATGGCTGCAAACGCCAAAAAAAGCGGCTGTGTAAGCCAGCCAGACAGGTGGTTTATTCATGATTTTACTCGTATGCCAGTCTGCAGACAGCATCATTGATTAATATAGAGGCAGAGGCTGGCCTCAGTTGAATGGATTCAGGGTAGCAACTGCAGCGCTCAATTTCACTGATTGGATAACGCACAGCAGCTAAACAAGCCGTCAGTAACAGCTTTGATCCTGCAATAGAAACAATCGGGTTAATCCCGTTCCTGATCCAGCGCTTCGCGGATAACCTGAAGATGAGGCAAGGCTTCGGCAAAAGGCTTCACTGACAGCGATGACACTACCGGCGCTAGTTCCCGGCGCATGTGACCCAGACACTCCATTAGAAACGCCTGTCCCTTCTCTGTAGCCTGAGCGACTTTGGATCGACCATCGTCAGGGTGAGGTTCTATTGATACAAACTCGAGCTTCTGCAATACGCTGAGCATGTGGGTCATTGAGGTTTTCGGGACTTGAAACGCATTCGATAACTGCAGCGGCGTTTCTCCGTCCGGTCTCCGGCAAAGGTGGCCGAGTATGCCGAACTGGGTAGCGCTCATGCGCCCGGGAAGCTGTGCTTCGAGCCGGGTCGAGATCAACTGCTGGATGATCCCGACCTCGGTAAAAAAGCGGGAGATAGAGGTTTGCTCGTCTTCAGACGTCATTCATTATCCGGGTTTCAAGAGGCCAGCGCGGGGTGGCAATCGGATTAGATCCAAACCCCAGACGCACTAACATTTGCACAGTATGCCCCTGCGGCGCAAGTAGTCGATGCGCCAGTGTATATTCTTTCTCCATTTCAGCATATTCCTGCAATGCCTGAGATACCGGGTGTAATCCAATCCCCATTTCAGTCGTTTTTAAATATAAGCGCATAAGCCGCCGCCCGGTGTGGAGTTGATCAGAGCGGGTGTTGGTCGCCGATGTCAGCACGGCATAGTGCGGTGTTGCCTCAAGCATGTGGTAGTACCCCTTCAGCTGCGCCTTATTAGCTGAGTGACTGGTATCGAGAAGCAACTCTTCAGTGAGCAGGCCCGTAAGCCTGAACGCTTCCAGCAGCGGATCTCTAAGTTCAATACCATCTGGATTCCGGTTTATTTCCGCCTTACCAATACGCATAAGATCTACAGACTCCTTAAGCGTACGCGGCGTCATCATTTCTATTTCAAACGCGCGTATGGTCATCTCGCGGATCCGGGCGACTTCATCTTCGGCCACATATAGTGTTGCGAACTCACCAAGGACAGCAATCTGCGCCTGTGACAATTTCTGTGCAGTGTAAGGCTGCTTATTGGAATGTCTTTTGAGAATTTGTAGCGCCAGCGGATCAGACCGGCCACCGGCAGAGAACGTTGCCTCAGCCACCGGACCGTCATCTCCACCGGGTAAAAGTGACAGATCAACCGAAGAGCCCTGTGCACCGGCGGCGAGCACCATGGTTTCTATAAACGCTCCGAGGCCGATAAACAATTGCCGATGAAACGGATCTGTTTCGGGTAAATCGCGATCCGGGTCGCGATGAATCCGAACCTTATCGTCCTCGATTAACTCAATAAGCCAGGGCTGTCGGTTATGCGGATTGGGGGCGAGCACTGCGTAGGAAAGAGCCGCCTTGCGCGGGTCTGTATATTCACCAGGTTGCCACGGCGCAAGCGCTTTTTCCGGCGTGCGGGTGGTAACAAACCCGGTAATCCCTGTTGCCGCCAGGATTACACCACCACCAAGAATCTTCAGAAACTTTCTTCGCGTTACCATGATTCATCTCATTTAGTTCGATTTCGTATTACAATAATTACGAATTCGTACTAAATCAAGATCACGGGTGAAAAAATTCTCCCGATGTGTCTGGCTTACAGAATTAATGCTCCCCGGTTATTCATCGACCATCACATACATGCGTTCGAAGCGATCTTTGTCTACGGCGTAGGAATCGCTGCCATCTTCGCGATTGTGCACGATATAGTCGCCTGCTTTGTATTCTGTGATCCCTTCGCGGGTACGAACCTGCCCGTCTGTCGCTGCTACTTCAGCCAAAACCATGGTAACTTTGCGATAGCATCCGGGGGAAACATTGACATAGGTATCGGCAAAGCTTGCTGAATTAATTGTGTAGCATTCGCCTGCGTTATTAACGAGCCAGTCACCCTGTCTGCACTGCTGCTGCCCTCCCCACTTCTCGTAACTGAAACCAGCGGTGTCCAAGTCTAATTGAACTGCCGTGACTAAGTTATCCTCACGTTTGCGGTACCGGTTTTTCATGTGTTTGCTATCCAGTTTTCTATTATGTATCGACGTTATAGCAACACTATTATTGCCTGTGAAATATTTCTATATAAATGTATTTTACATCGCCGGTAACGCACAATTATGTATTGTTGTGAGATTGAAACCAGTAGCGCTGTTCCAGTTTAACCATCATTTGTTTCGGTGGAGCCTGCCTCCAGCTCAGCAATGGCCGCGGTGACCGCATCATCCCATATTGGATTCTTCCAGATTTCATATGCCGCATAGCGCTTGAATTGCCGGAGCGTTGATTCAATCGGGAACTTGTCAGTTGTGCATATCTCAACCATTTCAGCGCAATGATAACGAGTCTCATTCGGATTTACCGTAGCGGTATTAATCGACTTTTGCGTTGATTTCCCTGTGTCTGTCTGCTCATGGTACGACTTCAACAATACAAGTTCAGCCAATGTACCGTGCGCCCAGGCTTTGTCCGTGCCGGCGGCACTTTTCAGATCCTGCTCTGCGTGCTGCCGTGTCATACTATAGAGCAACGGATCAGCACCACCCTTCAGAATAGCGAGCAGACTCAAAGCCTGTGTCGCAACCCAATGAAACTTACTTCCCTCATAGGCACGCTCATCAATTCCATCCCGGTAGTGTTGCAACGCCTGGTTTAACAGATTTCTAGCTTCCTTCCTCAGCCGCGTTGCGTTTTTCGTTCGTGATTTTATATTTTCGATAAGCCCAAGGTGCGCTAGTTTCATTAGCGCCTCGCGTTTGCACTTTGAACCGCACATTCCATGGTATTCACAGCGACGTATTCTGGCCTCCATGCTGCTGTCACTTTGATGCGGCAAACGCTTAGACCACTCACTTAAGGTTTTCTCTGCTTCAGCGAAGGCCTGATCACGTATCTTCGCAGCCGCATCTTCATTTTTAACAACCTTTTCCGGTGCCAATTCCAGATTGTCAATTCGCCTGAGTGAAGTTTCTATTCGACCGCGTGATTGAAACTGGTAGGAATCGTGAACTTCGCTATCAAAGGTACGATTAAAACTGGCATAGGCTATTATACTTGCCCAGTCATGATTGCGGCTTGTATTGATCATGAGATCACGCCGGATATCATGCAGCACCACGCGCGGATCATCACCACGAAAAATACCCTCATACAATGTTTTGGTCATATAGACTGAGCCCGATTTAGTCAGCGGGAACTGTGAGGCGATAACCCACGGAACACCGGCCAGATGAATATCGTGCGCAATACTGCCGCCCGGTGCGTAGACAGTACCGGTATTTCCCGAATCACAAATGGCCAGACAGACAAATTTTGGTATCGGGGTGCGGCGAGCACCTCTACCCTGACTGGTCAGTGCGGCGGCTAATCTCTCTCCACTGACGGTATCGATTTTACTCGGGTCATTCTGGTCACAAAGGGCTACACCGAAACGTTCGTCGAGAGAATGCTGATATTTATCACCGTGTGCGAGAATATGAACATGGGTATAATCATGTTCAATGCACATGGACTGAATCTCCTGGATACTGGCCTGCCGGAGAATATGTATTCTGTCTTCAAATAAGCTGAGTCGCTTTTCTTTTAGCTCTCGATTGTCGGTCAGTTCTATTTCATTGTCCGGCCACGGTACCCAATGGCGAATGGCACGGGTAATTGCTTTTACATGCTCACTTTTCGGAACGTCGGAACCACCGGGCTCTGCAATAATAACAAGCACCCTGGGTTTGTTGTTAAGGTTCCAGGATTCTGCAAGAGCTACCGACCGCCTGACTTCCCGGGTAAGCACCAGCGGTAATCTTGAATCCAGCAGCCACTCGCGACCTTCACCGGGCGATGCAGCCGGCGCCATGGCCAGCTCAAACGGCAGTATAGATAGTTCCGAACCACTGGCCACGAGCCTCACATGTGCGTACATTTTTTCAGCCTGTTGCTGATCGTGGTTGCGGGACTGGCGTGTCTCGGACGCGCCTAGCACTCTCCACTGCTCGACCAGCAATGGTTTCAAGCGATCCAGTATTCGCGCCATGTCCTTGCCCAGTTCCGAGATAGTCGACTCCCGGATAGAGTCAGGTATAGCTGCAACGCCACCGGCTGAATTGTTACCGGCGTAATATCGCAAGCGCGTGAGCTTGTTTAATAACTCATGATGCTCCAGGTCAATTGAAAAGGTTGTCGGGGCGCTCTCTCCGCAGAGCGCCAGGTACTGCGTCAGCGGCGACAACAGCTGATTGTTTGAGGGGCCGGGACGGACGATCTCGAGTTTGATCTGGTCAAAGTGTGACATTTCAGCGGCTCTCCACTATTGCCGTGTCTTCTTCCAGATCCAGCTTTACCTTTCCGCCATTGGCATCTTCAACGCGATACAGGCATCCGAACGTTTTTTTATCTTTACTATAGATATGAGCGGCGTTGGTTCGATCGAATCGAAGTGGCACATCGTCACCATCTTTAGATGCGATTTCAAGACTATCTAAATCGCTCATGCGGCCACTGAGCAGCGCCGGCCATATTTCTTTTTTGAAACGCTCTTTGTTGTAAAGCGAGGTGCCCGTGAATTTAAGCAGGCGAATCCAGGTGCCGGTATTGAAGTAATGCGCACCGCTTGCCATCGACAGCGATTTACACAGATGGGTATGGCCTGTTATCACGAAGTCGATCTCTTTGCCTACTTTACCCTGCAGCGCATTGAACTGATTGTCTTTGCTGTTTGACGGGTCGAAGCCGTTTTCGTCGGCAGTCCAGTCCAGTAACGCATTGCGCAGTGCTTCGTGCTTTTCGACCAGCCCGAGTTTGCCGGCAATGATATCGCCAACGCCCAGAACCTCCGGGTTTTCTGATGGACCGGTAGTCAGATCTTCGTCATAGTCCAGCGCATCGATCGCGTCTGCGAGCAAATTCCCGCCGGAAGGCTGTCTGCTTACCAGAGCTTTCATGTTCGAGCCTAGAATGTCAGTAACATCAGCAGCGGTGGCTTCTATATCAGTGGGCTCTACATCTTCTATACTCAGCACTCGACGGGTAATTACAGCGCTTTTCGCCTTATCCCAGAATATCGGCAATGCGTCGCCCAGATCAATTTTGCTGAGAAGATCATTATCCAGTGCCAGCAGCACAGCAGCCACTGCTGCTTTCTCGGGCTTTAACAAATCGACAAACGGATACTGATGTTTCACCGTGTTCATGACATCGACAACCAGCCGGGTTCCGGTGTTTGGTTTCCATTCATCAGGATCAACGTAGCGACCGGACGACATCGCATTCGCGAGCTGACTGAGTTTGTTCTGATCGACCCAGTTCCAGTCATCGAACTCATTGCCGTGTGTGCAATACACCAGCGCATCACCTACGGCACATTTGTAGCCGGTACCATGCGTACAAAAATGCATGCGCGCCTGAGCTCTGCTGTCGCTGCCGGCCAGCTTCTTTCTCAGCGAATGCTCAACCACAGGTAAAGCGAGTTCCAGATCGTGGTTGCCGAGCAGCAAAATGAGGTGATGGCGAGCCGTTTTAATGAACTCGCCAAGCGCGTCCCAGACCGGACTGAACGCGGGGTCGTCATACAGGCGATTCATCATCGCAATGGCTGATCTTTCATCGAGCGCAACATAACCGGATACATCCGGTTCCGCGAGCGAATCGATCATGTCGCCATTAATGACCAGCGCAATATCGCGCTTACTGTTTTTTGTTGTAATGTGCTTTATAAAAGCGGCCAGACGCACGCCATTGTCAAATACCTGAAAATTACTGGCTCCTTCCCATACGCCACCAAAGTGGGTATCCGAGATTGCATAGAGATCATCGAATTTATGCATTATGTTTTGTCCTTATTCTTCCCTTTGTACTTTCAGTTTTTCGAGAGAACCGGTTTAGCGCAAAAAGCTGCCGCCCGGACGCGCCCGATTCTCAAGCTAGCCGCGCCAACAGCATACCGCATCGAAAATGGCTGTAAAATAACTTAAGTTAATGTAAGTGGGATGCCCACATTAATAATTCGCCGCTCTAGCCCGCATTTATCATGGGGTGGCGAGGATATCGCGTAGACCTGATCTATTCACGGCAAGGGTTTTCACCGTAAATTTTTATCTCGCTCCGTCAATCCGTGAATAATGCGGGCTAGTACATCGTCGCGTACCTTTCGAACACCGCCCGTGTTACGAGACTGGCTAACTGGATTTATTCTTATCACCCAGCTCTGCACTCTCTGATTTTAGGTTTCGCGAGACCGGACAAACCTCCTGCAGATAAGCCATCAGGGTGCCCGATAAGTTATCGCGCTCCATTCCGTACTTTACAAACTGCCCTTCGCGTTTTTTCCAAACGAGGCCGGACGCCTCCAGTATCGACAGATGCTTGGAAATCGCCGGAGATGACACATCAAATCTTTTCGCAATATCCCCCGCAGTCAGCGCTGTTTCGGATAAATACGCCAGTATTTTCCGTCGAGTAGTCGAGCTCAGAGCCTCAAAAACCTTTTCTGGATTTGACATTTGGTTTACATTTAACTTGTTAGTTAATTATCTAATTATTTAACGAGACTATGGAGTTTAATGCAATGTTCGTGAAACTTATTGGCACAGACAGAGTTTCCCCTAATCCGAGCACTCACGCCACCGATGGTCGAATAGTATTTGAACCCGCAAAAGCATTCTGGCTCCTGAGTATGGTCGTCGGCGGTATCGCTGGCCTGGTGTATTATGCCTCCTGGTCGGCATTTGCAGTATTTCTTATGCTCTCGGCTGTCACATTGTGTGCCGGACACTCGGTTGGCATGCATCGATTATTGATCCACCGATCTTTCCGCTCTCCATTGTGGTTGGAGCACATACTGGTCTATCTCGGTACGCTTGTCGGCATGGCGGGTCCGATGGGTATGATAAAGGCACACGATATGCGTGACTGGCATCAGCGTCAGATCACATGCCCGCCCCATCCCTCGCACGACGCCGGATTTTTTCTGGATGCCTACTGGCAACTATGCTGCAGCTTTCGTTTGCGCAACCCGCCTGATTTTGTCATGGAGCCATCTATTCAAAACGACAGGTTCTACCGGTTTCTTGAAGCAACATGGAAGGCGCAGCAAATTCCTCCCGCAATTGCATTGTATGCTCTCGGTGGATGGGGCTGGGTTAGCTGGGCAATCTGCCTTCGAATTGCTGTTTCACTAATCGGTCACTGGGCGGTCGGCCACATTGCACATAAACGCGGTGAGCAGGCATGGATTGTCAGCGGCTTGCCGGTACAAGGCTATAACCTGCCCCGGCTTGCGTTTTTAACGTTCGGTGAAAGCTGGCATGGAAATCACCACGCATTCCCACATTCGGCCAGACTCGGCGTAGAGACCGGTCAGCTGGACACCGGCTATCTGGTAATTAGAGTTCTAGCGCATCTGGGTCTGGCGACGGATATCAGGGAACCTGACAGCGAACCCCACCGCGAGGGCCTGGTAAAACTGACGCCTGGTAATTCACGCGGTTTCCAAAGCCATAGACTAAACCTCAAGATAAAGAATCAGTAGAGTTTGTGTGACCGTCGCGCAAGGGTTGAAACCATCAATTAAAACCACTTTTAAACGACCTGTTCTTACGTGCCGGTTCCTACAACCAAAGATATCGCGATCGTCACCATAACCACACCGACAAAGATCTCGAGGAACTTCCATGCCTTAGGGTTCTTGAATAACGGCGCCAGCAACCTTGCCCCGTACCCCAGAGAAAAGAAAAAAACTAAAGATGCTGTCATTGCCCCTATCGCGAACATCGTCTGGTTCGGGTGATATTGCGTTGAAATGGAGCCTAAAAGCACAAATGTATCCAGATAGACGTGAGGGTTTAACCAGGTAAACGCCAGGCACGTGAGCACAACTTTAATCATGGAGCCTTTGGATTCAACATTTGCATCCAGCGCATGATTTGTCATAAACGCCGATTTAAAACTTAATAAAGCGTAGGCAACCAGAAATAATGCCCCACCATATCTGGCTGCTATTTCAATTTCCGGAAATTGCTTAACGATTGCACCAAAGCCTGCCACACCAAACGCAATCAGGAACGCATCAGACAGCGCGCAAACAGCACAAACGACAAACACATACTGATTTTTCAGGCCTTGCTTTAATACAAACGCATTCTGAGATCCAATAGCCAGAATAAGCGACAATCCCAAAGAAAAACCGGCTATAAAGGTTGCCATTTATTTATATCCACGTAGTTTCTGATGGCCTCGTGCACCGTATAAGCCACAGAGACTGACGTTGAAATTATCGCACATCAAGCCACCAGTCGCTCACCGGGTAGCTCGTTGGTGTAAACACTTCGCCAATCAGCGGTGAGGCAAGTGCCACCCCGCGTTCCATAGCGGCTGCCTTTGCACGCGTGACGGGTTCTGTCCAGCTGTGAGAAGACAAATCATACTTACCCCAGTGAATCGGAAAGAACACCTTCGCTTTAAGGTCAATTGCTGCTTGTACAGACTCTTCAGGCATCATATGTATTTGCGACCAGTTCAAGTTGTATGCACCGTTTTCAACGAACGCCAGATCGAATGGGCCAAAACGCTCACCGATATTCCTAAATTCATCAAAATAGCCACTGTCGCCACTGAAATAAACGGTGAGTGATTTTGATTTAATAATCCATGAGCCCCACAAAGTTGTGGCACGTTTGAAACTGCGACCACTGAAGTGACGCGACGGAGCCATCGTGAACGTTAGCGACTGGTGATCTATTTTGTCGTACCAGTCCATCTCGGTTATCTTGTCATCGGCCACACCCCACTTTTGCAAGTGCGCTTTAACGCCCAACGGCACCAGATAACGCCCTACCCTCGCGTCGAGCTCAAGAATGGCTTTGTAATCGAGATGATCATAGTGATCATGCGATATCGTCACCACATCTATCGCGGGCAGTTGCTCAATGGTGGTGGTTTGCTGCAATGGAAATGGAGTGATCGTAAAAGGAATCGGCGACGCATTGTAAAAAACCGGATCCGTCATGACAGTCAATCCATCTGTTTTCAACAGAATTGTAGAGTGCCCAAGCCAGACAAAATCTCCATCGCCAAAAATGGCCTTGTTAAATTGCCTTGACGGCAGTGGAGCAGCAGGGTTTTTTCCTGGAGGCGGTGAAATCATGCCCCATACACCGATTGGCGCTACGGGGTCAGGCGTACTTACCGACGTCGGGATTTTATTCACAAACTTATCGCCATCGTGATTTGACGAACGCTCAATCAAAACACTACTTTGCTTGTCAGGTGAGCCGCCCAGCACTGGTGCGAATAAAACGAACCCTGCTATCCCCGCCGCCAGTAACAGGAGCAGCAGCAACAGAATTTTAAACATCTTCCAAACGATTCGAATCATAAGTGGGGTTTTTACCGAAGATAATCCAATAGCAACACTATACCCTGATGTTACATAAAATTCCGGCCCGGAACCGCTACGCTGCTTCTATAGCAGCATCTAGGATGCTGTACTCATTTTTCCTGAATGTCACTTGGAATGAGCAGGATCAATCCAGTGAAAACTCCGTTCAGAACGTTTTACAAAGCTCTATAAGTTACTGAACTCGAAATTTAATGCTACACCAGGGCATGCTGGTTACAAGGTTTACGACTTGATTATAGTCAGACTGTCCACACCCATAGACGTAAAAATATTTTCATCTAGAAAAACCACGTATAATATGAAAGCTCAGGCTGAGGATATCATACCCCGCTATACTGATGAATTGCTATCGGGTCAAAGCCCGCCTGGCTGACTCATATTCCCCATGCCACTTCTCTACCAGCGCTGCGGTTGACTGAACCTGATCTATAGCGGCAATACCCTGACCACAGCCCCAGATCTCTTTCCACGCTTTGGGCTTTTCACGGTCGGACCCGAAGTTCATTTTGGTCGGATCACTTTCCGGCAGATTATCCGGGTCCATACCAGCCGCTTCAATTGATGGTCGCAGATAATTGCCATGCACGCCGGTAAACAGATTGGTGTAAACAATATCGGAAGATCGACAGTCGGCAATTGCCTGCTTGTACCCGTCTACAGCACGTGCTTCATGGGTGGCAATAAAAGCTGAACCGGCATAGCCCATATCGGCACCCATGGCTTGCGCCGCCAGAATTGAGTTGCCACTGGCGATAGCGCCGGACAGCAGCAACGGGCCATCAAACCATTCCCTGATTTCCTGTAACAGCGCGAATGGTGACAACATGCCCGCATGCCCGCCAGCACCGGCTGCAACCGCAATCAAGCCATCTGCGCCCTTTTCAATAGCCTTGCGCGCAAAGCGGTCATTGATAATGTCATGCAATACTATACCGCCGTAGCTGTGAACCGCTTCGTACACTTCTTCGCGCGCTCCAAGGGAGGTTATCACTACCGGCACTTTGAATTTCACGCAAACTTCCATATCGTGCTCGAGCCGATCATTGGATCGATGCACGATCTGGTTCATCGCATACGGTGCCGAGGGTGAGTCAGGGTGTTTTTCATCATGCGCTGCGAGCCGTGCCTCTATTTCCGCGAGCCAGTCAGCCAACTGCGCTTGCGGCCTGGCATTCAGTGCCGGAAAAGACCCAATGACACCCGATGTACATTGCGCGACCACCAGATCAGGATTAGATATAATAAACAACGGTGCGCCAATGAGCGGCAACCGCAAACGATCTTTCAAAATAGCCGGTAGTGCCATAGTTCAATTGCCTACGATATAAAAGGTAAAGTGTGGAGTTTTTACTCCCGTTTGATCTTCAATGCCAATTATTCGATCCGCGACAGGAGAAGCCCGCTAATTGTCAAAATCCACTGCTGATTTTTACTCAAGGTCGATTTAATAAACCGGCTCATGCATTACGAAATAGCGGAGATTCTGTTACTCATACTTCTAACTTAGGGTGAAGCCTTCGTAATCATTTTCTGCAACCTCGTTACAGGCCTGCCGGTACCGGTCAAGCCCACCGGCATAGGGCATAAACACCTGCGGCTTACCGGGTACATTGGCCCCCAGATACCAGGAATGTTTTACCGTTGGCAATAGCGTAGCGTTGGCTACGTCATTAACATGCTGTACCCAGCCAGCCATCGCTTCATCAGTACATTCGATACAGGTATTGCCGGTCTCCAGTACGTAGTCAATGCATTCGGTAATCCATTCGACATGCTGCTCTATCGAGACTGGCATGTTCGATAGTACCGACGGACTACCAGGTCCGGTTATGGTAAAGAGGTTTGGAAACCCTGCCACCTGCAAACCCAGATAGTTAGCGGGACCCGCCGCCCACGCATCCGCCAGTGTTTGCTGACGGCCCTGTATATCCATTCGCAGCAGTGATCCGGTCATTGCATCAAAGCCGGTGGCAAATACAATAATATCTACCGCATGGTGCCCGGCGCTGGTTTGAATTCCGTTACTGTCTATCCTAACAATGGGCGTTTTTTTCAGATCAACCAGTTCGACGTTGTCGCGATTGAAAGTTTCAAAATAATTTGTGTCGATGGGTGGTCGCTTGGCGCCATAAGGATGATCTATATTGCTTAAACTGTCTGCAGTTGTCGGGTCTTTGACCACTTCACGAATTTTGTTGCGGATGAACGTTGCCGCTGTGTCGTTTGCCTTACTGTCAATCAACAGGTCCGCAAACACAGATCTGAATTTAAGCCCGCCCGTTGCCCACGATTGCTCATAGATGGTGTGCCGCTCATCTGCTGCTGTGTCGAGAGCGTTTTGCGGGTTTATTGTCCATGGATGGCCATTGGTATTACTGTGCATCACCTGTTGAATCACTGCGGCATCCGCTTTTTGCTGCTGTCGTACTTCGTCTGTCAAGGCGCAATTGCGAGCGGGCACACTGTAGTTTGCGGTGCGCTGAAAAACGGTAAGGTGGGCGGCCGCCTCTGCAATGACGGGTGCGGCTTGTATTCCTGTTGATCCCGTACCAACCTGCGCCACTCGATAACCACTCAGGTCAACCCCGTTTCGCGGCCATTGTCCGGTGTGATACCACCGTCCTGAAAAATCACCCAGTCCTTCAATTGCAGGGATATTTGCAGTAGAGAGACAGCCGACCGCGGTAATCAAAAACCGGGCGCTATAACAATTGCCGTCATCACAATTAACCAGCCAACGGTGTCCAGTCTCATCAAAACGGGCCGATTGCACGGTGCGGTTCAGATCGAGCCAGGGTCTGAGCTCAAACCGATCGGCAACATGATTGAGATAGCGCAGAATTTCTTCGGGCCCCGGATAGCGCTCACTCCAGTCCCACTCTTCGGTTAATTCCGGTGAAAACGTATAACAGTACGCATGGCTCTCGGAATCGCAGCGCGCCCCTGGATAGCGATTCCAGTACCACGTGCCGCCCACTGAATCACCGGCCTCAACCACCCGCACCGACAAACCGCGCAAATTTCGCAACATGTGCAGCTGATAGAGACCAGAGAAGCCCGCACCAACAATGAGCGCGTCGAGTTCAATTGGATTTGCTGACTGTGACAAACTGGCGTTCCTGTAAAGAATTTGCGGATGCACACAAAAATCTAACCCGCATTATTCATGGAGTGGCTAGGATATCGCGTAGAGATTTGTTTTCACAGTGGATTTTCTTCTCGGTCGAATACTTACTGATATTTGCAAGAGAAAAAATTCTCGGTCGAATACTTACAGATATTTGCAAGAGAAAAAATCCTCTGTGGAATCAAAGATCAGATGAGATTCCGTCAATCCCGTGAATAAGGCGGGTTAGGCCTATCATACACTGCCTTACGCAAATCCCGGCGCGTTGTTTCCCGCTCTTTAGACTGGCACCCATTTGCCTGCGGTACCAGGAACTCGCATCGCCTTTTGCAGCAATATTTCCGTGGCCCGTTTTCATTTATACCTGCTTTACAGCCTCAGCAAAACGGGCTATCTCATCGTGCGTATTGAAGTAATGAACAGAAGCTCGCACCAATGCACGGAGATTACGCGGCTCAAGATCAAGACGTGCACTACTCACTTGTGAGACAGACACATTGATTCGCTCTGCTCTAAGACTGTCTGCAATAGTGCCGGGTTCGATACCGTCTTTCTTAAAGGTGACAATTCCGCATTTCTGCCGCCCCTGATCATGTACGGAAACACCTTCGATCTCCGAAAGCGCTTCGCGCAGGTCTTGTGCAAGTTCAGTTACACGGGTTTCAATATTGGCGAGCCCTATATTTCGTGCATACCGCACCGCCTCCATCAGAGCAACGCGACCAGCGACAAAGCTCTCCCAGTTCTCGAAGCGCTTTGCCCCATCGACAAACTCAAAACTATTCGCTTCGATCCATTTCGCAGACAACAGATCAATAAAGGGTGGATCTAATTGATCGATGATACTATTGCGGACATATAAAAACCCTGTACCTCTCGGGCCACGTAAAAACTTGCGACCTGTGCCCGAGAGCATATCGCAGCCGATCTCTGCCACATTCACATCAATTTGCCCGACGGACTGACACGCATCAAGCAGATATAGAATGCCATGTTTTTTCGCAACTTTCCCCACCTCGGCGGCAGGGTTCACCAGACCACCCTGTGTCGGTACATGAGTGATCGCGATCAGTTTTGTTCGAGCGCCGATCATTGCTTCCAGTGCCCTGACATCGATCTGCCCAAACTCATCCGAAGGCACGAGATCAATTTCAAACCCATGCCGACGTGACTGTTGCAACAGCGCAAGGTAATTGGACGCGTATTCAGACTCGTGGGTAATAACCCGGTCACCCGGTTCTAAATTAAGACCGTAAAACGCCATATCCCATGCGCGGGTTGCATTTTCGACAAAAGCGATCTCATCAGTTTCAGCGTTAAGCAGATTCGCAAATTCGCTATAGAACGCTTGAATACTATCCTGCGCGCGTCTGCCGGCCTCATACCCACCGACTTCGTTCTCATCACGCAACACATGCTGAAGTGCGTCAAAAACCGGCACGGGCATGAGCGATGAGCCCGCATTGTTAAAATGCAGCACTTTCCGGCAGCCCGGAGTGTCCAAACGAATTTTTTCTATATCAATCATGAGTTATCTCTCTTGCGCGATGAACTGTAAGCTGACAGTCACTCAATAATTTCCAGCGCGTCGTCCTGTTCACGCAATACGTATTCATCTTCAATCAAACCGTCGGAATCACCGCTGCCGCTTATATCTACTCGCACACAGGCGCAGCCTTGTGCGACCATCCAGTAATTCGTGGGCTCATCACGGGCACGCGTGCCATCGCGGCGGCTTGTCACTTCACGCGAGTTATAGGGTGATTTGAATCCAACCACCCCGCACGGCGCAGCCAGCTGGCGTATAGAGCCGGTGCTGTCGCCTACTGTTGCAAACGTGGTAGCACTCGCCACCGAGCCACCACAGGAACCTCCGCAGCCAGCATCAAGCCGCCACGGGTTGCGTGTCTGGCAGCACGTATACTAACAGTGATCTTTTACAATTCGTGAAAATTAATACAGTTTAAACAGTGGACGGATTAAAGCAGAAAGACAACGCTCCGGGGAATTTCAGACTCCCAATTCCCGAACGGTTACTTTGGCCACCGCCTTCCATATACGCATTGCAAGGCTCTCTTTTTCCGCCTCAACCTTTACAATGCCGATCATTGCCTGGCTGGTTTCGGGAAGATTCCCGGTTACTTCAAACTCTACCAGATACGAAGACTCAACCGGTACAAACATTTCACCATCCGGCTGAACGGCTATGTCGCCGCCGTAGACTGAGGCAAGGTAGGGAATTTCCAGCGTTTTGCTGTTCGCCATGGAGACCATCGTAAGTTCTACATCAACCACTGGCAGATCCATATTATCAGAGATAAATACACCACTCAGCCCCTGGCTAACACGCGGAATACCGGACTCTTCGATGTATCCCCGAACACTCCTTGGACTGTGATCAACCAGCGTACCCAGTGGCATCTTTTTATTTATCCACTGGCCACTACGCAAATCCGGATTCATGTCGGTTACCACACCGGTAAAGCTGGCATTTATCTGCAGCTCACTGAGCTTACGCTCTATGCCGGCAAGCTCCACCTGCGCCATTTGGATCTGCTGTTTCAGGATCAGGCTGTTTGACCGGTCCAGTGTATCAGCCACTCTTCGCGCCTGCCTCGATTGCAGCAAGGCGATATTGAGCTTCACGGCTTCACGTTCATACTCCAGTTGTGGTGAGCGAAGCTGCAGTAATGCGTCGGCAGCATTTACTGTGTCACCGGGCTCTACATTCACCTGTTCAATAATTGCATCGTGCTTACTGTACAGCGTGTTAACCTGCTTTGCCGCAAGAACTGCCGGCACACTGATCGTTGACGACCACGGAACAGCCAATAGACAGAGCCCCGCAGCAAAGACTGCAAAGCTAAACCAGCTGCGCTTACTTCTGATGATTTCACTGCGTTTTGACCACCACACTTTAAGCTCCGTTATAATGGGCGCCACTACAAACATGGCAATTTCGAGAAAAAATAGAATTACCCCGAGAACCTTGAAAAACAGGGTGTACACCAACAAGGCAATACCAAGGAAAAGCAGCAGGCGATACACCCAGACCATATACCCGTAGATAATCATCCACCTGCGTTTGGCGTGGTTCGGTTCAGGCGCAGGTTCATTTAAACCGAAAAGAAATTCTCGCAAACGCCACTTTGATAACGTAAAAGAACGCGGCTGCAGATTAGGAATACCCAGTGTATCAGCGAGTAGATAATACCCGTCGAATCGCATAAACGGGTTCAGATTAACCAGCAGGCTTAGCACCCAACCAGTTGTAGCCAGTGCAAATACGGCACTACGGACCGGCCCGTCTTCAAGAAATACCCAGATGAAGGTTGCCACACCGGCAATCATTAGCTCGACGATCATGCCGGCTGCATCTATCCAGGCGCGTTTTGACGACGACTTCAATCGCCAGGCGTCTGTGGTATCTGTGTAGAGCACGGGCATCATTACCAGGAACGCCACCCCCATTGATGACACCCTTACACCCATACGGGCCGCAGTGTAGGCATGTGAGAGCTCATGCAGTATTTTCACAACAATGAGAGAAATACCGAATGTGAACAATCCAGTAAAATTGAACAGGTACGAGAACTGTCTGATAAAGCTGTCCCACTGGCGGGCTACAAGCAGCAAACCGGCAACGCTTACCAGTAGTATCAGCGCGGCAAATACCCGGGAGAACAACGGCTCGACTATCGGCAGAGTTATCTGGAGAAACCGGGTGGGTTTCACCAATGGCACTCTGAAGAACAAATAGTTATAGGCGAGCCACTTAAGTCCTGATTTTTTTGCCTTGTTTTTTCGCTCTATAAATTCCTTGTAGGAACGAGAGGCAGAGTCTCTGGTGAGGCTGTTGGCAAAAAGAAATTTCAATGTATCCAGCACTTCGTCTTCATCTACTGATCTGCCGGTCACCGCGCGGCATTTTTCAATCACTCTGGCAACGGTTCCCGCCGACCAATGAGAGAGCTGGTGAAATACTTCTATACTGATTTGAAAATATCTACCTTGAACCGGATCATAGATCATCCAGCTTGGCGCACCGCCCATCAAGGGAGATCCGGGAATGATCTGCAATTCACCTCGAAGCTCCGGCAACTCCCGCTCTTCAGCCGGCAGGGTCACGCTCGACATCAAGCCCCCAGAAACTGGCGGGCCGCGGATAGAGGGCGTCTAAAGAGATAAAAAAACAGGGAAACCTGCTCGCCATATATTTTAGCTGTTCCACGCAATCCGATTCGCAGGCTCTCTGGTTTTTCCTGGGAAAGTGCCGCTCTGGAGCGGTAGGCCAGTTGCTGGCCCGGCAACTCCGAGGCATGGTAACTTGCATTCGTTAATGTAGCCTCGATTGGCGTTACCGGATCAGCATCCAGGTAGACCCGAACCCTCGCCCCGCTTTGAAGTACAATAGAATCTTTAACCGGTACATCGACCCCGAATTCTATGGCCTGCGGGTCTGCTATACGAATAACCTGTTCGCCAATTGAAACCGGTTTACCGACCCAGTCATTGCGATCACTGTATTGTACAATACCGCTTTGAGTCGCTTTTACCTCTACCCGATCAAGTTGCTCTTTCGCATAATCCAGCGCGAGCCGGCTGCGGATTAATTCGGCTTTTAGAATGGACAACTCATGTGATTGCTCAGGTGATGAAAAAACAGACTGCTTTGCTTTACGCAACTTTACCGATGCCACCTGAACATCCTGCGAGGCAATGCGGAACCGGTTCCTGAGATCGGTGTCATTAAAGCGAAACAACAGATCTCCCTCATTAACCTGCTGGTTCGGCTCCACCAGAATTTTTTCAATAACCGCCTGTAAAGGCGCTGCAACCACCAGCGGCTTACTGGCGACTATCTCTACCGGTGCAAGGGTAGTCATGGTGACCGGCAGAAACATAGCGGCAAGAATGAGCGCACCAAATAACAATGCTGTCTTTCTTGAAAGGAATTTCCTGCGCACCGCACCACTCACCGACGGTTGCAGAGCAGACCAGGCGTGCTGATATGTCCCTGCCAGCCGCTCGCCTATAAGCTTATACCGCTCCTCCCAGCGCTGCTCCTGCAACAGCAAAACGCCGGCAAAAACCCCGGCCGCTGTATTTTTAAATGGCAGCCACAGCGCTTCCTGAAACGGGTATTCCACAACCCCGCCAAGGTCATCATCGGTATAGTGGCTAATCGGGAATAGATCAGTTTCCGTATAGCTATCGCTTCGGGAGAGTCGAGTCATTATTGATTCGATCAAGCAAACAAAAGGCGACGTTCGATCAACTACCGCCAGACTGGAAATAGCTTCAACACAGAATTTCCCGTTGGATTTCCGCCTGACAACCACGGCCTGGCGAAAAGGAATCAGGCGGCGAGTTTCATTGGCAATCAGGTAAGCCAGCTCTGGTACGCTTTCCACCTCCCGCACTTCAAATTCAAGATTGAGAAGTCCATACAGACTGTCTTTATCCAGTGATACGCTGGAATCATTGGCGCTGTCATCCGGGAACGGACCGCTACCAGAATCGAGGGTACCGGGTCCGGCCAGCGTGTTCCGGCTATAATCCATCCAGCTCACCATGAATTACCGGTTGTTCAAAAAACGCAGTTCCGCTCATTCCGATCAGCACCTGCTCAGATGACGGCTCCAGCAATCCATGAACTTTTATAGTCTGACTCACCGGATCTACAATTGCACCAATTCTGGTAACTCTGGCAAAATGGGTTTTGCTTGTTTCATCTATACGGAAACTAAAAGCGGTATCTACGACTAACCACTTAAGCCACTTCGATGGCACGATCAACTCCAGCTCCGGATTGCTGTCGTCTATAATTTCAAGCAACGCATCACCCAGGGAAGGCATTTCGTGTTCGTTAGCGTAGGTTTTAACTATTCGCCCGTCAAACGGCGCATGAAGCCTGCATTCATCCGCCGAGAATTTCTGCGCTCTGTATTCAGCTGATGCCCGGTCGAGCTCCAGGCGGGAAAGGATTACCTCATGTTTTCCGATCGCGTTATACCTGGCCAGTTCTTCATTGTTTTCGAGGTTTTTACGCGCAATTCTTTTTATCGCAGCACCGGCTGCCTGCTCAGCATGCACCCCGGTGCAATCGAACTCAACTAATATATCTCCCTTTACAAATGACATTCCATCCCGGAACGGCATATTCGCGACTCGCGCTACGATGCCAGCGGCCAGTGCCGCTCTTGCTACCGGCGTAACTATTCCGCGAATAACCGTGTTTTCGTCATTGAACCCCTCTGAAGTCTGTCCGTAAGTAGCCACTGAGAACAATAGGGCCACTATCACGCTTAACCTGAGCTTGAACATCTTCATCACTATTCACCATTCCCTGACGATCTTCCCAATATTCCCTTAGTGCAGCACCCAGCACTTCTACAGATTCACTTCCATCTACTACCAAAGGGAATGCATCCTGCCCAATTGATGCATAGATGTTAGCGTAGACATTCTGCAGATCAGCGTATGCCAGACCATGCTTGGCCCGTGCAACCAGTGTATTCATTTTTTCACGAATCCACTCTTGTTGCCCTATCCTCCCCGTATCACGAGACGCTGAATACAGTCTCAGAATCTCGTTCTGTATTTCAAGGTACTCACTATTAGCATTCAGTTCATCTTGGGCCAGCACGTAGCGCGCCAGACTAATATGAACTTGTGTCATAACCGCCATGGACATGGCCAAAGCGCGTTGATCAAGTAGATACTGGTGCGATTTCGCTTTCTCTTTTTCCTTTGGATAGCGGGCAATATTAAATAAATTCCAGCCCACCGTCGCACCCCAGCTTGCCCAGTTCTGATCGTGTAGATATTTGTTCGTATCGAAGTTATACCCTGCTTTAAAGTTAAGACTTGGTAGCAGTTTCAAGAGTGCCGCACGTGTTTGCCGACTGTTGATGCGCATTTGGTAATTTAATTCCCGTAATTCAGGTCGATCGCGAAGTGCTACTTTTATCAGGTTATTTCCCGTATTTCTGATATCTGGCATTCGTGAATTCTCGATTGTTGTAACAAGTTCAAACTCCTGCGTGGGTGCAATGCTCATGAGAGCCGCCAACTGGTGCTTAGCCACAGAAAAATCTCTATGCAGTGCCTTTATCTGTAGCTTGATACTCATTAACTCCCGACGGTACATCAATGCTTTCATCGGCGAGGAGTTCCCATTCACTTCGAGAATTGCAGAATTTTCAAGAGCATCATTAACCCTGGTTTCGAGTGCTCCAAGCTCTGCTAATAATAGTTGCGAGCTGACTGCACGCCAATAGGCTGTACGAACATCTTCAATGATCCGGTTGGCCACCTTGCGACGTTGTTCCATCGCGATTAGAATTTCGTCGCTCTGCTGTCTGGCGCGAATATAAGATAATCCGAAATCGAGAACATTCCAGCTCACTGTCAGATCACCGGTGAAATGTTCCCGTTCCTGTGAAGTGGAGTTACGCAGGGACTCTGTGAAAGGCGCGTCAATTAATCGGCTGCTGCCTCCTGGGTCACTGTCCCTGCTGGAGTACCCCGCATTGGCCACAAGTTTCGGCAACATATCCAAACGTATATTCTTAAGTTCCTGACTCCGCAGCGCCTGCTCTGCAAGCTTAACTTTGTAGTCAAGATTATATTTAAGTGCCCTGGCCATTGCCTCGTATAGATCGATAGGTCCGTTTATCGGCTCCTGCTGCGTAACCACCCTCGAAATTCTATCAGCAGCTATTTTGTCAAGCTCTTCTGTGTAGAGCTTTTCCGGGGATACAGAGCACCCAGCCAGCACTATAGTTAGAGCGACTAGCATTGTCCTTTGCCTTGTCTGTACTATCATCAAAATTACTCTGTTAAAATGATTCAAATTCAACCGGGGTCAACTCTATTCCATTGAGTTGACTATTCCCGCTGTCATATATATTAAATATTCTGATTAGTTATTTATGGTTATGTTATTGTCTTTTACGGAGTAACACCTTCTTACGGCTCTTTGGTACCTATATTTTCGGCATCCAGTTCCTTTATTTCGACAGCACCATTTTCCAGACTCACTTTCATCTCAACAACACTGTCATCAGCCCCCTTTGCTATTGCTCTGACATTCAGATTTACTTCTGACTGATCATCCGGAATTGATATGATCAACAGGCCCTGTCCATTCTCGTCATGAAAAACCATCCAATTCGGGAATGGCTGATCATCGGCTAGAGACACTTCAAGTCCGTCGAATTGAATTATATCGCTGGAAAATGCTTCCTGAAGGAGGTTTTGCATAAAGATAAACATCTGTTCCGAATTAAGTGCGGTATCAAACTCAATACCACCCGTACGGGGCTGACCGTTATTGTCCCGGGTAGTGATATCCTGATACAAGGAGAAACCAGTGTACCCGAGAGGCGCACTTTCCGGATTAATCCGGCCTTGATCAAAATAACGATTAACACTGGTGATAAGGTTATTAATCGCAGCAGTACTGGCGACTTTTCTAATTGGATCTTCATCTGTCAGTTCAGCAAGGCCATTGAGAGAAGTTATACTGTTCGCGACCGACGACACGGCGGCTTCGCTGGCGATAGCTGTGGTAATCGAGGATAAACTATTCAGCTCGTTCACTGTATTAGAAGAATCGTCCACATTGAAAGACTCTTCAGCCTGATACCCGGGTGACCCGGCAATTGCCGCAGCAAAATCCGGCTCATTAGTCTCGTTGACTACACTAACAGGGTTCTCTCCGGCAATGGGAGCCGTTGTTCTGACCATATAATCAAACATGAATATAGATTGTGCGCCATTTCTCTCTGTCACTGTCACCGATAACTCGAACAAACCGCTACTACCGGGTGATTCCAGCACTGCCTGCTGCGTTAGCGTACCCGTAATTAATCCGGATGCCGGATCCACAGATAGGCCGGTTGGTAAACCACTAACCGTATACGTCAATACATCGTTTTCATCCGGATCGACGATAAATCCGGCTAGATCAATTGGATCTATAAACTGACCCACCTCTCCGGGCTGAATCACAGGAGACAAAATAGGCTGAAGGAACAGGTTGTCTACAACTACCGGGCTGTCATTTGCGCCCGTTAAGGATATGGTAACTGAGGCTGTATCAGTGCCGCCATCAGAATCACTTAATACGTACACGAAGGACGTCTGGCGAACTTCTCCTTCGGACAGACCGTTGAAGTCGTCATTGGGGTTAAAGGTCAGCACACCCGTGGCACTAACACTAAACAGTCCGCCATGGCTACCCGCTATATTTTCCTGTGGGGTTACATGTAAACTATCACCGTCCGGGCTACTGTCGACACCGGAGTCCGGATCGATATCGCTTATAACATTGCCCATTATCCCGGGGCTGTCATCCTCCCCTGCCAGGTAACTATTGTTCTGCGCTATAGGCAGCGGGTTGGTTACTGTGTAGGTGAACGGAATAATCAACTGCGGGCCGCTATTGTCACTCACAACCACCCTGACCGTATGAACTCCGTCATTTTCCGCTCCACCCAGCGAAGCTGAACTATCTAGCACGCCGCTGATAATTCCGCTAACCGGATCAATAACCAGACCGGTCGGGAGACCAGTTGCTGTATAGGTCATGATGTTGGAGGTATCGGTATCGCTGACCATTGTACTGAAAACAATCGGGGCAATAGTTTCACTGTCTGCCCCGCTTTGCATGGCAATAATTTGTCTCGTATTACCAGTGACTGGATCAATAGGAAGCCCGGTTTCCGAATCGACACCCCCGACATACGGGTTACCGGTTAGTGGATCTATAACAACTGGCCTGTCGTTTCCTCCTATAACCGTTACGGTAACATCGGCCGTGCTGGTCTCACCTTCAGTGTCGCTTATTTCATAGTTTATAGTTGTGGCGCGTGTTTCGCCTGCTGCGAGGTCTTCAAAATCGCCATTAGGATTGAAGGTGAGCAGGCCGGACTGCGTGAGGTTAAAAACACCACCATTCGAGCCCGCCTGGCTGACCTGAGCTGTTACTGTTAATGAATCACCATCCGGGTCTGTATCAGCACCGGAGACTGCATCCGTATCGGTTAGTACATTGCCAATTACAGCGCTGGTATCATCTTCATTTACACTATAGTTGTTATCGAACGCTACCGGAGGCAGATTTGCCACAATATAATTAAAGGCTGTATGCAGTCTACCCCCGTTTGCATCGTCTACGGATACCACAACAGTATAAATACCATTATTATCAGAGCCACCCTGCGAGGCCGACGTGTCAATCGTACCACTAATGATTCCGGTTGCCGGACCTATAGTTAACCCTGAGGGCAATCCGATTGCACTGAAGTTTAATACATCACTGGTATCAGCATCTGTTACCAGGGCTCGCACATCAATTGGTGTAATGCTACTGCCGTCAGCGACGTTCCGGCTCGCAATGGCCTGAATAGCCAGGCCGGTTGCAGGATCAATCGGTAAACCTGTCGCAGGCTCAGTGCTACCAGAATATGGCTGACCGGTTGCCGGGTTCAATAACTGTGGCCGGTCGTTCAGTCCGCTAACCGTGATTATAATATCGGCAGAAGCGACACCACCATCGCCATCTTCTATCTGGTAACCAAGCACAGTATCGCGCGTTTCAGTGGCCGCCAGATCTTCAAACTCGCCGTTGGGATCGAACGTCACCACGCCAGTCGAGTCTATGTTGAACAAGCCTCCGGCAGTTCCTGCGACAAATGACTGAGGTATCACGGATAGAGGATCACCATCAGGGTCTGAATCCGCTCCCGCTGCAGTGTCGTTATCTGTCAGTGCATTGCCAATTGTAGAACTGCCGATATCGTCTTCACTTGCGACATAGGTGTTGTCAGCTGCAAGCGGAGTCGGATTCTGTGCTACTAATTCAAACGTGGAAGTAATTACTTCACCGGAAAGATCAGTAGCCGTGACAACCACAGTGTAGCTACCATCACTGCCCGGCCCATCCTGAGACGCGGAGCGCTCCAAAGTACCGCTGATCACGCCTGTAGTCGCATCAATGGCAAGGCCCGCTGGCAAACCACTGGCACTGAAAGTCAGCACATCGGTGGTATCAATATCGTTGATCAGAGCACCGAGGTTAATCGCTTGTATTGCCAGATTATCTGAGCCGATCTGCATGGTGACCGGTTCAATCAGTTCCCCTGTGAACGGGTCAATCGGCAAACCGGTTGACGGTTCTACATCTGCAGCATACGGTTGCCCTGTTGCCGGGTTCACCGATCGGGGTCGATCATTTTCACCAACAACAGTCACAGTAATATCGGCGGTATCACTGCCGCTTTCACCATCGATAATTTCATAGGAGAGCACAGTCTCGCGTGTTTCACCGGCCGCCAGATCTTCAAAATCTCCATTTGGATCGAAGCGCACGACACCTGCGGGATCAATACTGAATACACCACCTTCAGTGCCCGGGGTATTGGTCCGGCCGATTGCGGTTAAGGTATCGCCATCGGGATCACTATCAACCCCATGCACTGGATCGATATCGGTCAGCGCATTGCCGATGATATCGTCGCTTGCATCTTCACTTACATTGTAATTGTTATCTTTTGCCTTTGGCGCGGGGTTGGTAATAGCAGTTGTTATAGAACCTTCTATCGGGCTGATCGTGGCGCCGATACCCGTTGAACTTGTGGCATTAGACAGCCCAACTATGAATTCTTCATCCGCTTCAGGTAATCCATCATCTGTGGTTTCCAGCGTAAATTCCAGCGCTGATAATGCATCGCCATCAGCGACTGCAGTAAATTCAAGCGAGGTACCGTTATACGTGACAACACCCTGGCCGGAATAACTTGCGACGGCAACGTTAATCGCATCGGCCAAAACCGAATAGTCAGAAACAGTTGTGCTAATATCCAACAGCACCGGTTCCACTGAAACCGATTCACCGGTCTGATAGCTACCACCGAGACTGATTGTGTAAGTTGCGCTTTGCCCTTCATTAACCACCTGATCACCGGCGATACTCCACTGTGCCGGTCCATCAGCACTACCGCCAGGTCCCTGTGTATCTGCAATTGTGGTGCTGACCAGGCGATCGGTGTCACTGACTACTGCAGAAACCCCTGTAGTGCCAATTGCATTAGACAAACTTAAGGTATAGCTCTCCGGCCCTTCTATTAATTCATCATCGGTAATTTCCAAAATGATAGTCAGCGGTGAGAGGGAGTCGCCATCTGAGACGGCTGTATAGCTTAATAACGTACCATCAAAAGAAACTGTACCGTTACCGGCATAGTTACTCACCGATAGATTCACTGCATCAATAAAGGAATCATAGTCAATACTTGCGGCTTCACTATTTGCCAGCGCCAGATTGACAGAAACTGATTCACCTGCCTGGAATGCGCCGCTAAGTCCTATGCTGTAAAGCGCGTTGCCCCCCTCATCTACGGCGTCATCGCCGGTGATACTCCACACTGCCGGGCCGTCTAACGCTCCATTGACTCCCTGGGTATCGCGTATTGTGGTTACTACTTTTTCTTCACCTGGCACAATACCAACAGCGGCCGCTGAAAGCGTTCCTGCATTGCTTAATTCAAGCTCGAAACTCTCCGGGCCCTCCAATAGCGCGTCATCGTTCAGTGCAAGGTTAATTTGCAGAGCTGTCATGGTAGCGCCATCGACCGGTGCAACGTAAGTCAGCACATTACCGGATGGATTAAATTCTACATCGGGGTTTGAGGCGGCAGCCGCACGCACCGCGGTGACAAAACTTGCGTAATCATCACTGTTGCTGGCAAGGTTGTTCAGATTCAGTTCAACAGTAAGAACTTCTCCCTGGCCGTAAGCGCCGCTTAGGGTCACCAGGTAAGTTAGCAGCTCGCCTTCATCACCACTTTGCGGACCTGAAAGCGCCCATTCACCCATCCCCTCAGGGGAACTGCCACCGTCGCGGGTGTCAGCAATCGCAGTGGTTACTGTCGCGTTGGCTGCTTCTATATCAACACGTGCGCCCGTTGCAGACAACGGGTTTGACAAGGTAACAGCAAACTCCTCTTTACCCTCAATCAGGATGTCGTCTATGAGATCAAGACGGATCGGCAGATCCGGCATCGACGCGCCATCAGTCGGTGACGTGAAGGTCACCGTTCCGCTTGACTGATCAAAGGTTACATCCGGTACCGACGCAACAGCCGCCTGTATCGCAGGAATAATATCGGTGTAGTCTGCGTTGTTGGTCGTACCTGCTAGAAAATCGAGCTCAACTGAAGCCTCCTGAGCCTCACCGAAGCTACCGCTCAGCGACAGCACGTAATAAAGGGATTCGCCCTCTGCTCCTGAGTCAGGCCCGGTAATCGACCACTCAGCGGGGCCATCCAATGCACCATCGATGCCCTGTGTATCTGCAATGGTGGTGTCTGCCTCCTGTGCCGAAGGATTAATAAGCACATTGGACCCAGTGGTACTGTTCGGTACCAGCAACTGAAATAAATAGTTCTCTGATCCTTCGATGAAGTTGTCATCGTTTACGCTCAGCTCAAACACGAAATCCGGCATCACAATACCGCTACTGGTGAAATTAAACGTTCCGCTAGCAATATCGAAACTGATATCAGCGCGACCACTGGCTACAACTGCATCGTTCACTGCACTAATGTATTGCGCATAGTCATTGTCGCTGGTGGTAATTGGTATTTGTGCAAGTACTACTGATGCTGTCTCACCTGCCTGCATAAGATTCGGCAGAGATATAGTGTATTGTGCGGTACTTCCTTCATCAGCCAAACCGCTGCCGCTAATTGCCCAGGCTGCCTGTTCCAGTGTATCGGTGTCTGCAACGGTGTCGCGAACTGTGGTAACCACAGAATTGTCAGCCGGGTCTATGTCTACCACAGCGCCGGTAGTACTTGCAGCATTGCCTAGTTCAAGTCTGAATCGCTCGGGTCCTTCGACGAGTGCAATATTGTTGATCTCCAGATTTATCTCGAGCCCTGCAAACGGATTGCCGTCGCCAGTGAACTCAAGGACGCCAGTCGCCTGATCAAAACTGACGTCGGTTCTGGAACCGATAGCGTTAGCAATGGAGGCAGCAAATTCTGCATAGTCTGCGTTGTTGGTTTCTAAATCTACAACAGATAATTCAACCTGTATTCGCTCACCCGCCTGAGGTGTTCCGGAAAGATTAACCATATAGGTGGCGATACCACCTTCATTAACACTGTTGTCACCAACCAGAGACCAGCTGTTTGAATCGTTATCAGTGATAGTTGTGCTAACGAGTGACAAACCAGTCTGTATACCAACAGAGACGCCCGTCGCACTGGCCGGGTTGCTCAGGACAAGGTCAAACCGCTCCGGTCCCTCACTAAGGAAATCATCCGTGGCAGCCAAGGTGAAGGCAAAGTCAAGCATCGCCACACCGGCGCTTGTGAACGTTACAATGCCGGTACCGGGATCGTAGCTCAGATCAGTTCTCCCGGTTGCAATCAACGCGGCCTGCAACTCAGCCGCAAAACTCTGATAGTCACCGCTGTCGGTATCCTGATCATTTAGATTGACTACAATAGCCGCCTGCTCCCCCGCGGGTAACAGCCCTGTCATTGATAAGTTATAGACTTCTGTTCCGCCCTCCTGAAGATTCGTCGAGCCGCTGATCGCCCACTCGGCATCATCACTTCCCGATCCAGTTGTATCATCGATTGTGGTAACGACATCATCGTTCAGCGGAGATATTTCGACAGCAATTCCGGTAGAACTCATCGGGGTGCTTAGATCGATAATGAAGTCTTCAGCGCCTTCGGCCAGTACATCGTCGACGCTATCAAGCGTAAAAGTAAGATCGGTCATTGGATTGCCATCGCTGGTAAACAATAACTGACCTGTTCCAGTATCAAATACCAGGATTCCCGGACCTGCATAATTGTTTACTGCAGTTGATACCGCTGCAACCAGACTCTCGTAATCAGCGTTATCGGTTGTGACATCTCGCAAGGCAAGATAAACCAACGCGGTGTCACCTGATTGGATTTCCCCTGATAATGACAACCGGTATGTCGATGCCGTACCTTCTTCAATCGTCTGATTCTGGCTTATAGACCAGATGGCAGCTTCCCGCGCACCCCCATCCCCGATGGTGTCAATTATTGTGGTCAGTACAACGTCAGCTGCTGCATCGATTGAGGAACCGGACCCAGTCGGGCTGCCGGGGTTAGAGAATAACACCTGAAAGCGCTCTGGCCCTTCAATCAGTGTATCATCTGCTATGGGAAGATCTATGGTCCACGGGGTCATAATAACGCCGGCACTGGTAAAGGTAATTCTTCCAGCTGCCTGATCAAATGCCAGCGTGCCAGGGCCTGCATAAGCGTTTACACCCGCTTGCACAGATGCATTGAATAATGCGTAGTCAGAAGCGCCTGACTCCAGATTGTCGAGCCCGATATCCACATGCAGTATTTCCCCTGCCTGTACCGCATTCAACATAGAAACGGTGTAGCTGACGGTGCCCCCTTCATCTACCGCGGGCGAACCACTGATCTGCCAGATTGCTTTTAGATCATCACCCTGTATTGTTGTCACTACCGTATCACTGGCATGGTTTACCGTAACCAGTGACCCTGTGGTGCTGTCGACCGCGCCCAGAACCAGAGAAAAGTCTTCCGTACCTTCAACCAGTGAGTCGGCAGTTGTTTGAACATTTAGTTCAATCGGGGTCATCACATCCCCCGCGCTGGTGAATGTCAGCACATTAGTGCCAGCGTCGAACACCAGGGAACCGGAACCGGTGTATGCGGCAATGGCCGAATTCACCGTAGTACTTAAGGTAGCGTAGTCTGCAGGGGTGGTAGAAATATCGCTTATCTCAAGGTTGACTCGCGCTGTCTCACCTGCCTGCAACTGGCCTGTCAGCGACAAACTGTAACTTGCGATCTCCCCTTCCTGCACCGAGGCATCCCCAGCCAGACTCCACTGCACTGACTCCTCCGCACCACCCGCTCCAGCGGTATCTTTAATTGACGTTGTGACAGTATTATTGTCTGCGTCAATTGCTACGGGAATTGCTGCCGATGAGCCTGGATTAGTGATCGTGAAGAGTAAGTCTTCAGTACCTTCAATCAGTGCGTCATCGGTGGCTAACAGGCTTATTTCCACGTTAGCCATGGTTTGCCCGTCAGCTGTTGCAGTGAAAGTCAGTTTGCCACTGGCAGAACTGAACACCACTATTCCATTGCCGGCATAGGACGACACCGCAGCATTAATGGCACTGGCAAAATCACTGTAATCGAAGAGACTGGTTTCAACATTAGTGAGATTTAGATCAATCGATACTGATTCATTAACTCCCAATGCACCGCTTAGTGACAAGATATAATTCGCTACAGCGCCTTCATCAACATTGGTATCACCGGTTAGTTTCCAGATAAGCGGGCCATCAGCAGAACCGCCACTGCCTTTTGTATCATTAATTGTTGTGGTGATATCGGTGTTCAGTGGGTCTATGCTAGCCGATACGCCATTGTTAGCCGTTGCATTGGATAATGATAAATTAAACTGCTCAGCGCTCTCCGCAAAGGTATCGTCGACGGCAAGCAGGTTGATCGCAACATCTGCCATGGCATCACTGTCCGCCTGGGCGGTAAACAGTAAGGTCGTACCATCCCAGTCCAGAGTTCCCTGATTAGCACTGGCATTGTATAGAGCAACGGCTGCCGTTACCGCTGCACTGAACCCTGTGTAATCGCTGGTTAGCGTTGAAACATCTGTTAGAGTCAGATCAACGCCGATTTCCATACCGGCGCCATAACTACCGCTTAACGAGAGCAGATAAGTGAGAGTCTCACCTTCATCCCCGGATGCAGGGCCGCTAATACCCCATTGCACAGGTCCATCGGGTGCACCACCAACACCCTGGGTGTCAGCGATTGTAGTGGTCACCTCGTTTGAAGACCCGCTGATTAATGTTAATGCACCAGTGGTGGAGTTTGCATTGAAAAGTGCCAGGCTGAATTGCTCTGACCCTTCTACTATGGCGTCGTTGGCCACCGGCAGACTTACGTTCAGGGTTGCCATGGTGTCGCCATCATTCAATGCAGTAAAACGTATAGTTGTGCCATCGAATGATACCGAACCGGCACCACCGTAACCGGCCACGGCTGTATTGATCGCGGCTATATAGTTACCATAATCTGCACTTGTAGCATCAATATCGGTCAGTGCTACATCAACCGATACAATCTCTCCTGCCCCGAAAGCGCCGGACAGTGAAATACTGTACAGGGCAGCACTGCCTTCATCTGCATCAGCAACCCCGGTAATTGCCCACTCAGCCGGACCATCCAGCGTGCCACTCACACCCTGCGTGTCAGCGATGGTTGTTGAAACATTGTCTGTCGCGGGGTTGACTATGCTTGTTAAGCCGGTTGTGCTAGCCGGATTAGACAATGTGACGTTATAGGTTTCATCGCCCTCTATAAGCTGATCATCGGTTATCACCAGACTGATGAACAAAGGCGTTAATGAATCTCCGTCGGCGTTAGCTGTATAGCTTAAGCGTGTACCATCAAAAGAAACCGTACCGCTTCCTGAGTAGGCGACAACTGCTGAATTAACCGCTGCTACAAAATCGGCATAGTCAGCGCTGCTTGTATCGATGTCTGCCAGAACTAAATCGACACCAACAACTTCGCCTGCCTGGTAGCTACCGCCCAGTGTGACCGTATAATTTACAATATCGCCTTCTTCAATGTCTGTAACGCCAACAATCGACCAATCGGCCGGACCGTCCGCGATACCACCAATACCCTGGGTATCGTTAATGATTGTTGTTACAATCTGCGCTACAGAATTGATTGAAGGGCTTATGCCGGTAGAACTTCGGGCATTCGACAGGCTAACACTATAGGATTCTTCACCTTCCATGAATGCATCGTCAACGGCGGCCAGACTAACCGTTATGGGAGACATAGCATCGCCATCTGAATCTGCTGTAAAACTCAGGGTTGTGCCATCAAAGGCAATAGTACCGCTACCCGCATAGGCTGTAACAGCCGCATTAACTGCTGTGGCAAACACCGCAGTGTCTGCTGCGGCAGAACCGATATCGGTCAGAGTCATGTCAACACTTACCTCTTCTCCAGCCTGATAGCTTCCCTCCAGTGTTATGGTGTACTCAGCATTGGCGCCTTCATCGACTTCTGCTGCGCCTGTAATTGACCACCGCGCCGGACCATCCGCAACCCCGCCATCACCTTGTGTGTCATTCACTAAAGTGGTGATAGAACCCGCCGCAGTATCTATCCCCGCTGACACCGCATTCGACAGCGAGAGAATAAATTCCTCAGGCCCTTCAACCAATGCATCATCGGCAACATTAATAGTGATAGTCAGATCTGTCATTGCATCGCCAGCGGCTCCACTGTACGTAAGTGTTTGCGTTGTCGAATTAAAACTGACACTACCGACTCCTGTGTAGGCGCTTACGGCTGAGTTGACAGCGGCTATGAAATTACTGTAGTCACTTGTTACTGTGTCAATGTCGATCAGGGAAAAGCCTACGGTAACCGATCCCGCTGTTGCCAGCGATTCACTTAAACCCAGTGTATAGTTTGCACTGGATCCCTCATCGCTGCTAGCAGGGCCTGTAAGGAACCATTTTATATCCAGACTCCGATAGTCAACGTCTGTGGTATCTATATCAGTGTTGCTGAGTTGAGTCAGCGGCGAATCAATTGCACCATCCGGATCCTGGTAGCCCGCACCAATACTGTCATCAATTCCGTCATTGTTGGTATCAGCATTTGAGAGCGTCAGACCGCTTTCAGTGCTATCGGGTGTGCCATCGTTATCGCTGTCAATTTCCCTGAAATCTGCAATACCATCAGCATCAGTATCAACCGGTGTAGTAAAGTTTGCGTCGGTGCCACCGAATTCTGGTGTGGTGCTATCGTTAGCGTCGAACAGATCAATTACACCATCACGGTCTGCATCGTTGTCCGATACATTACCGTCGTTTGTCAGATAAGCTGATGTCGGACGAGCTTCTATTGTATCGGCTATACCATCGGCGTCGCTGTCCAGATCAAGGTAATCAGGCAATGCGTCGGAATCGGTATTAACAGCAGCAGTACCGATGGACGCAACTCCAGATGCATCAGCGTTGTTCGCATCGAATATATCCAGTAAACCATCGCTGTCTGCATCTTCATTGTCATTGTCTGAACCGTCATTGGCAAGATCCGCCTCCTGTGCCAGTACGGTACCATTGCCATTGAGGTCAGCGGTAATTTGCAGCACAGTTGAGCCACCTTCCATTAAATCGCTTATGCCGTCGTTGTCGCTATCCAGATCCAGTAAATTTACAATGGTATCGCCATCGTTATCCGTTCCTGTGAAGGTCTCAATCGTCCGGTTTAGATCAAGTGAAACAGAATCACCAGCCAACTGATGCTCAATCACGTTGAGTTTAATCCGGCCTAACAGATCGGTGGTCCCGGAGGTTAATTCCACACTTGTCTGACCACCAGAAGCTTGCGTCACTGTGTATTGCAATACACCTCCCCCGAGATCTACTGGCCCGGCCAATGAACCTGCTCCGGCTGTGACGACTGCATCAATTGCGGCCGCACTAGAGAGAGGATTGCTGTTAGTGTCGAAGGCTTCTACTGTGAAGGTGAATACCGGTGAGTCTATATCACCCAGTGTAAGGCTTGCGGCGGTAACTTGTGAGTCTACAGTAGTGGTTAACTCAATAGAGCCGAAATCAAGATATACCCAGCCAAGAGAGGGCGCGGACGGACCACCGGTAAAAGGCACAATAGCGAAACCACTAACGCCAGCGGACACGCCTCTTATATCTCCATAGCTAATTCTGCCATCCGGTGCAAGCGATGTGGAAAAGCCAAAGCCTGTTGCTTCTCCTGATTTGGGTGTTGCATCTACGCCTGTGTTAAAGAACGGGCCGGCGAAGCTGTTTTCCACCAATATAGTGGAACCCAATCCTTCGTTACTGTCGAGTATGCCATCGTTGTCGTCGTCCAGATCATCACGATTAATAATACTATCTGAGTCAGTATCTATATTGAGTACCAGTGCACCTGTATCTGTACCTCCGTTTCCATCACTAATAGTGTAGAGAACTATGTCGGACAGCAAATTACCGTGCGGCACAAGCACATCAACGGTACCGTCAGCCGCAAAAGCCAAGCTTGTGCCACTGGTCAGATTCACCGTTGTATTGGCAACCGGAGTAATCGGACTCAGGATATCAGATGGATCTATGAATTGTGTTATCGTCAGTGTATCGTTTTCGACGTCAGTGTTGTCCTGCAACAGGTCAAAATTGATCGTGGTACCCGGGATGACCGTCACACTCCTATAGTTTGACAAGGGGCTGTCATTAACAGCATTTACAATGATATTCATCGTCGCTGTAGTTACACCTGAGTCAGCATCGTTCACTCTATAGGTAAAACTTGAATTGCTCGAATCATTTTCCGCCGGAGAGAAAGTCAGATCTGCCAGCTGCGAAGCAGTAATGGTCATACCATTGGTCACGGCCACTGCACCAGCACTGTGAGTTAGTGTACCGCCATTGAGATCAAGATCTGATATAGTTACAGAAACCAAGGCATCGTTTTCTACATCGACGAAGGTAAAATCGTTTATCCCTATTTCAATGGGGGTATCTTCATCAGTGACTAGCGTATTACCGGTCACCACAGGAACATCATTAATGGCGTTTACAGTGATATTCATTACACTAGAAACCAATCCTGCTTCGGCATCGTTGACGGTGTAGATGAAACTTGAATCAGTGGAATCATGTAGTGCCGGAGTGAAGGTCAAGTCAGCCAGCTGAGCTGCGGTGACCGTCATACCATTAGTGACCGGAATCGCTCCGCTACTGTGCGTAAGGGTGCCCCCGTTTAGATTAAGACCAGAGATAGTGACCGACGCCAGTGCATCACCGTCGGCGTCGGTGAAGCCGAAATCTGCTGCGGAAATCACTAAAGGTATATCCTCATTGGTGATAACCGTATTACCGGTGGCAACTGGCAAATCGTTAGCTCCATTAACGACAATATTCATCACCGCTGCTACTGTGCCTGTATCTGTATCACTGACCGTATAGGTGAAGCTCGAATCGGTTGAATCGTTTGTGGCTGGAGTAAACGTCAGGTCAGTCAGCTGGGCTGCGCTTACGGTCATACCATCAGTAACTGTTACTGTTCCGCCACTGTGCGTGAGACTACCATCATTTAGGTTCAGGCCGGTGATCGTCACTGATTGCAGGGTGTCGAGTTCAACATCCGCAAAGTTAAACAAGCTTCCACTAATAACCACCGGCACATCTTCATCGGTAACTACCGTGTTACCACTGGCTACCGGCGCATCATTCACTGCATTCACTGTGATGTTCATTACCGCCGATGTGATACCGGTATCTGCATCATTGACGGTATAAGTGAAGCTTGAATCCGTTGAGTCGTTTGCTGCCGGTGTAAACGTTAAATCTGTTAGCTGGGCTGCTGTCAGCGTCATACCGTTGCTGACGACTACTGCACCGCCGTTGTAGGTCAGCGTACCGCCGTTCAAGTTCAGATCAGTAATGGTGACCGACTGCAATGCATCACTCTCGGTATCCGTAAAGCTGAAGTCACCTGCCCCGATCACCCGTGGGACATCTTCGCTTGTGACAACCGTATTGCCGACTGCTACTGGCTCATCGTTCACGGCATTTACCGTGATGTTCATGATCGCTGAAACTACTCCCACATCAGTATCGTTTACTGTGTAGGTAAAGCTTGCGTCTGTTGAATCATCTGCCGCTGCGGTAAAGGTCAGGTCGGACAATTCAGCCGAGGTAATTGTCATTCCATCTGTAACAATGGTCGATCCGCTGCTATGAGTTAATGTGCCGCCGTTAAGGTTCAGGCCTGTGATGGTGACTGATTGCAATGAATCGCCATCAGGGTCTGCAAAGTTGAAGTCACTGGCACCGATAACTAACGGAACATCCTCCGTTGCGATCACTGTGTTGCCTGTGGCAACCGGCACTTCGTTCAGCCCGTTGACTGTGATATTCATGATCGCCGACACGGTACCTGAATCTGCATCATTTACTGTATAGGTAAAACTTGAATCCGTTGAATCGTTTAATGCTGTTGTAAACGTAAGGTCCGCTAGCTGAGCTGCTGTAATGGTCATGCCATTGGTCACGCTTACCGATCCACCGGTATGCGTTAGCGTTCCACCGTTCAGGTTCAGTCCGGTGATGGTGACTGACTGTAATGCATCGCCTTCAGCATCGGTAAAACTGAAATTCCCAGCGCCAATAACAAGTGGGACATCCTCACTGGCAATTACGGTGTTCCCTGTGGCAACTGGTACCGCGTTCAGGCTATTCAGATTGATGTTCATCGTTGCCGACATAACACCGGTTCCAGCATCATTGACTGTATAAACAAAACTCGAATTGCTTGAATCACCCGGCGCTGAGGTGAATGTTAAATCAGCCAGCTGGGCTGCTGTAATCGTTGTACCATCTGTGACGGTAACTGTGCCTGCACTATGCGTGAGTGTTCCACCGTTCAGGTTTAAACCGGTGATGGTGACCGACTGTAGCGCATCTGCCTCCGCATCTATAAAGGTAAATTCCGACGATTTTATCTCACGCGGCACATCCACTGTTGCCGCTATGATATTGCCTGTGGCCACTGGCGCATCATTCACCGGATTCACCGTGATCGTCATCAGAGATGATGAAACACCCGTATCCGCATCATTCACCGTGTAGGTAAAACTGGCATTTGCAGAATTGCCAGGCGCTGAGGTAAATGTCAGGTCTGCCAGTTGCGCGGCACTGATTGTCATTCCATTGGTAACTTCTACCGCTCCGCCGTTATAGCTCAGCGTGCCTCCGCGCAGATTCAACCCGGTAATGGTTACTGACTGCAACGGATTGGATTCGGTATCTGTAAAACTGAAATCTGCTGCATCAATAACCAACGGTACATCTTCATTCGCAATTACCGTATTACCCGCGGCTACCGGTACATCATTCACTGCATTGACCGTGATATTCATCACCGCTGAAGTGGTGCCTGTAGCTGCATCATTCGCTGTATAGGTAAAACTGGAATCACTTGAATCATTCAACGCTGAAGTAAACGTCAGATCCGACAATTCGCCTGCCGTGATCGTCATTCCATTGGTGACTGTAACTGCACCTGCACTGTGTGTCAGAGTGCCTCCATTCAGGTTTAGACCGGTAATCGTCACCGACTGCAATGCATCGCCTTCTGCATCGCTATAGTTAAAGTCTGCAGCACTTATGATCAGCGGTACATCTTCATCTGCGATTACCGTATTACCCGTGGCTACCGGTACATCGTTTATCGCGTTGACTGTGATATTCATTACCGCTGAACTGATACCTGATCCGCCATCGTTTACCGTATAGCTGAAACTTGAATCTGCCGTTTCGTGCAATCCTGGGGTAAAGGTCAGGTCGGCTAGCTGGGCGGCTGTTATTGTCATTCCGTTGCTAACCACTACTGACCCACCTGTGTGGCTCAGCATTCCACCATTGAGATTCAGACCGCTTACCGTCACTGACTGCAGCTGATCTCCTTCTATATCAAAGAAACTGAAATCGCCCGCGCCTATCGCGAGTGGTACATCTTCATTGGTTGTCAGCGTATTACCAATGGCTACCGGCAGATCATTTGCTGCATTGACAACAATATTCATCACACCGGAAAGCAAACCAGTGTCTGAATCGTTTACTGTGTAGGTAAAGCTTGCGTCGGTTGAATCATCCGGTGCAGAGGTAAAGGTCAGATCGGCCAACTGGGCTGCTGTGACTGTCATTCCATTTGTCACGTTCACCGTGCCACTGCTGTGAGTGAGTGTGCCACCGTTCAGTTTCAGCCCGGTAATGGTGACTGACTGCAGTTCATCACTTTCTGCATCGGAAAAACTGAATTCATTCGCTGATATAACTAATGGTGCATCTTCCGAGGCGATTACCGTATTACCAATTGCTACCGGCACATCGTTGATTCCGTTCACCGTAATGTTCATGATCGCTGACAACAAACCCTCATCTGCATCATTGACGGTATAAGTGAAACTGGAATTTGTGTCGTTGTTTATTGCTGAAAGGAAGGTTAAATCCGATAGCTGAGCTGCAGTAATAGTCATCCCCTCTGTGACTGCTACTGTACCGCTGCCGTGGCTTAAGGTACCACCATTGAGATTGAGCCCTGTTATTGTTACTGACAACAGCGCATCACCCTCAACATCTGTAAATCCAAAATCACTCGCATCTATAACTAACGGTACATCTTCAGTTGCAATGACCGTATTGCCCGTCGCTACCGGTACATCATTGACGGCATTCACCGTGATGTTCATCACCGCTGATACCGTTCCTGACTCTGCATCATTTACCGTATAACTAAAATTTGAATCGATAAAATTGTTCTGTGCCGAGGTAAATGTCAGGTCAGCCAGTTGAGCTGCTGTGATGGTCGTGCCGTTGGTAACTTCTGTGGCTCCACCACCGTAAGTCAGGGTTCCACCGTTCAGATTCAGACCTGTGATCGTCACCGACTGTAACGCATCTCCTTGCGTATCTGAAAAATTGAATGCACTGGCGTCTATCACCAGTGGTACATCTTCCTGTGCCACTACCGTATTGCCCGTGGCCACTGGAACCGTGTTTGTATTATTCAGCGTGATATTCATCTTCGCTGCGAACACACCGGCTCCGCTGTCGTTCACTGTATAAGCAAAGCTTGCATTGCCGGAATCATTCAGAGCGGAGGTAAACGTCAGATCAGCCAACTCTGCCGCTGTGACCGTCACACCATCGGTTACTGTCACAGCTCCACCACTGTGCGTCAGTGTGCCTCCATTTAAGTCCAGGTCACTGATGGTTACCGATTGCAATGCATCGGCTTCAGCATCGGAGTAATTGAAATCCGCTGCACTGAACACATGCGGCACATTCACTGATGCCGGTACGGTGTTACCCAGCGCTACCGGTACATCATTGACTGCATTAACCGTGATGTTCAGCACCGCTGATGCTACTCCGGCATCCGCATCATTTACGGTATAGCTTATACTGGCTCCGCTTATATCATTCGGGGCCGGCGTGAAGGTTAAATCAGTCAGCTGCGCTGCACTGACCGTCATGCCGTCTGTAACGCTTACTGCACCACCACTGTGAATGAGTGTTCCACCATTTAGATTCAGACCCGTTAGCGTTACTGACTCCAGGCCATCGCCGTCTATATCGGTAAAGCTGAAGTCACCCGCGGTAAGCACTAGCGGTACATCTTCATTAGTCACAACCGTATTGCCAGTGGCTACCGGCGCATCATTAACCGCGTTCACTGTGATATTCATCACCGCTGTCGACGTACCGGTATCTCCGTCATTGACGGTGTAGGTAAAGCTTGAATCCGTTGTATCATTCAACGCTGTTGTGAATGTCAGATCGGCCAGTTGTGCTGCTGTAACCGTCATGCCATCTGTGACAGTTACCGAACCACCAGTGTGCGTTAGGGTTCCACCGTTCAGATTCATTCCACTGATGGTCACTGACTGCAGCGCATCACCTTCTAAATCAGTGAAATTGAAATCACCAGCTGTTATCTGCAGCGGTACATCTTCATCTGCAACGACAGTATTGCCGGTCGCTACCGGTGCATCGTTAACCGGATTCACCGTGATATTCATCACCTCTGAAACGATCCCCGAACCTGCATCATTCACCGTATAGGTAAAGCTTGAATCCGTTGAATCATTCGGTGCTGATGTAAACGTCAGATCCGCCAACTGCGCCGCTGTGATCGTCATACCATTGGTGACTGTCACTGCACCTGCACTGTGGGTCAGCGTGCCTCCATTGAGTTTCAAGCCGGTAATAGTCACTGACGACAGTGCATCACTTTCCGTATCGGTAAAGCTGAAATCTCC
>MDLA01000120.1 GCA_001730015.1 Chromatiales bacterium (ex Bugula neritina AB1) | reverse complement strand
CAAGATGATGCGCTGGTAAAAGAAAAACCGCGCGCTCCTGTTCTTACGCTGGTTAAATCAACCCGCCCGCAAAACACCAGACACCCGCTAATGCAGTACGCAATCAAGCGACGGGATCTAAATACAGCGGGTTGCAAGCTCGAACTCAGTAATTTCCTGCAACAACACCTGCGGTCCAGAGCTAATGCATCGTAGCGATTCCACTTGCCTGGCGCTGATGACAGTGCCAGGTTTGTATCTGCTTAATAAACCGTTGTTAATATAGAACTACCGTGCCTTTGCTGTCACTTATTTGACTTTGACAGAAACGCAAATCTAAACACAGCGTCAAATCCGCCGATAGCATCCTAAGCAGGACGCACTCAACTGATTTAAAAAGCCGTAAGAGCTCCCCGGCAAGAGGGAGCGCGTTTATGGATCGGATAGGGAATTCCTCCATGACTAACGAATCACACTATTCATTAAAGCCACGCCGGGTTGGCCAATACGCGAGCACACTCGAAGCCTCCTGGGCACTGCACCTTCGATCGATGTGTGAAGTCGTTGAGTATGCAGGTGCATGCTATGAATCTTTTGATTTTCTCGTTGAATCTGACGGACGTAAAATTGCCGTCGAGATTAAGCCTCAGCTCAACGACGACACCAGTGCCGAAGATGATCGCTGGGGTATTCCGGATATCGTCTATCAGGCCGCCTCGCGAGCGTATCGAAAGCAATGTGAGCAGATAAGTCTCCATGGTTTGGTCGTCACCCTGATCGCAACAGGTTACCCGGAAGACGCAAAATGGTTCCTGGTGCTAAGTGAAGTGGATGACCGACGATATAGACATCGTCATCTTCGAGGCAGCAAGCTGATCAGTGACGACATAAATATCAGATCGCTGTCTGACTACACAATTTACAGCCTCAGCGGAGCGCCGGAGTTCGGTGGTTGCTTGTCGAAGTGGATTACCGCTGCCGTTAATCAGAATGATGTCGCCTCAGTCGATATACATGATCCGCAGCCCCTAGAAGCCAGAGCTCAGAGCACGGTCAGTGACAAGCGAAAGCGAAAGCTTGCGAATCGAGCGCGGCAGGCAGCGAACTCACGCCGTTCAAGTTAGTGCGGTGGGGACGTAGATTGAGAACCGGTGATGATTTGCCGTTCGTGCGGGGAAAGTCTATTGCGAATTGCGATTGTTTCCCGTTGTTTGTGAGTATCGACAGTTAATCGTTTTCACTGGAAACAGCAAGATCTGATAGGCTCGGCCGCAGTGTGTCGACTTTGGCTTGCAGCGCGTTGGACAAGTTTTCTTTTAAGTGAGCAAATGTATTAGTTGTTTCGGCTTCCGTCGCAGGTAGCAAAATCGGGTGCACGTTCCTTCTGCCAATCAGAATCAGGCACATAAGCGCAATAACGAGACAGGTAATGACAGACATCGGCAAGCCCTTGCGGTTTGGTGGTCAGATCCAGCAATCGTAGTTGATCGCTCGGCCAAGTATCGAGCACGAGAGCACACCGTATTGTGAACAACTGTTAGAAGCGTAATTTGCCGGGTAAAGGTAAAACCTCTGTCAGTAATTCTGGTGCCGCGATTTTGTTCCGTGTTGAAATCAGCCAGCAGGGTAAACAGTCACAGATTCAGAGCAGTCAGTAAATTTTCCACGAAAATTATGGTGGTAAGTTATTGGCAGATTACCAAGGTCATAACGCAACATACTACTTGGTGCGGTGTAGACCCTTGTCATAAAGGTGAGTGCTGGACTGAATTTGTAACATCGTCCATACTCTAAAATACTCATGAGTATTTTAGAGTATTGCGTAAAATGGTCAGCAGTCCACTACCAAGAATTGCCATTCAATCCGCCATATCAGATGACCTCGCAGAGAAAATGGTCTTCGTTGGCGGGCCACGCCAGGTTGGAAAAACAACTGTAGCCAAAACTCTGCTTGCAGAACACAAGTGCACTACCAGTGCGTATCTCAACTGGGATATTGCTCAGCATAGGTCGGCACTCATGAACGAGAAAATTCCCTCCGGCGAACCACTTATTGTACTGGATGAAATTCACAAATACGCACACTGGCGGAGGCTCGTAAAAGGGTTTTATGATCAGTACGGTGCATCGATACAAATGCTCGTAACAGGCTCTGCAAGATTAGACTATTACCGCAAGGGAGGCGATTCACTAATGGGGCGTTATCACTACCGACGCCTGCACCCGTTTTCTTTGATGGAAATGACTAGTCTGCCGACAAGTACCGATCTCGAGACGTTGCTTCATTTTGGCGGGTTTCCGGAACCATTGTACAAGGGAAGCGACCGCCACTGGCGCCGTTGGCAACAAGAGCGAACATCCAGGGTGATTAATGAAGACTTGCGCGATCTTGAGACCGTTCGGGAAATCAGCCTCGTGGAGCTATTAGCTCAAACACTACCAACGAAAGTTGGCTCCCCTTTGTCGGTTAAGTCGCTTCGGGATGCACTGCAGGTAGCGCATGAGACTGCAGAGCGTTGGCTGAAGATTCTGGAAAATCTGTATTATTGTTTTCGGATTGCGCCATTCGGTGCACCGAGAATACGCGCAGTTAAAAAAGAGCAAAAACTCTATATGTGGGATTGGTCGCAAGTTCCCGAGCCGGGTGCACGGTTCGAAAATCTCGTGGCCAGTCAGCTACTCAAATACTGCCATCACCTTCAAGACCATGAAGGTTATGTTATGGAGCTTCGATATATTCGTGATACAGACGGGCGTGAAGTCGATTTCGTTGTGGTTAAAGATGGCAACGCAGAATTTGCAGTGGAAGTGAAGTTATCTGGCCGCGCGGAATTGAAATCGCTATGCTATTTCAAAGAACGAACCGAAATTCCACATTTTTACCAGGTGCATACTGGAGCAGAAGACTTTTTAGTGGATGGTATCAGGGTCCTTCCGCTCACTACATTCTGTCAGGAATTGAATATGCCATGAATAATCGAGAAATCATTTTAAATGGCATGAGTGCTCGAATGAGAAATGCAAGATGGGCATCTGCTGAAAATATTAACACGGGTGTTTCATGAAACTTATAGTCCAGCGCCTTTGATGCTGCTATAGAAGCAGCGCAGCGGTTCTGGGCCGGAATTTTATGCAACACCAGGGTAAACCCCCAGGTTGCATTAAAACCGATTGAAATTCGATGATCGAGCTATGCAGGAGGGGAGATATTAACGATTGAAGCGATACGCTAGCTGCCACTGACAGTGACTTCTAGCAATGAGTCGCTTTTTGGCGATGAGCGTTAGGATGGAAAGGTAAGCGGCCTGTTAATTTGATAGAATTATGTTCGCAAAAACCACCTACTAATCAACCGACCGCTTATGGCTAAAGTTAGCATATCTGATAC
>MDLA01000119.1 GCA_001730015.1 Chromatiales bacterium (ex Bugula neritina AB1) | reverse complement strand
TGTATTGTCCACACCACGACCACGCTTTGGAAAAATAATAGAGACAGTCATTATAGAAAGGTGTGAGTGAAGAGAGTAACTCAGGAAAAATCTGGCTATTTACCAGAACAGCAGCCGAATCGGGTGAGGAAACTTATGGGGTCAAATCTTGAAATATACAATTATACAAACGCTTTATACTACCATCACTCGCCAATTGTTCATTTGTCCGCGTAATCGACCTCGACACTGCGCTGTCGCTTCCTACATTGAATAGCTCTGCCATCTTACGCAATTTCATTCCTCCCTGCCCCTGACACAACTTCATCGCCAATCCACGTCCTGTATTGTCCACACCACGACCACGCTTTGGAAAAATAATAGAGACAGTCATTATAGAAAGGTGTGAGTGAAGAGAGTAACTCAGGAAAAATCTGGCTATTTACCAGAACAGCAGTCGAAGCGGGTGGAATAACGGGCAGAATAGCTTAAAGCTGTGTAAACAGTGGGTTTGGAGGTAGATTTTACTTTCTAGTAGGCGAGGGAATGCGGTTCCAATCGAGTTGGAAGCTAATTAGTCGCCTTGAAGTGAGGTATTTAGTTGAAGAGTAATTTGCTGCTGGAGAGGTTGGGTCTGCGTTTACGAGAGAACTTGCTGCATTTTTCAGTGAGCGAGTGAGCGGTACCAACCAGCCCTTTAAATTTGCTTTCAAAGTGCGTGCATAGATAGACCCAGTGTTTGGGGGATATTGAAAGGCGTTCAAGAATCGGTGGAATGGTGTCACTAATTGCGCCACTCTTGTTGTCTCTGATTTGTCGACCGGTCCAGTCAACTAATTCGAGATGGTCCGTTAGATTAAACGGAATACTCTCAGGCATGGGTTGGCGAGGGTCGCCGGAAAAATTCATCGAGCACTAATCGGGCAGCCATGTTAACGAATTTTTTGTTGTTTAGGCCTTCGACTATGCCACTAGAAAATTGTATTTTCGCTCTGAATCAACTGTGAATTAGAGGCTCGTGCTTGCATATAGATTTGGTCACCTTTTCGTAAGCGATCCTTCGACCCCAAGGTTTCATAGAAACCAAAGCACGTAAACGATGGGAGCTTCCCCAGCAGCGTAGCCAATCGTGCGATATCGATATCCTCGAATAACCCATCAGTAGTGGCATGCTCTCATTGATAAATTTAAACGAGGTAAACGCAAGAGTGTGCGTATAGATGAAGTAGTGGTGCGTCTTCCGGAGCGGCTTGTAGGGCGGCGATCACTGGTTATAAATGACCTGGCCCATAAAAGTAGTTTTAACTCTGAACATGAAGAATGTTACAAGATTACTGTGCGGCAGGTGATTTTTCCGCACTGCAATCGGTGCCAATGCAGCGACATGATTTTCATCGTCGGATTGTGTGTGTTAATCTCGACTGGCATACTTTATCAGTAGCAAGTAATTGTGCTGGTTACCATATCTTGTCTGTGAAGGAGGATCACATAAGATGCAAATGAATAAATTCAAGTCAATACACTACGGTGTTAATAGCACACTCAAAATCGCGTTAGTCGCAGGTGGTTTGTTATGCGGAACAGCACAAAGTGCTGATACTTTCGTGCGCATGGTCTCGGGGCCATCCGGTGGATCGTGGTATCCGCTGGGCGCGAAGATTGTTCAGGTTTTTGAAGAAAACATTGATGGAATCTCTACCTCCAATACCTCTGGCGGTGGCATTTCTAATGTGCTTTCAGTAAACGGGGGGGATGCGGAGATTGGCTGGTCGTACGCGCATACATCATTCAATGGCTACTCGGGAAAGGGGAAGTTCAGTAAGGCTCAGCCTGATGTACGGCATTTTGCAACATTGTACCCCGCGATGTTTCAGGTTGCAGTTCGAAAGGACTCTGAAATAAAATCTTTTGCCGACATGAGTGCCGCCAATATAAGCCCTGGTAAGGCGAAATGGACGGGTACCGCGTTTGCCGAGTCCATTTTAAACGCGTATGACATTTCCTTCGACGGTATTCGAAGTGGTGGTGGTACGGTACACCATGTCAGTTACACTGAGTCGGTTGCTTTGATGAAAGATGGTCACATTGATGTATTTATGGCTGCGACCTCCATGCCTCAGGCTTCGTTTCTTGAGCTGGAGCACAGCCCAGGTATTCGCTTTATCGGTCTGCCGGATGACAAACTAACGGAAATACTTGAAGCCAACCCCGGTTTTATCCCGGGTGTGATGCCAAAAGGTGTTTACGAAAGTATTGAAGAAGATACCGGGACCCTCGGAATTGTCACCAATATGGTAGTGCACAAGGATCTACCGGATGATCTAGTCTACAACATGTGCAAGGTGTTCTGGGAAAACCATGCAACATTCGCTGAAGTCAAGGGTATCTGGAACCGGGTCAAGCTTGAAGACGCATTGAATGGTGCGGCTATACCCGTACATCCCGGTGCTCAAAAGTGCTATGACGAACTGGGAGTCAAGGGTTGACTCGAGACGAGTCATCAGCGGTTGTTACCCCGGCAATTTCCCCGGTAATATCTTATGAGGAAAAGCAGGAACTCGGGTTTCTCGAGCGCCTGCTGGTTCAGCGTGAAGCTGGATTGGTTCAACTGGTCGCCTATTGTTGTGCAATCATTGCCATCAGTTTGGCGCTGTTCCATCTGTTTGTAGCGGCCTTCGGAACACCTGAAGGCCGCTCATTTCGTTCAGTTCATTTAACCGGCATGCTAGTGCTGGCGTTTTTTATGAACCCGCTGTTCCGGAAAACCTGGCGTGATCCGGTAATACAGGCGAAAAATGCTGCGGGAAACGGTATACGTTGTGTTGGCCTGGCAGTTGATTTTGTCATCATTGCGCTGGTTCTGTTTGTTCAGGTCTGGACCCTCTACGATATCAATGCGTTTCACATGCGCTATGGTGAAAAGGAGCTGTACGATCTCATTATTGGAGGCATTCTGATTGTACTGGTGCTTGAAGCCACTCGCCGTGTTGTAGGCTGGGCGATGGTGCTAATTACCGGTTTCTTCATTTGTCACGCACTGTACGCCAATTATTTTTTTAGTTTTTTCTATGGGCCGCCGGTACGATTCGGTAAATTCATAGATACGTTGTTTATGAGCAGTGATGGAATTTTTGGTATTCCACTGCATGTATGTGCTACCTATATCGTATTGTTTATTATTTTCGGCGCGCTATTAATCCGGTCGGGGGCCGGGCGTTTTTTTATTGATCTTGCTGTGTCGTTGACTGGTCATCGGATCGGTGGGCCGGCAAAAGCGGCGGCGGTTGCGAGCGGATTTATGGGGACAGTTTCCGGATCTGCAGTAGCCAATGTTGTGACGACAGGGTCGTTCACTATTCCGCTGATGAAAAACATCGGCTACCGGGCGAGATTTGCAGCGGCCGTAGAAGCATGCGCATCGTCGGGAGGGCAAATTACCCCGCCTATTATGGGTGCCGCTGCATTTATAATGGCTGAGTTTATGGAAACAAGTTACATCCATATTGTTGTAGCTGCAGTGATTCCGGCTTTTCTATACTTTGCGACAGTCTATTTTATGGTGCATCTGGAAGCTGAGAAAAACAACATCGGCCAAATTGACAAGCAGCTGCTGCCAAAAACCATGGATGTGTTGCGTGGTGGCTGGCATTTGCTGATTGCGCTTACTGTGCTGGTGGCGTTCCTGATTATGGGTTACACACCGATGAAATCCGCTTTCTGGGGAATTGTCTCCCTGATTGCGTTGAGCTTTGTAAAAAAAGAAACCCGCATGAGCCCGGCAGATTTGCTGGCTGCGCTGGAGTCAGGCATTCGTGCAAGTGTACCGGTAACTATCGCCTGTGCCTGTGCGGGCTTAATTATCGGCTCTGTGTTTGTATCGGGGCTGGGTCTGAAGTTTACTCAGCAGGTTATCGAGATGGCTGATGGCAACTTGCTGGCATTACTTGCCCTTACAGGCGTGTCGGCCATTATTCTAGGAATGGGCATTACCACCACAGCAGTCTATATTACGGTTGCCGCTTTAATCGTTCCTGCGTTGGTGAAATTCGGTGTTGAGCCTATTGCCGCGCATATGTTCGCTTTTTACTTTGGTGTTGTTTCTACGATTACTCCACCGGTAGCGCTGGCGGCCTTTGCTGCTGCTGCTATTGCCAAGACTCCACCTATGGCCACGGCGTTTGAGTCAACTCGTGTGGGTATTGCCAAATATCTGGTGCCATTGGCGTTTGTCTATAATCCGTCGCTGTTGCTGGTGGGGCCGAAATGGGTTTCAATCGTCTCAACGGTTTTAGCTTTAATCGGGCTGTGGGCTCTGTCTATTGGACTCGAAGGGTGGTTTAAAGGTCGTGTTAATGCGGCACAACGCTTTTCTGCCATTACGGCTGCTGCACTGATACTCCTGCCACCGTCTCAGATTGCCGGTGTGTCTGGATATCTATGGAATCTTGGCGGGTTAATAATTCTTGGTGTGTTACTGGTGCCGAGAGTCAGGCTGGCCAGGCAAATTCCACCGGTGAGTTCGGTATGACTGGAACTTTACTATGAAACGGTTGTTCCTTGGCAGGTGGTGGCATTGGGCAATGCTTATTTTAACTGTATTGCTGATGTGGCAGGCCGGTCAAAGTAAAATGCATGTCATTCATTTTAATCTGTTTGTTTCACTGTTGATATTGGGCACACTTGTCGGGGTGATCTGTCTGGTGCGATTTACGCGTCCCGGTGAGCAGATAACTCGCGACAAGATTGAGGATGACAATGCCTGAACTGATGGCGTCAATGCCTTGTTAAGTATCTGGCAGTGAGTATATCAAGGTCGGTCCTGGTGCAGCCATGAAACCACTGCTATGACTTCAAATCAAAGTGCCCCCGATCTCGGGTCTTTTTTTTCGCCACGCAATGTGGCAATTGTCGGCGCATCGGAAGATCCGATACGAATTGGTGGCCGCCCGCTTGAGTACATGCTGCGATATAAATTTTCGGGTCAGGTGTATCCCGTCCACCTTAAACACCAGCAGATACAAGGAGTCAGGGCGTATTCAACACTGAGCGCAATACCGGCTGATGTTGAATTGGCGATTATCGCGGTGTCAGTTGCACTGGCTGAAGCGGTCATTCAGGAAGGCATCGCCAAAGGAATAAAAGCCTTTATTGTATTTGGCTCCGGCTATGCAGAACTAAATGAAGCGGGGCGTGAAGCTCAACATCGACTCGCCCGACTGTGCAATGCAGCCGGAGTATTATTGCTGGGCCCTAACACGATTGGTTGCGCCGATTCGCATTCACGATTGATCGCGTCGTTTTCGACTGCAATGGATACCTCATCGTTAAAGCAGGGTCGCTTTAGTCTGGTTACGCAAAGTGGTGCGTTGGGTTCCTACTGGATGGCGATGCTGGATCGGCAGGGTTTGGGATTCAGCAAATTTATAGCGACAGGCAATGAGGCAGGTATCGATCTGGCGCAGTGTATCTCCTATCTGGCGGAGGATAATTCAACCGATGTAATTGGTGTCTATATCGAAGGTATTAAGAATGTAGGGTCATTCAGGGTGGCGGCGCTTAAAGCGGCGGCCGCGGGCAAGCCTATAATTGCCATCAAGGCCGGTCGATCTGCGGTTGGCGCACAAGCGGCGGCATCCCACACTGGTTCTCTGGCAGGTGAGGATGCAAACTACCAGGCGTTCTTTGAGCAGTTTGGTATAGTGCGAGTGCGATCCCTGTCAGAAATGATTGATACCGCAAAACTTATTGTCAAGCAGCCCCCTCCGGCAGGTCGTCGAGTAGGTATTGTTACTATTTCAGGTGGCGCCGGTGTGCTGCTCGCAGATGAGCTTGAGGCGCGAGGTCTAGGCACTCCGGATTTTTCAGAACCCACCAAAAAAAAGCTGGCTGCTGTTTTACCCTCGTTCATACATCCTGGAAATCCGCTTGATCACACGGCGGCCGTTGCCGGTGATCCCGGGTTGTTTGATAATGTGATAAAAATCGTTGGCCATTCCGATGACCACGATTCATACATTGTTTTTAGTGGTTTGCTGGAGAGCATAGCCTCTAAACTGGTGGCTTCACTCAAGGAGGCTTTTGCGCTATCCAGCAAGCAGATTGGTGTGGTCTGGCTAGGTGCAAGTCCGTATGTGATCAAGGAGCTGGAAGAGGCGGGAATACCCGTGTTTGCGGATATTCCACAGGCGGCCGATGCCTTCCGGAATATTGCGCTGTCGGTTGAACGGCAGACGCAGCTTGCATCACTATTTGAGCGTGAATGGCCGGCTACACAGAGTAGTGAGTTATCCAAAACAAATTTACCGGGACGCGATACTCGATCATTAAGTGAGCATATTGCCGCTCAGCGCGTGAAGTCTATGTGCGACATTACTTTTCCACGGCAGCATTTGGTGACAAGCGTGGTTGAAAGTGCCAGTGTTGCTCGGCTTGTTGGTGGATTTAATTTTCCACTGGTTGCCAAATTGCAAAGTGTTGCGATGCCGCACCGTAGCGATCAGGGTGGTGTATTGCTTAATTTGCGCTCTGTACAGGAGACGCAGAAAGCGGTAGAGAAGCTTTTTGAGCTGGCCAGGACACTGGACATCGAGTGGGACGGTGTATTGATTCAGGAAATGCACAGTATCAGTTACGAACTTATAGTCGGTATTAAAAAAGACGAATTGTTTGGTCCATTACTTGTTATAGGCCGTGGCGGCATTGACGTTGAATTAAGGCCCGATGTTCAAAGTGCCGGTTTGCCATTAACTGAAAGTGAAATTAAAAGCTTGTTGCTAAAGCTTGAATCGGCACCGCTGTTCTCAGGTCACCGTGGCAGGCCCGTTATTGATCTGGACGCAATGGTGCGGAGTTTATACCAGCTAACCACGGCCTGTCTGAGCGATAAAAAACTGATCGAGCTTGAAATTAATCCTCTGGCAATCACCGACGACGGTCGTGTGATAGCGTTGGATGCGCTCGCTACTGAGCACCAAACGTGAGATTCTACCCTGGTATTGCATTAAATTTCGAGTTCAGAATATTATAGAACTGTATAAAAGGTGCTGCATGGAGTTTTTACTGGATTGAGCCTAGATATTCTAAGTGATATTCAGAAAAAATGAGTGCAGCGCCTTAGATGCTGCTATAGAAGCAGTGCAGCGGTTCTGAGTCGGGATTTTATTCAACACCAGGGTGTATAGTGGAATTAACTTCTTAGGGTAAAGGCATTGATATGGCTGTGCTGGAAGGCAAAGTAGTAGCGGTAACCGGTGCTGGCCGGGGTATTGGCAGAGAAATCGCGCTAGCCGTCGCCAAAGAGGGCGGTGCGGTGCTGGTCAACGATTTCGGTACATCAGCCGATGGTGAGAAGGCAAGTGATGCCCCTGCCGCCGGAGTGGTAAAAGAAATTGAAGCTGCCGGTGGCAAGGCATTGGCTAATTTTGCCAGTGTTGCCGATCCGGCTGGGGCGATCTCCATTGTAGAAGATGCAGTATCACACTTCGGCCGTATTGATGCCGTTGTGAATAACGCCGGCTTTTTGCGCGATCGCATCTGGCATAAGATGAGTGCGGTTGACTGGCAGCAGGTTATCGATGTTCATCTTAATGGTGCGTTCCATGTTTCAAAAGCCGCAACTCCCTATTTCAAAGAGCAACGCTCTGGTAGCTTTGTTCAATTTACTTCAACCTCGGGTTTGCTCGGTAATTTTGGTCAGGCGAATTACTCGGCAGCCAAGCTCGGTATTGTCGGTCTGTCCCAGTCTATTGCGCTGGATATGGAGCGTTACGGCGTGCGTTCAAACTGTGTTGCGCCATTCGCCTGGAGTCGTATGATTGCGACAATTCCAACGGATTCTCCAGAGCAAAAGGAGCGGGTCGAAAAACTCAAAACCATGAGTGCCGATAAAGTAGCGCCGCTGGTCGTTTTTCTTGCCTCTGATCTCTCTAGAGAAGTGACTAACCAGATACTTTCGGTGCGCAAGAACGAGATCTTTTTATTTTCGAAGCCCCGCCCTATCCGTTCCATGCATCGCTCCGAAGGCTGGACTGCAGAAACCATCGCCCGTGATCTGGTGCCTGCATTTAAATCAGATTTCTACGGTATGGATCGCAGCCCGACACTTATTGATTGGGATCCAATCTAAAGTTCTCGTCAAACATAGGAATAGTATGAAATCCAGTATGCGGAGAGTGGCTATTGTTTCACCTGTTCGGACACCGGTCGGGAAATTCCTGGGCAGTCTTAAGAGCCTGCCTGCCGGTGAGCTGGGTGCGGTTGTTATCAGAGCGCTGCTGGAACGTACCGGTTGTGATCCTGAACGTATAGATGATGTTATCTTTGCTCAGGGCTACGCCAGCGGAGAGGCGCCGTGTATTGGTCGATGGTCGGCATTGGCGGCCGGATTGCCGGTTAGTGTTCCCGGCCTGCATGTGGACCGCCGTTGTGGCAGTGGATTGCAGGCGGTTATCAACGCGGCGATGATGATTCAAACCAACAGCGCCGATGTGGTGATTGCCGGCGGTGCTGAAAGTATGAGCAACGTAGAATTCTATAGTACTGACATGCGACACGGTAAGCGCATGGGGTCGTCCACACTTCATGATCGTCTTGGTCGGGGCCGTGTAATGTCTCAGCCGATTGAGCGTTTCGGGGTGATTACCGGCATGATCGAAACCGCAGAGAATCTTGCCCGGGATTACGGAATCTCTCGCGAGTCCAGTGATGCATTCGCGGTAATGAGTCACCAGCGTGCCGCCGCTGCCTGGGCTGAGGGAAAGTTCGATGAAGAGCTGGTTCCCGTCGAAGTGCCGCAACGCTTCGGAGATCCTGTCGTATTCAACTACGATGAGGGTATAAGAAGCGACGCGACCATTGAGAGCATGGCCGCATTGCGTCCAATAGAGGGAGGAGTGGTTACTGCTGGCAACGCCAGTCAGCAAAACGATGCCGGTGCCGCATGTCTTGTCGTGGCAGAAGACAAACTGGATGAGCTGGGGTTGGAGCCCGTGGGTTATTTTGGTGGTTGGGCTGCCGCAGGTTGCGAGCCGTCGCATATGGGTATTGGTCCGGTGCCAGCGGTTGAGAAATTGTTTGCGCGTACCGGATTAAAGTGGACTGATATCGATCTGGTGGAACTCAACGAAGCGTTTGCACCTCAGGTTCTGGCGGTACTTAAAGGTTGGGGATGGGATGATCATGACAAGCTTAATGTGAATGGCTCCGGTATATCGCTCGGGCATCCAATTGGAGCGACCGGAGTCAGAATACTAGCCAACCTGATGTATGAAATGAAGCGACGTGATGTAAAGATTGGATTAGAGACAATGTGTATAGGTGGCGGGCAGGGGATTGCGGCCGTGTTTGAACGTGCAGGCTAACTCGTGCCCATCCATAAACCAGTGCTACTGCGGACCCCTCAGGATGCGCGATCTTTCACCGGCCACATGTAGTTGTTTAGAATGACTAAGTGATATTCAGAAAAAATGAGTACAGCGGGTTAGATGCTGCTATAGAAACAGCGCAGCGGTTCTGGGCCAGAATTTTATGCAACACCAGGGTTTAGGGTTGTGTTCTTGCTATGAGTGTAGCCTGGATTATTTACGAGGTCATGTCGTTGAAAGTGATGCTCCGTAGATCATGCCAGTCGCACGTGCCGCAGCTCCCGGCACCCGCCACTAAACGCCTCCCGACCATGCATCAATCGAAGGTTATCTATTACGATAAGATCGCCCTTTCGCCACAAATGTCGTCGTCTATGCTTAGGGTCGTTCACAACTTCTGTTAGGTGATCCACCACTGTTCCGGAATATTCGTCTATTGCATTGACTAGCTGGTAAGCTGATTTTCCAGTCATTGCGGCAACCGATGTGAAGACTAGCTGCTCTCCAATATCGGTCTGCCGTATCAGTGTGGTTCCAATTGCATGTGCGTCATCTGACATTTTGCATGAGAAGCGCGCGCCGCGTAGTGACGGCAGATATTGTTGACCAAGCTGATCTACAAAATCTGCTGCGTCTACGGTATAGAACGCACCGTCAGTGGCGCTGTTGTCTACACAGTATAGCGCCAGCAAGCGCGGTGGCGTCTCTGTGTAGGCGCACTCGTTATGTGCCGGAATCAAGTGCTCAGTATCAGCTATAAATTTGGGGTTGTCACTTCTTGCAACCGTCATAAGAGATGCTGCTTCATCCCAGGGAGCACCAAACAGCGACAGGGTATGCTGCAATTGGGAGTCGGTCAGTTCACCGAGTTGAGCGTGGTAATACTTGTCTCGAAACAGCGTGGCAAATACACCGTATGAATCTCTGTTATTGAGTTGCTCTGCTGAGCCGTTTTGTATAAACCGTGACATTACAGTGCAGGATAAAATGCAATGGCGCCGTACCCAACCACTTTGTCGGAACGTGTCTTATCGAATTGAGATGAGTCTGCGCGATCAATCGCCATACAACCCCACTTGTTTCGTCTTGCTAATGTGACAGCTCCATTGAGCGCGTGAGCGCCACAAGCCTGTGGTAACTCGACTGACTTCAGTCTTTCCAATTGGTGCAGGGTCTTGAGGTCGGCATTCAGCGCCTCTGCGGACGGTAGGTAGTGCGATAGATCCGAGCTAACTACCAGTAGCACGCCACTGCTGCCGACCTCAAGCAATTGCAGTACGTCTGCCAGATCCTCCGGGTTGCACTGTCCCACTAACAATGGAATATATACAAATTCAGCTAATAGATACTGCAAAAAGGGCAGGTGTACTTCAAGCGCATGCTCGGGTCGATGAGCCTCGGCATTGGTATTAACCAGCGTATGGGAAATACTGTGTACCGGAACTGCTCCAAATGGTGATTCAAATTTGGTCGCGCCGCTTTGCACAATGCCAGCTATCTGAAAATAATGGGAGGGTCCAATGTGAATGACTTTCCGAACTGTATGGCCTTGTATTCCAGAAAACGCGGCTGCTATTTGCTCGCCACAATAGCCATAGCCTGCATGCGGAGCAACTATAGCAACAGGAAGGCCAGAGCTGGTTCGGCATCGATTGCTATAGTATCGAACGGCAACCTGTAGTGCCGTCGCATGAGCGGGATAGAACGCCCCCGCATTCGCTGAAACGCGGACGTTCATAGACTATTGTGCTGATGTAACCGAGCGAATGCGGCTAGTGCAGCGATAGTATGCTCAGCACGCAATCCGGTTTGTAGATCGGAAGCGCGGATTGCCGCACGTCGGTCATCCAGCAGTACACTCAATTGCACTAGTCGAAGTAAAATTCGCTGAGCGAGTTCCTGGTCAGTCCGTTCTATCGACCCGGCTAGTGCTTCTGCCGTTCTTGCCGTGACAAGGCAATCCTCAATATTGGTCTCGCTACAGACTACGCTGCCATCGCTACCAATCAGCCCGCGTATCCATTTCAGATCCTGAGCATTGGGTTTGGCGCAACAGCGTACTATTCTTTCGTATGGCGACAAAGGCGCATTTTGCCATCGGACGACTCGTTCGTCATCGATTTGCGCAGCTTCAATCGCACGCCACCACGCTATTGGCTGATGCCTGGGTGCCGTCGTATCTAGTTTGGAGATCAGTTGCTGAAACAGTCTGGTGTCGGGTACGGATTTGTCACCTGCATTTGTAGCGCCATAGGCGTGCGCCAGCGTCAGCAAATCTGGATCGCGTGGCAATAGATCAAAGGGGATCGCCATGGCTGGTTCATGTAAAGCGGCGGTACACTCGCCAATACGGCGAATTGCTTCAGCGTATACGGCGGCTGACGCAACGTTCCCGGTCTGTTGCTGAACTGGTTGCTCACTTTCAACCAGGGTTCGAGTACTGATATGCCCCTGCAACCAGGCCAACCAGTATTGTGCTACCGTTTCAAGGTCGTACGGGTCACATTGTCTGGTGGCCACCCAAATGCTCGGATGGCACCGGTGCACGTTACCTTCAGTATCGCGCAACCACTGTCGGGTGTTAAATCTCTGCCAGCTGATATTTGTGTCACTATCCACTGCAGATTTTTCAAATAATACAGCGGCAAATTCCTCGGAATCCAGATTCTGTTCAACCGCAACACCTGGCAGTAAAATAGATTCGCTAGTAGCGCTAACTAACCCAAGTGCGTCCTTTCCAGCGACAAATTCGGGTATGTCGGCACTAGACCAACAGTCCGACAGTATACTCAACTGCAGTACTACCTGCGTTGCAGGTATACCTTCCAGTCTTTGGTCCTGCGTCACGGCATGAACCAGTGCATCGAATTCCGCTACGCTGACACACCGCCGCCCGCCACACGCACATTGTGTGTCACGATGGTAGATGGTCAGGAAACAGGTGTTCCGGTCGGATAAAAATAGTGTCTGATCAGGCTCAATTTCCGCTCCCCTGATTAGAGCAATAGCCCGCGATAATAAAATATTCGCTGTCCGTTCTAGATCGGTACACACCGATAGATCAGAAGTGTTGGTAGAGCAACCGCCAGTCGGCCACAGCGCCCCCGCCTCAACCAGTTTGTCTACCTTGTGGCGGTATACTATAAATGGTTCACGGGCTCTAAACTTCCCGTTGATAAACAGGGCGTGACGAAGCTGATGTGAAGAGCCGGTAATTCCGGGCATGCGAGGTAAAGCGCTGCCTACTTGCCATTCTCGTTCAGTACTGCGGCACACTAAGCCATAACAATTGTTATCAGCGTCTCCCTGCAAACATTGTTCTAGCTGACCAATTTGTGAAATGCCTATGCCGCAACCGGTGGGATCAATCTTATGTTGCTTCAACAGGCAGCTGAGGTTCCAGGTTGCTTCTGCTAACAGAGTGGTGAATGACATTTCAGGGTCCCCGGGGAAACACCATACCCCAGTTCTGGCTACCGGCAGACCACTGTTGCGATGCCGCAGACTAACCCAGCAACCTCCCGGTGAGGAAAACGTTGTAACAAGTTGCTTCGGCAATTTCGACAGGGCTCCATAATCTTCAAACTCCTGCAAGTACAGTCTAACCAGGGCAAAAGGACTCAAGCCTTCGGGAGCACTGTTGTTCCGCCAGGCAATATTCCGCGCGCGCCACGGATGAACTGGCACGTCTTCGGGTTGCATTACTGGTGTAAAGTCGTCGTAGAGATCGTATACAGCTCGAACTTTTAGTCCGTGTTCTTCAAGGAGGCCATAGCCGCTATCGTAGGAAAACCGGACCAGACAGACCACGCCCTCGACTTCAAATCCATGCGCTTCAAGAATATCGACGCATTTGAGGGCTGAGTATCCGGTGCCAATCGCATCATCTATAACGACTACAGGCTGGGTCTTGTCGCTTAGGCCGTCAATTTGTTTCGCCGAGCCGTAAGGTTTTCGCTCTGATCTGACAATCAATGCGTTATAGCGCCTGGATGATCGCAATACGCAACCCGCGAGTATTGAACTTGCGGCGATGCCCATGGTGGCTATCTGTTGTGCTTGATAGTTTTGTAGTGTGGAGAGGATAAGATCACTTGCCATCGATAGCCAGGGTTCGCGCAGTCCAACACCAGGAAAGCTCATTACCCAGCTGGTGCCTTTGCGGCCATCGCGGGAAATAATTGGCTGTTCCTGAGTCCCGTGAACTATGCCGTTGGCTATAATTTCGTGCAGGAGCGCCTGGCGTGCGCGGAGTCGCTCTTCTGAACCGTGGAACAAGTGCTGATGCCTCAACCCGAGATCGTATCCGGGTCAGCCGAGCAAATACCGTACCCGAGAGTGAGTGCAAAGAGGATGGCAAAGATGCAGCCTCAGGGGTGCAACAGTTACGCGAACTGCCAAGCCACAGATGAAGAAACTTTAACTGTTGAGCGAAGTTATCTTCCTGAATTCACTACCCACGATCTGGGTTGCCATCGGCGATAAAAGGAGAGGTAGGCTGAGCAGGCCCGTCCTGAATAACTTGCTGTGGGTTACCATCGGCGATAAATGGAGAGGTAGGCTGAGCAGGCCCGTCCTGAATAACTTGCTGTGGGTTACCATCGGCGATAAATGGAGAGGTAGGCTGAGCAGGTCCGTCCTGAATAACTTGCTGTGGGTTGCCATCGGCGATAAAAGGAGAGGTAGGCTGAGCAGGTCCGTCCTGAATAACTTGCTGTGGGTTACCATCGGCGATAAATGGGGAGGTAGGCTGAGCAGGCCCGTCCTGAATAACTTGCTGTGGGTTACCATCGG
>MDLA01000118.1 GCA_001730015.1 Chromatiales bacterium (ex Bugula neritina AB1) | reverse complement strand
TGTGGTCAGTTTTGGCAGTTTCAGCGTGCTGAGTATCTCCGTTGCGGTCTGCACCGTGGCTGTGAGCACGAGCAAGATACCCGAGGCATAACACCGGTGTTTTGATCAAAATAAATGAGGGAATAGAGGAAGCCCCCCTCGAACAATTTGCAAATTGCCCGAGAGGGATGTCTGCTGTTATCTGCTAGAACAACGACAGACGAAAACAGTGTGCCACGCCTCTACCCTGGACTCCACTTTATGGAGCGGTTTATACGATCTGGATCAACGCATCTCCGAAGAAGTTCAAGCTCATGGCTGCCCACACTGCGGTTCGGTGCTGCACTATGCGATGTATCCTCGCAAGCCCAGGGGTGCCTGCCGCAAGCAACTCGGGGAGGAATATTGTTCCCGTTTCAGTTTTTGCTGTAGTAAATGCCGACGACGTTGCACTCCGCCATCGGTGCGGTTTCTTGGCCGGAAAGTCTACCTCGGTGTGATTGTGGTGTTGGCCGCTGCGGTTGCTCAAGGGCTCAATGATCGGCGCTATAAGAGACTCATCGAACATCTGCCACTGTCTCGTTATACGCTCAAACGCTGGCTGCACTGGTGGCAGGAACAGCTCCCTGAGACCGCTTTTTGGCGTGCGCTACAAGGCCGAGTGCCGGGGATCTCTCAGACCCCATTGCCCACTGCCATACTCGATCTGTTAGCCGGTGATGTACTGCTTCGGTGTCAACAGCTGCTGATGACGTTGATGCCTTTGACGACCCAATCCTGTTCACATTGTCCGACGGTGTCGGCATTTACGCAGAAGATGTCCGTTTTTCCACAATAACGGTTATGGCTCACTGTCCTCTCGTTTCAATTCACGGGAGATACCATGAGTCAACAGTCAGACCCGGATGCCTGGGCGCGGTTTCGCTTTTCAGTGATCGGACATTTATTGGCCGCGCCACCACCGCGTGGTGAGCTGCATCGTGCCATTACCGAGTTATCGCAGAAGTACTGGAAACATCCCATCGAAGGTCATGTGGTGCAGTTTGCCTACTCGAGCATTGAACGCTGGTATCTGGATGCTCGCAAGGATAAGGATCCGGTGGGCACACTGCGCAGAAAAAGACGCACCGATGCCGGCGTGAGCCGCTCATTGTCGCCGGCACTGTGTGCCGGGATCGACGCCTCATACCAATGCCATCCCAACTGGACGATACAGCTTCACTACGACAACCTGCAGGCGCAGGTAACGCAGAACGTTTCCCTCGGGCCGGTGCCTTCCTACGCCACGGTGCGCCGTTATTTCAAGGCACAGGGCCTGCGGCGCAAACGTCCACCCAAACGCAACACCCCGGGGGCAATGGCCGCCACCGAACGTTTGGCACATCTTGAGGTACGCAGCTACGAGATGGAACACGTCAACGCCCTGTGGCATACCGATTTTCATCATGGCTCACGCCGTGTGATGTTAGCCGATGGCCGATGGATTACCCCGATTCTGTTCGGTGCCATTGATGATCACTCCCGAGTGATCTGTCATCTGCAGTGGTACGCGGATGAAACTGCACAGTCATTTGTCCATGGTCTGTCACAAGCGATGCAAAAGCGTGGTTTACCCCGTGCGATCATGTGTGACAACGGGGCGGCGATGAAGAGCGAAGAGTACCTCAGTGGCTTGCATCACCTGAGTATTGTGAGTGAACACATTTTACCGTACTCACCGTACATGAATGGCAAGAAGGAGTGTTTCTGGGGCAGCGTTGAAGGGCGGTTGATGGCGCTGCTGGAATCGGTCAAGGAACTTACTCTCGATCAACTGAATTACCTGACCCAGGTCTGGGTCGAACAGGATTATCACCACAAAAGACACAGCGATATCGCGACCACGCCGATTCAGCGTTTTATGCACTCACCGGATGTCTCACGGCCCTGTCCCGACAGCATCACACTGCGCCGGTCTTTCTGTCGCACCATTACCCGAACCGTTCGTCATAGCGATCTGACGGTCAGTGTCGATGGCAAACGCTTCGAAATCCCGAATCGCTACCGGCATCTGCAAAAAGCCCGCATCCGTTATGCCGCCTGGGACTTGAGCGAAGTGTTGTTGTTAGATCCTGTTGAGCCGACTGTACTGTGCGCCTTATACCCACTCGACAAGAACGCCAACGCACAGGGCAGACGACGAACCCTATCGGCCTGTGCGGTCACTGACCACGAACAGGCCGCCGCCGCGACGACTGACGACGAGTTACCGGCATTACTGAAAAAAATGATTGCCGATTACTCGGCCACCGGTCTGCCGCCGGCGCTGATCCCGCTCGCACCATCTCACACACAAGACACACAGGGGGAGGCGTAATCATGAACAAATCCCTGCTGGCCCTGCACGGGCTGAAATGGAATCCGTTCGGGGCCGAGTTGCCCGTCGAGGCACTGTACACCAATGCACAGGCAGAAAACTTCTGCTGGCGGATCGAGCACCAACTGATTGGTGAAGGCGGCTTTGCAATGATTACCGGTGATCCCGGCACGGGTAAAAGTGCCGTGTTACGAGTCATTGCTGAGCGGCTTGAAAGAAAGCGCGACGTCAGTGTTGGCGCGATCATTCATCCGAGTAGCAACATTGCCGACTTTTATCGCGAGATCGGTGATCTGTTCCACGTCGCGCTTAGACCCCACAACCGATGGAATGGCTTTAAAACGCTCAGAGAACGATGGCAGGCGCATCTGGAAAGTACCACCATGCGACCGGTATTGCTGATCGATGAGGCGCAGGAAATGCCACCGAACGTGCTCAACGAACTGCGCCTGCTCAGCAGTACCGACTACGACTCACGCAGCCTGTTATCGGTCATCCTGGTCGGCGATGCCCGCTTGCAGGACAAGCTGCGTCGCGATGAGTTGATTCCGCTGGGCAGCCGCATACGCATCCGGCTACCGATGGACTACGCCGATCGTGATGAACTGAAGGCTTGTCTGCAACACTTGCTCGATACCTGCGGCAACGCCGCCCTGATGACAGAGCCACTCACAGATACCTTGTGCGATCACGCCGCCGGTAACTACCGGGCTCTGATCACGATGGCCGCCGAACTGCTGGCCATCGCTGTGAAAGAGGAAAAAAGCCCCCTCGATGAAGCACTGTTCCTACAAGTGTTCACACCACCTACTTCGAAGAAGAGGAAAAAGTCATGAGCGACTCGAACCACCACGCCCATTCACATCCTCAAATGACGATTGATCTGCCAGAGTTAAGCCAGTCGGATTTGATTGACATCACCAGAGTACTCCAGGCGTTCACTGATGCACTACTGGCACACCATAAACATCTGCTGATCAGACAAGCACAACTGGATCGGCAGATTAAACTGTTTGAGTCATTCAGTGAGGAAGACGACCCGATCTTTTAATCGTCGTTGTGAGCTACCGGGCTGACACCCGGTAGCTGTCGATTCTTCCGAAGGCCAATTTTACAAACCCATCACTGTTAACACTGCCGCACCACAAACAACCCTCACCTAAGGTGAAAATTACTCCATCGATTATCGTGCTCACTCTCAATTGGTGATGTTCATCTTCAACCGGAATCGCCATTCACGATCGGTCAGATTAGGTGTTTACTTTCCACTGGAATCATAGTCACTTTGCTTCGGCATATGCACGCGAAATGTAGCCTACTCACAGAACAACAGTGAGTTATCGTTGTTCTGTGCACCAGAATTTCTCATGACATGATCCTGAACGAGTGCTACATCCATGAGTTCGTACTGATAGTCAATAGAAAATGGGGGTGGTTGGGTAGGGTTGATCGAACCGGTGGCAACAGCGTTGTCAATCAAAAGGTCACCGCTTGTATAAACATGTCCAACCGGTTTGTGTGCCTCGTTCGGAAAAGAGTTTCCTGCGGAATATCTCCCGGTTTGTGATGTGGTGGGAGTTCTGGCAGTGTTCGCGGAGATAACGTTATTTTCAGAGACGATTTGTGCCGTTCTCCCTGCATCCATGCCAGAGTGTTTGAAAGAGTGGATGTATGAATTGAATACGTGTGCACGTATTCCATACTGGAATCTCGGATTTCGCTCTGATGCTGACAGTTGGCTAGTGTGAACAGTCGCGCGCAATCTAGGATGATTAGGGTAATTTCCGTTACCGCCACCTTGCAGACCCTTCGATGTGTTGTATGCGTGATAATTTGATATCGTAATTAAATCGGCTGAAGTTTGTG
>MDLA01000117.1 GCA_001730015.1 Chromatiales bacterium (ex Bugula neritina AB1) | reverse complement strand
GAATCCGAAAGGCTTTTTTTTGCAGTTCAATACAGCTGTTGGATATATCAAGCTCGCGCTCGAGACGCTTTACCCGTTTTTCCAGCCGCATGATTTCCTTTTGCTCCGGGCCGAGTTTCGCCTTAGGACCCGGTGCAGTTTTGGCGAGTTTATCGGTATTGCCGCTTTCAAGTTCCTTTCGCCATTGAATCACCTGGCTGCTGTAAAGTTTTTCGCGTCGAAGTAGTTGGGTAAGTTGTCCATGCTTGCACGCATCGGCCTCAGCGACGATTCTAATCTTGTACTCTGTTGTGAAGTCTCTTCGCCTTCGCTTCTCTAAGGCCGGATCCGGGGTTACTTGTGATTCTGGTAACTCCTTCTTGAATGACTTGGGCATCTCATTTTTCCTGTGATAATCTAACCCTGAAATCTATATTAACTCAGACTGCTACTGTCTGATTGCAGGTTGACACACAGGGGTTGCCCCATGTCGTACATTCTACGATATGGATTTTTACGCTAACGCCGCCATCAGAGGCGTTTCATGCGGAGGCCGTATGTGTGACAAAATGGGAGGAACGACCATTCACACATACGGACACCGCGTGAAACGTCCTGCTGCATGGCTTTGTTAGATTTTCTCTATAAGGCTAATGAAGACATTGAAAAAAGACTACTCTCTACCATATTTATTGAGCCATTCTTTGTCTTTTATATCTATACGGCGGTGGAGCTTCGTTTTAAGAGTTATTGTCTCGGACAATCGATTTTTCTCCCAACTAAACGCCGGCAAATCCAATGATGCTTCTACATTCATTGTTAATGGGTAAGAACCAACATCTGGACCTGTGCCAATCGTGTAATTTATACTGGTTGATTGCCCAGCATAAAATGGCAGAGCACTCTTATCTATAGATTGAGATTTTATTTCCATGTTCTTTGGAATAACTAAATCAGCTATTAGTTGTTGTATTGGATATATGTCCTGAGTTATACCAAATATTCCCGGAAGCTCAAGTTTACCAACTATGTTAATCTCCCTGTCTTGGTGGATAGCCGCTCGAGGATAGTCTAGATAACCGCAGAATGGCGCATAGTGAGACACCATACCGAGACAGCAGTTAACCGTTGGCATCCGGGAAAGAAGTTCATAAGATATTTCTTTATCTTTACCTCCAAATGTGCCACCCCATTTAGATTGATCCCAAGGATCATGAACTATAAATCCTTTTGCATTGTACCCGACCAAAAGTAACGCATGCCCACAGGTATCTAGCTTGGATGCTTTCTCTTCGGACATTGGATACATATAAGTATCAAAGTGGATACGAACCATAACTGGGTTTCCAGTTTCCACCATTAGCGCCTTGAAGTATTTAAACCCTTGATCATTTACCATTTCATAATTACTTGCTATGAAATCAGCACCCTCCACCCCAGTGGAGAAGGAAGGTAACACATATCTCCCTGGGTAATATACGGATGGCACTTAATTGTTTTTCGCCATGAATCTAGCAAAATCTTCTTTTAAAGTTTCGTGGTTTACAGCCCTCCAATCATCTAATCCTGCCGCAAGAGCAATACTTTTTTGATCAGTTGGAGCTTCTTCAAAATGCCTGAACAACATCTGTGCTACGGCGGCGCCTGACCAATGCTTTTGTTCCTGTGTTATATACTCTACGTCAATGTAATACTCATCAGGAAGCTCACTAATGATTGCATTCTCCTCTTCTGATAGCTTCGGAAGAATAGAGTTAAACTTAGTAAGTGCTACTTCATCAAATGACATCTCGTTTTTCCTTTTGATTTTCCAATAAAAATAACATCTAGGTACTGCCTTATAAAATCTAACATTCTTATTCAGTTTCAACATGACGTGTTTTAACACGTCATGCTGACTTATATCTCCGGTATCTCGTACCACACCAAAACCCCATATATCCACTATTTTCATCCACTTCCTGCCCCATAATCAGATTAATTCCTTGTATTAAACCTTCAAAACAGCAACTATTCCTTGCAAGTCCAATCAGTCCATGCATCACTGTTTATTCGTACAGTTTGTAAGGATAGACAATGAATTCACCATTCCTCCAATCCGTCAGAGACGCCATCCGACTTAAATATTACAGCATCAAAACGGAAGAAACGTACCTCTACTGGATCAACTGGTATATTCGCTTTCACCAGATGAAGCACCCTCGCGATTTGGGCGAGGCAGACATACGGAAATTTCTTAATTACCTCGCAATTGAACGAAATGTTGCCGCATCTACTCAAAAAGTAGCATTGAATTCCCTCGTATTCATGTACAGACATGTATTGAATACGGAACCGGGAGATTTCAGCCAATATCATCGCGCTACCGGCCCTAAGAAATTACCCGTCGTCCTCACACGAAGCGAAGTACGGGGATTACTGAACAATCTAAGTGGCTCTGCCTTTTTATGTGGTGGCTTCATGTACGGCTCCGGCCTGCGCGTCATGGAAACCGCACGACTCCGAGTATCTGATGTCGATGTCGAACGATTAACCGTGCGTGTACGCGACGGCAAGGGCGGAAAATCCCGCCTAGTAACACTCGCACCCGATTTACTGCCACACATAATACTCCACCTAAAATCTGTAGAATTGCAATTCCAGCAGGATAACATTCGCGAATGGGCCGGAGTCTACTTACCTCACGCCCTCGCTCTCAAGTACCCGAACGCTCCTTTCGAATGGGGCTGGCAATATCTGTTTCCCGCGTCTAAGCATAGCATTGATCCTCGCTCGGGTAAAAAACACCGACATCACTTGACTGAGCAATCAATCCAGCGCTCAGTAAAGAGCGCTGTACGCGCAACCGGCATTAACAAACCAGCAACGTGCCATTCACTGCGTCATTCTTTCGCGACACACCTGCTAGAAAGTGGCGCGGACATTCGCACTGTTCAAGAACAACTGGGTCACAGCGATATTCGAACCACCGAAATCTACACTCATGTATTAAATCGAGGTGCCAGGGCTGTTCGCAGCCCAATGACAAACCTTTTCGACTGAATACCGAACCAGCTTCCATCAATAAACTAGCGCTACCTGTGCTACTTTGTGGCACAGGTGGCTCTCTGAGAGTACAATCTACTTTTTATGTTGTAGCAGCCGGGACTTACTAAACTCTGGTATTGCATAAAATTCCGACCCAGAACAGCTGCGCTGCTTCTATAGCGGCATCTAAGCCGCGGTATTCATTTTTCCCGAATATCACTTAGAATGGCTAGGCTCAATCCCGTAAAAACTCCGTGCAGCGCCCCTCTGGACTCGAAATTTTATGCAACACCAAGGTAAACTATTCCTCAGCGCACCACCAGCGGCCTAGCTAAATTAGGCTGGATTGCGGAACCCGCGTTCCAGTGCTTTGTTAACAGCGATAGTTGCAAAGCACAGTTAGACGTCAACACAAATGTGGCGAACGTTATTTCTCGTCGTCCACAACCCATTTCATTTCCAACTTTCTCTCGTTCATTGCACAGTCTCGCAAATACAGATTGATAAGACTCTGATATGGAATATCCATTTGCTCTGACAACGATTTGAAGTAGGCAACCGTGTCCTTATCCAATCGCATCGTTACGGGTTGTTTTAGTTGCTTGGTGTAAGGGTTTTTCTTACCCTTCATTTTTGAAAAGTCGTATTGATCTTTCATGCTCTATGCTCCCAGTAATCTGATTCCTCCCGTTTGTCAGCGCGACGAGCAGAGATGATTCGACCACTGAGTCGGTGTCACGTACGCAGTGACATACCACCAAGACACCAGCACGAACACTCATTCCCAGTAGAATGAAGCGATCCTCTTCATTTGAATGGTCCGGATCATGGAACTCCATGGCTGTTTCATCATAGAACGCGGCCCTGGCGTCTTCAAAGGACACACTGTGCTTCCTAGCATCGGCTTTCTCTTTCTTCGAATCCCATTCAAACTCTAAATCTTACATATGTACATTGTACGTACATTATTAGAGAAAAATCAAAGGCTGGTCGGCACACATTAAAAACACGGCCGATCTGACAATGTCAATTTGCATCCATTGAGCCACTAAGGCTGGTCAACTTCCATCACCATTTTACCATTACATTCAAATATCAACGGTGCGGACTCAGCCACAGTCACCAGAATATCATCAGTTCCAGACAATTCACCGTCAGTAGCGCTCAACCGCAAGGTATAGACACCAGCCGCACTAAACTGCACACCGCTGGAAACACCAGAGGCATTGACAAAAGATGCCGTTCCCGGACCGCTAACCATTGACCACTGCGTGCCGAGCTGGGCATTAGGCAAGCCGTCGTCAGCAACACTACCTTGCAGGGTGAGCACATCACCCACGGTAGTGCTCGCATCAGCTCCGGCTGCTACCACCGGCGGTACATTAACCTGCGGAATGACGACCACCGGATCTGTTTCTGGCGTTGGAGCTGGAGCTGGAGCTGGAGCTGGGGCTGGCGTCTGAGCAACCGATAGTACTTCTATCGCTTTTATTGACGGGTTCTGCACTGCCCTGGTGAATTGAATATCCAGCGAATCATCGCTGCTGACGGTCAGCGATTTCATTATCGCTGTATAGCCGCCGGCTTCGGCATAGATATCTATGCCTGCCAGCGTCTGCCCTTCTACTGTTACATCAAATTTTCGAGCGCCGGCAAATTGAGCACCAAAATAATTTTCAGAAAAGTAGAGCCGAACTTCATAGATTCCAGGGGTAACCGGAAATTGCCACAGTAACTCTGGGCCGCCCGGTGAATCGAATCGCTCGGTTGCAAACAATGCTGCCGGTACCGTTTCCGTTAGCAATGAAGTATCAATTTCCGCACTGTGTGCCCAGATTTTGCCAGTATTTGCGTAGGTGGATGCTCCTTTGTCTGATTCCCAGTCGTCACCAGAACCTGAAACCGCGCCTCCTCCGGCATTGATTCTATAAACTGCCGATGATAAAGATTGCGTATCAGCAAGCACACTCACGCTAATGCTAACTGTTGCGGTGGTGGTGTGCTGCCCGTCTGATACGCTAAGCGCCAATTGATAATTCCCTTGCTCTGTGAAGGTGACTGCTGTAGATGAGTTCCCCGCTGCTGAAAAATTGGCCGCTCCAGGGCCGGAAAGCTTTGACCAGTTGATTGCCAGATTGCCAAGTGGTGAGGCATCGTCAGAGATATTACCGTCGAGTTGCAATGGCACACCTGCTATGGCTGTAGTTGCTGATGCGATACTGACCTGGGGTGCTTGATTTTCCAGATTCTCTTCAAGCGGCTTTACGGATATGGAATCCCACGTTGCTGGAAAAGGCTCGGCGCCAATCGACGTTGATATAATTCCAACCGCCAGACTGGTCGGGTTATTCAACCACTCTGCAGGAAAGGTAAGCGCAGGGCCCACTGGAGCAACCTCACCGGCTTGCCCGTTGTGGGTTAACTGATAAAAGCCCGTCGCCAGAGCAGACCCCGGATCTACTTCTATTATTAAATCAATTGCCTCTGCACTGTAAATACTGGCAGTTACATTTTGCTGCCCGTTAAATGCACCGGCCACTTCGCGGGCGTACTGCAGGCCGCCTTCGGGGCCTTTGCTGTTCACTACAAGTTTAAGGTAGTTGTCCTGATCGCCGGTACCCATATATATTCCCATTGATTGATGGGGTTTTGCAGACACACCGGAAAACGGGGCTAGAATTCTTGAGCGAATACGGAATACAGGGCTGCCGCTATTTACATTTACACCGAACTGAAAAGCGTATTCCTGCGTGTTTTTCGATTTGATCGGATCACCGGCTGTGACGTTGTCAATGGTTACTACACCGGCTGCGCCACGGATGGTCATTTCATTTAGATCAAACTGGCTCAGATAGCTATCTACCGAATTTGTCATTAACCCGGAGAAACCCATATCTGCGATAAAGCCACCGGACTCGCTATCGTTTTCCCATTGATAGTCAACACCAAGATCCGTTAACTTACCATTGAATTTATCCAATGCGAACGGATCGACTACATCGGCCAGGCCATCGTTATCGTCATCGGGATCTTTTATATCTGATATGTTATCGCCGTCGGCGTCCGGCGGAAAGTCGCCAGCTGAGCACGGGTTTGTTGCATTCAGATTTTCATCTGCATCGGTGAAGCCATCGCCATCGGCGTCTTGTGGCCCGTTGCCGGATAAGCAGGTTGTACTCGCTCCGCCGAGGTAATCATCCGGCTCATAGATAACAATTTTTTTACCCTGAAAATCGGCCACCCAGATTGTTCCAGGGAAAATTCCGTTATCGCCCGGAGATGTTACGTCGAGCGGGCTGGTACCAACATTTGAAAACAACACTTCATTGGCGACCATTGCACCGTTGTTGTCCAGTGTTACGCGCTGTACGGTATTACTCCATGACGTGGCAAGCAGACTACCCTGCATGTCGCCGTTAAAGTTTGATGCTGTGTATTCGGTGATTCCTGTTGTCGAGCGTGGCAGCGATACCAGTGATTTGTTCTGCACGTGCTTAGCAAGACCATTTTGCCCGGGCCCATAGAAATTACACTCGACCGCATTACCGCTGCTAACGGGCGACTGCGGATTAGAACTATTAAAAGTGTTGCCGGTGTTAGCGCGGGTCGGGTTGGGATGACCGCCGTAATAGCCTGGGCCGGTAATCAGGTGCAGTGCATCGTGCTGGGTATAGCCGGGCTCACTCAAATTGTTACTGCAGTTAGACGGCTTACCGCCCCAGCCGGAATTGGGGCCGTTGTCCCAGGAGTACATTCGGCCGTCCTGCATGATTACTACATCATAGGGGTTGCGAAAGCCGGGGGCGTATACCTGAACTGGTCCGCCATCGACCAGCATTGCCTGATTCTTGCCGCGGTTACCACCAAACGGGTCGTTGAAATCATTGACACCTGCGCGGTCTTCATCGTCTAGTGTCGGCAAGTCGTAGGTTGTATCACCAATCTGTGTAAGATCTATTTCCAGTATGGCTGCGCTCAGTGCGTATTCGGGTAACCGCGCAAAGTTGTTAGACGGTGCGCCCATGTTGGTGTTACCGCCTGCAGCGAGATAGAGTTTGTCACCGGAGTCACTCAACGCCAGCCCGTTGGTGTGATGATTCTCTTCCGAACGCGGAAGCCCGCGCACCAGATCCAGCTTTTGCCAGCCATTACCACTTTTAGTTAAGCGTGAAAGAATACCTGAATTGGTATCCAGACCGGTGGTATTGCCACTGTGCCCGCCACCGATTCGCGGGTCGCTTGAACTGATATAGATCACCGGATCAGAAGCGGTACCCGTTACCAGCAACCCGGTGACGAGCCTCTCATTCACCGAGGGCTTTGGAGAGCCGTCGTCGTTATGATTGGGGATATTTTTCACCAGATTTATAATCTGCTGATCAACAACACTATACTCGTTGCTGTCGGAGCGCTCTATTTCGAGTACATGGACCACACCGTTCATCATGGCCACGTACAGCTTGCCATCAGGGCCGAACTGCAGCGAGGTTGGCTTTGCTCCGCCAAAGCCTTTGAGCAGACTTTTTCCAAACGGGTAAGGCCCCGGTATGGCGGCAGCTATAGCCGGTGCGTCGGGATCAGTGTCGGCCCCGAAGCCGATCAGATCGATCAGTTCACTGGCGTTATGGCCGGAATGATTAACGATCAGGCGACCGGGCACCTGCCCTGTTTCCGCGGGTGTAAAGGTTATAGCAAGCGTGACACTCTGACCCGCTTCAAGGCGAATGGGTACCTGCTTATCAACCGTGTAGTAGAGGGAATCGTGCTCATCAAGGAACAGATTGTCTACGACTAACGCGCCGCCACCGGTATTTTGTTTATTCGTGAGTGTTACCGACTTCGTAGACTGTTGGCCGACAGGTACTTTACCGAAAACCAGATCGGTACTACTGAATTGAAGTTCTGCAAACGCGGAACCGACACTGCTGTCACCTGTTCCCTGATCCAGCCCGCCATTGCGGCCGCTGAAAACCACTGCCAGACACAAAACCAGTACACCAATGCCAATACCACCAATGCGCGCGACGCTTGTCATTATCTTATCCGCTTCCAGGGAAAAACGGCTGTGTGCCATGCAGTCGAAACTGGAGATCGCTTCAAATTTTTCTTACAGATTCCAACACATACAGGCTGCTGGAAGAGAGAAAACACAAAGCAATTCGGGCTACCGTCGTTAAAATCTATCGGCAGATATCACTGGACTTAAGCGCTCTGCGGCGGGCGTGGCGCATGCTTATCAATATTTCTTTTTATAGAAACTTATGTTGTAAAATCAAGGATAAGAAACGACTCTGGCAATTGCCCGACTCGAGCGGGCTTGCTGTTTGCGGACCGGATGGCTATTCGGGAATGAATAATCCATTCAGGAAGCGGCTTTGCGCTGGTGATCTTCGGCCGCATCACGAATATCCTGCGTCATGCACCAGTCAAGTTCCGTGACGCTGAGGTTGTTTTTCCATACCCAGAAATTCAATAACCTTTCGGATAGAAACGCACAGACGCGGTTCTGATAAACCGAATCAAGAGGGGCCAGCTGATCATCGAGCTGCAGCAGTAACTCAAACAGAAACTCGCAATACTCTGAAAACTTTTCCCACCGCATCACAAAAAGATTATTCCAGTGCGCAAGCGGGTGCTCAGTGAAAAAACGATGAGCATCCCTCGCCAGAGCATTATCCGTTGCCGCCAGCTGTGCAAGCATTCTGAAAAACGGTTCAACCGGGTGCGCATTACCGTATTGCTGCAAAAAACCACCCGGTGGAAGCTGATTGGCCAGAGGCAACAGCACATCGGTACCCTGAAGCGACTCGTACAGCATGTCGAGGTAGCTTGTCTCTGACAATTTCTGCTGCAGCGCTTCGTGAGGGATAATGTATCCCGAGGCATAGTTGCCCACACCGCCAATACCCTGATTAACGTAGGGCTTCTCTGCGGTATCTTTAATCCAGCCCGACAGCCCCGCCGGTATCAGATAGCGTCGGTAATGACAAAACCCTATGGCGTCAGCGCGGTGATTTTTCCAGATAAAGTAGTGCCCGGTGAGCTCCGAAAAGCGACCATTGCGAGCTGATATATTGTCTCCGGTGTTGTCTCGATAGTCGGCAAACGAATCTTTCGAATCTCCCACCTGCAGGGTTTTGATGCCCGTGCCACCGAGATCAAGCGGCTGATGAACGGTGCAGAATAGTTCGAGATCAGTCACTTCATACCTTTTTTGAGTGTTGCCCTGCAGCACGTGTACATGGGGATTCCAATATTCTCTTATCATGCCAACAGCTGCCCCTCGACAGCAGCTGAAGCCGAATGCGCGCCATCCCTGATTCATCGAAGGCACAGCCTTGCATTTCGGGAAAGTGCGCCTTAATCTGAAGCAAATCAAATACGGTACCGATAATGAAATTCTCTTACCTGCCTTTTTTCAGCCTGCTGTTCGGCTGCACTCTAATTGCTAGCCCGGTGTATGCGCAAGACTGCGCTGCTGGAAAAACACTAACTGAAGGGCGGTTGACCATTGCAACAGGTAACCCGGCCTATGCACCGTGGGTAATGGACGATGACCCGGCCAGCGGCAAAGGCTTTGAAGCCGCGACCGCCTACGCGGTAGCAGCAGCAATGGGATTCAAATCCGACGCTGTCGATTGGGTTCGCACCTCGTTCGACGAGGCTATTCAGCCCGGCGTAAAAGACTTCGACTTTAATATACAGCAGTATTCAATAAACAGTGACCGCGATAAAGTAATCGATTTCTCCGAACCCTATTACACGACGGCGGTTGCTGTGGTGGTGAAATCCGGCAGCAGCGCTGAAACTACAGAACCCACCGGCTCGGCTCTGCGCAAATTGCGGTTCGGTGCCGCTGCAGGCACTACCAGCCAAACCTTCCTCAGCGAGGTGCTGAAACCTGAGCAGGACCTTCTCATATACGATGATAACGCCGATGTGATTGCTGCGATCTCTGCGAATCAGATTGACGCGCTGGTATTTGACTTGCCATCAGCACTTTTTGCCACTGCAGTACAAATTGATGGCGGCAAAATACTCGGCCAGTTTCCGGTTGAAGCGTCCATAGAGCCGGACAACTTCGGATTGCTGATGGCCGAGGGCAATCCGCTGAAATCATGTGTGGACGAGGCTATAGAAAAAATTCGTGGTGACAATACGCTCAGTGAGATTGAATCGACCTGGCTTGGCGATGGCGCAGGCGTTCCGGTTATAGATCTGGCCAACTAGTATCTATCTATAAAACGAAGCAACTAACCACCGATTTGTGGCCAATCTCACCCGCAGACAGCGCTACGACCGTCAAATCAGACGGCGCAGCCTTATTATCTCCGGTGCCTCTTTGCTGACCGTATTTGCGGCGCTATATACGCTTGTTCCGTTGGCTCCCGGATGGTCTGCAGTTAAAACCAGTTTTTTCAACTTGGAAATATTACAGAAAACATTTCCTAAATTGCTCAGCGCTTTTGTTGTCGATCTGAAAATTTTTTTGTGGTCGGCACCGCTGATATTTGTACTGTCTCTGGCTATTGCGCTGGCACGCAATACGCGCCGGCCGGCGCTGTTCCCGCTTCGGCTCTTCGGTGCACTCTATACTGATGTGCTGCGTGGTGTACCGGTGATCCTGCTGATCTATCTGATTGGCTTTGGTATTCCCGGGCTGGGGTTACCTCGCCCTTACAATTCGCCCTATATCTGGGGAACTGTGGCTCTGGTGCTGGGTTACTCGGCTTATGTTGCCGAAGTTTTTCGAGCTGGTATTGAATCGGTGCACAGCAGCCAGTCTGCTGCATCGCGCTCCCTTGGCATGAGTGAATCAATGACATTGCGCTACGTAATTCTGCCACAAGCCATTCGCCGCCAGGTACCAGCATTAATGAATTTTGTTATTGCGCTATTAAAAGATGTGGCGTTGCTTTCATTCATTGGCCCCATTGAAGTGCTGCGACAGGCCAACGTGTATAAATCCCTGATGGCCAACTTCACTCCCTATGTGGGTGCTGCCATTATATTTCTGGGGGTGACCATTCCAATCACGCGCTATGCCGACTACCTGCTGGCAAAGCAACGCAGAGAGCGCCTTGCATGACAGTCAAGCTGGCACTGCGTTCGCTCACCAAGCGTTTCGGGCCGATTACCGTGCTGGAGGATTTTTCTCTGGATGTCGCCGAAGGTGAACTGATCTGTCTGATAGGCGCATCGGGCTCTGGTAAGTCTACGCTCCTGCGCTGCATAAACCTGCTCGAGTCTATCGATAACGGCCAGATTCTTCTCGACGATTTTGATATTGCGGAACCCTCTCTCGAACCTGACCCGATTCGCCAGCGCATTGGTCTTGTTTTTCAGAGCTTTAATCTGTTCCCGCATCTTGATGTGCTCGACAACATTACGCTGGCGCCGCGCAAAGTGCTTAAGAAAAACCGAAGTGAGACAGAGCTTCTGGCAATGACACTACTGCAACGGTTCGGCCTGGAATCAAAAGCCCGCGCTTTTCCTGATCATCTATCGGGCGGGCAGCAACAACGTGTTGCCATTGTGCGCACACTCGCCATGCAACCAGAGTTGCTGCTGCTTGATGAAATTACCTCGGCACTGGACCCGGAACTTATCGGCGAAGTACTGGATGTGGTTAGAACCTTGAAGTCAGAGAATATGACTATGTTACTGGCTACACACGAAATGGCTTTCGCACGTGAAATTGCAGACCGCGTGTGCTTTCTTGATGGCGGCCGCCTGATTGAATCCGGACCACCCGATGTTATCTTTTCTGCGCCTGCGGAAAGCAGAACACGCGAGTTTCTCTCCCGCGTTCTGTAGGATCCTTGTCACAATAGAACAAAATTTCTTCGAGGAAATAACATGCTCATCATTACCGCCCTGTCCACCAGCATTCTTTGCCTGCTCCATATCTTTCTGTCTTTCAGAGTGGTTAACTTCCGCCGCAAACATAAGATCAGTGTGGGCGATGGTGGCAATCAGGAATTACTTAGAGCAATAAGAACTCAGGCAAATTTAACCGAATATGCGCCACTCGCAATGATTCTGCTGGGCTGCCTGGAACTCAACGGTGCCCCGTGGTTTCTATGCCTGCTACTGGCCGGGGCTTTTGTTGCCGGTCGCATTCTGCACCCTGTCGGCTTGAAGGAAGACGACGCCCTAAGCGTCCGCGTTCTCGCTATGCAGCTGACCTTTGTTTCAATTATCGCAATGGCCGTTTTTAATATACTCTGGCTGATCTGGCTGCTTTTTTCGGGCTAGGTTCCCCCAGGCCAGGTTTCCCATGCTGGTACGATGCCGCTCAATCCATAAGGCACTGCCCGAATGTTAAACGGCTACCATCGGGGTCCCGGACCGGAAATTCCCGCATTGCCCAGGTTTGATTCACCAACCCCATCGTCAACCCCGGCAGCGTCTGTGACTCCGTTGTTTTCAGCCCGTTGGCGACCAGTGCCTGGAATATTTCGTCGATGTTATCAGCCCGAATGCAGATCACCTGGCCAAATTCGCCACCTGCACCGTGCTCTGATCAATGTACCCGACCTTCTCCACGCGAAACAAATGCATATTTACTGTTAGTCGCAAGAGAGAACATTCTCTGTGGAAACAATGATCAAGTGAGATTCCGTCAATCCCGTGAATAATGTGGGTTAGATAGAAAAGCCTGCGGATCAGGATCACGGGTCTGAATTATGGTGAAATCGAGAATACCGGTATAAAATTCCAGAGACGCAGTTATCCTACTGCATTTTATAAACGGTTCAATAGACACAAAAATACACCCTTTAACAGCCAACCGAGTTAACAGCCAATCGAGGCAATTCGCCGTACTGGTATAAATAGGGATTGCCAGTAATTACAAGCCAGTTGTTACACCATCAAGGTATCTGAACCAATGACCCGAAAGCCTTTAATAAGCCGTCTTCTCTTACTGACACTCGCGATCACTGGAATTGTGGTGCTCACCAGCCTGACAACAACTAAAGCACAGAGCTTTATCGAATTACCTGCTCAGACGCTGGTAATCAATGCAGAAATCTATACCCTGGCACCTGAAAAACCCTGGGCTGAAGCATTTGTCTACGATGCTGATGGCACCATACTCGCTATTGGCAGTGAGACTACATTAACTGAGCGCTACGGATCGGACTCTACCATTATCGATTTGAACGGACAGATGATTCTTCCGGGGTTTCAGGATACGCACGTGCACGTACCCGAGGCAGGAATCAATGAATCACTCTGCCTGCTGCCGGCAACTGCAGACCTCAGCACCTATGAAACCCTGATTAAAGAATGTGCGGTCGAGCAGGCAGATAGCTCATGGGTACGTGCCGCCGGTGTTTCTTTATTTGAGCTGCGCAATACCCGCGAGCTTCCTATAGACGTACTGGACCGCGCTGTTGCTGACCGGCCTGTCATTATACTCGATGATCTGGGTCACGCGGTATGGACAAATAGCGCCGGACTTCGCGCCGCCGAAATTAACCAGAACACGCCGGACCCTCAGGGAGGTATTATTCATAGAAATCCCCGCAGCAAGGCGCTAACCGGCCTGCTTCTTGAAGACGCCCAGCAGCTAGTGCGCAACGCAGCAGCACCTGACTCAGAAGCAATCTATAACGGACTACTGAGCGCACTGCAGACGCTGGCCGAAAACGGTATTACTACAGTGAGTGACGCAGGAGGTTACTGGATGCAGAATCACGATGCAGCCTGGCAACGTGCTGCAGACGAAGGCACCCTCAGTGTTCGGGCAGCCAACTCACTTTATTTATACCCGGCACTCGATAAGGGCATGCAACTGACACAATTACGTAAACGCTTTGACAACAACCCGGACGACTGGCTGCGTTTTGATACCGCGAAAATTTACCTGGACGGCATTCTTGATCTGGGTACAGCCGCCATGATTTCCCCCTATCACCTGCCGGTAGATGAAAACTATCCGAGCGGCTTTAACTATTTTCAAACGGAAAAACTGCATCAGTACGTACAGGCATTGCATGATATCGGTTATAGAATGCACTTTCATGTAATTGGCGACAGAGCTACCAGGGAAGCGCTGGACAGTATAGAAAATATCAACGGATCGGCCGATGCTATTCGCGCTCGCCGGCACCGAACTACACACACGTATCTGGTGCATCCTGACGATATTCCGCGTTTTCGTTCACTGGGTGTTATTGCAGATTTTCAGGTCGGTGCCGATTCCACCGACATCGACTATCACCACTATTTAGCTGAATTCATTGGTGATCGTGCCTACGATTTACTACCTGTAAATACCCTACTGGAAGGCGGCGCGTCTGTTACTCTGTCAAGTGACTGGGATGCGGATCCGCTGTCTCCACTGGGCATTATTGAAAACGCGCTCACTCGCGCCAGCCACAATATAGACAGTCTGGAGACTGCAATACGGCTCGTTACCCTCGATGCAGCGTTCGCACTCGGACACGATAATACCACTGGTTCTCTGGAAGCCGGCAAGTTCGCAGATTTTGTTGTGCTGGACCGAAATATCTTTGACGTCGAGCATCATGAAATCAGTGAAGCAAAGGTGCTGATGACGTTTGTAGGCGGACACCGGGTGTATCAGGCTGATTGAACTGGATTCAGTCTGTTAATCATCTTTTTATACGCTGGTGTTGCATAAAATTTCGAGTCCAGGCGCTTATAGAGCGGTATAAAAGGTGCTGCACGGAGTTTTACTGGATTGAGCCTCGCCATGCTAAGTGATATTCAGGAAAAACGAGTACAACGCCTTGGATGCTGCTATAGAAGCAGCGCAGCGGTTCCGGGCCGGAATTTTTACCACACCAGGGGATAGATAAGCCTCTATAGAAGAATTCTCGTAGATGGTTTAAATTAATTAGTATCCGGTCAATTCCAGGTAGCCGGTTCCGATGGGCTCACCGTCGCCATTTGTAAGCTGAATTGCACCCTCCCAATACTGTATTGTCAGTGATAATTCCTGATTGTCGATCAACGGCTTATAGTGTATGACCTCACCGGTATCAGCACGGCGCAATACACCGGCAACCGGGTAGTTGCTGCCACTATCACTTTTCCACCATCTGGTCACCTCAAGGGTTATCTGATTCAGCGGCAGAATACGTTTCTCCCCTTCTCTGCCAACCTCAACAGCATAGCTTTGTGGATCCCGGCCACCGTTCCTGCTGCGCAACTGGTAGTACATGAGGTCCCGGCCATCACTCAACTGCAGCGCGAACCAGTCCCAACCCTGTTGATTCTCGCTTAGCGCACTGCTGCTCCACTCCCGATCAAGCCAGGCCGTACCGCTGACGTTATGTTGCGCCCCCGCGACGCGAACCTCTCCTGCGGCTGTCATTCGGGTAACAGAATAATAGTACGATGCGTTGCAGGGATCGTGACTCTTCTGACTATAGCCGCTGTCACCCTGTAAAATAACGGGTTTCTGCGCGGTCAGTAGTAGCTCCAGCTGATCATCTGCCTCTTCAAGCTGCAACAACCACTCGGGTTTATGCGCCGTGCTGCGCTGCGTTTCGGTTAGTGACCAGTCGTCAAGCCAGACACGAACGGGCTCGGTCTGTGCGCCGGCTAGCCCGGCGGCCGCGCGAGCGAATCGCTCATGCGCTCTGACCTGATCACTATCTGTAGAGCTTATAGCAAAATGTGCCATATAGAATTGGCTGGCCGCCCAGCTGGATGGTGCTGAGTTTTCATCGATAGCCGATTCTATAGTGGTTTCATCAGCTTCATTGGCGATACGAAAGAATGTCGCATGAAACCCGAGCACCTGCGATTGCTCACTCGTGACGTTCCCGGTGATATACCACCACTCATTGCGAAAACCGACATGAGGCCCGTGATCTTCTGGAAAACTGAATTGACGGGGCTCACAGGCTCGCTTGAATCCTTCGGCGCTGCCGCCGAGCTCAGTGTGCAAACTGATAGCTCTTGATTCTTCACCTGAGTTTTGATCAGCAGTGTTACCGCAAGCAGACAATCCCGCTAGCAGCACCAGCAAAAGAAAACAATTAAGCAAGCGGTTCAGGCAGATAGAGAGACTTCGGTTCATAGATTCCGCAACGTCCCCGCAGCCGACAGGCGGCTTAGCATAATCGATGGATAAATACCGGCAATCAGTGCCGCGACAACGGCCAGCGCAACGGTTTGCAGTAACACGATTGCCGGCACATGGAAATCCATACTCCATCCGAAAGACCGGACATTGATAATATCTACCAGTATCCGCGACATCAGGTAACCCAGCGGTAGAGCCAGCACCCCGGCAACCAGCCCCATCAGGCCGGATTGAACAAACAACAGCTTGCTAAGCTCCGCGGGGGTAAGGCCCAGCGCCCGCAACACCGCGAATTCGCGTCTTCTCTCCAGTGCAAGCGCAAGCAATGCACTCAGGATACCCACGAATGCGACACCAACAGTCAGCAACCGCAAGACGTGAGTTATAGCGAATGTCCGGTCGAAAATGGTGAGTGATACCTCGCGTATCTCACGATTGGAGCGAAGCGAAAATTCCATCGGGTAGCGTGATAGCGTGCTTCGGAGCGATTGCTTGAATTGATCAATTTCTATATCTTCTTCGAGCTGAATTCCGATTGAAGAAAACGAGGAATCATTCCAATGGCGTTGATAAGTACGATAATTCATGACGATCAATCCCTTGCCCGCGCTGTAGTCGGTAACAACACCTTCTATAGAAAACCGGCTGCTGCCTTTTTCTGTATACAGGGTTATATCGTCACCTGAAGAAAGCCCCGATCTCCAGGAAAATGGCTCTGATATGAAAACAGCATCTGTAGTCTGAAACCGTTGTAAATACTGGTCATTTGCAACGCTCTTGAAATTGAACCCGGGACTTGAACCCTCACTGTATTCCAGCGAGAGCAATCGCACCGGTACACCGTTGAGGTCAAGCTCACGGTTTCTGGCAAGCCGCAGCCCGGTGATTCCTTCCAGTGCGGACAGTTCTTTTTTCAAAGCGGCTGGCATTACTGCGTGCTGCGATTCTGCCACGCGTACATAGACGTCGGATGTCAGCGTTTGTCCGAGCCAGTCGATTACCGAATAGCGAAAGCTGTTGATCATGATCCCGACACCGGCAGTTGACGATACCGCAACCACCAACGCGGCTATAGCTACTGACGTGCGACTGAGGTTGGCGGTTAACGAGCGGACCGGATAGTGGCCCATCGGCCCTAGTGCATGAGACAACCGTCCGTTACTGGTGGTAACAGCAGACGCCACCTTTAACACAATTTCGGGTATGAGCAAGCTGTACCCGACGACGATTAAAAACAATGCGGCGAAACCCGCCCACAGGCTGGATCGACTCAGCCAGAGAATAATCGCTGCAAACAGTATCAGGCCGACACCAGCAATAAACAGGACCGGCACCGCTTTTCCCGTCTGCTTCTCTATAGAAGAGCGCCGCAATACCGTTGCCGGCGGGCTGCCCGCCGCCTCTGCGGCTGGTGCGATCGCTGCGATCACAGCAGCGGCTACACCCAGACCGAAGGCCATGGCGATTGATGATAAACTAACGTCAGGCCGCCTGACGTCGACGGCAAAATAGAGATCGTTGATGGTGCGGGTGACAAGCGTTAACAACGAGCTACCCAGCAACCAACCGAGTAACAGACCCAGCAGTGTGCCAGCAATGGCCAGCAGGGTGGCTTCAACCAGAATGGCAGTAAACAGCTCATTTCGCGTAACCCCGGCGACACGCAGGGTGCCGAATAACTGGCGTCGCTGCAGCACCGATAACGTGACTGTGTTATAGATAAGAAAGGCACCGACCAGCAATGCCAGTAAGCTCATTGCCAGCAGATTGGTGTGAAATGCGCTGGTCATTTGCCGAAGTGACTCGTTTCGACTCTCCGACTCTACAATATTATAGGGCCGGGAATACTGCTTCAGCATGGCAAGCCCGTCGGCCGTGCTGACCACCAGATCTATGCGCGACAGCTTTCCGGACATCCCGAGTACTCGCTGGGCAGTGGCGATATCTACCATGATCATCGATTCAAATGCTGCCTGACGATCTGTATCCAGTACATCAATCAACCGTAGCTGATGGTGGTGGTTACCGTTAACACGAATACTGAAATTGTCTCCACTGAGCAGCGACAACCGTTTGGCGGTACGAGCGGCCAGCAAGGCGGAACCGGCTTTTAACAGATCGAGCGAGTCACGACCGCGCCCGGCAATAACACCGCTGCTGCTTGTATCGTCACGAAACATGGGCTCTGCAAATAGATCGACCCCCAGCAATTGAAACGCTTCACCGGCCAGCACTACCTCACCCGTCACAACCGGTGCGCTGCGTCTGAAACCCGCCTGCGTGCGCAGCCGCGTGTACAGCGTTTCATCGAGACCATTAACGCCGCCAATTATCTGATGAGTGGTGCGACCGGTGACGGCATCCAGCGACAGGGAAAACCCGCGCTTTGCACTGGAGTTGGCAATTTCCACTGCAAACACGACGGCAACACCCAACGCCATCCCGAGCAGCATCAGTAACACCTGCCAACGGTGCTGCAGCCAGTAACGCAAGCTACATTTTATAAACACACGATACGCGGACGGAAACCAGTGTTTGTCTGCCAATGTCATTGACGCTTACCGGTTCCGCCGCCGTGACCGCTCATGTCACCAGGTTCGATTGGCATCGGATGATTCGATGCGACCATTGATGATTTGCATCACCCGGTCAGCTGTCTCTGCTACAGCGCGACTATGCGTTACCATCAACACGGTTTGGCCTGTTGATTCGGCCAGCTCGTTGAAGAGATCCATCACCTGCCGGCCCGTTGTTGAATCAAGATTTCCTGTGTGCTCATCGGCAAGCACCAGAGAAGGTGAATGAACCAGTGCCCGGGCGATGGCTATTCGCTGCTGTTCACCGCCTGACAACTGATCAGGAAATGCGTCTGCCCGATCAATCAGTCCTACCCGCTCCAGCATCACCATAGCCTGATCTATAGTATCTCTAAGCGGATAACCATTGAGCTGCAATGGTAATTGAATATTTTCAATGGCCGTGAGTGTCTGTATCAGATTGAAGGACTGATAGATAAAGCCGATATGCTGGCGCCTGAGAAGGGTTCTCTGTTTCTCGCTGAGTGCCGTGAGTTCGGTACCCGCCAACACAATAGAACCACTATCCGTATTATCTATACCTGCAACTACATTGAGCAGGGTTGATTTGCCACAGCCACTGGCACCGATTAAAGCCACTCGCTCGGCCCGGGCCACCGTCAATGAAATACCTCGCAGGATATCGTCGCGGCCATCGGCTACGCTATAGCTTTTACTGACCTGCCTGATATCGAGAAAAGTTTCTATGATCCGGGATCCTGTAGTGATTGCTGATGGGTACCCGAACCCATGAGCCCCTGAACCAACAGCGCCACAATGATTATCGCCCCGCCCAGCAGCGCTCTGAAACCCGGCTGTTCGTCAACCCACAGCCACACCCAGAGCGGTGCCAGTGCAGTTTCGCCGAGCGCCAGCAATGGCACTTGTGCCGCTGGCACGGTACGCGATGCGAGCGTAATAAGGATAAACCCCAGGCCAACCTGCACACTCCCCATCAGCAAAGACAATACTAGATCATTCCGGCTTATTTCAAAGTCGTCAACAAAAAACAGACAGACAACCGCTGTTACCAGACCCGCCATTGCCGTTGCGGCGATCATGTCACGGTCGCCGGCACGCCTGAGGGTTACTACCATTACAGCAAACGCCGAAACGGCAATCAGCGCGTATGCTATACCCAGCCAGTCACCAGTTCCAAGCCCGCCTGAAACCATAACAAAAATACCGGCGATTGCCATCAGCATGGCGTACCAGGTTACTGTCGACACTCTCTCCCGCAACACCAGATAAGCGAGTAGCGCAGCGAGAAACGGCCCGGTACTTAACAACAGCACTGTATTGGCGACTGTCGTTTCATAGAGGCTCAAAACATAAAAAATAAAACCGGCTGCCAGTGCCAGAGAAACGATAATATCGGATAAGCGCAGTGATCTAAATCGCTGAATGGTCTGGCCACGGTCCCGGATAATCATAAATACCAGTAAGGTGATAAAGAAAGCAAACGACCGGTATAGCAAAACAAGCCAGGCATCTGCCGCTTCTATATAGCGGACAATCAGCCCGCCCAGACTCAGAAATATTCCGGCGCAAACGGCATACGCGACACCGCGAGCATAGGACTGATCTGGCGAACTGCTGTTCATGGGCACGCACAGCGTGCAGTTATTGCAACTAACATGTTTTAGATCCGGGTAGTACAAAGGGGCGGTAAGACAGGGCTGTAAATCAGGCTTACAGCACTATTGATAACGCAGCTTCACAGGTTGCACTCGATCACCAATACAACGGTGAAAACGGCTCACGCGCAACTAATCAACGATACCAGAAGAGACTGTGTGGCGTACTCGCCAAATCGTTCAGATATCGACTCAACTCTGTCGGGCATTTTTTCTTCATTGAACGCTTGACTAATGGTAAGTCATCACTTACAGTAAGTCATGGCTAACCAATTGGTATTTTCCGCGCTCGCCGATCCTACTCGACGGCATATTTTTGAGGGACTACGCAGCGGGCCGCGTACAGTGTCGGAGATTTCGTCCGTGCAACCGGTGAGTCGCCCGGCCGTTTCCCAGCACCTGAAAGTACTGCAACAAGCAGGACTGGTGCAGGTAGAACCGCGCGGTACCCGCCGTTTTTATTTTATTCGTCGCGAGGGGCTGGCCGAACTTCGCACTTACCTGGACAGCTTCTGGTCAGACGTACTGTCCGCTTATAGCGCGGAAATTCACCGCAATTCTGGAGATAACTAATGCTAGATCCGATCGTAAAAACCATCGAACTGCCTTGTAGCCAACAGCATGCTTTCGACACCTTTGTTACCAAGGTCACTAACTGGTGGCCTCTCGACAAAAACAGTGTTTCAGCAATGAATGGCGCTGTAGCGAAAAAGGTGGTTATAGAACCTAAAGCCGGAGGCGCCGTGTATGAAATCGGCCATGATGATACCCGCCACGACTGGGGCAGCGTGGCAGAGTATGCACCCCATTCAAAACTGACACTTGAATGGCATATTGGCCTGCCGGCGGAAAATGCCAGCGAGGTATCAGTCAGCTTTACAGCACTGAGCGACGGTAAAACCGAGGTCAGGCTAACTCACAGCCGCTGGGAAGCGTTTGGCGACAAAGCCGCCGACATGCGCAATGGCTATGACAACGGCTGGGTAGGCGTGTTTGAAAATGCCTACCGCGATGCCTGCACCGCGAATTAACCCTTATGTTGCATAAAATTCCGGCCCAGAACCGCTGCGCTGCTTCTATAGCAGCATCTAAGGCGCTGTACTCATTTTTCCTGAATATCACTTAGAATGACTAGGCTCAATCCAGTAAAAACTCCGTGCAGCGCCTTTTATACAGCTCTATAAGCTTCTGAGCTCGAAATTTAATGCAACACCAGGGTTAAAACAAAAAATTAAGGTGAACCCGGAATTAGTTCCGGGTTCCTGTTTTTAGCCCGACGTTGCAGCTGCTGCAAATTTACCCAGTGCGCCGGAGACTTTCTTCAGCACTGCTTCGCAGCCTTCCATACCGTGGCGCTCGGCCAGGTAGGCTGGATCGTTATAGCTAAACCAGACTTTACCGGCATCGTCTTGCCAGATCAGCGCTTTTTGCGGCAAATCGATAGCAACGGTTCGTGCGCATTTCATTAATGGCGTTCCGACTTTCGGGTTCCCGAAAATAACCAGCTCTGTCGGTTGCAGCTGCATGCCCGCTTTTTCGGCTCCCTTTGCATGGTTTACACGACCGAATACATTCATTCCCTTGCTTTCAAGTACCTTTTCGAGCTTATCCGCTGTGTCTTTTACACTGTGTGCACTGGCAATAGTGACCATGCCGCCGTCTGCACTTGCAGCACCTGCTGCTAATGCCATCGCAAGCGTTGCCCCTGCCATACTTTTAGTAATATTAATCACTCTCTATTCCCCTACCCTTTAGATATATACAATTAAACCCTGCGCCGGTACGTTCGACCGGTTTCACGGATGTTGGTTCAGGTTGCTGACCAGCCACTTAAAAACCTCTGGACCGCCACAACATTTCGGTGCGGGTATGATTGCTGTTTTAGTGCAACCGGCTTACGCGTCTTCCATCGGGCCGCCAGCGTTTTTCCAATCGCCGATTCCGCCCACATTAGTGACTGACGTATAGCCCATCTCCTGAAGTGTTTTACCTGCGAGCGCGGCCTGACCACCGGCACCACAGACGAGAAACAGGTCTTTATCTTTGGCCAGAGCGTCATTGTGGAATGGCGTGGCAGGGTCGGCTGCAAATTCGAGAAAACCCCGCGGTATCCGCAAGGCACCAGCAATAGTGCCGGATTTTGCGATATCTGAGGAATCACGAACATCGATAAACAGGCCGCTGCCGTGCTGCTTTATGGCTTCTTCAGAACTAATTCGGGTAACCGACTGATTTGCGGCTTCGAGGTAATCTTTTGCGCTTTTCAAGGTGCTGTCTCCTGCTTTTCAAGCTTAGATAAAAAAAGACTGTACCTAGGATACGACAAGCGCTTCTACACTGCCAGATGCAGGAGGCAGCAGATTACAAATGCAGGGCCGGTGTACATTACCGGCCATGCCAGAGGGAACGTTCAGCTACTATTCACAGGCCGGGGCGATTCGATCAAAAAACGCATCGGCAATATGCTGATCACCCGATGCTGACGGGTGGATCAAATCGGCCTGCATCAGACCTTCGCTATAACCTGAGCGAACATCAACCAGCGCGAGTAAGGGATTATTAGATTCGGCAACTATCTGCTCGATACCGGTTCCCAGTGCTTCAATAGATTGCGGAATTGACGCATCAGTAGAGGTGTCGTACCACGGAATTATATTCGCTACAAAAACCATCGTATCCGGCTTGGTATCGAATATTGTTGCTATCACCTGATCTACTTCCGCCAGCGTACTCGCAACCGTTTCACCGAGAAATATATCGACCGATCCCAGATGCAGCAGTACCACATCAGGCTTTTGAAAGTTAACCGCATGACTAATGCCCAGGTTTTCACCGGAAACTGTAGTGCGACCTTCTAAAAAGTAATCGGCCGTATGGCCACTGTAACCCTCGTGGGCTGCATAGAAACCGGATTGATGGAGTGTGCCGCTTTGCGAGCCGACTTCTGTTATCGGACAGCCTGCATCAGCCATCAGCGAGGCAAACGCTTTGCGGTAACTGTCGCTGTCTCTGGTGCCGTGTGTAATGGAATCACCCGCTTGCATAACGCGAATCGATCCGCGAGCCAATGCATCGGCTATCAGCGCCTGTGATTCTGCAGTCAGAGGCCGTGCGGCTACAGCTGACGGATCTGCTGATATCGGTTCAGGAGCCACAACTGACTCAGGTGTAACGACCGGTGCATCCGCCGCTATCGCTGTGTCGCCCGTTACGGTGGCAACTACAGGTGGCGTTACCGCGTCGTTTTCGAGCGGTGCATTGATCACCTCCGGAGAGATCCCGGTTATAGTCGAACCTGAGCCGCCACATGCCACGCCCGCCAGCGCTGCCATTACGATGCAACCCGTTTTAACAATCCGATTTGAAAAAGTTTTTTTGATGAATGTCGGTTTCATTGCGTCTGCTTCTTTATTATTTTTTTAACAATCTGTTGATGCGGGTTTCGCCGCTTTACTCGTCACCCGATGGTTCCCGGTAGACTGGGTTTCAATCACTAAATCACCACCACAACCTGAATCCGTCGAGACGACTTTTCCACGCTACCCTATAGGTATAGTCGAACAATTGACGTTTGTCAGAGAAAACGACAAATTAATGGAATAAGTATTCGTCACAGTCATACTGAACAAAGCAATAGCGCAATCCTGCTACCCATCAGGACGGCTTGATTTAACGCCAGGCGGGTAACTGCCCGGTAACTACTTGCTCAGTTCAGCCCAGGACGGCTTGCGTTTATCAAAAAACGAGTTGATACCTTCCAGTGCTTCCGGCGACTGGACCCGATCTGCAAAGTTATCTGCCGCAATTTCGATCAGGTGCCCGGGTGAGGCGTTGTTCAGATCTCGCAGCAGTGTTTTTGTCTCGGCTATAGCGCCCGGAGCACAGCCGGCAACCCGCTTTTTCAGGCGAGCCTCCAGGTTTTCCAGATCTTCAGTGCCGCAGGCTAGCTCATCTGCAAAACCATAGCTAAACGCACCTTCGCCGTTAAATCCGGCTGCGGTCAGCATGAGTTTTCTGGCGGTTGCATAGCCAAGCTTTTGAATGACGTAGGGAGCAATTTGTGCGGGGCTCAGGCCGATTGCCGTTTCGGTCATGGCAAACTTTGCGTCTTTCTCACACAGAACAATATCAGCACAGCAGGCAAGCCCGAAACCTCCCGCCATTGCAGCACCTTCGACTACGGCGACGACGACTTGCGGCATCGTATTGACAGCTTCAAGTAATCGGCCGATGTCTCTGGACATAGCGAGAATTTCTTCCCGCGAGCAGCTACCATCGGCCAGCGAACGAAACGATTTCAAGTCTCCACCGGCGCAAAACACACCACCACGACCCCGCAGGGTAATGCCGCGAATTTCCCGCGTTTGCCGCACGATATCGAGAACCGCGACGAGCTCTTCGCGCATCGCGTCGGTTAGCGGGTTGCGTTTCTCCGGTTGATTGAACCATATAGTCAGCCAGTGCGACTCGCGCGACAGCTCAAGAACCGATACTGCTGGAAGCTTCATCATTGTATTTATATCCGGCAATCTAAAATATTTTAGTAGCGAGGCTTGATGGCCCGCGCTGCAGTCCCACGCAAATTACCGTTAAAGCGATGCCCTGTGCGGTATAATTTACTTTTTAGACACAGCGCTGGAACCTTACATGAAACTAAACGAAACCGTAGCGATAGTTACCGGCGGCGCATCCGGCCTGGGCGAGGCGACGGTCCGCGAAATTATAGCGGCCGGTGGCAAAGCTGCCATCATTGACCTCAACGAAGAACAGGGTAATGCACTGGCCGATGAACTCGGAGACCACGCTATATTCTGCAAAGCGGATGTCTGCAACGAGCAGCAGGTAACCGACGCCATGGATGCCTGCGTTGCATCGTTCGGCAGGCTAACGGCTGCGGTAAACTTTGCCGGAATCGCTATCGCCGTTAAAACGCTGGGCAAAGACGGGCCGCACCCGTTGAAGTTGTACCAGAAGGTCATTGACATCAACCTGATTGGAACGTTTAACGTAAGTCGCCTGGCGTCTGAGCGAATGCAAAAGAATACTGCGAATGAAGACGGTGAACTTGGCGTTATTGTCAATACCGCGTCGGTTGCTGCATTTGACGGCCAGAAAGGACAATCAGCCTACGGTGCATCCAAGGCCGGCGTTGCCGGACTGACACTGCCGATGGCCAGGGACCTCGCCAGCTACGGGGTGAGGGTGAATACGATAGCACCCGGCCTCTTTTTAACGCCAATGCTTGCCGCGCTGCCGGAAGAAGCACAGGAAGCTTTATCAAAACAGCCGTTGTTCCCCAAACGGCTGGGGAAACCAGCCGAAATTGCAAAGCTTGCCTGCTTTATGATTGAGTGCGCTTACCTGAATGCTGAGGTAATCCGGCTGGATGGCGGCATTCGCCTGCCCTGACCAAACCGGCAGTATGCAGGCAATACGCAGAAAATATGGTGAGAATACTCAGTAGCGGTGGGACGCCTGAATAGCTGCCAGCGAAGAATCACTATTGTTTATATCGGGTGTTTCCGCTGCCGGTGCTTGTTCCTGGTGCAACTCTTCGACTGAAGTTTTTGTACCGCGCAAATCACGCGCAAAAAGCATGTAGAGAGACGGAATAACGAATAAGGTAAAGAGTGTACCGACCGTCATACCACCAACCAGCACCAGACCGATCGAATTTCTAGCTTCTGCTCCCGCACCGGTGACCAGCACCAGCGGGAAGTGGCCGGCCACTGTGGCGACCGTTGTCATGAGGATCGGCCGCAAACGGGTTGATGAAGCATTGCTGATTGCTGCAAGCTTGGTCATTCCCTGCTCTTGCAGGCCGCGTGCAAATTCAACAACCAGAATCCCGTTTTTTGCCACCAGCCCGATCAGTGTCACCAGTCCTACCTGCGAATATATATTCAGCGTGGTGGTGAAGCTGTTGGTCCAGAATGGCATATTCGGATTGGGCATTTTCAGGAACGTGAATATCAGTGCCCCGAACATCGCAAGAGGTACCGAGCCTGCCAGAATAACAAACGGGTCGCGAAAGCTATTGAACTGTGCAGCAAGGGTCAGGTATATAAGCACAATAGCAAGGCTGAACGCTGGCAGGAATTTATTTCCTTCCAGCCGCAGTTGACGTGATTCACCAGTGTAGTCGAGGCTATAACCCTGTGGCAGTACTTCGGCGGCGGCATTTTCTAAAAAGGCCAGCGCTTCATCCAGCGTTTTTATAGTTACACCGCTCAGTTTCACGGCATTCAATTGCTGAAAGCGGTTGAGCGCACGTGGCACGGTATTGTTTTCGAGGCGAGCAATTGATCCCAGCTGAATCATTTTCCCATCGGGGCCGCTTACGTAAAGATCCTGCAGTTGCTCCGGCGTTAGTCGCTCGCTGCGCAAGGCTTTGGGAATTACTTTATAGCTGCGACCGTCGATGTTAAACCGATTGACATAATTGCCACCAAGCAGTGTCCCGACATCAGCACTTACCTGCTGCATGGTCAGCCCCATATCGGCAATTTTATCGCGGTCGAATACAATTTCCGTCTGCGCCAGATCTATTTTGGTATCTATTTGCGGTGGGAAAGCAAACATTCCGGATTGTATCGCTTTAAGCTGTATCTGCTGTGCGAACCCTAGAATTTCCTCGGGTTCTGCGGTAGAGGCAATCAGGAATTCCACCGGGAACTGCCCGCCTCCGGGCAGGGCCGGTGGTGTTACCGCAAAAATACCCAGACCGCTGATGTTATTAAACTTCTGTGCGACTTCCCGCTTTACTTCAAACACGGTTCTGTCGCGTTTGTCCCAGTCGTCGAGTATCAGACCGGCAAAACCTGAGGTTGGAAATGTCAGCTGAAACGTAAATGCTGATTCTTCAATACTTCGCAGTGCTTCATCGGCTTCAGCCGTATACTGCGCAGCGCGTTCTATGGTGGAGTTGCCGGAGCCCGTGATGATGCCGAATACCACGCCCTGATCTTCGGTTGGTGCAAGTTCCTTGGCCGACATGATAAACATGGGAACGCACAATGCTGCAATAACAACCCACACCAGATAGACTGCCGGGCGATAGCGCAGTGTACCTTCCAGCTTTCGCATATAGGACACTCGCAAGCGTTCAAACACATTGAATGCCCGCAGTGCAAACCCGCGTTTTTCGCCATCGACAAGCAAGCTGGCCGACATCATCGGCGACAGGGTAAGTGCCACGATACCGGATATAGTAACGGCACCTGCCAGAGTAAAAGCGAATTCACGGAATAAAGAACCGGTCAGCCCGCCCTGCAATCCAATTGGCAGATAGACGGCAACCAGTGTGGCTGTCATGGCGATTACTGGCCCTGTAAGTTCGCGTGCCCCCAGCAGTGCGGCCTGTATACGCGTTTTACCTGCGGCGATGTGTCGCTCTACATTTTCAACCACAACTATTGCATCGTCTACGACCAGACCCACCGATAAAACAATAGCCAGCAGTGTTAACAGATTTACGCTGAAGCCGAATAGCTGGATTAGAAAGACTGCACCGATAAGCGAGATCGGGATCGCTACAATGGGCACCAGAACAGAGCGCATGGAACCGAGAAACAGGTAGATGACCAAAACCACAATCAACAAAGTTTCGGTTAGTGTTTTTATTACTTCGATTATAGAGCTTTGTATATATTCCGAGGCATCGTACGCCATGGTGGCCTGCATGCCACTTGGCAGGGTACTTTTAATACTTTCAAGTTCTTCTCGCACACCGGCGATTACATCGAGCGTATTGGAATTCGGCAATGGCCAGATACCCATGAAAATCGCTTCATCGCCGTTATAGCGAACAACGGTATCGTAGTTCTCAGACCCTAGCTCTACCGTTGCCACATCTTTCAACCGCACTATCGCGCCGTTATGTGAGCGCACGGCAAGATTTTCGAACTCTTCTACTGAATTCAGATCGGTGTTTGCGGATAGGTTTATCTGCAGCAATGAGCCTCTGGTTTGGCCTAGCGCCGACAAATAATTGTTGGCCGCCAGTGCCTGGCGCACTTGCGATGGTGACAAATTGTGAGCCGCCAGACGTGTTGAGTCGAGCCAGATTCGCATGGCAAAAGTTCTCGCACCCAGGACTTCCGCACGCTGAACTCCGTCAAGTGCACCGAGCCGGGGCTGCACCACACGGACTAGAAAATCGGTGACCTGATTGGGTTGCAATATATCCGAAGTGAAACTCAAATAGGCCGAGGCAAAAGCACTGTCTGCAGATTCGACCGATATTACCGGTACTTCCGCCTCCGGGGGCAGATCACCTCGAACCTGAGTTACCTTGGAATTTATTTCCGACAGCGCTTTAATGGGATCGTAGTTTAGCTCCAGGCGCAACTTGATTGTCGACAGCCCCTGCGCACTGGACGATTGAACATAGTCAACACCATCGACACCACCTACAGCACGTTCCAGTGGTGTGGTTATAAAGCCGCGTACTAAGTCTGCGCTGGCTCCAATATAGGCGGTATTAATAGTAACTTCGGCATTGTCGCTACGCGGGTACTGGCGAATGGTCAGCCCGTTAAGTGCCTGGATTCCGGCGATCAGAATTAGCAGACTGACAACAATAGCCAGAACCGGCCGACGAACAAACAGATCAGTAAATTTCATAGAGTATTGTCCGCCGGATCAGGTGTTGTCTGGCTTGGGCGAAAGGGAAGGCTCTATTTTTCCTTTCTCGTTTAACACCACGTTTGCGCCGTTTCGAAGTTTAAACACCCCTTCACTGACAACACGCTGACCCGCTTCAAGACCTTGACTTACGGCAACAAAGTCACCGCGTCGCTCACCGAGCTGCACAAACTGTTGACGCGCTACCAGCCCGCCTGCATCACCTTCTTCGAGAACAAATACGGAGTCTCCATAGGTTGCAAAACTCACCGACGTAGCCGGTACCGTGAGCACCGAATTATTTTCGGGCAGCTGCACTACAACGTTGACGTACATCCCCGGCAACAAGCCCCATTCCGGTGTTCCTTCTGATGGAGATTCCAGTGTTGCCTGCACCATGACGGTACGTGAGACGTTGTCTACCTCGGTGTCGATTGCGTTGATCAAGCCGTTGTATAGCTTGCCCGGGTCAGCATCAGCGGTGACAGCAACAGATAATCCGCTCGATACTCTGGCGAGCGCTTGCTGCGGTATCGAGAAATTTACCAGCATCGGGTCAACTGCCTGCAGCGACACAATACCGACTCCTGCGGATATTTCCTGACCTACGTCGACCATACTCAAACCAAGACGGCCGGAAAAAGGCGCGACTATCTGCTTGCGGTCGATTGCTATCTGAATTTCATCCTGCTGTGCCTGTGCCATGCTTTGTTCAGATTTCGCAGCATCAAAATCGGCGCGAGAAAGTACTTTACTGTCGTACAGACGTGAAACGCGCTTGTAGTTGCTTTTGGCCAGACTCAGTGAAGATTTCGCCTGCTCCAGTCGACTGACTTCTGTTGATGAATCCTGTTCTACCAGTACATCACCCGCTGTAACCTGCTCTCCCCCCGTGAACAATAGTTTTGCCACCCGGCCGGACGCTTCTGCGGTGATCACCACGCCCTGGCCGGCCTCCAGAGTGCCAATAGCCGATAGTGAATCACTCCACTCGGCAGCCTCAACGGTTGCGGAGGCAACGGTTGTCGGGGGTGGGTGCATCTGTTTGCCGGCTGCAATCAAGGCGCTGATTTGCATGCCCTTAACGCCTGCCAGCAATCCGATAAGCAGGACGAGGCCTAATACAGTGACTATCAATCGCTTGATCATGAGTTAAGACTAACTTAAGTTGACGATGCAGGAACGGGGACAATTCCCCACGCGAATACAATAAAGGATAGCAAAGAAATACACGGCGACGAGCTATACCCACTATTTATACGTGAGGAGCTTTGTCTTTCGGGTAGAGTACAGGGAAGATCGGTTAGTTCAGCTGCAGATTAACCCGCACTATTCATGGGAGGGCGAGGATATCGCGCTGAGATTTGATTTCACAGTGGATTTTCTTCTCGCGTCGAATACTTAACTGAGATTTGCAAGAGCAAAAAATTCTCTGTGGAATCAAAGATCAGGTGATATACCGTCAATCCCGTGAATAATGTGGGTTAAAATCTTTTCCACAGATCTATTCCTGCCAGCTCACTGATGTAAGGTCCAGTACAGTAAAAGCAAGCCGCATCTGCCATAGAGATTCCGACTATCGTCTGGATTTCCGGTTAAGCGATAGAAAATTAACGATGGGCAAAAAGCTGCACACAAAGTTGTTACCTGTAAGCGGATAGACACTTACAGGACAGACGCAGTGCAGCTTGCATCATCTACCACCGGTTTAGATCAGGTCGCGTTATTAAGCTGCTCATTTGTGATTCGCTCACGAAAGTAATTAATCGTTTTGGTCAAACCCGCATTTAAATCGTTTGCCGGCTCCCAGTCGAGCGCTTCTTTCGCCAGAGAGATATCAGGCTTGCGCTGCGTGGGATCATTCACCGGCAAGGGTCGATAAACCAGCTCTGATGAAGAATCGACTTTCTGCTGGATCATCTGCGCAAGTTCTACCATGGTGAATTCAGAGGGATTCCCGATGTTTACCGGGCCGATAAAATCGTCATTTGTATTCATTGTGCGAATAATGGCTTCAACCAGATCATCGACGTAGCAGAACGAACGTGTTTGCGTACCGTCTCCGTACAGGGTAATTGCCTCGCCGAGCAATGCCTGTACAATGAAATTAGACACTACTCGCCCGTCGTTCGGATGCATTCGAGGGCCATAGGTGTTGAATATTCTGACCACTTTCGTTTGCACACCGTGCTGACGATGGTAATCAAAGAACAAGGTTTCCGCGCATCGCTTGCCTTCGTCGTAACAGGAGCGCGGTCCGATAGGGTTCACGTTGCCCCAGTAACTTTCCACCTGCGGATGTACCACCGGATCTCCGTAAACTTCACTGGTAGATGCCTGCAGAATTTTGGCCCCGGTCCGTTTAGCCAGGCCCAACATATTAATTGCACCGTGCACACTGGTTTTAGTTGTCTGTACCGGATCATGCTGGTAGTGCACGGGAGAGGCCGGGCAAGCCATGTTGTATATTTCGTTAACTTCAAGATACAAAGGAAACGTTACATCATGACGGATCAACTCAAACGATGGATTATCGAGTAAGTGCTTAATATTTTCTTTTGTGCTGGAATAGAAGTTGTCAACACATATAACTTCATGACCCTGCGCCAATAATCGATCGCACAAATGAGAGCCTAAAAAGCCTGCACCGCCGGTAACAAGTATCCTTTTGCTGCTCTGGCGCAACGCTTTAGCATCAATTGCCTGAACGGAATTTATTGACATTCACTGGTGTCCGATAATTTTCTGGATCAGCGACTTCGCAAAGGGCGTACCAGATTAAACGTCAGCAAAGATCAAATTCTCCAAAATCAAACACCGGCTGACATTAACGGTGGCTCAAGCCGGGACAAATTTGAATGTGCCTGTTTCTTGCTACCTAGCTCGCTTCAACGTACAGCGTTCGATCAGAGTTCATGGGCCAATCAATGATTCACCGCTTTTTGACGAAGTTTCTTTGTCTCACACTGTTCACCACGTTATCCGCAGTTTATGCTGATACAATCAAGATTCCGCTCAGCGGATCCGGTACGGTTCGCTCTTCGAACACTCTAAGCGTAGCACCTCCACTTCTCGATTCAGGTGATGTGGCAATCGGCAAAAGCAGTGTGCAGAGATTCGAGATTACCCATATCGGTGCATCGGATGATGCTGCTGTTGAAATTTATTCTATAGAAGTTGGCGGTGAGGACTCCTTTGACTACCTCACCAACAGCTTCGGTTACACCTCTCTTTCCAGTACAGAGACTGTCGGCTTTGATGTGACTTTCAGCCCGGTTACTCTGGGTGTAAAAAAAGCGTTTCTTCGCATTGAGCACAGTGGTGCAAATTCTCCGCACCTGGTACTTCTGACCGGCGTGGGTATTGATATACCCGCGAGCAAGCTCGACATCTCCGTTACCACTATAGATTTTGGCACCGTACCAACAGACGTTAGCAAGAGTCAGAGCTTCATTCTGACCAATGTCGGAGGCAATAATTATCCGCCGGTAACCCTCTATAACATAGTGCTTACCGGAGACAATGCAGATTCCTTTACCACTGACTTCAATAATGTTGTCTCGCTGGAACCGGGAAAATCTGTGACGGTTAAGGTTACGACCAACTCGGGTATTGCTGGCAATAAGGTGGCGCAGCTCAGCGTAGAACACGACGGCTCTAACCCGCCGATTAAAGTCGCGCTGACAGCAAAGCAGGAAATCGCTCAGGTTACGAACCCTGATGGACCCGCTATAGAACCGGTCTTTGCTCAGTCTACCCTTAAAAAGGCAGCGCCTAAAAAGCCCAGCTCCCTGCAGTTTGGACCCGATGGCAATCTGTATGTGTCGAGCCGCGACGGCGATATATATGTTTATACCGTCAATCGAGCGGGAAAAAACAATTACACCACCACCAAGCAGGAAACGATAACCCTGGTGCAGAAGATCACCAATCACAACGATGATGGCAGCGTGAACAAAGCGGTAAAAGGCCGACTTGTAACCGGTTTACTTGTTGTTGGAACAACAAACAACCCGGTTATCTATGTCTCCTCTGGTGATCCGCGAATGGGCGCTGGCCCATCCGGTAACGACAGTAACCTCGATACTAATTCGGTTATTGTTTCGCGTTTGACTAAAAACGGAAATAATTGGAATAAGGTTGATCTGGTCAGAGGGCTGCCACGCTCCGAGGAAAACCACCAGGGCAATGGCATGCAATTAAGCAAGGACGGTAAAACACTCTATCTGGCGGTAGGTGGTAACACAAATATGGGATTACCCTCGAACAATTTCGCCCGAATACCTGAGTACGCTTACAGCGCTGCCATTGTAGAAATCAACCTGCAGCAAATAGGTAATACAACCTATGACCTGCCAACCCTGAATGATGAGGATCGGGCCGGGCCGGACGATGCCAACGATCCATTCGGTGGGAACAATGGAAAGAATATGGCAATTCTCGAAAATAACGGCCCGGTAAAAATTTACGCACCCGGATTTCGCAATGCCTACGACGTGCTTCTTACTACCGCCGGAAAAATGTACACCATAGACAACGGCCCCAATGCCGGATGGGGTGCTCCTCCGCCGGGTAATTGCCTTGGCAACTACAAGGACGGCGGCACTACCTATAAAGACAGCCTGCATTATATTACCGGCAAGGGGTACTATGGCGGTCACCCGAACCCGACACGTGGCAGCAAGAACAATAAATTCAACGACAGTAACCCGCAATCGCCAATTCAGGGTAACGCCAATGCAGTGGAATGCCAGTATAAGGTTCCCGGTAAAAGCAATAATTCGCTACACGTGTTTAATGCATCGACCAACGGCTTTACCGAATACCGGGCCAGTAATTTCGGCGGCTCGATGCAGGGTGATCTGCTCGCTGGCAGCTTTGACCGGTCGGTCTATCGAATTCAGCTGAACAATGCCGGTACCAAGCTCAATGGCATTGATAAGTTGTTTCAGAAGCTTGGTACTCCGCTCGACGTAACCGCTCAGGGCGATCAGGATATATTCCCGGGGACCATTTGGGTGGCTGATTACGCGGTAAATGCGATTCTCGTTTTCGAACCGGAAGACTACAAATAAGGTGATCTAAACCTATCGCAAGCCCCCGGCTCCTCTTGCCCTGGCCTGGAATCCAACGCTGGCACGCAGTGCTCGAGCCAATATCACGTCACATAATACTGATTCTCTCCAGATGCCATTAAACGAGGTGCCTCACATGACAGACGCGGCACTGTGGCTATATCAGGGAATTCGATTCAAATAATGCTGAATTCGGTCAGCCGGTGCAGCTAAAGAGACCGTAAATCCGGCCGTTGTAGCTCGCAGACCCCTCTGATCATCGGATGCATGATGGTAAATTTCCTGCACTTACGCCGCGCTGTCTCAGGCGTAGCACTCTTGCGTAACAATCGCAGCTCCGCTACCTGCATGGTTGCGCTGCTATCGATTATTTTTTTGAGTGGCTGTGGCGGCGATAGCAACTCCGGGCAACTGTTTGAAGAGACACCGAAATCTGTTGGCTTCGGAGGCTTACCTTCCGTAGAGTTTTCGGACCCCAACTTTCTTGGTGACCATTTCTCCGGAAGCGGTAGCTGTGCCGTTTGTCATAATGATATGACAGACGACACCGGAAAAGATGTGTCTATTGAATCGTCGTGGGAGGCAACCACAATGGCTCAATCGGCACGTGACCCGTACTGGCGCGCAAAGGCGGCTGCAACGATTCACAACCACCCGAACCTGAAACACGAAGTTAATGATACCTGCACCCGTTGCCACGCACCAATGGCCAACGAGGCCGCGCGCAAAAGTGGTGAGACACTCGAGATTTTTACCGAATCTTTTACAACTGAAAACAAATACTACGACCACGCGATGGACGGTGTCAGCTGCACACTGTGTCACCAGATTGAAGATACGGGGTCACTTGGGACCACCGAGTCAGGATCAGGAAATTTTTCAATTGCTGAATTCCCGGCCAGTGATAAAGAAAACCGCCCGGCTTACGGTCAATATGCTGATCCGGTTGGTGCCTACATGATCGCCAACTCTGATTTCACCCCCGCTTATGGTGCTCACATGAGCTCGTCAGCAATGTGCGCGACGTGCCACGAGTTAAAAACGCATTCGCTTGATGCCGAGGGCAATGTTATTCCCGCAGAACTTAAAGACCGTTTCCAGGAGCAACAGACCTTCACGGAATGGAACAATAGCGACTACCGTGATGGAGGGTCCAATGCCGCTAGCTGTCAGGACTGCCATATGCCGAAAATAGAAACAACGGTAACCCTGGCTTCCTCCGGAACCGATCTTCGCCGCAGCGATTTTCGCGAGCACACTTTTTTGGGAGCCAACACAGTAATGCTCGATATGTTTGAAAACTTCAAACAGGAACTGGGCATACAGGCTGAAGGTTTCCCGGAGGCGATACAGCGTAATCGCCAGTTCCTTAAAACTGCAGCGGAACTACAGTTAGTCGGTACTCGAAGTGAAGGCGACCATATTATTGCCACGCTGAAAATAGACAATAAAACCGGACACAAACTACCCAGCGGCTATCCTTCGCGACGTGTTTTTGTTCATCTGGCCGTGACCGACACCTCCGGTGCTCTGATATTTGAATCGGGTAAAATCAATCCGGACGGCAGCATAGTCGGCGTAGACAGTGACACCAATTTTAATCGCTACGAGCCGCACTACAACAGCATTTCAAACGAATCCCAGGTGCTGGTTTTCGAAGCGATCATGGCTGATGCCAACGGCGATGTGACCCATTCACTGGTAGAAGCCAACCGCTATGCCAAAGACAATAGACTCACACCAAAAGGATTTGACAAAACCCTGGTCGACAACGACGTAGCGGTTATCGGTGCAGCGGCAAACGATGATAACTTCAACGCCGGCTCCGATCTCTTCGAGTACAGAATTCCGGTTAACGCCGAAGGAAATTACTACATCGTCGCTGACCTGATATATCAACCACTGGCTTTCGGACATCTGGAATCATTGTTCCAGCACACCGAAGTGCCCGAAGTGGATGAGTTCAAAACCATCTACGACGCAACAAAGCTGCGAAGCGAGATTATCTCCAGCGCAATCAGCCAGCACACTCACCATCAGCCGGATCCCTTATAGATCACCCGTGCATGCCCGCACAGGTACATAGCAATATCAGATAGATGAGAACCACCGCACACTACTTACGTGCGGTGTTTGGCATTATTCAGGTGTTTGTCTACCGTGCCCCTGCGACCTTATGCTGCGAATAGCTTCCCTGTTTCTGTGTTTATTTGCCACTGCCGGCGTTCAAAGCGCCTACGTGCAGGACACCGACCTTATTTCTCTTCACTACGACCACGCCCCCGATAAAGACGATGGTCATGCCGCCGTTGCAGCCCTGATGATGAGCAGACATCTTGGCATTCAACCGCATGTTGTCAGTGGTGCCTATGGCGACGGCAATCGCGGCAGCTACGTTGCCGCTGCTGAGGCAGTGATGGAAGCAACCTGGCCTGGCGCCTGGCTAAATGCCCACCGAAACTGGAACCAGGCAGTTTCCCTTACAACCAGTAAATGGATAGAAACACTTTCCGCTGGCGGTGATATCTATGTTGCCGAAGGTGGTCAATCTGATTTCACCGCCGATGTTGTTAGAAGAATAAAGCAAACCACCACTTTTGACAGCAACCAGCGTGTCACAGTAGTGCAGCACAGTACCTGGAACGAACGACAGGCCTCAGCTGCCGATCTGCGTTACGTGATGGCAAATACCAACTATATAAAAATCGATGATGGCAACAATGTAAACCGTACTGCGGATCTCAACCAAAAGAGTGCCGCCTTTGTAACACACGCTAGAAGAAGCGCCTATGCCACACAATGGAACGCTGCTTTCCGCTACCTAAACCCCAACACGAAACTCGATTTCTCTGATACCGTTGAGTATTTGCATATTGTCGGGATCGGCAAAGATGAAATCGCTACCGTCAACGAGTTTGCCGAGCGATTCTTCAACGCTAACAATACTATTATTGCAACACCGTCGACGGCAACGCCCTGGAGTGATTCATACTCTGCAGAAGGTCAATGCTACTGTGACACCAACTACGATCATGGCCTTGCCGGTATCGAAGTAGAGACTCCCGATGGCAGTAAAACCGTTCCTGAAATCTGTGATGCGATCACGGCAAAATTCGGTACCGGACCTGGCAGCAATCGTATTTACTACAACACGGTACAGTGCGGCCACGGCCCACTGAACAATGCTCCGGATGAAAGCCGATGCCCCGGTATTCCACGCGCGAACGGTGATTACACCGGGTATCGGTGCAATGAGAAGGGCGCAACCTGGAATTTGAGTACCTTGTATTCGACGCCCCCGACATCACCGGCTTCGGTACCGCAACCGCCCGCTGAAACGCCAGCGGTATTGCAAGTTTCTGAGGCAACGACAGAACCGCCCACCGATAATGCAGTCACGCCTTCGACGCCCCCGGTTTTTCCGGTGTGTTCTGACAACATCACCGATAACGACAACGACGGCTATGGCTGGGAGAATAATCAATCCTGTATCGTCAGAAACAGCGATGGAACTGTCAATTCACCCGAATCACCGGTGTTTGCAACGTGCTCTGATGGAATCATCGATACGGACAACGACGGTTACTCATGGGAGAATAATCGAACCTGCATAATCGCAGATTCTACGCTCATACCCACTTCTGGTTCCACACCACCGACACCACTTGATCTGTTTCCAGCATGTTCCGATGCGGTCAGCGATACGCACAATACAGGCTACGGATGGGAAAACTACAAAAGCTGTGTGTTTCTTTCTTCACCAGTACATGCCAATCTGACCCCTTCAACCACGGCAACCCCTGCAGAGCTATTCCCGGCCTGCTCCGATGCCATCACCGACACCGAAAACACGGGCTACGGATGGGAAAATAACAGATCGTGCATAATTGCCTCCTCACCGAACCACGCCAACGCTACTCCGGCACCACCGACTCCACTCGATTTGTTCCCGGCTTGCTCTGACACTATAAACGACTCTCACAACACAGGCTATGGCTGGGAAAACAACCGAACCTGTATATTCGATACATCAGAGGTACATAGCAACCCGACCACCAGGCCACCGACACCTTTAGACCTCTTCCCCGCCTGTTCTAACCCTTTAAGTGATTCCGGTAATACAGGCTACGGCTGGGAGAATAATCAAACCTGCGTTGTAACAAGTGCATTTGCCAAGATACAAACAGTATCACCTGTTGCAAACCCGGTATTCCCGATCTGCTCAGATTCTATAATCGACAGAGATAACGACGGCTATGGATGGGAGAAAAACCGGTCGTGCATTATGTCTGATGACACTAGAGTGACACCGGGCACTATAGAAGTTGTATCAGATGCTACAACAGTTGCATCTGACGTTGCAGAGGTCTCAGCAGACGCTACAGAAGTCAGCGCTGACACGACCGAGGCAGAACCAGAGTCACCGCAAGCGAATCCGGTAACGGCGCCCCCATCCACATCTGGCAACCAACCAACACCAACCATCTCCCCGAATGCGCTGGTTGATATTAATCGCAGCAACATCTCCATACTGTTTATAGGAAATTCCTATTTAACCCATGGTCCGTATCTAAATGGCAGACAATCCAGGTACAGCGTGACGCAGCAGCTGATCGATATGATCGGGGTTGATATCTCCAATGTTAATCATCGCGTCCATTCAATCGGCGGTGGATCATTAAAAGAACACTGGGACGAGGGTGAAGGCGAAGGAACGCCCAGATATGATCTGAAAAACGGCCAGTACGATCTGGTGATACTTCAGGGGCGTTTCGATATCCTTGATCGAACCGATTATAGAAATCGCTTTGATACCTACGCCGGCCTATTTGCCGATAGCGCGGCCCGCAGCGGAACCAGAGTGTTGTTCTATGGCTTATGGGCTACCGATTCGCAAATAAGCTCGACCGGCGGAGACAGTTTCGGGCCCGCCGCAAACGCAATCTATTGCGAGGCTGCCTCACGGCACCAGGCCAGCTGCGCCCCTAACGGGATAGCCTATGGTCTGGCCTACAAGGCTTTATCATCAACAATGAATGACAAAGCTATTGAAGATACACTGACCTTTGACCACGTCCACCCCTACACACCGTTGGCGTATATGGCTGCCAACGTGGTCTACAGTACGATATTCGCCAAAGCCCCGTTGACTACCTCGATTTATCTCCCTCCCGGCACCAGCCGCGATCTCGGGCAGCTGATGCGTAACGCCGCATGGAACGCAGTAACCTCCAGCCAGAATTAGCAGCACGCTCTCGATAGTCCTGTTTGTATAGTGAAGCACTCAAAAAAGGCTCGTTAACCGACTGTTTCACCAGCAGTTTAAATTATCTGTAACTTCAGACGCTAACAAACTGAGACTTCTTGAATTTTTTGCAGATTCGACGCACCAGTGGCTGACGAATCAGCCTGAAATTCAAGACAACGGCGCCAGTTGCAAAGCAACTACTGCCTCCCCGGGACTGACACGGCCTCTGCGTGCCCGAGGCTTTGTCACGAACGAACATCGAGTAACAGAATGACGTCAAACCGAAGCCCCCTGACCTGGCACGCTTTAATTACTGCCCTGTTCCTGTTTAACATCTCCAGTACCGTGTCTGCACAAAACTGGGCTGAAGTAAATTCATCTGACGGGAGCACCGCTGCGGCCCGGCATGAATCAGCAGCAGTCGAATTCAACGGCATGATTTACCTGTTTGGCGGCCGCCATATACGACCGGTTAACCGCTACAACCCGGACACAAACATCTGGGAAATCGTCGTTCAGGCACCGCTTGAAATGCATCACATCCAGCCAGTTGTCTATGACGGGAAAATATATATCATTGGCGCACTGGCGTGCTGTTTCCCGCGGGAACCTGTTATCGCTGATATCCATGTATTTGATCCCGCCGATAATTCCTGGTCAACACAGGGTGCTATGCCCACAGACCGCGCACGCGGCGCTGCAGGGACGGTAATCTATAACAATAAAATATACGTGATGGGCGGCAACACCCTGGGACACGATGGCGGCGCTGTAGCCTGGTTCGACGAGTACGACCCGGCAACCGGCCAGTGGCGCATACTTGCTGATTCCCCAAACGCGCGCGATCACTACAGCGCTGGTGTTATAGGCAATAAATTTATCGCTGCCGGCGGTCGACAAACCAATCGCAGTATAGCTAACACAGTTGCTGCAACTGATATCTATAACTTCGATACAGAAACCTGGTCATCAGCTGCTGATGAAATACCGACCCAGCGCGCCGGTACCATGGCAGTTGTTTATGACGATCAGCTCTATGTAATGGGCGGAGAATCAGGGGCCGGTTTTAACGCGCACAAGGAAGTCGAAGTATTTAACCCGGCCACCGGCGGATGGAGCATTCTGGCTAACATGCTGGTAGGCCGACATGCGGGCGGTGCTGTTTTACTGGGCTCGCAATTACATGTTATGGCTGGCAGTACCACAATCGGGGCAGCGGGTGAAACCGGCCAGCACGAGAGCATCGATTTAGCGCTGGCTCAAACTACCCCGTATACATCAACCCTGGCCTCTCGTGATACTGATCTCGATGGACTGACCGACTATACCGAAATTACCATTCACCTGACCAATCCAAATCTGGCGGATACTGACGGTGACGGAATTACCGATGGCGCGGAGGTCAATGAGCACAGTACAAACCCGCTGAATACGGACTCCGACAACGACACCCTGACTGATGGTGACGAAATACTCGTACATCTATCTAACCCGACTCTCGCTGACAGTGACGCAGACGGGCTGTCTGATCCCGACGAACTGAGCATTCACCAAACCAGTCCGGTATCGCCCGACACCGATAATGACACGATCAGTGACGGCGACGAAATCACGGTTTACCAAAGCAATCCCAATGCAGCGGATAGCGATGGTGACGGTGTCAGTGACGGTGACGAAGTCACGCTGGGTTCGAGCCTGGTTAACATTGACGAAGACAACGATGGCTTGATTAATTCCGCAGACGGAGTCACTGACAGTGACGGCGACGGCATTCCGAACTATCGGGATCGTGACAGTGACAACGATGGAATATCCGATTTGCGTGAGAACGGTTTCAGCGATGTAAACCTTAACGGCCAGCTCGACACCGCAGAGGAAATTGCAGCTGTAGAAAACGCCAATGTGCAACAGCAGCAGGCCCCGGAAAACGGCGCAGACACCGAGGTCTCCGCATCTGCTCCCACAACAACCGGGCTACAGCTGCTCGACTCCTCTGAAACCGTCGCTGAGACGCCCGCAGCTCCGCAAACCCTGCTGAATGAAGCCGCTGATGAAGACCTGGACGGTATCCCGAACTACCTCGATCTGGATTCCGACCAGGACGGTATTCCCGATCTTGTCGAAAGTAGCGGTGAGTATGCGACGATAAGATCTGTCATTTCATACGATGCAGCAGCTGACGCCGATCTGGATGGCCTGATCGATTCATCTCTGGCCAATGAAATCCTCGATACCGATGCAGACATGACGCCTGACTACCTTGACCTGGATAGTGACGGTGACGGGGTTAACGATGTCATTGAATTTGGTGGCACAGAGCTCGATCTTGATGCGGATGGACGTATCGACGCCGAATTTGCGATCAGCGCCAAGGGCATTTTCGAAAGCCCGCAGCTTTCGGCCGCTGTACCGGATAGAGATAAAGATAACATACCCGACGTCATTGACTCCGTAAACAACAGCAATGGGGTTTTCGGCTGCTCAATTGCACCTGCCTCGGGACAATCATCATCCGATCCGCTGTTTCCGGCAATTATCCTGACCGCGTTGTCGCTACTCTGGTTGCGCCGCACTCGCAGTGAATGCCAATCCACATCCTGAAGCCTGCGCAGTCCCCGCCCGCTGCGGCGGGGATTCCCCCGTAAAGCCTGCCACTGTGCTGCCATAGAAACTCGATCTCCTCTAGTGCATACTTGACCTGGAAACAATCAAGAAACTTCAGGCAACAGCGCCTTAACCCGCATTATTCACGGGATTAACGGAATCTCACTTGACCTTTGATTTCACAGAGAATTTTTTCTCTTACAAATATCAGTAAGTATTCGACGCGAGAAGAAAGTCCACTGTGAAAACCCTTGCCGTGAATAAATAAGGTCTACGCGATATCCTCGCCACCCCATGAATAATGCGAGTTAAGTCTGCTGCCTGCCTCTAAGCACAGAAGGTCACATTCCATGAGCACCAACAGTCTGGTTTCTATTGACGATACCGTTCTGCAGAGACTGCAGAGCGAAATCCAAACCCACGGCTTAAAGTACCTGGTGCCGAGCTACGTGGATATGCACGGTATACCCAAAGCCAAGATGGTACCGATCGCCTACCTCGAACGCATGCTCGGCGGATCAGAGCTGTTTACCGGAGCGGCACTTGACGGCGTTCCGCAGAACATGGCCGATGATGAAGTGGGTGCGGTACCGGATCCGGCTTCGTTTATGGTTGTACCCTGGCGCGACGACACCGGCTGGTTCGCCAGCGATCTCTGGTATCAGGGGAAACCGTTTGAACCATGCAATCGAGGCATTCTAAAAAGAGTACTTAAGCAGGCAGCGGACAAGGGCTTTACTGTCAACTGCGGCGTTGAAGCCGAATTTTTTGTTTTCAAAGACGACAACGCGCAAAACCCTAATGCGATCAGTAATCTGCCGGTACTGGAAAAACCGGCCTACGACAGTATTCGCCTGATGGACAATCTGGACAGCTGGCTTGGTGAAACCGTCGACGCCATGAACGCCCTCGGATGGAGCGTTTATTCATTCGATCACGAAGACGGCGTCGGGCAATTTGAACTGGATTTCCAGTACGCAGACGCGCTGACTATGTCTGACCGGTTTGTTTTTCTTCGCGTCATGGTTAACGAATTCGCACGACAACATGGAGGCTACGCCTCTTTTATGCCCAAGCCATTTGCTGACAAAGCCGGCAGCGGTGCTCATTTTAATATGTCGCTGGCCGATGCAAGCAGCGGCGATAATCTGTTCAACGCCAACGGTGACGATCAGCACAACATGGGCTTATCGGCGCTCGGTTATCAGTTCACAGCCGGCGTAATGCAGCACCTGCCTGCTATACTGGCTTTGTCTGCTCCCACCATAAATAGCTATAAAAGATTAATTATGAAAGGAAGCACGTCCGGCTACACCTGGGCTCCGTGCTTTACTTCCTGGGGTGGAAACAATCGCTCTAACACCGTACGCGTACCCTCCGACGGCGGGCGTGTAGAGCTGCGAGCCGCCGACAGTGCCTGTAATCCTTACCTTGGAATGGCGCTGATGATCGCAGCCGGCCTTGAAGGTATAGAAAAGCAGCTGGAACTTGCACCTGCCAATACAGTAAACCTTTTTGAACAAACCGAAGAGTACCGCCGCAACAACGGAATTGAATGGCTGCCACGCACCCTGGATGAAGCGATTACCGCTCTGGAGATCGACCCGCTGAGCCGTCAGGTGCTTGGTGACAAAATGCTGGAATCGTGGGTTGAAACCAAGCGGGAAGAGTGCCTGTCCTACGCGAACCACGTCAGCCAGTGGGAACGTGATCGCTATCTGCGTATGTTTTAATCACTAACCGGTATCTATTTTTACCGGTATCTATTTATAGACGAGTGAAGCCCGGGACCAGAGTTAACCCTTTTGTTGCATAAAATTCCGAGTTCAGAAGCTTATAGAGCTGCATAATAGGCGCTGCACGGAGTTTTTACTGGATTGAGCCTGGGTCATTCCAAGTGATATTCAGGAAAAATGAGTACAGCGCCTTAGATGCTGCTATAGAAGCAGCGCAGCGGTTCCGGGCCGGAATTTTATGCAACACCCGGGGTTAAGCCGGCTCCACAACAAACAGTAGATCTCCTGCATTTACCTGTGCACCGTTCGCCTGATTGACCCTGACAACGGTGTAGTCTTTATCGGCTTCGAAGATCTCCCCCGACCCTGGAACGCTGGAAAGGGAAATATGGGTAAACAGTTTCATCGCCTCCACCTGACACAGTGTATTACTTAAATTCACTGTAGTACCAACCGCGACGAAATCCGGTTCATTTGGAGACGGTGTGAGATAGAACACGCCGGTCATCGGTGAGACAACCTTCAGCTCACTGGTGCCGGCTATGCGCAAGCTACTTAGATTACTGTCTGATTTATCGACACCGGTATAGGCCATATCCTCGATTAGCTGGTTCTTGTCTATGGTATCCAGAAATGCCGGCAGGTAATTGGTATCGTAGTCGCCGTTAACGTACGTTGAATCTGACAGTATCCGCTTGAGTAACGGAATATTGGTGCATACGCCTTTGATCACCGTATCGTCGAGTATTTCGATGAGCTTTGCGATGGCATCATTGCGATCGGTACCATGAACAATTACCTGGGCGATCAAGCTGTCATAGAACGGAGAAATAGTCTTGCCATCTGCGATCATGGAGATCAGTTCCATGTCTTCCCGCTCGGGGAAGCGGCACTCGGTTACCAGCCCCGGTGTCGGCAGAAAATCAACAACGCCGTTTGAATCAAGACGTGCTTTCTCAGCTGTGACACGAGCTTCGATGGCGAACCCTTTACTAGTCGGCTCAAGGTGTTTTATCGGTTTGCCCGAGGCTATATTGTATTGCTCTCCTACTATTGAAATGCCGCAGGTCCATTCTGTCACCGGATGCTCCACCTGCAGCCGTGTGTTCATTTCCATAAAATAAATAGCTTCAGATTTCAGATCATAGATAAATTCAACCGTACCGGCGCCGAAATACTCGACAGCATTGGCGAGTCGTTCCGCCGCCGCATATGCCTGCTCAGCAAGATGCTCCGGCAACATCGTTGAGGCCGATTCCTCCAGCACCTTCTGGTTGTTACGCTGCACGGTGCAGTCACGCAGACCAAGCACTTTGGTGGTCCCTTCTATATCACGCAGAATTTGCACCTCGATATGACGCATCGATTCGACAAATTTCTCCAGATAGATATCACCATTACCAAACGCGGCCCGGGCTTCGTTATATACAGTGTTGAAGCTCTCGCGAATTTCACCGGCATTGCGCACTACTTTAATGCCCTTGCCGCCACCGCCATGCACCGCTTTAAGCATAACCGGATAGCCGATTTCTTCTGCTACTGCTGCCGTTGCCTCGGCATTGGTCAGGATTCCGTGACTACCGGGCACCACTGGAACATCGTTAGCCATAGCGGTATGAATGGCATTTGACTTATTACCCATGGTATCCATGCTGTCCGCACGTGGTCCGATAAAGTTCAGGTCATTGCTTCGACAGACGCGGGCAAAGCTCGATGTTTCAGACAGAAACCCGATCCCCGGATGCAAGGCATCGACAGCACGATTCTTGGCAATAGCCACAACCGACTGTGCGTTAAGATAGCTTTCATCGGGCGTTTGTCCGCCGAGGCAAACCACCTCGTCACCGTCTTGCAGCATGTCAACAGCAACGGAATCCATATCGGGATCCGATTGCACCAGCAATACATTTATATTTTTCTGCTGGGCGATGCGAATCAGCTTGACCGCAGTACAGCCGCGTGCGTGAATCAGAACCTTGTTGATCTTGCCCATCAGATCGACGGCCCGGTAAACAACGCTTTCGGGAATCACCACTTCCATCGATGCTGTCCCGGTCAGGACCCGCGCCACTATCTCTGCGATGGTATCGGTAGGCACTGTAATATCGGGATCAACGGCCAGCAGTTTGTCGTCGAGATTTTCGGCGAACGGGTGCTTGACCAGACCCTGCATGGATCCGGGGGTTTTGGCGAGATAGTTCGCGACTGTCGATATAGACGGCAGAAACGATGGCACCACAACCCGCCCGGCAAAAGGCATGTCTGCCCCGCTCAGGTAATAGGTTCGAACCAGCGGGTGGGTAACAAAACTCGCCTGCGAGCCACCGGTGCAGTCACCAAACCCAAACACTACTACAGGCAAATCGGTCTCGGCGATAAAGCGGGTAATCTGATCATTGACAATTGCCATGGAGAATAACGAATTGGGCCCTTCCTTGGTTTGCATTCCGCCTGACGAAATAAAGCATATGACCGGCAAGTGCTGCTTGGCGCAGTCCAGCAGCAGCGCGCACATTTTTTCCGCACCAGCCATATCGAAAGCGCCAGCCTGAAACGCGACATTAGAAATGGCAATCCCGACACGTGGGTTATCTTCGGCTATATTGAGTTTGAAGCGGCCGATTCCGGTCACTATGCCGCACGGTGTGACCTCATTATTCAGTGCCTTTTCTATCGACTGGCGAAAGCCCGGGAACGCTACCGGATTTGCAGTCATTAACTGTGCATTGGATTCTTTGAAGCCTTCGGTAAAGGTATCCCGGAATGCAGCAACCGTTGCAAGCTTCTGTCGCTTGTTGGCATCGAGAACACGCTGTACTAATAGATCCTGGTACGCAATATTCAGCTGGTTCCAGAAATCTTTGCGCTTACCTATACGCCCGGGGTTGATCTTGCCGGAGTACTGCTTTCCATGCAGCTGCGATTCCATGAATTCCGGTACCAGATTTTCAAAGAAATAGGTAATCAGTACCAGCAGCGATTCAGACAAGCGAGGGAAAATCACGCGCTTCCACTCTTCGAGGTTATTCAGGAAATCACCGCGTTTGCTGTAATTGACAAAATGCCGCAACCAGTCAGCGAACGTGGCGGTAGCGCTGTTACCATCAGTTGCGGCTAGCTCCTCCGGCATAGACTGACTGATCTTGTTGGTCGCCTGCTCCAGTGAGTTATCAAGAATGCTTCGCAGCGTTTCTTCCGAGAGTGTCTGAAATGCCTTTGATTCTTCTGCGATCTCACCGAAATTGGTTACAATGCTGTCGTAGAGTGCGTCGAATATCAGCAGGTTCTGAAACTCCAGCCTCAGTGTTTTATTCAGTGAAGGTGTATAGAGAACATCGAGGATGGTGATATCCTGATCTTCAATATCAGGCAGTTCAGATTTATGATCAACAACCTTCTCCGATAGAAGCCTGCCCATGCGAATAAAATTAAATGGCGCGTCTGACTTCCAGCGGTTATAGAGCAGCAGGCACATTTCGAAACACAGATTCTTTTCCGCTTCTTCGTAATTTTTCTGCGGATCACCCAGGATCAGGCTGGTTATTCGATTGCGGCTTACATCGAGCTCACTATGATTCTTTTTATAGGCAACCCAGAGCTTGCTTAGCTGATCATTGTAAATAAGTTTTTCAGGGTCGGACAACCAACGGTTAAACGAGGCTTCACGTATCTGCCTGTTACGCTGATCAAGATCACCGGTCGGGACTTCTTCATCTGCCAGCCGCCCGTATGCATTAGTTGAGGTCGATCGAATGCGGCTGCGAAGCGACAATGACCTGAGGTACTTTAAAGCATGTGCATAGGCATTGGGAAAACCACCAACGCCATTGTGCAGATTAAAATGCGCTGCTGCCTGCAGTTCTTTTAGTTTCTCACTTTCATCAATGTGGCTTGACACGCTGTTGGCGTAGTCTTCTAGAACAAGAGGATTGCATTTAAGTTCGTCTCTGGCTGCTAACTCAATCTGCTCGACGCCTGTAAATATAGCGGCGGCAAGAATATCTCCGCCCTCTGTTTCATCCATGGGGTCCCAATCGAGTACACCATCGACAGCACCGCGCGAATAGAGCTCAAATGGTGACACACCAACGTATCTGGCGCTTTCCTGCCACGACAGATTGTATTGCCGGGCTATATTGGCAAGCCCCTTCGGCTGGATGGTATTAAATACCGCATTGCGGACCGCAAAAATCAGATTCGTGGTTGCAAGCGGTATTGCGCCGCCGGAGAAACCCAGCCCGTATATCAAACCGAGGGTCGGTGTATTGATATTGGCCATCGTGGTGATTAGCCGGGATATCGAATGCGCCTGATTGTTGGAGTTAGCCTCAGTACCGGCATCAGCACCGGGAGTGTCCATGAACGTGATGATCGGCAACGAGCGAGACTCATAGTGCCGTGCAAGGCGACTTGCCTCCACATGATGCGCCGGCCCCCAGACACCGTTATTGATGTGGCGATTCTGCGCGATGATTCCGATCCGACGCGACTTTCCACTGTATTCCAGGTCTATTTCCACCGAATACAGCGGACCCAGCTCTACCTCACTGTGAACCTTGCCTCGCAGCTGCTGAATAACAGCTTTTGCACTCGGGCGATTAACCGACTCAGCCGGTTCAAGAACACGGGCAATATAGTCGTCAACAGACAGACTCTTGAGTGAAGCCAGCCCTTCTTCTATTTCGCTTTCGTCAATCAGGCCTTCGATGTTGCTGTGCCACTCGAACGGGTGCACAACGCCATTCAACGCAAAATTCTTAGCGTGCTGCTCCACTGCGGAGAATAAAAGCAACTCGCTTTTTGCACCCGATGATTCTTTATTACTCATATTGCATCCAAGGTATTTGTCTGGCCAGCCAGGTGACCTATCCCGTGCGGACTTACGGTGATCTACAGTTGCTATTGAAACTGCTGTTCTTCAAAACCGGATATCCCCCTGCAACCGGACAACGGCTGGTGTTTTCCGGGGGTTCGATTGCGATTACAGCCCGCAGTTTCGCGGGATCACACACCAGTACTCATAACGCGATATGGTACCCCAAATACATTGCACCGGGCGACACTCATCAACCAATGGAACGAGCCGGCAAAAACATAAATCAGTCACCGGCAAATACCCGAAACAGCCTGATAGGCTGTTAGAAAAAACTGCCTGAAACGTGGAAAAACTTGCAAATTCACAAAACCCAAGGGCTTCTGACGTACGGCTGCGCTTCGAATGCCGTTATAACCGCCGTTTATCCTTTCAGCGCTCGACAGCAATACCAAGCGGTGCCGATTGCACCGTGATTAAAATCCGCTCGATAATTAATTACATTTTTGCAATATATCAATTTGCGTATCGTCTTCCCCGCTATCTGGCTATGTTATAATTTTCTGTTTTGCTCAGACCCGCAGGTCAGTATGCAACACCAATCAGCTCTTAAGCTCCCCGGTCGAAAAAAAACACAGTGGGGGCAACTCTACGGTGCCGCCGGAGCCTTGAGTATTGCCGAGCTTGCCCAGTCGAATCAGAAGTTGACTCTGGTAACAACGCCGTCAATGTCCGAGGCCTATCACCTCGAGAATGCACTGCGTTTTTTTGTTGACGAGGCCCTGCCGATTTTCAGTTTCCCCGATTGGGAAACACTACCGTATGATCTATTCTCGCCACATCAGGATATCGTCTCGCAGCGGTTGAAGACGCTCTACCACCTGCCCAACCTTAAGCAGGGGCTACTGGTACTGCCCGTATCCACCCTGATGCAGCGGCTGTGTCCACCGGAATATATCAACCAGCACGCACTGATCATAAACGAGGGAGACGAAATACCACTGGACCAGTTCCGCGAAAAACTCGCCAACGCCGGATACCGCAATGTCAGCGAAGTTAACGAACATGGCGAGTTTTCGGTCCGTGGTTCTCTGCTCGATCTATTCCCCATGGCCAGTGACCGACCTTTCAGGCTGGATTACTTCGACGACGAAATAGAGTCTATCTACAGCTTCGATCCGGCGGATCAGATTGCGCGCAAGGAACATCGGATTGCCAATATCGAACTACTGCCGGCGCGTGAATTTCCGATGGACGCCGAGGCGATAAAGCGTTTTCGCCAGAACTATCGCATGAGCTTTGATGCCAGCCGCGACAGCCCGATCTATCGGGATATCAGTAACGGCGTTGTACCGTCCGGCATTGAGTATTACATGCCGTTGTTTATGGAAAATATGGTATCGATTTTTGACTACCTCTCGAACAACGTTGATGTCGTCCAGTATGGTGATTGCTCTGGTGCAATGGAAGAATTCGCGACCGACACCGCCGAGCGTTTCGAGCAGCGCCGACACGATATAGAACGGCCTGTGCTGCCACCCGAGCAACTGTTTCTCTCGGCAGATGAAACTACCGCCCACATCAAAAAGCGCGATCAGTTTGAAGTAGGAAATACCGAACTGGCGGAAGGTCGCAAGACCCACAATTTCGGCACCAAGGCCCCTGGAAAGTACCCGATCACCGTGCGCCTTGAGCAGCCGCTCGGTTTGCTGAAGTCGTTCCTCGATGAATTCGAAGGGCGCGTTTTATTTGTCGCCGAATCCGCCGGGCGGCGTGAAGCGTTTATGGAATTGCTGATCGGCAACCAGATACCAGTAGCTACGGTTGAAACATTTTCTGAATTTTTATCCAGTGATCGCAACTATTGCATCAGTGCAGCTCCGCTGGATGAAGGGCTGATTCTTGCCGACTCCAGTATCGCTATTATTTGCGAATCCCAGCTGACCGGCAACCGGCTGCAGAAAACCCGTCGGGGACGGCGCCAGACCCGCGACAGCGATGCGGTAATCGCCAACCTCGCCGACCTGACCATTGGCGCGCCAGTGGTACATATAGACCACGGTGTCGGCCGCTATGTCGGTCTGCAAACGCTGGATATAGGTGGCAGTAACAATGAGTACCTGACACTCACCTATGCAAACGAAGACAAACTCTATGTACCGGTGTCGTCGCTGCATCTGATCAGCCGCTATACCGGTGCGTCGGAGGAATCGGCACCACTGCACCGACTCGGTGGTGAGCAATGGCAGAAGGTGAAACGTCGCGCTGCGCAAAAAGCCCACGATGTTGCGGCAGAACTCCTTGAAATTCACGCCAGACGCGCAGCAAAAATTGGCTATGCCTATACCGAAGAAACCAATAACTACCCGGTATTTTCCGAGACTTTTCCGTTCGAGGAAACTCCGGATCAGCGACAGGCTATTGAGGATGTCGTCGCCGATATGCGTTCAGAGCAACCGATGGACCGCGTTGTCTGTGGTGATGTGGGTTTTGGCAAAACCGAGGTAGCAATGCGCGCTGCCTTCGTTGCTATTGATGGCGGCAAGCAAGTCGCGATACTGGTACCCACCACCCTGCTGGCTCACCAGCACCACAAAAATTTCCTTGACCGGTTTGCCGAGTGGCCGGTGCAAATAGAGTGTCTCTCCCGTTTTCGTTCAACCAAAGAGCAAAATGCGGTAATCAAATCTATGCAGACAGGCGGTGTCGATATTGTTATCGGCACGCATAAGCTGCTGCAGAAAGGGGTTAAATATAAAAACCTCGGTTTAGTCATTATCGACGAGGAGCATCGCTTCGGCGTACGCCACAAAGAGCACATGAAATCGCTACGCTCTGAAGTCGATATTCTCACCCTGACAGCAACACCCATTCCTCGAACCCTGAATATGGGGCTCGCCGGTCTGCGTGATCTGTCTATCATTGCCACGCCGCCGCCGAACCGCCATGCAATAAAAACGTTTGTCGGTGAATGGTCTGATACACAGATTAAAGAGGCCTGTCAGCGCGAACTCTCGCGCGGTGGGCAGGTGTATGTACTGCACAATGAGGTGAAATCAATTGAACGCATGGCCAATCAATTGCGGGAAATAATTCCCAACGCCACCATAGAGGTAGCCCACGGGCAGATGCCAGAGCGCGAACTCGAAAGCGTCATGCTCGATTTCTATCATCAGCGGTTTAATATCCTGCTGTGCACAACAATCGTTGAAAGCGGTATCGATGTACCGACAGCGAACACCATTATAATTAATCGTGCAGACAAACTGGGGCTAGCCCAGCTGCACCAGCTTCGAGGCCGCGTCGGGCGATCACACCATCGTGCCTACGCCTATTTGATTGCACCACCTCGAAAATCCATGACCAAAGACGCAGAAAAACGACTCACCGCACTGGAGTCGCTGGAGGATCTCGGCGTTGGCTTTACCCTGGCTACGCACGATCTGGAAATTCGCGGTGCAGGAGAACTGCTCGGTGATGAGCAAAGCGGACAAATTCAGGAAATCGGCTTCACTCTCTACACGCAACTTCTGGAACGGGCTGTGGCTGCGCTGAAATCAGGCCGCCTGCCCGATGTTGACTCGCCGCTGGCGCAATCGACTGAAGTCGATCTGGGTATTCCGGCCATTCTGCCTTCAGACTACGTCGACGATGTACACACACGGCTGATCCTCTATAAACGGATATCCAACGCCTCAGACAACGCCGCCCTCAACGAACTCAAGGTGGAACTGATCAACCGCTTCGGTCTGCTGCCGGACCATGCGCAAAATCTCTTCCACTCCACCGGTTTCAAGCTACAGTGCCAGCGCCTGGGTGCGACCCGACTGGAAGCCGGTAGTACTGGCGGGCGGTTAGTTTTCGACGATAATCCCAACATTGACGCCGGACAGCTCATCGAGCTTATTCAGAAATATCCCACCGAGTTTGCCTTTGATGGTAAAAACACGTTTAGATTCAAGCAAACGCTCGACGACCCCGTGCAACGGATTGAATACATCGACCGGCTACTTGGAAAATTCAAACAGCCCGAGGCTGCATAACTGACATGAAATCAACACGCTTTTGGAAATGCTGTCTGCTCACCGCGCTTTTGATCTGCGCATCGAAGCCCGTGTGGGCAATCAAATACGATATAGAGATTATTGTTTTTGAGCACACCCGTAAAACCGCCGTCGGGATAAGCGACACGCTGCTGTTTCCGGTGATCCCTGACGCCGTTGCCCTGCCGCAACTGTATAGTCTGGAAAATCTGGATGCGCTGGAGAACCCCATCCAACCGCTTACACAATTGCGCCTGCACGAACACGCCGATTCCATCAGCAATTCCGCAAACCATCGATTGCTCTACCACGGCGGATGGCGGCAACCCGACTACGATCAGGAAACAGCTCCCTATATACAAATAGCTATTGGCCCTGAATTGCCCATGTTTGTGGAGCGCAGAGAGGAAAAAGCAGAAGAGGAAGAAGGAGAAGAAGAAGTCGAGTTTCTGAAAGGCTATGCTGAATTGCCACTGCTACCCCAGCCACCTTTAAATTCTCTGCCGCAGCCCGGCTCAGCAATTCCAGCTGACACCACATTTCCGGATATTGCCACGCAACCATCTATTCCAGTACTAAATCTGGAAGAAGCGACCAGTGCCAAACTGTACGGCGGGATCAAGGTCTGGGTTGGTCGTTTTCTGCATTTCGACACAATGCTGGCCTACACGCCGCGAGGTGGCACCCGCTCTTTCCAGTTTAAGTCTGACCGCAGAATGCGCAGCCGCCAGCTGCACTATATAGACAACACCCGCGTCGGCATTATTACGAAGATATTCCCGGTCGACGACACAGCACCGAACTAATGGAGATTTCAGTTCACCGGGCACCCGATTGCAAGAAATCACCTCTCTAGATGCACGCACATAGAATATTTTAGATAAATAGTAGAAACTATTTATAGCCAGGAGATCATTACCTTGATTAAAAAGGGCATCAAGCAACTTATCGCAGAAGCCAACGAAGTCGTTGAGACAATTACCGCTGAAGAGGCAATTGCGCTACAAGGCAACGAAAACGTAACCATCGTCGATCTCCGGGACGTTCGCGAATTACAACGCGAAGGACGCATCCCCGGTTCGGTGCATGCACCGCGCGGCATGCTTGAATTCTGGGTCGATCCCGACAGCCCTTACCATAAACCTGTCTTTGCAACGGGCAATCGAATGGTTTTGCATTGTGCATCGGGCTGGCGCTCTGCACTGGCCGCGCAATCGCTGCACACCATGGGGCTCGATAACGTGTGTCATATTGAGACGGGATTCAAGGGCTGGAAAGAAGCCGGAGGCTCTACAGAGAAGGTTGAAAAAAAATAAACGAAAAATAAAAACAGATTCCGGTTCAGAGCGTATTCAGTGATCCCTGCCTACTATGCACTTGCTCATGATGGCAGGAGACCACAACATGAAACCGATAAACCGCATTTTCTCATCATTCGCTTTGGCTCTGGGGCTGTTTTCCACCGTAAGCAGTGCAAACGGCTCAACAAGCTACACAGACTATGCACGGGTTGTTCATGTCGAACCCGTCTATCACTACGTGACGGTGCGCAAGCCACAGCGAATTTGCAGACACTCGCCAACAGCGAACCATCATAGCCGAAGCAACTACCCGCACCAAAACCGTCCCCGACACAACTACCGGAACAACCAGCACAACCGCTACCAGCACAACCACCATAAGAGGCACTCAAATGGTTCAGTGTTTGTTGGTGCACTGATTGGCGGCGCTATAGGCAACGAACTATCGCGTTCAGTAAATGGAAGAAGCAGCACCGGGGCAACCATTGCCGGCGCTGTTATCGGATCAACGCTGGCCAGTGCCGCTAACAATACACACTACAACGCAAGCTCGCGAAATCGACACCACGCGAATCACAACAGCCATTCCAGCCACAATCGATACCGGCGGAATCACCAATACCGTAATCGCCACCAACACCGCAATCACCAATATTACCAGCACAACCACAGGCAACCGCATCGCCAGCATTGCACCACGACCAATCACACACATAAAGAGCGACAATTACAAGGTTACGACGTCACCTATCGCTACCGCGGACAGGAATTTCGAACACATACCTCGCAGCACCCCGGTAAGCGCATAGCGATACAGGTATCGCTGGCACCGCACCGATAAGTGAATACTGATAGCTGTCGCAAGCCTTGCATTTTGAAGTGATATGCGCCACTGGCCGTTAATCTGATGGTCAGCCATAATCGGTATCCACGGAGAAAATCTCAACGGAACCGAGTAATCGCCTATGCAAGCGGAGCCATAATTTTGAACCAACCACGAACCAACTGTTTTTTGAGCACTCTGTTATGGCTATGCATCAGTTTGTGCAGTGCCAGCAGCGCTAGCGCTGCCGATTGTCCGTCGATCGATAAAAACAAGGCAATACAATCCGTCATGGCACAGCATGCGGGCAGTAAAATCCTCAAGGTGATCGAGCAGCGTGATAAAAAAGGTTGCCAGGTGCTGTTAATCAGAATTCTCATTAACGGCACTGTGAAAGCCGTTAAATATACCGGTTAAGGAAACTGATCTTGCGAATATTACTAATTGAAGACGACAATTCGCTGCGCGAGCAAATTTGTGATCGCCTGAAATCAGAAGGGTTCGCAATCGATTCAGCGGCCGACGGCGAGGAAGGTTTGTATCTCGCCCGGGAAATGCCTGTCGATATCGCCATTATCGACCTGGGGTTGCCGATCATCGATGGAATGGAAATAATTCAAACCATTCGCGACGAAGGCCACCTGTACCCGATATTAATTCTCACTGCCCGGGATCGCTGGCAAGACCGTGTAGAGGGCCTGGAAGCCGGCGCGGACGACTACCTCGGCAAGCCGTTTCATCTTGAGGAGCTAATGGCGCGGATACGGGCATTGCTGCGACGGGTTGGCGGCTGGGCTCACCCATTGCTGGATTTCGGCGAACTTAGAATCGAAACGCGCGAACAGAAAGTCACCATCGCCGGTACCGATATCACCCTGACTGCGTATGAGTACAAGGTGCTGGAGTACCTTGCAATACATGCCGGTGAAGTCATTTCCAAACCGGCACTACTGGATCACCTATACGACGAAGATACCGAGCGAGACACCAACGTACTTGAAGTTTTCGTTCGGCGTTTACGCCGCAAACTGGACCCTGAAAGCACCCTGAACCCGATCGAAACACTACGCGGTAGAGGTTATCGCTTCGCGTTGGAGCGCGCTAATACCGCTGAAACATGAACTCGATCTCTACACGTTTGTTACTGGCAGCAGCAATCGTACTGACTCTGTTCATCGGTATCACTACCGTAGCGATCCTTAACAACGTAGATCTTCGATCAGAACAGGCGCGTTTTGAACGGATGCAGGGCCAGATTTACGGCCTTCTCGGCGCAGCAACCATTGCCGAAGACGGAACCATAGACATCATCTCGCGCGATCTGCCCAACCCGCTGATGCAGCAACCGATGTCCGGTGTGTATGCAGAAATCCGCGGCCCCGAAGTACAACAACTGTGGAGATCCCCGTCACTGGCCTCAGAGCTACCAGCCAGCGGCGACGGTGCTATCGGGGAATGGATATTCACTCGGGAGGAAACCGGAACTTACGGGCCGTTATTTATCACCCGTTTCGCCGTCGAGTGGTTATTGCCGAGCGGAGAGCTGACTGCCTTTCAATACATAATCGGCGACAGCCGCAAGGAATTTGAGGCCAGTCGGGCAACATTCAGCCGTAACCTCTGGGTAACGATGGTGACAATGGGCGCACTGTTACTGATGTCAATTGCATTGATTCTAGCCTGGGGCCTGAGCCCGCTGCGTCGCTTGTCCAGACAATTGAATGAAATCGAAAGCGGTACACGTGCCGAGCTGCCCGCTAATGTACCGGCTGAGCTGTACCCGCTCACCAGTCGAATCAACACCCTGATTGCCAGTGAGCGTGGGCGCCAGAAACGCTATCGCCAAACCCTGGACGACCTGGCCCACAGCCTGAAAACCCCATTGAGCGTTCTGCGAAACATTGATGTATCCGGCGGCAGACCGGAACTCAGACAGCAGGCAGACCGCATGGACGATATTGTCAGCTACCACATAAAGCGCGCCGATGCAGGAACCCAGCGATTACTAACAGTACCTGTATCACTGAGCGCACCTGCCGAGCGCATTATAAATTCACTTAAAAAAGTCTACCGGCAGCAGAATATCCGCTTCGAAAACAACCTCGACACCAGTATCACAGTACCTATAGAAACTGCAGATCTTTTAGAAATCTATGGTAATTTACTGGAAAATGCCTGCAAGTACGGCGCAACTCAGGTTTGCCTGAGCAGTGAGATAGTCGAAGGTCATCTGCATGTGTATATAGACGACAACGGGCCCGGGTTTCCAAAGGGCATGCTAAAGCGGCTAATCCGCAGAGGCGTGCGAGCAGATACCCGCCACGAAGGCCAGGGCATCGGACTCGCGCTGAGTCATGAACTCGTTGAAAATTATGGCGGCACACTGACACTGGCTTCCAGTGAAGGCGGCGGGGCCAGGGTTTCTATAACCCTGCCCGTCAATCGCCAACTATAGTTTTCGAGGAAACCGCATAGCTATAATTTTCTAGGAAACTGCTCGACGGCGGCGTTGCTGGTTGCGGTCGTTGGCAGCCGGTCTGCGCTGGCGCGAGTTTTTTCCATCGATAGAACGATTATTTCTTGAGCCATTGTTGTTTCGGGAGTTACGCCCGGAACGTTCAAGCAAAGCCGATGTGGCATCGGCTTGTGATTGCTCAAAGCCCGGCTCATCGCACCTGGGCAGATCGCGCTTTAACAGGCGCTCTATATCTTTCAGTAATTTGCGCTCTTCGCCACACACCAGTGACACCGCCTGACCGGAATGCCCGGCTCTTGCTGTGCGGCCAATCCGATGTACATAGTCTTCCGGTACATTCGGTAATTCGTAGTTAACCACATGCGGTAACAACGCGATATCAAGACCGCGTGCGGCAATATCTGTTGCGACCAGCACCTGAATGTGCCCCGTTTTGAACTCGGATAAAGCGCGGGTTCGTGCTCCCTGACTTTTATTTCCGTGAATTGCTGCACCGGTTATACCGTCTTTTTCCAGTTGCTGAACCAGGCGATTTGCGCCGTGCTTGGTGCGAGTAAACACCAGCACCTGACTCCAGCTGTTTTCGAGAATTAAATGGCTGAGCAGTTCGCGCTTGCGGGATTTATCGACCGGGTAAATGGTCTGCTCAATTCGATCGGCGGTGGAATTTTCGGGTGCAACTTCAACCATCGCCGGATCATTTAACAACTGCCCGGCCAGGGTTTTTATATCTTTCGAGAACGTTGCTGAAAACAGCAGATTCTGACGTTTGGACTTATTCGGCAATAGCGCAAGCACCCGCTTTATATCGTGGATAAACCCCATGTCAAGCATGCGGTCTGCTTCATCCAGAACAAAATACTCCACCGTAGATAAATCGATATGTCCCTGCCCTGCGTGGTCAAGTAAACGACCGGGGGTTGCAATTAGAATATCGACTCCACGGCGCAGCTTATCCGTTTGCGGGTTTATATTAACGCCACCGAATATAGTGGTTGACTTCAATGACAGATGCCGGCCGTACTGAGTAACATTCTCACCAATTTGAGCCGCGAGCTCACGAGTCGGTGACAAAATGAGCGCACGCAAAGGACGGCGTTTGCTGGCTGGGCGTGGGCTGCTATCGAGTTGCTCAAGCATAGGCAGGGTGAAGCCGGCGGTTTTTCCAGTCCCGGTTTGCGCACTGGCCAGTACATCTCTGCCCTGCAGAATCAGGGGGATCGCCTTTTCCTGTATCGGGGTGGGCTGGTCATATCCCTGTTCATGCAACGCTCGCAACAACGCATCGGAAAGTCCGAGTGAATCAAATGACATATGGTAGGTTTCAATTAAATAAACGTCGGCAAAACCGCCGACTGGTGACAAGAACCTGAAAAGGCTCTGGCGCATTCGACTGTCCGGGACAAAAAACTGACCCACAGGAAAGGGAGACTTTTAAGATAGATTGTGATGTGTGTACGTCTGGAATACTGCTCCAGCGATCTGTTCTATTATAGCAGATTCGCAACGTAAAACGTGTTTAGCAGTGCACTAATATCAATACCGCCGGTCTGATAGTATGGTTGTGCTGGATTAATTCAACCAGTCATTTTTATCATTCGCATTCTCTGGAGAAATTTGTGAACGATGCAGTCATTATCGCTACCGCACGCACCCCGATTGGCCGGGCATTTCGCGGTGGTTTAAACAATATAAAGTCACCCACCCTGATGGGCCATGCTATTCGTCATGCAGTCGACCGCACCAAAGTGGAAGATGCAGAAATCGATGACGTAGTCATCGGGACAGTATTGACCGGCGGCACTGCCGGTAACAACCTTGCCCGAAACGCATCTCTGGCGGCCCATCTGCCGGTTTCGGTATCGGCCCAGACCATTGATCGACAATGCTCTTCCGGCCTGATGGCAATTGCCACCGCCGCCAAGCAGATTATGGTCGATGGTATGCAGATATGCGTCGCCGGCGGGCAGGACAATATTTCCGCCGTACAACACCAATATCTGGGCTGGGTTGCCGAAGAGATCGACCCGAACGTGGTTGCGGCCTCTACTCACGCTTATATGTCGATGCTGAAAACAGCTGAATTCGTCGCAGACAAATATTCGGTGAGCCGGGACTCAATGGATGAGTACGCGCTGTCTTCACAACAGCGAACAGCAGCAGCTCAGGCAGCCGGACTGTTCGATGCAGAAATAGTCCCGATTGACGCAACGCAAAAGCTGGTGGATAAAGAAACAAAGGAGGTCAGCTATGCCGATGTCACCATAACAAAAGATGAAGGCAATCGTCCCGAGACCACTCTTGAGGGTCTGCAAAGCCTCAAGCCCGTCTTTGAGGGTGGTACCATTACTGCCGGCAATGCCAGTCAATTGTCCGATGGTGCATCAGCCTGCGTTATTATGGACAGCAAACTCGCTGAGCAACGCGGCGAAACTCCCCTGGGGATCTATCGCGGTATGTCGGTAGCGGGCACGGAGCCCGAGCAAATGGGTATCGGGCCGGTTTTTGCGATTCCGAAACTACTCAAGCAACACGGCCTTTCCATTGACGACATCGGCCTGTGGGAGCTGAACGAAGCATTTGCCGTGCAGTGCCTGTACTGCAGAAACGAACTGGGTATTGATCCGGAAAAATACAATGTCAACGGTGGCGCTATCTCGATAGGGCACCCCTATGGCATGACCGGCGCACGTACAACCGGTCACGCACTCATTGAAGGCAAGCGCCGTGGCGTCAAGTACGTGGTTGTGAGTATGTGTATTGGCGGCGGCATGGGAGCTGCCGCGTTATTTGAAATTGTCTAGCTGCTGCTGAACGCTACAATTAGCTAGTGCCCATCCATAAACCGGGGCGTAGCGAGGGTCACTCAGGTGCGTGAGATTTCACCTACCACATGTGGGCGTTTAGTCATTCTAAATAACTACATGTGGTCGGTGAAAGATCACGTGTCCTGAGGGATCCGCAGTAGCGCTGGTTTATGGATGGGCACTAGCTAACTCACCGGGTTCAGCACACTACCAGATCCCGTTCGGCTTCCAAAAGAGCTGCGCAGAATTCTACTGCGCAGATTCCAGGTCAAAATCTGTTTTCATTGCCTCTGCCAGTATTCGCTGTACAGAATTGACGCTCTCGCGCACATTCTGTTCGATATCGTGAAAATCTATTCCAATAGCTCCCTTGCCGGGCGCCCGGTTTACCACCATCGCGCAGCAACCGTATTCAAGACCCAGTTCGCGAGCGAGCGAGGCTTCGGGCATTCCGGTCATACCAACTATTGTGCAGCCATCGCGCTCCATACGGCGGATCTCGGCGGCTGTCTCCAGTCTGGGGCCCTGAGTAGCGCCATACACGCCTTCAGTTAAATGCGGTACGCCCGCGAGCTTACCGGCATTCAGCAGACAATTGCGCACACTGGCTGAATAGGGCGCGGTAAAATCTATGTGATCAAATTTATCGTGCTTATCGCCGTGAAAAGTGTGCGCGCGACCGTAGGTGTAATCGATAATCTGATCAGGAACAACAATGGTTTTATCCAGGCAGTTGTCAGCGATCCCGCCGACAGCAGCCAGCGCGATAATATGGGTAACACCAACATCGCGCAGCGCCATCAGGTTCGCCCGGTAATTGACCATATGAGGTGGTATCGTGTGTCGCCGGCCATGGCGTGCCAGAAAGATCACAGGATTCCCGTTCAGTTCCCCGTGCACCAACGGGCATGACGGCGCTCCGTAGATCGTTTTTACCATCTCACGGTAGCTGACCGTCAAACCAGGCATACTGGTCAGCCCTGTGCCACCGATTATTGCGATTTTTGCCATCTATGCAGGCTCCGTGAAACTGGCTAGTGCCCGACCGTGGGATCAGACAGAAACGGAGAAGTCTACCAGCACACGCAACATCGATATACGTATTAACCCGCTTTCTTCCCTGGAGCTCAATCTATTGCGCGAAGTTGCGGCTGCTGCGGGCCTGCCACTCAATTAGCTGATCAAGCCGTCAGACGAGCGATTCGGCGACTGAACGCGCGGCCGCAAGCAGGCTGTCTGCCGGTGATTCGACCATTTTTGCACGCAGCTTCTGGCGACGATGAATTGTCTGGCCGTCTGCGTCAGGCAGAGGCTGCTCGATCGCTGCCATCGCGGCCTGTCTGTCATTACATACCAGTACCAGGTCTGTTCCGGCCCGCAGCGCTTTGACCGCTGATTCGGCCTGCGGGCTGATCCCTGTAACTGCTGCCATCGACATATCATCGCTGATGACCGGTCCGTTGAACCCCAGTGTTTCACGCAAAATTTCTGTCTGCCAATAGCGTGACAGACTCGCAGGTTCAGGGTCGCACAGCGGGTAGATCACATGAGCAGGCATCACCGCCGTGGCAACAGTAAGCAGCTGCCTGAACGGTTTCATATCGGCCTCGAAAATCTCATCGTACGACCGTCTGTCATACGCAAACTCCAGATGAGTGTCAGCCGAAACACTACCGTGTCCCGGAAAATGTTTGACAACACTGGCACAGCCGGCCTCCCGAAATCCGCTGATCGCAGCACGCGCCAAAGCCGACACTACTTCCACATCGTGGTGAAACGCCCGGTCACCGATAGCGCCGATGTCGTTGTGGTCAAGATCCAGCACCGGGGCAAAACTGAAGTCGATATCACAAGCACGAAGCTCCCAGGCGAGTAGTCGCGATACATCTTTTACCGCTTCCAGCGCCTGCTGAGGGTTTTGATCATACAACTGACCAAAGCAGCGCATTGGCGGAATGCGGGTAAAGCCTTCACGAAAACGCTGCACTCGCCCACCCTCCTGATCAACCGCAACAAGCAGAGGCTGCTCTTGCGCGGCGCGGATTTCTCTTACCAGCGATATCAGTTGCGCTCGATCCTGATAATTTCTGGCAAAAAGGATCACGCCACTGACATTAGGATGCGCGATCAGCTCACGATCTTCAGCCGTCAGTTCAATGCCCGCAACGTCGATCATTAACGGGCCGGCCAGACTGGTTTCTGTCATTTGCTTCTACTCGAAGAGGATACGCAGGCAAGCGCCCGAATAATTGTCGCCAGGGCAATTTTCCCTGATAACCTGTGTACTCATTGGTTGCCGCTTGGCAAGTGTTCCCGCGTCAGGCAATCACCGGTCGGAACGGCTTAAACTATCCGCTATACTGATCTGTACATGATCAAAGGGGCCATATTTTCCAGACAGTACTGACACGCGCACTGTGTCTCATATTGCAACTACAACGAATATTTAGCATGCCCGCATCCATTTTGGCACTGTTTCTTGCACTTGTTGTCGGCTCGGCGTCTGCCCAGTCCGGCACAGCACCCGGAAGCGATCCGGGGATGCCAGCATGGTTTATCAATCAACAGGAATTTGCTTTTGCCCGGTTAATGTACAACGGAATAGATCTGGACGGATGGGGCCCGCGCTGGCTGGTCGACTGGCCTGAAGCGGAGGTTCATTTACTTGCAGGACTTAAACGATTAACGCGTATTGATGTCAACCCGGAAGGAGCATTAGTACAACTCGGTGACGATGCCCTCTTTGATTACCCGTGGCTGTATGCGGTCGAGGTTGGCTCCCTTTCACTGAACAACTATGAAGCAAGCCGGCTGCGGGAGTACCTGCTTCGTGGCGGATTTTTAATGGTCGATGATTTTCATGGACCTTTTCAGTGGGATAACTTTGCCTATGCGATGCGTCAGGTTTTCCCGCAGCGCAAGATCGAAGAACTCGGGATAAGCGATGAAATCTTTCATGTACTTTACGACATGGATAATCGCACCCAGATTCCCGGAATACGACCGTGGCGTGAAGGTCGTACCTGGGAACGCGGGGGTAACATTCCGCATTGGCGAGGTATTCGCGATGACAACGGACGAGTAATGGTTGCAATTAATTTTAATATGGACCTGGGAGATGCCTGGGAACACGCCGATTGGCCCGAGTACCCGGAACCCTATTCTGCGATGGCATATCGCATAGCTATTAATTACGTCGTCTACTCAATGACCCACTAAACCATGGCAGCAGCAATAACAAAAAAACAGCGCATCGGCGCAGGCGAGCTACGCCACTGATGTTTGACTGGCTGTTCAAATACCCTCGCACTGATTTCCAATCGGGTGAAGTGCTGTTCGCTTCCGGCTTTCCGATCTGGTTGCTTATCGCTGTACTGATTCTGGTTCCGCTAGTCATCGGTGCGAGTTTGTGGCGACGCAAGCAGCATCTTTCGACAGCCCGGTTATCAGTTATCTGGCTATTGCAGAGCTCCATTGCGGCAGTACTGTTGTGCCTATTGTGGCAGCCAGTTCTTAAAGTGAAAACGCTTGTTGCAGGTGAAAACAGCGTCGCACTGTTACTCGATAACTCGGCCAGCATGGACTACCAGGATAACGGCATCAGTCGCCGGCAACGTGCTTTAACTTCGATCGAAGATATAGCGCAGTCACTACAAGACAACTTCCAGCTCGATTACGGAACCATTGGCGCAAGTCTCGATTGGCGTGACAACCTGCAACAACTACCCGCCGCCAGTAACCGCAGCCTGATTACCCGATCATTGCTGGAGGCTATGGATCAGGTCCGTGGCAGCCCTCTTGCTGCAATTGTTATCGCTACCGATGGCAGCGACAACTCCCCTGCGGTGCTTGATCCGGATTCCAGCTCAGCCACCAGCTCAACCAGTTGGGACACGCTAGCCTCCTATGGCGTACCGATACACAGTATAGGCCTCGGGCGTGAGGCCTTATCTGAAGACAGCGAGATTACCGCAGTCGATCTGGCCGCATCAACACTTCCAGGCTCCGTCGAACAGGCAACGCTTACCTTGCGCCACGGATCCGAAGGCAGCACTCGAATCAAAGTGTACGCCGGTGACAAAATTATCGCGTTGAAAGATCAGGAATTGTCGCAAGGCAGCGGCGAAACGACGGTTAATCTCGATATTACTGCCGGTGAGGCCGGCTTGCAGGAACTGCGATTCGAGCTCGAAGCCGGTGCCGGTGATGTTGCACTGCAAAACAACATCCGGCGTAAGCTGTTGCAAGTCGAGGAGCAGGAACGCCGCATTCTATATTTTGAAGGGGAGCCGCGCTGGGAGTATAAATTTATTCGCCGTGCCGCTGATTTATCTAAAGGAGTAGCATTAGTCACCATTCTGCGCACCACCCCCAACAAATTTTATCGCCAGGGTATAGAGAGTCCGGAACAACACGCCAGCGGCTTCCCTGAAACCAAAGCGGACATGTATAGCTACGATGCCGTAATCATCGGCAATGTGGAATCTATATCACTCAACGCCAGTCAGCAGCAGCTTATACACGACTACGTCTCTGAACGCGGTGGCACTCTGTTAATGCTTGCCGGTAGCCGTGCATTATCAGACGGAGGCTGGCACAACAGTCCGGTGGCAAAGGCTCTTCCGATATTATTGCAGCAGTCCCCTGCACCGACCTTCGAGCGAATTCGCGCCCGAGCGCTACTGACAGCAACAGGAGCAAGTTCTGCAATCACTCGACTGGACAATGATCCGCAGGCAAATGCCCGACTCTGGAGTGAGCTGCCGGAACTGGCAGACTTCCAGCAAACAGGAAAACCGAAACCCGGTGCAACCACGTTGCTCGAAGCCACAATAGCGAACGGCACGCATCCTCTGCTTACATTCCAGCGCTATGGCAACGGCAATTCCTATGTATTTGCCAGCAGTGGCAGTTGGCGATGGCAGATGCAACTTCCGTCTGATGATCTGCGCCACGAAATATTCTGGCAGCAACTGCTGCAGGCGATCAGCGCGACATCCGAACAGCAACTGAGTGTCTCCACTGACAGGCAGGTTTATCTCGATGATCCGTCAGTCACCATCAATGCTCGCGTTCTCGACAGCAACTTCAACCCACTGACCACAGCCACAGTTACCGGCACATTGGTGGCACCCAACGGCGCTAGTCAGTTGCTCGAGTTAACGGCAAGTCCGGACACAGCCGGAAACTATCAAACTACGCTATCTGCCCCTGCCACAGGCAACTGGCAACTCAACATCAAAGCGCAGCATGATAATAAGGAAATTTCTACCATTACGCGCTGGTTTCATCGTGAAGACGGTACAGCCGAGAGTTATGGTCTGGCACAGAACTCGGGCTTTTTAAAGCAACTGTCGCAAGTCACCGGTGGACAATACTGGACCGCCGACACCGTAAATGATCTTCCCGCCGTCATTCACGCAGCGAAAGCAGGCGTCGTCCGCCAACAAAGTCTTCCCTTATGGAACGCACCGTTATTTTTTCTGTTGTTGCTCGGGCTTAAACTTGGTGAATGGCTGCTGCGACTACTCTGGGGCAGACTATGAAACTTGCACACGGGTTTTTTATCACTCTGCTGGCGCTGGTTATCACCATGCCCAGCTACGCTGCCATTACCACTGTTGTTATCAGCGGGCTCGGCGGTAATGCTGAATATAAAGAACAGTTCGCAAGCTATGCAACCCGTATTGCCGATGAAGCGCGGCGTTCCGCAGGCAGTCCGCAGGATGTCATCATGGTGCGCGGCGACGCCGCAAAGCGCTCAATCATTTTAGGCCTTCTGAACAATTTATCCAAAGGCAAACCGCTCGACACCCTGGTTGTCTATCTGATCGGGCACGGCAGCTTCGACGGCGAAATCTATAAATTCAACATACCCGGGGCCGACATCACCGGTGACGAAATAATCAATGCACTCAATGCACTCAAAACCCGGCGGCAACTGATTGTTGTCGCAACCAGTGCCAGCGGTGCACTGCTGGAGCCACTGGCCCGTGACAACCGGGTGGTTATTACCGCAACCAAAAACGGACGTGAACGAAACGCGGTGCAATTTCCCAGGTATCTTGTTGAAGCTCTCTCCGGGCGAACCGCTGATACCGACAAAAACGAGATAATCAGCGCACAGGAGATGTTCGCTTATACCGATCGCGCCGTTGCGAACCACTACGAAACAGAAAAATTGCTCGCCTCCGAACATCCGAGAATCAGCGGTACACTGGCGGAAAATATAGAAGTTGCACGCTACGGCACACTACTCGCGCGTAAAGCGAGCATACCTGAGAAACTACTGACCCAACGCGATGACATCTCCGCACGCATCAACGCACTGCGCCTGCGCAAGGATGATCTCAACGAAGACGATTACTTTGATCTGCTGGAGCCTCTGATGCTCGAACTCTCCGGAATTCAGACCGCCATTGATCAGGCTGGCACGACAAAAAATGCAAATTAATCCACTAACGTTAGTTAACCGATCCATACCGGCTATGCACCGATATATAATGCGTGTGCTGCTGGCGCTGTCAGTGCCCGTTCTTTTCAGCACTGTAGCTGCAGAGGAATACGACCCGGATCGCGACACCAGCCTTCTGGTCTGTGACGATCTCTATGATCGGGGCAATATAGATGCCGCCATCAACTGCTTTCAGCCTCTTGCCCGAAGCAGTTCTCCCGCTATAGCAGCAGAAGCGTATTGGGCCCTTGGCGACACCAGAAAAGCCAATGAGTTATTTCGCAGGGCGGTATCCGAGCAGCCCGGCAATCCGCACACCAGAGCCCGCTGGGGGCGTTTGTTTCTAAGCACTCACCAGCCCAGCCAGGCAGCTCCGCTGTTCGAGGAAGCAATGCAGCTCGACCCCGATTACGCGCACGCACAAGTCGGGCTGGTGGCCGCACTGATGAATTCCGCAGCAGGCAGTGAAGGCCGAAAGCTGCTTTTTTCTCTACTCGACAAATACCCGGACAATATAGAACTTTTGCTGCTACACGCGCGGCTGTCGCTGGAACTGAATGATCTGCAAACAGCAGACAGACTGCTCGACAAAGCACTTGAACGCGCCAGTGCCGATAATATAACACCACTCGATATCTACGCTTTAAAGGTATCAGCCGATTTACTGCGCGACATCGAAGACAGCGAATGGGTGGAAAAAGCACTCGCTTACAGCCCGGCATTCGGCGATATCTATTTTATTCCGGTGCACTACCATCTGATCAATTACCGCTATCGGGAATCAGTAGCACTGTTACGCAAAGCAGTAAAAGTTCAGCCGACTCACTGGAGTGCACACTCGCAACTCGGTATCAATTTATTGCGGCTGAATGATATAGATGGCGCCAGGAAGCACCTGGAAATCGCCTACAGTGGTGACCCCTACGATACAGCCACCGTAAATACCTTGCGATTGCTCGATACACTGGAAGAATTCAAAGACATCGACACTGAAGCTGATTTTGAACTATCAGGCGAAAGCGCTGCAACAATTCCTGTTGTGATGCGCCTGCATCAGGATGAGGCAGAATATCTGGCACCATACGTTGAAGAGCTCACCCGTAAAGCAGTCGAGACTTTCTCACGGCGCTACAACTTCGCACTGAAAGAACCGCTGGTTGTAGAGTTGTTTCCAAATCATGATGACTTTGCCGTGCGAACAGTCAGCACCCCGGGCGTGGGTCTCCTCGGTGTTACGTTTGGCTATCTGCTGGCAATGGACAGCCCTTCCGGGCGGCCACCCGGTGACTTCCACTGGGGCAGCACCCTGTGGCACGAACTCGCCCACGTATTCACAATAGAAGCGTCCAACCATAGAATGCCACGATGGTTCACCGAAGGTGTATCCGTCTATGAGGAATGGCAGACCGGTCCATTGCGCGGCAGACACATTCCGGTCGATGTGCTGCAGGCGATTCAGGAAAACAAATTACTTCCTATTGCCGATCTCGATAATGGTTTTGTCCGACCTACCTACCCCAACCAGGTGACTGTTTCCTATATGCAGGCGGGTCTCGTTTGCGAGATGATCAGTGAATTCTGGGGACACGATAAACTGGTGCAGTTACTAGCCCGTTTTAACGAGAGACAGGATACACGAGAGGCCGTCCGTACCGTGCTGGACGTCAGCACAGAGTATCTGGACCAGGAGCTACAACGTTATATTGAATTGAAACTCGGGCATATAATCAGTGAATTTCCTGAGTGGCGAGAAATACTCACAAGTGTACATCGCGCCAATCCGTCAAGTGACGCAGGAACAGTAATAGCACTGGCCAACCAGGCGAATGGTATTTTCCCGGAGTACGTTGGCAAGGGTAACGCCTATATTCCCTTGCACGATGCCTATGTCGCGGTCGGTAAAAACGATAAGGCCGTCGACGCACTTGAGCGCTGGTACCAGTATGGCGGCTATGAGCCCGACATGCTGCATCAGTTAGCGCACCGTCTGCGTGACCTCGGGCGTACTGAAGACGCAAGTGAGGTACTGGAATCCCTGAACTGGGTATCTCCCAACAGTATCGATCTTCACGAGCGACTCGGCAAAGACTATCTGGAAATAGGAAATTATCGCGCGGCACTGCGCGAGTTTAAATCGCTGCTGGGTCTGCAACCGCACGATAAATCTATTGTCTATCTGGACATCGCACGTGCACACAAAGAACTGGGTGAGAACAAGCTTGCCCGTCGCAACGTATTGCGCGCTCTTGAGCAAGCACCGTTTTTTCGCGAAGCTCAGGACTTACTAGTTGAACTTACCGGAGACTCCTCATGAGCGATTCCCACACCGCGCAGGCTGATGCCGCTGCACGCGACGTCGAAGACTTCCGTTATGTGATGGATAATATTCGCCATCAGGTCCGACAGGTTATCGTCGGTCAGGATGAAGTGGTCGAGCAACTCCTGATCACGTTGCTTGTTGGCGGACATTGCCTGATAACCGGTATGCCCGGTACAGCCAAAACGATGCTGGTGCGGACGCTGTCAGAAGCACTGGGGCTTGATTTCAATCGCATTCAATTTACCCCCGATCTAATGCCGACAGATATCACTGGCACCGATATCATTGATGAAGACGACAACGGCAGACGCAACTGGACATTTGTACCCGGCCCGATTTTTACCAACGTATTGCTGGCTGATGAGATAAACCGTACCCCACCGAAAACACAGGCGGCGCTGCTAGAGGCAATGCAGGAGAATTCAGCAACTGTACGCGGAACCATGCACCAGCTGCCAAAACCGTTTTTTGTACTGGCCACACAAAACCCGCTGGAACTGGAAGGTACCTACCCGCTACCGGAGGCACAACTGGACCGCTTTCTATTCAACCTGATGCTTGACTACCTGAATGCCGAAGATGAAATGGAAGTGGTTGCCCGATTCACCTCTAATGTGCGCGCACCCACACCTGAGCGATGCACCAGCGCCGAACAGATTCTGGCGTTTCAGGAACTCGTACGCCAGGTACCCGTTTCGGAATCTGTCGCCAGACATGCAGTGGAGTTAGTCAGAGCCACACGCCCGACATCGCCGAATGCCCCTGAGCGGGTCAAACGATACGTGAAATTCGGTGCCAGTGTCAGGGCAACTCTGTTTATCACGCTGGCATCCAAAGCACGCGCTTTAATGCAGGGGCGCTATCACGTGACCCGCGAAGACATGAATGCACTGGCAGTCCCGGTATTGCGGCACCGCGTATTGCTAAATTATTTTGCCGACTCCGACAACGTCACCATGGAAGAAATACTGGCCGACGTCATCGCATCACTACCCTGAACCGGTAGGCAACGGACATGGCGAAAGTAACAGCAGCGTCACGCAATCACAGTAAACCGGATTTACTGCAGCCAGCTATGCTGGCTCGCTTATCAAATCTGGAGCTGGTGGCAAAGACAGTCGTTGACGGTTACTTTACCGGCATGCATCGCTCGCCGTTTTTCGGCTTCAGCCAGGAGTTCGCCGAGTACCGATCCTATAACGACGGCGACGATCCGCGCTTCATCGACTGGAACGTCTTTGCTCGAACTGATCGAACCTATATAAAACGTTATCTGGGCGAGACCAACACGGCTATAAATCTGGTGCTCGATGTCAGCGGCTCGATGAGTTTCAAGACCGACGAAGTAAGCAAACTCACCTATGGTAAGTTCATCTGTGCATCTCTGGCTTATCTGGCACGCCGGCAACACGACGCGCTCGGCGCCACTTTATTCGATGATACCATTCGCGAAGTACTTCCTCCGGCCTCTCACCCGGATACTTTTTACCGCCTGCTCGCGTTACTGGAGCGTACCGAGGCCAATGAAGGCACCGGGATTAACAACAGCCTGGAGCAACTGGCCGGCACAATTACCCGCCGTGGCCTGATTCTATTGATCTCCGATCTCTATTGCGACCCCGAAGAGCTGACCCGCCACCTGCAGATTCTGGTAAATGCCGGACACGAAGTGGTTATTTTTCACGTACTGGATCGCAGCGAGCACAACCCGGCAGATCACATAAAAAAAATGCGCGCACCGAGTAACCTGCGCGATATAGAAACCGGAGCAGAGGTCCAGGTATCTGCTGATTTTCTGCGAGATGATTACCCGCTGCGTATTGCGCAACACATTGCCGAGCTGGAACGCACCGCGCTTCGCAACGGTATCGCCTATATACCCTGCAATACCTCAGCACCACTAAACGACCTGCTGCATCAGTATTTGCTGCAGCGCCAGCAGAGGCGCTGAACCCTATGCATTGCTTTGAAATAACCTGTTCAATATATCGCTGCCAATTAAAGGTGCTGTCATGAGCCTTGCGGCACCGGTTTTCCTGTTCGGGTTATTTGCTGCTGTACTGCCCTGGTTGCTGCATCGTCTCAGTAGTGAAAATCCGCCCGCGCAGGATTTCAGCTCAACTATGCTGCTTGAGCAAAGTGAAACGCGCTCAAGCCGCCAGACTCGCCTGCAGTACTGGAAACTACTTAGTCTGAGGCTGCTGTTTTTGCTTCTGCTGGCTTTGCTCTTTGCCCAGCCACTGTGGAATTCGGGACGGCTGATCGGGGGTTCTGCAGTTCGGCATGTCCTTTTAATAGACTCGTCACTTTCGCAGTCACACGAGGATCGATGGGATCGCACGTTGCGCAAGGCAACCGAGCTGCTGGATGCAGCGAGCACTAGCGATGAAGCCGTTGTGATAACAGCTGGAAGTGCATTTGCGCAATCCGGCGATAGTGCCTCGGATGCTGCAACCGAACCATCGATCGAGGCAGCCCGAGACTCACTCAATCAACTGCTGCCGGGCATTGATCGACTCGACTACGGCCGCATCGCCAGCGCTGTTTCGGCAACGGTAAAAGACAGCAGTCTGCCTGTTCACCTGCATCTGATCAGCGATCTGCAGCGCTCAGCAATGCCGGAAAAATTCAGCAGCCTGGCGATCGATGGTTTATCCGGCTTCACTCTATATTCCACGGCCGGCACTGAGGACAGCAATATAGCCATTAGTGCAAAGCTTGATCACGCAGTTGACAACAACGCCGACATTTCAGTGATCGTGCAAACCTATGGTGAGACCCCGGCAAACGCCCGTGTCTCGGTGTCAGATGAAACTACCACACTGAAGACCGCAACCATCGCACTCTCTGCGAACGCCAGCACAGTGCATCAGTTTTCAGATATAGACAGCAGCACTGCCACAGGTGCACTGACGGTCAGGCTAGAACTGGAAGATAAACTCTCCGCCGACAATCAATGGATAGTTGCCGTACCGGACGGTGAGCGCACGGAAATTCCGGTGCTCAGTGGAAACGCAGTTTCAAACGCAAATACCTATGTGCGCGCAGCAATTGAATCGGATCCGCGCTTTAAAGTCCGTTGGATCAACCCGGATAATTTGTCAGCCGCCAATGTCGGACCATTTTTAATTGTTCCCGATGCATCGTCACTGGGAGATCGGGCAGTCGGGCGTTTGCGACAGTATTTAAACGGTGGCGGCAATGCAGTAGTTATTGCCGGTAGCTCTGTTCACGGCCCGAAAATCCGACAGTTACTTGGTATCCGGACCCTGTCGGTCAGGCAGTCTGCTGATCGCCAGTCACTCGATACACAATCACGCCCTGTTGTAGCCGCGGTTGACACTACACATCCGGTCACCGCAGGTCTGACAGCCAACTGGCGACTACTAACCATTCTTCGTAACTTGCCACTCAACGACAACCAAGCCGATAAGCAACTGGTAAAGCTTGATAACGGTGAGGTACTGATGGCAGAAAAGCAATACGATCAGGGCAAAGCTCTGTTACTGGCCAGCCCTGTGGATACCGCATGGAATAACCTTGCAGTGGATCCGTTGTTCGTCGCATTTCTGATTCGCTCTATCGAATACCTGGGCGCTAACGCCAGCAGCAACTCGAATCGCGCCGTTGGAGATGCGATCAGCCTGCCCCCGGGAACTCAGTTACTCGACCCGGACGGCAAGCCGATGCGTGAAATCTCGGAGCTCGAAGAGCGCGCTACTGTGCTACTGAATCGCACAGGCGTTTACCGTCTGCGCAGCCCGTCCGGTAGTCAGCTGCTGTCAGTAAACAATGACGCACGGGAATTCGAATTACAGACAATAGACAGCGAGACCCGCAACCGCTGGGAGTCTATTGTAAGCTCTAAGAAAAATAACACCGAAGCGGGAACACAACGCACTCAACATAAGCAAATAAATTTCTGGCAATGGCTGTTACCACTGCTTGCACTGCTCGCATTGATAGAATCTCTCTACAGTCACCGGCACTTACGGGTTCGACGAGAAGCCTGATATGAACTCTAGACGACGCGATCGCATTAACTACCAACAACGCTTCGACAACTATCTGAAGCACTACCGCCGACGATACCGGTTAAAAAATACTGCAGTCGCTTTTGCTTCTATTATATTTGCAGCGGTTGCGGTCTCGCTGCTGGCAGCTGTGCTGGCGGATTCACTGGCCTATTCGAACTGGCTTTATTACCCGGCGCGAACCATCCTGCTGCTGCTGGCCGCGGGCCTGGTTGTTCTATTGCTCTGGCGCCCTCAACGGCAACTGAAAAAAACAGCCGGTGCCGCTGAGCTGGAACGATCAGTTCCTGAATTTCAGGGCAGAGCGGAAACCTATATTGATCTGCAACGTCGCAATATACAAACTCCGTTCACCGGGTTACTGGCAAAAGACGCCTCACGTGCGGCCGCGGCAGCTCCTGTGCGCAAACTACTGCCTAGCGCTGAACTGGTAGGGCCTATAGCAGCATCAACCGGGATCCTCGTGCTGGCCGCCTGGCTGTATTCAACGTTGCCACTCGATTGGCGTGCAGGAATAAAGCATCTCTGGTTTGGCTGGTATCAGTCAGATATTCTGCCGGCCCGCAGTATCAGTGTCAGCCCCGGAGACACAAAACTCCGACTCGGCGACAGCCTGTTTGTCAGCGCAACCGCAGAGGGCTTTGAATCTGATCTGGCCGAACTGCACGTAAAGCGACTCAACGATTCCAGCGACACTCCCTGGGAGACGGTCGATATGAATCGCGAAGCGGACGGAACCTTCAGCTTTACGATCTATGGCGTAACTGACCCGCTGGAATACTACGTTGAGTCAGCCTTCACCCGTAGCGCGCAATCAAACGTTGAAGTAGTGGTCCCTGCAAAAATAGAGAAACTGCAGCTTTCCTATAAATACCCTCGGTGGACTGGCCTTGAGCCTCACATTGTGGAAAATGGCAGCGATATACATGCAGTCGCAGGCACAGAGGTATCTATAAACGTTACAACTGATAAGCCATTGAGCAATGGTGAACTACTCGTGAACGGTTCAGTCACCCCTCTGCTTTTAGAGCAGGCGCTGCAGTACACTGCCACATTCAGCATCAGCCAGGAAGGCGAGTACCAGCTCGCCGATTTACTGGGCGACGATCGCATCATGCTTTCTCCGGAATACCGCATTACCGTGGCTGATGATCAGCAACCCGAGATCAGTTTTATTAAACCCGGCGGTGACTGGAACGCAACCGCCATCGAAGAGGTCACCGTAACTGCCAGGGCGGTTGATGACTTCGCCGTTGTCGATGTAAGGCTGCACTACTCTGTTAATGGCGGTGAATGGATTACTCTGCCACTCAGCAAGCGCTCTGACTTCTCGCACACCTTCCTGTTGGAAGAATTTAAAAATGAACAGGGCACCGAGCTATTACCCGGCGATTTGATTACCTATTACGCCGAAGCACGCGATCGAGAGCAGTCGGTGTCAACCGATATTCTGTTTATAGATGTACGCCCGTTCGACCGCAGATTCAGTCAGTCACAACAGTCTCAGCAAGGCGGCGGCGGCCAGCAGCAACAGGAACAGGAAATTTCGCAGCGGCAGAAAGAAATACTTGTCGCCACCTGGAACCTTATTCGTGAACAGAAATCCGATGCCGCCCCGCTGATTGATCCAAACGACAGCGCCGCACTGCTTTCAGATTTGCAAAGTACGCTCGCCGATCAGGCAAATAAGCTGGCTCAGCGCGCCGACGCCAGACAGTTACTTGATAACGATCCCGATATTGCCCGGTTTGTTAAATACATGCAGGAGGCAGCTTCATCGATGCAACCTTCCGCAGAGCACCTTTCTACCCTGTCTTTTCAGGAAGCGGTAACGCACCAGCAGCGGGCACTGCAATATCTCAAACGTGCAGAGTCAGTTTTTAACGATATCACCATCAGCCAGAATCAGGGTAATGGCGGCTCGAGCGCCAACGCCGGCAGAGATATGGCAGAGATGTACGAGCTGGAAATGGATCTGGCAAAAAACCAGTACGAAACACCGGATGCCATTACACCGGAAAGTGCACCAAATGAAGCCTCAGACGCCGCATTCGACAAACTAAAAGATCTGGCCAAGAGACAGCAGGCACTCGCTGATGCCGCAGCAAACAACAACGAACTGTCCAGTGCTGAACGCTGGCAACAGGAAAAGCTGCGTCGCGAACTCGAAGAACTGAAACGACAACTGGAACAGCTGCAACGCCAGCAAAATGCATCGAGCGAACAGCAGCCGGGACAGCAGTCCGACAGCGCATCAGGAGAAAATCAGTCATCGCAGGCAGGTGGTTCCCCAAGCCAGGGTAACCAGCAAAGCTCGGGTAGCGGCGCTCAGCAGGCACTGGAAAACCTGGAAGACGCGCTGCGTGAACTTGAAAGAGCAAACTCACCGGAGAACGCTGCCTCACCGGAAACCTTGCAGCAGGCGTTGCAAAACGCATCTGAGCAATTGCAGCAATCTTTACAGCAAGCCGCGAGTGCGCGTCAGCAGGCACTGCAGCAACAACTGGCCAGCGCAGAAGATGCAATTCGCGATATCGCACGCCAGCAAAAAGAAACCGCGAGCGAACTACGGCAGGCTCTGCAGCGATCCATAGACGCCCGCAACGAAAACCGGTTCAGCACAGGTCTAGATGCCGGTGCTGAGCGACGTCTGGCAAAGCAAAAACGTGAAATGCAAAAGCAACTTGAAGCCACCGTCGAGCAGCTGGCCGATGCCGCCAATCGCTTCGAGGGACAAGCACCTCAAACCAGTGTTCAACTGGAACGGGCGCTGGATGCTCTGGACCGGAGCAAGGCTGCAGAATTAATGGGGATTTCCGGCGATATGATTGAAGACGGCATGGCTCCACAGGCTGCACTGCGCGAAGAGCGTATCAGTGCAGCACTGGCTGGTCTGCAAAATGATCTTTTCAACGCTCGCGAACTGGCTGCTGAAGAAATCAATACCGATCCGGAAACACCTGCTACCGCAGACGATGCAACACGCGCGCTGCAGCAGATGCGACAAGCGCTGGTTGATGCTTTAAATCAATCTGGCAACGACACGGCCAGCAGCGGAGAAACCGTTACCGCTGAGCAGCTCGCACGCAATGGCAGCGGGCAGACAGGCGACGGCCAGAGCGGCCGGGATCCCAACGGTCAGACAGCCAATCCCGAAAACGGATCACCAGGCAACCAGCAAAACAGCCAATCCGGCTCACAGCAAGGCACTGTTGGCAATGGCCAGGCAGGGCGGAGAGCAAATCCGGGACAATCCGGCTCACAAACAGAGCTCACCGCCGAAGCGCGGCGACAGCAACTCGAGGACGCCAGTCAGCAGGTACAGCAAATGGCCAATGCCTCGATCGAAGGGCTATCGAGTCAAACCATCACGCAGATGCGCGAGCTCGCGCGTCAGCTCAGCGACAATATCAGCGATGAAAACAACAGACGCATTGAAGCCAACGTTAAACTTCTGTTGAAACAGCTGGAACAACTGGAATTGCAGATATACGCGGAAACCAATGACTCTACCGCCATCAGTACCGGCAAACGTGCCGCTGACCCCGATGGCTTCAGCAGACGCTCTGCCGAGTACTTCCGACGGCTCAGTGATGAACTGGCTACCGGTTCCTGACCGTGTCAACTAAATCGCCCGCACAGCTGGAACCAGAGCAACTCCTGACTTCATTTCCAGCGATTGAAAATCCCGCTGCGCGAATTCTTATACTGGGTTCTATGCCCGGTGCGGCGTCTCTGCGGCTACAGCAGTACTACGCGCATCCACAGAACGCTTTCTGGCCAATTATGGAATCGATGTTCAGCACACCCGACAAACTGAACCTTAAAACGGACTACGCCACCCGTATCCAGTTACTGCTCGATAACGGCATAGCGTTATGGGATGTACTTCAGCATTGTTTCCGGCCGGGCAGCCTTGATGCCAGAATTGTTCGCAGCAGTATCGTATGCAACAATTTTGTCGCGTTTCTGGAGCAGCACCCGTTACTCACCACCATTGCATTTAATGGAAAAACTGCCGATCAACTATTTCGCAAACATGTGCTGAAAGATCTAAATCTCCCGGCACACGTACGCCTTGCGGCCCTTCCCTCCAGCAGCCCCGCAATGGCAACTCTTAATCGTGATCAGAAAATCGCCCGCTGGAAGGCCGCGCTTGCTTGTGACCAGTCAGGGTAAGGAGCATAAACATTGCTACGAACACCATGCTGTAATCGGGCTGTTGCAACTACTTTCGTCTGGCGCCTGACGGCGCTTGCGGACAAAATCCACTCTTCCACCGACTGAACGATACGTTGACCCAGGGAACCGACAACACCGGGCAAAAAGATCACCATCGGTATGCGATTCCAGCGTTAGTCATAACGCTATTCGCTACAGCCGGATTATTATGGTTGGTGTGGTCGAATGAAAAAACGTTTCGAGATCAGCGCGAGTTAATGCAGCAGCAATCCAACGTTGCGATGCAGCTCAGCGTGCATCTGGAAAAAGAACGGCTGGAGGAAGAACCCAGCCTTACACAGCTTCGACAATACGCACAGCAACTCTGGCAACTGCAGTGGACCCTTACGCACAATCAATATGCCGACAACGTAAACGAACACGAATCACTGGCGGCAATTTATTCCGACCCGCCACATGATCTCTCGGCCCGTATCAACCGGATTGTCGACCTCACGTCAGCCGGGAATCCCAAGCCTGCAAGCACCGACCGGATTCGTGAGGAAATAGATAGCAGCTCGCTTAAAAATTCGATTGATGCGTCTATAGCCGAGCTAACAAAGCAACACCACCAGCACGCCATCTGGCCCAAAAGACTGGTACTGTCTGCCCTACCCGCTATTCTAGGGCTTCTGGCGTTATACCATTTCGGCAGCTACCGGCAGTTACGGAAAAAGAACACTGCACTGCTGAGCGAATATCAGCTGGTCAGCAGTAAACTGGAGCGGCTATCACAGCGTGACCCTTTGACCGATACAGCTAACCGCAAAGCCATCACTCGCTTTTTATCGGAATTTCAGCGGAACAACAAAAACGATGGCGAATTTATAGCACTGGCTATCATTGACCTCGATCACTTCCAGCAGATTAACGACGCGCTCGGGTATTTTGCTGGAGATGCGGTACTTAAGGAAGTTGCGGCGAGAATTCAGCGCCAACTGCGCTCTGAAGACAGACTGGGCAGAACAGACGGCGATCACTTTGCCATTGTACTGTGCGGCCTGGTAGCGCCACGTACTGCAGAGGCAATAATACAACGTATTCAGGACGCCGTAACCCAGCCAGTAATCTATAAGAAAAATGCCATTGATATCAGCTGTACAGTCGGCGTAAGTGTGCAGGAAGTCAGCGGACTGGATCTGGCTGAACTGTTTAAACTTAGCGACCAGGCTCTTCTGCAGGCAAAGAACAATCGCCGTGGCTCGGTATTTTTGCTTTCTGATCAGGCTCAGGAAGCGTTGACCCGACAGCGTCAGATCATCACCGCTATTAACGACAATCACCCCGAAGATCTGTTTGATCTCGCCTACCAGCCTATCGTGCTATTGCAGAATAATACTATAGCCGGGTGTGAATGCCTGTTGCGGTGGCTGCCGGCAACACCATCCAATTTGCAGGCAGATGAAATCGTGCCGATTCTGGAAATGTATGGCGGCATCCAGAAAGTAGGTAAGTGGATAATACAGCACGCACTGCGACAGCTGCAGCAGTGGCAATCAGACTTTCCGGATCTCAAACTGGTTTTTTCAATTAATGTGTCAGCGCTGCAACTGGAGTCAGATGATTTTCCACAGATGATTATAGATGCAGCAAGTGAGTACCATATAGAGCCATCGTGCATCTCTCTGGAACTGACCGAGACCACGGCAATCAAGCACATGGAAAACGGCAGACGACAATTAGCACTGCTGCGCAACTACGGTTTTGGCGTTTCACTTGATGATTTCGGTACCGGCTATTCTTCGCTGCGCTACCTTAAGTCAATGCCCGTCTCGACGATCAAAATTGACCAGACATTCGTCAATGAGATGCTGACTGACAACCGCGATTCCGCCATCGTTGAAAGCACCATTCAAATTGCTAACGCGTTGGGATTGCAGGTGGTAGCAGAAGGTATAGACAACGCAGAACAGGCAACCCGGTTAAAAGACAGTGGCTGTCATTTTGGACAAGGCTACTATTTTTCCAGACCACTAAGTCCTACAGATTTTGCAACGGCCATAAGCGCTCAGCGCTGATCTGCAGCGCGGCCCCGGTACCTTTATAAAACAACCCTGATCCATTGCCGACCGGCGGCATTAGCCCCTGGACAAAATTTGTCGAAACCTCCTGCAAAGTATCCGGTGCGGTATCCGACTTCACAGTGAGACCACGCCAACTTAAACCTGTTTTTCTCTACTAACGCATCAGGAGGCGTAGAACCACCCGGGTATTGTCATTTTTCTGACGCATAAAATTATAATTTCGATGCGATTTTGAAACATTCGTGTAGCACATCCAGCAACCACTACCGGCCGCATTACTTTTTTACACCGGACTACTCTCACCAGTAATTGAATCTGTTAATATTTCCCGGTCTGGAGTAACCAATTGGTACCCACCGAGCGAATGAATGTAACCACCCCTGCACAGTGCCTGGTTCTCAGCAGAACCCGGCAACAACCGACAGCTTATCCCTGTGGGATGGTGCTGTGCGCACTTCACAGCACGCAAGCCGTGGCAGGTGTTACTAACATGACCAGCAAACCGGATCAAATCACAACCGAAGCCAATAAAACTGGACTCGATACATCGAGTTGAACCCAACACACAGGTGAAATATATATGTCTGTAAATATCATGGATGCTGTTAAAAACCAAATCAATGACCAGCTGGTTGGTCAAATTGGCGGGCTGCTGGGGGAAAGTCAGGATAAAACCCGATCAGCTATCGAAGGAGCATTACCCGCGCTATTGGCTGGTATTGGCAATGCGGCGCAGGAGCCTTCCAGCGCTGACGTCTTGTTCAATATAATCGACAAACAGGACGACAGCCTGCTCGACAACATCAGCTCGATGATCGGCAGCAATCAGTCATCGTCTCTGATTGAAAGTGGTACCAAAGGGCTGGGTTCTCTAATGGGCACCCAGGGTGTGACCACAATGATCAGCGGTTTATCCGACTTTACAGGGCTTGGTAAAGGATCTGCAGGCTCTTTACTGGGCATGCTGACTCCACTGGTAATGGGTTCGCTTAAGCGGGAGTCCGCATCAACCGGCCTCAACGCAACCGGTCTTGCAAGTATGCTGAAAAGCCAGAGCAGCAATATTTCAGCGGCACTGCCTTCGAGTTTGCTTAGCCATCTGGAGTCCGCTAACAGTAATTTATCATCGTCAGGCACTACAAGCGGCTTTTCCGGGAGCACTGTTGCAGCTGGTGCTGCCGGGCTTGCCGCAGCTACTGCAGCCGGTGTGACAGGAGCTGCCAGTTCACTGTCCAGTGGGGCAAGCGCTGCAGTCGACAACGTTTCAAGTGCTGTAGGCGACTCTCTCAGTGGCGCTGGTGATGTAGCCAGAGATGCCGCAGGCGCGGTTGGACGCGGTGCTGATAACCTGGTAGACAGCGCCAGCGCTTTAGCCGGCACTGCTGCCGAAGGAGTGAAAGATGCAGCTGCAAGCGCAGCAGACGGTATCGGTAACACAATTGATAATGCTCGTGATGCCGCCGGCACTGTTGGCCGCAGCGTCAGCGATGCCGCAGAAGGCGCCGCAAATGTGGCCAGCAGTGTGGCAGAGACAGCCAGCCGTGGTGTCGATCATGTTGCTGACAACGCACGCAATGCGGCAGATGCACTTGGGCGAGGTGCTGGCAATCTCGCCGACAGCGCTCGTGATGCAGCTGGCGCTGTTGGTCGCGGTGTTGGCAACGCTGCCGACGGCGCTCGTGATGCCGTAGCCACGGCAGGTCGCGGAGCTGCCAGCGTCGCTGGCGATTTGCGTGATGGCGCTACCAGAACCGCGCAGCGCGGCATTGATGCAGCGGGAAATACCGTTGGTGGACCAGTGACTGAAACGCGCAACCACACTCGAGACACAGCGCAAACTGCAGGCGACACAGCACGCAATGCAGGCTCCGCAATTAGCGATGCTGCCGAACGCGGCGTAGACAGAATGCGCGATTCCGCCAGAGTAGAGATACCGGAAAAATCAGGTGGCAGCATCTGGAAGTGGTTGATCCCCCTGCTTCTGGCAGTTGCCGCATGGTTCGGATACAAAGAATTTGGTGGCAGCATATCCGAGACTGCTGACACCGCCGCAGAGGCTACAAGCAGTGCCGCTGAAAGTGCGGGCAAAGCCGCTACCGAATAGCACACTCGCAAATCGCGCAACAGGCGCTGATCACATTGATTTTTCAGCCTGAACAGCTCGTTTGTCAACCAGAGCTAGCCCGCATTATTCATGGGTTGGCGAGGATATCGCGCCGACCTGATCTAGTCACACCAGGGGATTTCACAGTGGATTTTCTTCTCGCGCCAAATACCTACTGATATTTGCAAGAGAAAAAATTCGCTGTGGAATCAAAGATCAAGTGAGATCCCGTGAATCCCGTGAGCTAGCCAGCCAACTGACGGAGTTTAAACTTAGGTCAAGGACAGCCGTACAATCTACCGTGATCAGTCGCTGACAGTAACTACAGCATAAGCGGCTATTCCCTCACTGCGACCCGTGAAACCGAGTTTCTCGCTAGTTGTCGCTTTTACATTTATACGATCTGCAGCAATGCCGAGATCAGCGGCCAGAACAACGAGCATGTCGGGTATGTGCGGGGCCAGTTTCGGACTCTGTGCAACGATAGTCAGATCAGCGTTGTTACATTGCAACCCTTTTTCCGCCAGCAACTCCCTGACCCGTCGCAGCAGAATCCGGCTATCTATATTCTCGAACGCTTTATCGGTATCCGGGAAATGCCGGCCGATATCGCCAAGAGCTGCGGCGCCCAACAGGGCATCGCAAAGTGCATGCAACGCAACATCACCATCGCTGTGGGCAAGAAAACCACGAGTGTACGGAATAGAGACTCCACATAATGTTATTCCGGATCCTTCACAGAAGGCATGTACGTCATAGCCGTGCCCTATTCTCACGGTAGCTCCAGATTTCGTGTTGGTTTACAAATAAAAAAACATAAGAAAGGTTGCTGCCTGGTGAAGCCGAGACGTACTAATAGATTCAAGCTATAGCAACAGCAGTATTATTGGACTGGCGTGTTGTTTACTTCATTCGTTGTAACGCTGACCCGATCACTGGTAACGCGAACCTGGGCAAGGTTTCCACCGGGTTCGTCGTTGCGGGTACCAACAAACTGATAAAACACTTCTTCTGAGCCTATCATGCCAAGCTCTGATCGAGCGCGCTCCTCGATTTCACCAACGCCCTCGGCCAGATCGACGACTTCTGCTCGCAGTGCAGTATTGATGTCCTGCTGCGCAGCCAGCTCTTCAGCCAGCACGGTCAGCGCTTCACCGCTCTGGCTCAATTCTCTGATACCGCCGTCACCGAGCCAGAACCGCCACTGTAACAACACGGCGACAACCACCAGTGCTGCGATAAAAATTCTCAACATCAAGCTGCCTGCTTATCCAAGTTGCTTCAATGCAGAGCGTCCGGCATAGACTGCACGGCTACCCAGTCTCTCTTCGATCCGAAGCAATTGGTTGTACTTTGCAATTCGATCTGACCGCGACATCGATCCGGTCTTGATCTGGCCGGAATTGGTAGCGACAGATAAATCAGCGATAGTCGTATCCTCTGTTTCACCGGAGCGATGCGAAGTAACTGTTGTGTAGCCGGCACCGTGTGCCATTTCTATCGTTCGAAGTGTTTCGGTCATAGTGCCAATCTGGTTAACTTTGATCAACACAGAATTGGCTATAGATTGCTCTATACCTTTTGACAATATAGACGGGTTGGTTACAAACAGATCATCGCCAACCAGCTGAACCTGACTACCGGTTTTCTCCGTCAGCATTTTCCAGCCGGCCCAGTCATTTTCATCCATACCGTCTTCGATAGAAATGATCGGATAACGCGCTATCCAGTCCGCCAGGTAGTCGGTAAATTCTGCACTGCTGAACTTGCGATTCTCGGATGCTAGGTCATAGATACCGTCAACGCTGAACTCAGAGCTTGCCGCATCAAGGGCCAGATAGACGTCTTCACCCGCCCTGAAGCCCGCTCTATCAACCGCCTCAAGGATAATCTCAATTGCTGATTCATTCGACGGCAGATCAGGTGCAAAGCCACCTTCATCGCCAACGGCCGTGTTCAAACCTTTGGCGCTCAGTACTTTTTTCAAAGTATGAAATATTTCAGCACCACAGCGCAGGGCCTCGGAAAGTGATTCTGCCCCGACCGGCATTACCATAAATTCCTGCAAATCCACACTGTTGTCTGCATGAGCACCGCCATTGATGATATTCATCATCGGCACTGGCAACGTTACTGCTTCTTCGCCGCCAAGATATTCAAACAGCATCTGCTTTTTATGAGCCGCAGCGGTATGAGCACAAGCCATAGAAACCGCCAGCAGTGCATTAGCGCCAAGCCGATCTTTATTCTCGGTGCCATCGAGCGCTAACATGGTTTCGTCGATCAGCTGTTGATCTGTGACGTCCATTCCGGTCAGAGCTGCTGCAATTTCTCCATTCACGTGCGAAACAGCTTTTAGCACGCCTTTGCCAAGATATCGGCTTGCGTCTCCATCTCGCAATTCCAGTGCTTCGCGCTCCCCGGTTGAAGCACCTGACGGCACAGCCGCACGCCCCGTTTCACCGGTACTTAGCGTGATATCTGCCTCAAGTGTCGGATTACCGCGCGAATCTATAATTTCACGTGCGTGAATTTTATTGATGGATGACATGGGGTGCTCCAGAATTAGGTCAATAGATGTGCTAGCCAGCGGGAATTCCGAGCAACTGATTTTCGGGCAATCCGGAAGCTTTGCTTATTTTATCGAGTTCTATAAGCGTGCCAAGTAAGTCCTCCATTTCGCCGAGCGGCCACGCATTCGGTCCATCGCTTAGTGCTTTGTCCGGGTAGGGGTGCGTTTCCATAAAAACCCCGGATACTCCGGCCGCGACCGCTGCGCGAGCCAGTACCGGCACGAATTGCCGCTGCCCGCCGGATGTAGCGCCCATTCCCCCAGGCTGCTGCACCGAGTGAGTTGCATCAAATACCACCGGACACCCGGTGCTGCGCATGCTGGCAAGCCCACGCATATCAGATACCAGTGTCCGGTAACCAAAGCTCACACCACGCTCGCAAACCATCACCTGTTCGTTGCCGGTGGCTCTGGCTTTGTCGACTACATTCTGCATATCTTCCGGTGCCATGAACTGACCTTTCTTTATATTTACCGGGATACCAGCGGCACATACCCGGGTAATAAAATCGGTCTGGCGCGCCAGGAAAGCAGGTGTTTGCAATACGTCGACTACACTGGCCACTTCGTCAATCGGGGTATTTTCGTGAACGTCAGTCAGCACGGGAATTGAAAATTCCTGTCTGACCAACTGTAAAATTCTGAGCCCTTCTTCCATTCCAGGCCCACGGTAACTTTCAACTGAAGAACGATTGGCTTTGTCGAAAGACGATTTATAGATAAGCGGGATAGACAACCGCCTGGACATCTGCACCAGCGATTGGGCTGTCTGCAGAGTCATTTCCTCGGATTCCACCACGCAATTGCCCGCGATCAGGAACAGAGGTTGATCCAGACCAACCTTAAATCCGCATAAGTTCATTGATTAACTCTGACTGGTTTTAGAAAAATCAATTGCGGCGTCAATAAACCCGCTAAACAGGGCGTGGCCGTAACGTGGTGTTGAGCGATACTCAGGATGATACTGACAACCCACAAACCACGGGTGATCCGGCAATTCTATAATTTCCACCAGCGGTTCTTCATCGCCGGATACACCGGATACGATCATGCCATGCGCTTCCAGAGGCTCGCGATAGCGGTTATTGAATTCATATCGATGGCGATGCCGCTCCGTTACCACTCCGGCATCGTATACTTTTCTGGCAATCGTGCCTTCAGTGAGGAAGCACTCCTGCCCTCCCAGCCGCATTGTGCCACCCAGGTCAGTATTCTCATCTCGCTGTTCTATCTTGCCGTCTCGCTCCTGCCATTCGGTGATCAGGGCAATTACCGGTTCTTCGCACGACTGGACAAACTCTGTGCTGTTGGCTTTTTCTATACCTGCAACCGAGCGGGCAAATTCAATTACTGCCACCTGCATGCCGAGACATATGCCGAGATACGGAATTTTGTTGATGCGTGCATGCCTTACAGCGGCAATCTTGCCTTCAACTCCGCGTGAGCCAAAGCCACCGGGTACCAATATGGCATCGACATCATCCAGCGGTGAAAGATCACCGCCGTGGAGGCTTTCTGAATCAATGTAGTGAATTACAACCTTGGTTTTTCGCATAATACCAGCGTGAGAAAGCGCTTCGTTCAGAGACTTATAGGATTCGGTTAAGTCGGTATATTTACCTACCATGCCGATCACGACTTCGCGCTCCGGATTCATCAGGCCTTCAACCACCCGGTCCCATTCTTCGAGGTCAGCCGGTGGTGCTTTATACCCCAGCTTACGCAACACAATTTCATCGAGCTTCTGGCCATGAAATACACTGGGCATTTTATAAATGCAGTCGAGATCAATCGCCGATATAACCGCTTCTTCCGCGACGTTGGTAAACAAGGCTATTTTTTTACGTTCACTTGCGGGTAAAACCCGGTCGGACCGGCACATCAGGATATCCGGCTGAATACCAATACTGCGTAACTCTTTGACCGAGTGCTGCGTCGGTTTGGTTTTCATTTCTCCGGCAGTTTTGATGAACGGTATCAGGGTCAGGTGAATAAACAGTGCCCCTTCCGGCCCCTGTTCAATTCCCAGTTGCCGGATCGCCTCCAGAAACGGCAGCGATTCGATATCTCCTACGGTACCGCCAATCTCGACCATCGCAACATCAGCATCACCTGCGCCTTCGCGCACCAGGCGGATAATTTCATCCGTGATATGTGGAATCACCTGCACTGTTGCACCGAGGTAATCGCCACGGCGCTCCCGCGCAATGACGTTTTCATACACTCGACCAGTGGTGAAGTTGTTGGCTTGCGTCATGGTGACACGTGCGAAGCGCTCATAGTGTCCGAGATCCAGATCGGTTTCGGCACCATCGTCGGTGACGAATACCTCGCCATGCTGGAACGGGCTCATGGTGCCCGGATCAACATTGATGTAGGGATCGAGCTTTAGCAAAGTGACTGTTATGCCACGCGACTCGAGCAAGGCAGCCAATGACGCTGCCGCTATTCCCTTGCCTAAAGACGACACAACGCCGCCCGTGACGAATATGAATCGCGTCATTGATTCACTCAGATTTGCTGTTGGAAGAGTACAACTGGATGGAACGACAGGATAGCAGAAGCCCGGTCGGCAAACAATTAACGACCACCGCTGTACGGCGCTGGCAGCGCAGAATAAAAGGCCTTCAGGCTGCTCGACTGCGGCAGCCGTAACGTTACAAAATGGCTATAAAAAAGCCAGTCAAACCTGTAGCAGACATGGCAGACAACGGGCAAAACGCTTCCGTCAGGATGTAGTTATCCGGCTACTGAACGCCGCACTGACACCAATATCAATAATCGCCGCGAGCTCTCCATCGACAAACACCAGCGGCACGCGACTGCGTTCCCACGGAGGGCAGCCTTTTTCCTGCAACAGAGCTTTGATTGTCTTGCTGTGTGAGCGGCCTGCCAGCTGAATGCGTTCGCCGCCACGTCGGTTTTGCACAATCACGGAACCGGTCGGCACCGAACCCGGCCTGAAAGTGATATCAGCCCGGGTTAATACCCGACCGGTTTCAGCAATCACTAAGGGGCTTTGGGTATCGCTCCAGCGGTATTCGAAATCTTTGACGGATTCGAGCACACCACGCAGCCCCAGATACAATGTGTTGCGATACCGGCGTATTTGAGCATCACCAAAATTTACCAGGCCGGCAGAATCAGATGAGGCATCGACCAGATCCGCAAGCATTCGATTCAGCTGGGCACTTGACGGTGGCCGGTAACCCTGTGATTCAATCCAGTGCCGCAATAGGTTTTTACGGTGCAGCACCGGCAGCCCGCCGAATACACCAAGACTCAGCTGCAGCTGATCCTTGCACTGACCTAAAAGGGATTCAGCGGCAAATGCGCTTATTTCCGCTGCCTCGTGGCAATGAGCTGCAGTGCGGCTGAGATTCAAAGCCAGCGACGGCCAGCGCGCTTTAAGCAGCGGCATAACAGAGTGTCTGATCAGATTGCGATCGTAGCGCTGGTCTGAATTGCTGGGATCATCTATCCAGCGCAGGTCAAGCTCGGCACCGGCCTGCACCAGGGTTTCAGCCGGGCAATTCAGCAACGGCCGAAGGTGAAAGCCGCAACCGAATTCACCGCACTCAGGCATTGACGACAATCCCCTCACTCCAGCGCCACGCATCAATTGAAGCAGCAGTGTTTCCGCCTGATCATCCGCATGATGCCCCGTCACTAGAAATTCACCCATTTGCATAGCTTGTTGCAGCGCAAGATACCGAGCGGTTCTGGCAGCCTCCTCCGGGCTTTGTTCACCGTTGGTTTCAACCTGTACAGCAAGCACTTGCAACGGGATTCCAAGATTCGAACAAACCTGTGCACAATGCTCGCCCCATCGGTCACTTTGCTTCTGCAAACCATGGTCTATATAAATCGCCCGAACGTGGCTGGACGGGCGGGCTTCAGCCCATAGCTTCGCAAGCCACAACAGCACATGGGAATCCAGCCCACCACTATAGGCCACCAGCAAAGAGACATCGGCGGTTGGTAATTGCCGCGTCAACGCTGAATTGAACGCCTGCTGCAAGCTCGTAAGCGCGCGACTGCCGCAAACTGGCGGGCTCGCGTCAGTTGTCGTTGTATTCACCAAAGTTTCGAAGTTTTTCGCTGCGCTGGTTAATGAGATCGTCAATTGGCATCGACGAAAGATTGCCGAGGTCGTCGATGAGGGCATTACGCAGTGACTCAGCTGCAGCGTTATGATCGCGGTGAGCACCACCCAGCGGCTCGGCGATTATCCGGTCTACCAGTTTCAGCTCCTTAAGACGCTCAGAGGTGATACCCATGGCCTCTGCTGCTTCCGGCGCTTTATCTGCACTTTTCCATAAAATTGAAGCACAACCTTCCGGTGAAATCACGCTATAGGTGCTGTATTGCATCATGTTGATGCGATCACCTACGCCGATCGCCAGCGCGCCACCTGATCCGCCTTCGCCGATAACCGTGCAAATAACCGGGGTGCGCAAATCACTGAGTGTGATCAGATTCCGTGCAATTGCCTCACTCTGTCCGCGTTCTTCAGCCCCGATTCCGGGATAGGCTCCCGGGGTATCGATTAGTGTGATAAGCGGCAACCTGAACTTTTCTGCAAGCTTCATGATCCGCAATGCCTTGCGATACCCTTCAGGCTTTGGCATCCCGAAATTCCGATGCAGCTTTTCTTTGGTGTCGCGGCCTTTCTGCTGTCCGAGTACTGCCACCGATTGCCCGTTAAGCCGGGCGAGCCCTGCCACAATGGCCGGATCATCTGCGAATGCACGGTCGCCGTGCAATTCTTCGAATTCGGTAAAAATCAGCTTGATGTAATCGAGTGCAAACGGCCGACCGGGGTGTCTTGCAACCTGCGATACCTGCCACGGATCGAGCTTTGCAAAGATTGTTTCAGTCAGCTTGTTGCATTTGTTCTGCAGCCGGATGATCTCCTCGGCGACATCAATTTCAACGTCGTCAGTGGCAGTGCTGAGCTCATCTATTTTCGCACGTAAATCAGCAATGGGCTGTTCAAATTCAAGATAGCTTGGATTCATTTCAAATTGCTTCAGTAGACCACATCCACATCGCTGACGCCTTCGGTTTTGTTCAGCGATTCCAGTAACTCAGGGCTCGGGTTGATCTGCCAGTCATCGCCAAGGCGAATTCGTGCAGAGGCAGAGTCATTGGTATAGTCGATAAAAACCGGTAATCGTCCGCCTTTGCGATGACCGGCAAGCGCATTCTGAATATTTTGCAGTGATTCCGTACCGGATGAACGCCAGGTAACCAGCAGCAAGCGCGCAAATCGCTCACGCGCTTCGTCAATCGTATAGATCTGCCGTGCTCGAAGACTATAGCCGCCACTAAAGGAGTCGATTCCGAGACCGCCTTCTACAACAACAATGGTGTCTACGGCCATTTTGCTACCATGCTCATCGAGCAGATCACCGGACACCACGACATCAACTTTACCACTGCGATCATCAAGGGTGGCGGTCATGATTTTGCTGCCGCGGTTCGTCGCCCTGACCCGCAGATCACTGACCAGGCCGGCCATAACGGCATCCTGCGATGCCCGCCCCCAGCGGGAGCTGTCGTCAGAGGCGGACGGCACAGGCACTCGCTCGCATTGATCAATAATCCGGCCATTGGCAATCTTGGTTAATTCATGCACATACGGGTCAATCGGGTGGCCGCTGATATAGAGTCCGGTGGTTTTTCGCTCGGCTGCCAGGCGGTCTGAATCAGACCAGTCTTCACAACGCACGAGATCGACAGCATCGTCTGTATCTGCTGCGACAACATTGCCGAACATATCTACCTGCCCGCTCATGTTGTTACGAGCCGCCTGCTGAGCTGCAGTAATGGCAAGCCCGAGATTGTTCATGGCGGTTGCACGGTTTTCCCCCAGACAATCCAGCGCGCCTGCTCGAATCAGGCATTCCAGAACGCTGCGCCCGACATTCTCTCCCCCGAGCCTGCCGCACAGATCAATCAGGCTGCGGTATTTACCGCCTCTTCGGCGCTCACCAATAATTTTATCAAGCACGCCCTCGCCTACGCCTTTAATCGCCGCAAGTCCAAAACGCACGGTCCGGGAATCGGTGGGCGTGAAGCCTGTTTCGGATTTATTAATATCGGGCGGCAGCAGCTTCAGACCCGACTCCAGACAGTCGTCTATTGTGCGCACCACTTTTTCGGTTGCGTCCATATCGGCGGTTAACACTGCACTGAAAAATTCGGCCGGATAGTGTCTCTTCAGCCATGCAGTCTGATACGACAACACCGCGTATGCTACCGAGTGCGACTTATTAAAACCGTAGCCTGCAAACTTTTCGACCAGATCAAATATATTACTGGAGAGTTTTTCGTCGATATTGTTGGCGCTGCAGCCATCAACAAAAACCTGCCGCTGCTTAGCCATTTCCTCAGGCTTTTTCTTGCCCATTGCGCGCCGGAGGACGTCAGCACCGCCCAGCGAATAGCCAGCCAGCACCTGACCGATCTGCATCACCTGTTCCTGATACACAATAACACCGTAGGTGGATTCCAGAATCGGTTTCAAACTCTCGTGCTGATAATCCGGGTGCGGGTAAGATACTTCGGCACGGCCATTTTTGCGCGCGATAAAATCATCGAGCATGCCGGAGCTCATTGGCCCCGGACGATACAGCGCCACCAGTGCCACGACATCGTCAAAGCAATCGGGCTTGAGCTGGGCAATCAGTTTTTTCATACCGCCGGATTCAAGCTGAAACACCCCGGTGGTTTTTGCCTGCTGCAGCAATTCAAAGGTGGCACCATCATCAAACGGCAATTTCTCCAGCACCAGCTGCTGCTCCGGAGGTTTATCGTTATTGATCATTTTCACGGCATTGTCGATGATCGTCAGTGTGCGCAGGCCAAGAAAATCAAATTTGACCAGCCCGACGGCTTCGGCGTCGTCTTTATCAAACTGGGTCACCAGACTGGAGCCATCTGCTTCACAGTACAGCGGTGTGAAGTCGGTCAGGCGCGTGGGTGCGATCACCACCCCACCGGCGTGCTTGCCAGCGTTACGCGATAAACCCTCAAGCTGCAGCGCCATATCGACTACGGCTTTCAAATCTTCTTCGGTGTTATAGGCGCGACGCAGCTCTTCGGACGCATCGATTGCTTTGGTCAGGGTGATACCCAGATCGAGCGGCACCATTTTCGCCAGTCGATCTCCAAAGCCGTACGGATGCCCCATCACCCGGGCGACATCGCGCACTACCGCCTTCGCCGCCATGGTGCCGTAGGTAATAATCTGCGACACCTTCTCGCTGCCGTATTTCTCCGCCACGTACTGGATCACCTGATCGCGCTTGTCCATACAGAAGTCGATATCGAAATCCGGCATGGATACCCGCTCAGGGTTAAGAAAACGCTCAAAAAGTAAATCGTACGCGAGTGGATCGAGATCGGTGATCGCCAACGCATAAGCGACCAGCGACCCGGCCCCCGAGCCACGCCCCGGCCCTACCGGAATATCGTTGTCCCGACTCCATTTGATGAAGTCCGATACGATCAAAAAGTAGCCGGGGAATTCCATTTGAATGATGACATCAAGCTCTCTGGCAAGACGTGCATCGTACGGCTTACGAATTTCGGCAAAATCAGCGGCAGTGGTGTCGTACAGCTTGCTCAGCCGCCAGTTCAACCCCTCTTCCGATTGCTTGCGCAGAAAATCGCTCTCGTTTGATCCGGGTGGCACCGGGAAATCCGGCAACATCGAATCACCAAGCCGAATGGTCAGATTGCACCGCATGGCTATCTGCACTGAATTTTCCAGTGCTGCCGGAATGTCTGCAAACAGATCCGCCATTTCCGCTGCGCTCTTGAGATACTGCTGCTCACTGTAAATTCGAGGCCGGCGAGTACTGGTGACCTCATGCCCCTGGTGAATACACACCCGGACTTCATGCGCTTCAAATTCGCTTTTCTGCAAAAACCGAACGTCATTGGTTGCCACCACCGGACAACCCGCTTCCGAGGCCAGCGGTAGTACTGCCTGAATATAACGCTCCTCATCGGGTCGCCCGGTACGCTGCAGTTCGAGGTAGAAACGCTCCGGAAAAAGTTCCTGCCAACCTTCAAGCCGCCGCTGAGCTTCTTCGGTATTACCAGCAAGGAGTGACTGGCCGATGTCACCTGAGCGACCACCCGACAAAGCGATGATGCCGTCGCTGAGCCCTTCAAACCAGCTGTACTGGAGGATCGCGCCCTGAGTATCCTGCCCTTCCTGATAACTGCGTGACACCAGTTCCGAGAGATTCAGATACCCTTGTGTGGTTTGCGCCAGCAGTACTATGGGGGACAGGCTCTGAGATCCGGTATCCACCAGCGCATCGACACCGATTATCGGCTTAACTCCCGCCTTTATAGCAGCGCGATAAAACTTGATCAGCGCAAACATGTTGCTTTGGTCGGTCAGTGCGACTGCCGGCATGCCACCGGCAGCCGTGCCTGACATCAGACGGCCGATACGGACCACACTGTCGACCAGAGAAAATTCTGTGTGCACACGCAGGTGGACAAAATGACTCACCGGGATTCTCCAGCACATTCTGTGCGTGCTATGACAGAGCGTACCGGCCCGAAACTGCGCCGATGATGCTCAAGCACTCCGTATTCTTCGAGGGCCTGCAGATGTTGCTTTGTTGGGTAGCCCTTATGACGATCAAAACCATACTGCGGATGCATTTTGTGCAGCTCATGCATTGTTCGATCACGGCTCACCTTGGCCAGTATGGACGCTGCGGATATTTCCTGCACAAAAGTATCCCCCTTGACCACTGCCTGACAATTATACGGACTGACCGGACACCGGTTACCATCGATTAAACAATGATCGGGCGTTGTGGGCAGCTGCTCAATAGCGCGTGCCATAGCAAGCATCGATGCATGCAGAATATTCAATTGATCAATCTCGGCGACACTAGTCTCAGCCACGGCCCAGGCTAAAGCGCGTTCACGGATCAGTTCAGCCAGCTCTTCTCTTTTGTCTTCGGCTATTGCCTTGGAATCGGTGATGCCGGCAATCTTATGCTCAGGATCGAGGATCACTGCGGCGGCAACCACACTGCCCGCCAGCGGTCCTCTGCCGGCCTCATCAACACCGGCGACAAGGTAACGTTTGCCGGATCCGGAATGTTCCAGAAAAAGTTGATCAAATGACAGAGAAGGCTGGCGCATAAGAGGACTCGTTGGGCCTGCCTATGATATCTGTTCGGGTGGCCGATTGCATAGCGAAAATGGCTGCAACGCCGCGCGCCAAATGAGGCACAATGAGCTCGCTGACTAACCCGGCAACAACAGCGCTGAAGCGACACAATCAGCACCGGCATTAACGATCACCCACCCGGAGGCATCTTAATGAAACCTGACGAAAACGATCTGCTTTTGATTATCGATGTGCAAAATGATTTTTGCAGCGACGGTGCGCTGGCTGTACCTGGCGGCGACGACGTTGTCCCGGTGATCAACAAACTGCAACCCTGCTTCCGGCATATCGCCATTACCCAGGACTGGCATCCCGAGCATCACGGATCATTTGCCTCGTCACACCCTGGCAAAGATCCGTTTTCAACCATCGAAATGCCTTACGGGGAGCAGACACTGTGGCCGGACCATTGTATCCAGGGATCCGGCGGCGCTGAATTTCACGCAGAATTGAATACCGACCCCGCTGCCCTGATAATTCGAAAAGGAATGAACCCGGCTATAGATTCCTATTCTGCATTTTTTGAAAACGACCGGACTACCAGCACCGGGTTAAGCGGCTATTTACGCAAGCTGGATATCAAACGGGTTTTCTGTGCGGGATTAGCTTATGATTTTTGCGTAAGATTTTCAGCCGGGGATGCAAGCCGGGAAGGATTTAAAACGTTTGTGATAAGTGACGCGTGCCGGGCTATCGACATAGATAACAGCGCTGCACTTACCACAGAATTTCTAGAGAAAAACAATATTGAACTCATAACCAGCGAATTAATTTCCCCGGAATCTATCCGGTAAACAAAAACCAGCTAAAACAGGAATAACCAGCATGTCAAATACCAGGGTCGCACTGATCACCGGCGCTACATCGGGAATTGGAAAAAGCACGGCGCAAGCGTTTATGCAGGCCGGATACCGTGTGGCAGTGACCGGTCGCCGGGAACAACTTCTCAACGACCTGATTGCAGATGTACCTTCGAGCGATGCACTGGCCTGCCCCGCAGACCTTACAGACTCTAGTGCCGTCGACACCCTGTTTGAAAATATAACATCGAAGTTCGGCCAACTTGATGTTGTGTTCAACAATGCAGGCAACAATGTTGCAGCGAAGCCGATTGGTGATATTTCAGTAGAAGACTGGAAAAAAGTAGTCGACGTAAACCTGACCGGTGCATTTTTAATTGCCCGCGGCGCATTCAATGTAATGCGGGCACAAACACCACAGGGAGGACGAATCATCAACAACGGATCTATATCTGCACAGGTACCGCGCCCCGGCTCTGCACCTTACACCAGCACAAAGCATGCTATCACTGGACTGACCAGAACAGTTTCACTTGACGGCAGGCCATTCAATATAGCGTGCGGTCAGATAGATATAGGTAATGCCGCCTCTGAAATGACAGAGCGCATGAGGACCGGCGTTCCACAGGCGAACGGGGCGATAGAAGTAGAACCTGTTATGGATGTTGAGAATGTTTCACGCGCAGTAATTCAAATGGCAGACCTGCCGCTTGATGTCAACGTGCAGTTCATCACGATTATGGCGACTGCCATGCCATTTATCGGCCGTGGCTGAAATTTAATTTTAAAAATCAAATTTAGATTTTAAAAATCAGAGAATCCAAAATCACACCCCACAGGGTTTACCGGGAAGCCCGGAAGTCAGTCACACCAATATTGCAGAACCCGACACGCTCTACAAAAAAAGAGGGCCCGACTAAGCGGGCCCGATTGGGGGTGAGAACTGCTAAAACTGTATAGACCTCAACGCCCGCCTCTGGAGACATCGATTTTTCCAGTCGTATTTACATCGACAAATACAGTAATTCACATTACATGCCAAACTTCGGGGAATATATCTCAACAAAAATACTTGAAAGATCGTTGCGCGTCCCTACCTTTTTGTTGTCGCCAGAGGATGCTGCCAGCCAGGTCTGATCAGCGACTTTTCTAACTCATATTGCTTCACAGGAGAATATGCAATGAACGCAATCGATTTTTCACCTCTTTATCGCAGCACCGTAGGTTTTGACAGACTGGCAACACTGCTAGACTCCGCACTACAGCACAATCACGGCAGCGGATACCCACCTTATAATATCGAATCAGTTGAAGATAACGAGTACGCTATCACGTTGGCTGTTGCAGGTTTCGACGAGTCAGAGCTGGATATACAAACAGAGCGCGGTGTTCTAACCGTTCGCGGCGAGAAAAACGCCAGCGACAAAACAGAGCGTAATTACCTTTATCAGGGTATTGCTACCAGAACGTTCGAGCGCAAATTCCAGCTTGCCGATCACGTTGAAGTGGTAGACGCAGATCTGGCCAATGGCATGCTGACAATCAAGCTGGTCAAAGAAATCCCCGAGGCAATGAAGCCGAAACGAATTTCTATAGGAGCAGCCAAACCGGCACTCACCGCTGCGGTTGAAGCAGCATAAAACTGATTGGCGCAGGCGATCAGGAACGCCCGGCGATTGCCGGGCGTTTCGATTAATCGATATAGTATCTCTGCACCTACAACGTGCAGCATTCCGGCTGCCCGCCCCAATTTCGCCGTGTGTCATAGCACGCAAGATTGTATTACTTCCAGGTGCGCGCCTTCTTACGCTCTATCCAGTTATAGGTTCCGGCAATTATCTGCTTGGCGCTGAGAATCCACTCGTCTCTTTGGATTCGATCCGGAAAGCCTTCCAGCATTTTTGAAAATCGTTCGACATCAGCTTCATCCCATGCGGCGATATCTTCAAATCGCCTGACCCCTTTGCGATTCAGCATTTTTTCTATTTTGGTACCGATACCGAAGATCAGTTTCAGATCATCCATGCCGTCTTTTCGGGTAGTCTTCCTGCCATCTGCAGTGACAGTCACCCGCCCGGTTCCAGTATAGTTTTTCGCCAACACCGAAGACTTCGCCGCCTTTGCCGATGCATCTCGAGCTTTTTTACGTTCTTTCCAGTTATAGGTTCCCTCAACAATCTGCCGGGCACTGAGAATCCATTCGTCTCGCTCGATGCGATCTGGAAAGCTCTCGAGTTTTTCCGAGTAGCGTCGAACATCTGCATCAGTCCATCGTGCTATTTCACTGAAATATCTGACACCGTCATCATTGAGCATCTGCTCGATTTTCGGACCGATTCCGAAAATCAGTTTGAGGTCATCCTGACCATCTTTGCGCTGAGTTTTTTTACCGTCAGCAGTAACAGCCGGAGCCTTGACCGGTTGTGCATCAGCGCTTTGAGCCGGGGTGCTGCTAAAAGCAGTCCCAGGTTCTGCAATTTCTCCGGACAATCTGGACTTTCCAGCGGATGCATCTGTTTGCAAAGCCTGAATTTCTGCTGCCTGCCGACTCAAAGCCTCCCGATGCTCCCGGGACTTAACCTCGAATAATTTTCGCAGCTCAGATAACTGGCGCTCTGTCTCCGCACTTCCGGCGAGACGCCTCTTGTACTCGTTAATTTCACCAACTGCATCCGATGCAGAGGCTTTATATTGCTCTAGTTGCGCAGACAGCAGCGAGTGCTCCTTAGCGTCAGCCCGCGCTGCGTTTATTTGTGCCTGCAAAGATGCCTTTTCACGGGCACTCTCTTCACGTTCGCGGCTCATTCTGGCATCAATTGCTTCAACTTTTTCCTCCAGCGAACGGTGTTCGAGTTCTCCGCGCTTAAGTGTTCTGTTTGCTTCAGCCAGTTTTTCTTCCAGGGTCGCGGCATCCCGGGCTTTGGCTGCAAGATCTGCCATTTCCGAATCCTTTTCGGCTACTTCTGACTTCAGCCGTGCAATTTCGGACAACGTTAGTTTATTTTCAGCCTTAAAATGCTCCAGTTGCTCTACTGTTTGCCTGAGCTGAGAATCTTTAGCTGCGACATCGCCTTCAATCGATTTTGCCTTGCCAAGATCCTTTTCCAGCCGCCTGATCTCAATTTGCTGTTCGCTCTTCGCTGTGACAAATTCACTGCGTAACTTTTCAAGTTCGGTTTCTCTTGCCGAGAGCGCCTTTTCCAGCGGTTCCAGATCAGCAATCCGCAACCTTGATTCTTCCAGCTTGCTTTGCATTGCAGCCTGCGCTGACGATGACTCTTTACGTAGTGAGTTCAGCTGTTTCTCCATCCGCTCAGTAGTCGCTGCCGATTCGGATTTAATTTTCGCCAGTTGTTCCTGATGGTGCCTCTGAGTTACCTCATGCTGTTTATTTGCATCCTGTTGCTGATTCTGCAGAGTTTTCAACCTGCTTTCAGCAGAATCAAGTTTCGCTTGCAACGGCGTCAACTCGTTCAGACGAGCCTTCAGCGTCGCTGATTCATTGCTTAGCTTGGTCAACTGGTCCTTTGATGATTCCAACGCTTTAGTTGCTGCTTGCTGTCCGTTGGTTTCAGTCGCAAGCCGCTGCTTCACCTCGTGAAGCTCCAGGGCCAGAGATTTAACTGCTTCTTCTTTATCAGCCAGCTGTTTTTGATTTTCATCTGCCTGTTTTAACTGCCTTCTCAATTCTGCCACCTCACGGGCATGCTGATTACTGGCCTCCTTGTGAGATTGCTCGAGTCCCCTGACCAGGAATTCGCTGGCAGTCAGTTTCTGCTGCAGCGATTCCAATTGGCTGATTTGCGTTTTCAGCGCGGAAACCTCGATTGTGCGTGCTTTGCTTTCCCCATCAATTGTGGCCTCTAGTTTCCGGCATTGAGCCTCACTGGCAGACAGCTTCTTTTGTAAATCGTCCATCGAACGAAGCCGGGAACGTAGTTTTTCTATCTCTTGAATATGACGCTGCTTCTGTTCTCCGAGTGTTTTCTGCAACTCTGCACGCTCACGCTCCTGCGTGGATAGCTGCTGTGAAAGACCCTCCATCTCAGTCAATCTTGCGGTTAAAGACTCTATCTCCACCGCCTGTACTTTACTGTCAGACTCCGTAGATTTTTTATATTCGTTATATCTGTTGTCGTTCTCTGCCAGTTTCTGCTGCAGTGCCCCCATATCAGCTTGAGATGTTCTAAGGTTTGTTTTTACTTCATCAAGCTTGACTAGTGAATTCTGAGCCTGTCGCTCTTTTTCTGAAACCTCGTTTTGCAAGCGATCTATCAGTACTTTATTTTTCTGATTCTCCGCAAGCCGTTCTTGCTGCACCGACTTCAGTTGCGCTTGTATTGCATCCAGTTCATTTTGCTTCCTGTCGAGTACTGCATTGTTTTCTGCAACCCGTTGCGCAGTCTGGTTTTTGAAATCGGCGAGTGTTTTAGTTAGCTCTGCGCTACTCTCAGCCTTCAACCTGGAAATATCGCTTTTCAGAGTTGCAGCCATATTCGCTTGCTCTGTCAGCTTTTGCTGCACTTGTGAAAGTTCGCTGGTAGCGGAATCTATATCGCGATTCAATGCGACTATATTGCGCTGTCGCTCCGCAGATTGCTTCGCCAGGTTGTTCTTTTCATCTTCGAGTGTTTTAAGCTGCTTTTCCCGAGCCCTCAATTCGTTTTCGTTCTCAGACAATGCGGTACGAATTGATTCGAGCTCTTCAAGTTCCTGTCGCTGTGTTTCAATTTTCTTATCGCGATCAGCCAGTTCACGCTGCCGGGCTTCCTCGACACCGGCGAGTTTTTTCTCAAGCGACTGAACAACTTTATCACTACTGGCTGCAGCAGCTGCCAGCTCGCTTTTCAGTTTCTCTATTCGTGTTTCGTTTTGATCTATAACGGATTGCGCAGAAACCAATTCTTCTTGTTTTGCACCGAGTTCCACGCCAAACTTTGAACGCAATTCCTGCAATTCGTCGGTATAGCGTTTTTCAGCCAGTTCAACCTCACCGGAAACGCGAGACACCTCAACTTCTTTTTCAGCAAGTTTGAGTCTCAACGGTTCAATTTCAGCAATTCTAGCGAGTAGCTGCGTACGCTCAATTTTCTGCTTCCGCTCATTGCGCTGTAACTGAATGTTCCGTTCCTCAACCTCCTGCCTGGCTTTTTGCAAAGCAACCCGGCCGGATTCCAATGACGAGCGCAAACTTGCCAGCTCAGTATTTAGATCAGTGAGCTGTTTATCCCTATTCGATAAAACTACCTCGTGCTGTTGCAGCGCCTCTTCAGCCGCCGATTGTGCCTGTGCCAGTTGCGTTTGCAATTGCTCTGCATTCTGGCTTTTGCCAGCCAGCAGCGTTTCTAGTTCGTCCTCTTTTTTTGTAAGCGCTATACGAGTAACTCTAAGCTCTTCAATTTCCTGCTGATTCGCTTCAATCTGCTTATCACGATCCGCTAATTCAAGCCGTCGCTTATCAGCTAGCCCCGCGAGTTTTTCCTCAAGCTCCGCAATTGCCTGTTCGCTTGTTGCAGTACCAGTAGCCAGCTCGCCCTTAAGCTTCGTCAGCTGACCTTCGGCGTGCTCAAGCCTGGTTTGTACAGATGACAATTCCTGCTGTCTGTGGTTAAGTTTTAACTCCAGCTTCGCGCGTACATCCTGTAATTCATCCGAAGCCCGCTTAAGAGCTAACTCGTGCTCGCCAGATATACGGGAATTTTCAGCCTCTTTTTCAGAAAGCCTCTGTTTCAGCGGTTCAATTTCCGCAATTCTGGACAATTGCTGCTTGCTTTCAATCTGCTGTCTCTGTGAATTTCGCTGTAACTGGATATTACGAAGTTCGGTTTCCTGTTTTGCTTTTTTCAATGCTATCTGGCTGGATTCCAGCGAGGTCCGTACTCTGGCTAATTCAGTGTTCAGTGCATTGAGCTCGTCTTCTTTCATTGCCAGAATCGACTCATGCTGCTGCAAAGCATCGTTGCTTATGGCTTTCGCCTGCAGCAATTGCCGTTGCAATTGCCCGGATTCCCGGTTTTTCCCGGCTACAAGCAATTGCAGCTTCTCGTTTTCACTATTGACCACAGCTAACTTCCGGATTTCAGCTCTGTGTCGAGCAAGTGTCTGACTGGCGTCTCGAAGTTCTTTACTCAGACTACTGATCTGCGAGTCTTTACCGGTTGCCTGTGTTCGAAACCGGACAAGTTCATGCATTTGCCTTGAATTTGCCGCTCTCTGATCATCAGCGGTTGTTTTAAGCGACAGAATCTGCTGTGTCGATTCAGACTGATGTGTATTGAGCTCAGATTGCAGACGTGCGATCTGCTGTTCATAGCTCTCTATTTTTCTACGCTGCTCTAGAATAATGCCTTCAAATTTTCTTGCTGATTTTTCCGTACTGGAAGTAAAGTCTGCCAGTTGCTTTTCTATATCCTTTACATCACCATTGGCTCGCTCAAGTTCCATAGTCCGATTCTGCAGCACTTTTATTGCCGCATCTTTCTCACCAAGGAGAACTTCCAATTCTCCATACGATTCACGCAATCTATTAAATTCCACTGCTCCGTCAGCTTTCTCCCTTACCCGTGCTTCCAATTCTATTTTCTGCTCTGCCAGCTGCGCATCTTTGCCGGAGATTGTCTCCCGAAGCTCTTCCAGACGAATACCCAATTGATCGTATTCTTTGTTGCGCGCCTCCAGGATCGCGTTGAAATCCTTAATGCGACTTTGCGAGGAGCGTTCCGCCTCTAAAAGTCTACGTTTATAGCTGTCTAGCTCTGCTTCAGATACCTCAGCATTCCGGCCGCTTTTCTCTGCTCTCAAGCCGGCCAGATCTGCCTCTCTACCACGCAATTTTCGCTCGTACTCCTGTCGCTGAGTGCTGTTCTGGCTCTGCAGAATTTCAAGGTCTTTACGCAATCCCTGAATAATAGATTCCTGTTGTTCCGCCTTGTGATGCAACGGCAATACTTCTGTGTCTGTAGTTCCGCTCGAATCATGTACTTCGAGTCTGCGCTCCAGTTCACCGACAGCAGCTAATGCCTGCGCTTTCGCGAAGTTCGCATCTTCAAGTTGTTGTTTTAGTTGTTTATCGGGACCGGTGTCGGATTGAGCAACTGCACCTGCAGCGCTCTGTGCTAATTTGCGCTCAAATGCCTGCTTCATTGCCAGCGAATTCTCGCGCTCTATCTCCAGCCGTTTGTTCAAACTGTGGATGATCGATGCCTGCTGCTCAGCCCGACGCTCAAGTGGCACTACCTGCTGACTCTGCACTGTCAGTTCAGATCGACGTTTTAAATCCACTTGCGCTGCCGCGTGTATTTTGCGCTGGTAGCTCTGATGTATTGTGGAAGTCTGTGATTGTTGAATATCGAGCCGTTTTTGCAGATTACGCGTTAGGGCCTCCTGCTGCATCGAATAACGACGTAAGGCCGTTAATTCATTATCTTGCGGACGATCCATACCCTCTAAATGTGTCAGCTTGCGCTCTGTCTCCCCAAGCGCAGCCAATGCCTGCAGCTTGGCGAACGATTCTTCCTCTACTGTTTTTTTCAGAATGCGCTGTTGATCGTCGTTGCGGGCACTCCTCAACGGAGCCGACCGGGGTCCCACCGACGACATCAGCTCTCGAATTTTTTCATGCAGCTGTTCTACCTGCCGATTCTTTTGGTCCAGTACTTTCTGGTATTTTTCTGTCACGGAATCCAGCGCTGTTTTATCTGAACTAGAATCAGATGCCCTGGCTTGAGCAGGATCAGTTTCTTCCAATGTCTCTTTAACGGGCGTTGCTGTCTCTTGCGCCACGATTTTATTGACTACATCTTTTTTCAATGGCTCTGCGGACTGGTTGTCCGGCAAAGACTCAACCACAGCTTCTTCCTTATGCTGTGGGGTGCTATTTGCTGCTTCAGCTAATGAGTGTTCAGCTTCCTGCAGGTCCGATTGAAGAAGATCAATTTCGTCATCCCGAACCCGGATGCATTCTTCCAGCTCTCGTCGACTACGGTCGATTGATCGCGTTTTGAAGTAGCGGCTCATGAGCCAGCCAACGATCAAGCCGATAAGGCCGGCAGCAAGTAGTGATATTCCAATTTCACCGATGAGATAACGCATCACAAATTCCTCTGAAACTCTACCTATGTCAAACATACAGTCACAACGAGAGCCTTCCCGATTAGCCATCGTGATCACCATCGGTGATCGCTCTGTTGTTAGTTTTCGATTGTGCAACCGTCCAAAAATAACCCTACTTCAGTATCATACCCGCTGAAAATATGCACTGGTAACAAATTGCAAAAATTCAAGGATTGTTGAGAATGACTCGCTGAGACCGGAATTTTCCCAAAAAAAAGGCCGCTGTTAGGCGACCTTTTCTCTAAAACATGGCGTTATCTTCCGACTATCGGTAGACACTGAATTCGTGCAATGTAAATGTTCCGGCTCCCCAGAAAGTTTCTGTGCCGATCTCTATCGCCCCCATACAGGTATTATCGCCGACAGACCAGACTCCGTGGGAGGGCCCTGTGTAGCGAGTCCAGTTAACAAACTTGTTCCAATCGAGTGTACCCTGTGTGGAAGGTGTCTTTTCGACAAAGGCAACATATCCCCAGGACAACGCCGGGTTGGTGTAAATGTCCCAGTCTTTACCATCGATAGTCGCTTCAGCCACTAGTCTTCCAGGGGTTTTTGTCGCCGGTTTGCCGACCCATACCATCATTTCAAAATGCTTGTTCCATTCCTCTGCCTCGCAACTGGTGTGGAAAAACGATTCCAGCGCAACATTGCGTTCGGCGTTGCCTGTTTCTGAATAACGATACCGCACCTTAAAATCCGGCAGGTTATTGATATTGGCCGGAAGACCGATTGCCGTTGGCGTACCGGAAGTTGTATTGCGGGTTTTGCGACCGTAATAAACCTGCGGGTAGCTCTTCACCGAATACTCGTTACCTTCATTACGGGCCAGCCAGTTATAATCCCACTGGGCAACATAGCTACCACGAGATCCGCCAAGCTTGATGCACTGCCACCAATCATCAGTCCAGACATCGCTGTCATTCCATGTGTTGTTCTGTAACACATAGTTCCCATAGGAGATCTCGGCCCATGGCTGACACCAGCGTGTATTTAAAAGCGGATTCTGCGGTGTGGCTGTTTTACCCGCAACAACCCTGCAGGTTTGATCATTCTCGTAGCCATAACCGTCGTGGTTTCCGTCGCTGGAATCAGTCAGGCAGATCGGTTTACCGGTAGCATCATGCCCTGGTATTGCAGGACGTACCGGAGGTGGCACAGATCCGTCATTAGTGCCGATTGTGGGATCCGGGATTACATTACCCCAGAGACACGATGCTCCGTGCTCGAAACCCCAGCCGTCGCCATTATCATTCGCGGTTGGTGAGCACTGCGGAGTTCCATTACTGTTATTATTATTGCTATTGTCGGTTCCGCCGCCTGTGGAATTTTCAGCAAATCTGCAGCTGCGGTTGTTCTCCCAGCCCCAGCCACCGCCATTGTCTTTTGCATTAGCTGAACAAATTAGCGGGGTTGACGGTTGTCTGATTTCCACCCAACGACAGGACCGGTTGTTTTCCCAGCCCCATCCTTCGGCTGTTTTTATCGCTGCACCGGTACAATCGGGCTTATTCGCCGATGGCACTTTGCATGAGATCCCATTCTCGTAGCCCCAATCGCCATTAATGATTGCTGTTGAAGAACACGGTGGATGACCCTGAACAAACTGGCAGGATTGGTTGTTTTCGTAGCCCCAGCCATCACCATCCTGATCGGTAATTGCGCTGGTACAGGCGGGTGCCGCCTGAGCAAGGTGAACAGGAGAAAAATTAACAATTGCGGCCAACAGTGGCGCGCACAACAGGTACCCTGAAACCTTAGTAAGGTAGGTTCGAATCATGTGCGATTGTGAATCCGGGTTGGCTGGTGAGCACCAGCGTAAATTAACGATTAATCTGCCTTCAAGCGTATTTCGCTGCTTTGCGGAGTCACAGCGAGCTCAATCGGCTTCGGAACTGTAAAAAATTATAGTTCGGTGCCGGAATAGGTCTGGTTAAACTCCGGTAATAAGACCGAAAAATCGCTAGAATCCACTTTAACTACCCTTTGTACTAGCTTGTAATTACCCAACCGCCTATAAATATTACGCATTAGTCATGAAGATTTTGGCGCTTCACCAGCATTGAATGTGGGCTTCACAGACCAAACACACCACAAAAATGCTTGACAATTTAATCGTTTATACATGCTGACTCAGGCCCTCTCTTTCGAGCCTGCCAGCTCTGACTCAAGCCAGCTTTTTGTAGCGCACACGGTGTGGCTTCGCCGCTTCCCCTCCCATCCGACGCAACCGGTCTTCTTCATATTCAGCATAATTTCCGGTAAAAAATTCGACGTGAGAATCGTCTTCGTAGGCAAGAATATGGGTTGCCACGCGATCAAGAAACCATCGGTCGTGCGAAATAACAATAGCAGAGCCAGGGAAGTCGAGCAGCGCCTCTTCAAGTGCCCGCAGTGTTTCCACATCAAGATCGTTCGAGGGTTCATCAAGCAGCAGCACATTGGCCCCTTGCTTGAGGGTCATCGCCAGTTGCAACCGGCCGCGCTCACCGCCAGACAGATCCTTTACCAGCTTTTGCTGATCTGCGCCTTTAAAATTGAACCTACCTATATAAGCGCGAGATGCCATTTCAAAGTTGCCGATTACCATTTGATCCTGACCGTCGGACAGTAGCTCCCATACCGTCTTTTCCCCTTCGAGATCATCCCGGCTCTGATCAACCCAGGCCAGGTCAACGGTATCACCGACCTCAATAGATCCACTGTCCGGTGTTTCCGTACCCATAATCATTCTAAACAGTGTGGATTTACCGGCGCCGTTTCCACCAATTACTCCGACAATTGCTCCTTGCGGCACCGAGAACGAAAGATCATCGATAAGCAGGCGGCCATCAAAGCCCTTGGTAACATGGGAGAAATCCAGCACTTTTTCACCGAGGCGCTGCCCTGTAGGGATATAAATCTCATTCGTCTCGCTGCGCTTTTGAAACTCACGCGATTGCATTTCCTCGAACCGCGCCAGTCGAGCCTTCGATTTAGACTGTCTGGCCTTAGCGCCTTTCCTGACCCATTCGAGTTCGGCCTTCATTGCCTTGGTATGCGAGCTTTCCTGCTTTGATTCCTGATCCAGTCGTTCTGCTTTGGCATTCAGCCATCCCGAATAATTACCTTCAAACGGAATACCGCGTCCACGATCGAGCTCGAGAATCCAGCCAGCCACATTATCGAGAAAGTAGCGATCGTGGGTAATCGCAACCACTGTTCCATCAAAGTCGTGGAGGAACTGCTCCAGCCAGCCGACTGAATCGGCATCCAGATGGTTAGTCGGCTCATCGAGCAACAGCATATCCGGCGACGCCAGCAACAATTGGCAAAGTGCCACACGCCGTTTTTCGCCTCCTGAAAGGTTGCCGATTATTGCATCCCAGGGCGGCAGTCGAAGTGCGTCGGCAGCAACGTCGAGCTGCCGATCGAGATCATGACCGCCCGATGTCTGCAGTATTGCCTCAAGTTTCGCTTGCTCAGCTGCCAATGCGTCAAAATCTGCATCGGGTTCAGCGTAGGCTGCATAGACTTCATCCAGTCTGGCCTGAGCATCTTTGATGTCGTCGACGGCTTGCTCAACAGCTTGTCTAACAGTTTCATCAGGGTTTAGCTGTGGCTCCTGCGGCAGGTAGCCGACCTTGATATCAGGCATCGGCCGTGCCTCGCCATCAATTTCAGTGTCGAGACCCGCCATAATTCTCAGCAAAGTGGACTTTCCCGCACCATTAAGACCCAGCACGCCAATCTTGGCCCCCGGGAAGAACGATAAAGAGATATCTTTAAGAATCTGACGTTTGGGTGGAACGACTTTGCTCACCCGGTTCATTGTATATACGTATTGAGCCATGAATCAGCGCGCTGTTTGATTTGGCGCTACGCTACCACAGCCGGGCGAAGCTGACTACGCAGAACACATTTCAAGCAGTTAAATACCGTGGCACGACTATATAATAGAATGATTGGTAATGACTGCGGTTGCTTACACGCCTGCATTAGTTAAAATCACCTGCTGCACAACCCGACCTATCGATTGAGGACACCTTACCGAATGAGTACACAGGATTACATTTCTCACGGCGAACTGGAAATTGCCGAGTCATTACATAAGCTGCTGGCAGAAGAAATCTGCCCCGGAACCGGTGTCGAGCCAGAGCATTTCTGGTCTCAGCTTGAAGGGATTGTGCGGGATTTTTCGCCACGCATAAAAAACCATCTAGCTAAACGCGACGACTTGCAAGAGCAAATCGATAGCTGGCATAGAGCCAACCGTACCTTTGAACCAGGCGCTTACAAAACACACTTGCAGTCTATTGGCTACCTCGAAGACGAAGCCGCACCATTCACTGTATCAACCAGCAATGTGGACCCTGAAATCGCATCGATTGCCGGAGCGCAGTTGGTCGTACCTCTGGACAATGCCCGCTTCGTGCTGAACGCGGCAAACGCTCGCTGGGGTAGCCTTTACGATGCGCTCTATGGCACCGATGCGATTCCGGAAACAGATGGCGCGACACGCGCTGGTGGTTACAACCCGGTTCGCGGAAGTCGTGTTGTTGCTTACTGCCGTGAATTTCTTGACACTCACTTTCCACTGACCAACGGCTCTCACGCCGATGCTACCGCCTATCGCTGTGTCGATGGCAGCCTTCAGGTTTCTCTTGCCGATTCAACCGCCGCCCTGAAAGATGCAGCCCAGTTTAAAGGCTACAACGGCAATGCAGAATCACCCGACAATATATTGCTCTGCAAAAACAGCTTGCACGCAGATCTGTGTTTCAATGCTGATCACCCGATTGGTAAAACCGATTCGGCGAACCTTTGCGACATCATTCTCGAATCAGCCATTACTACCATTATGGATTGCGAAGATTCAGTTGCCTCTGTAGATGTTGAAGACAAGGTGATGGTTTACCGCAACTGGCTTGGACTGATGACCGGCAAACTCGCACATACGTTTGAGAAAGGCGGCAAAAAGATAGATCGAAAACTCGCGCCTGATCGAAGCTACACCAGCGCTTCCGGCGACACAATCACCCTGCCCGGTCGCAGTGTACTGCTGGTTCGAAATGTCGGCACCCAATTGACAATTGATGCCGTCAAATTCGGCGGTGAGTTTGTCCCTGAAACGCTTATAGACGCCATGGTAACTTCTCTCTGTGCAAAACACGATTTGCTGAACCGGGGTGAATACCGTAATAGCCGCAGCGGATCAGTCTATATAGTAAAGCCGAAGATGCATGGTTCCGATGAAGTCGCTCTGGCCAGTGAGCTGTTTGCCCGGGTAGAACAAGCGCTGTCTATAGAACCCAATACGCTGAAAATGGGCATCATGGATGAAGAGCGCCGCACAACGGTGAACCTCAAATCCTGCATTAACGCGGCACGCAATCGCGTTGTTTTTATCAACACCGGATTCCTCGATCGCACCGGTGATGATATCCACACCTGTATGGAAGCAGGCCCGATGCTGCCTAAAGCAGAGATCAAGCAGGCCACCTGGCTAATGGCTTATGAAGACAACAACGTTGATTGCGGCCTTGCCTGTGGGCTGCAGGATCATGCACAAATCGGTAAAGGCATGTGGGCCATGCCAGATGAAATGGCTGCTATGCTGGAGACAAAAATTCAGCACCTTCAGCAAGGCGGCAATACTGCCTGGGTTCCATCACCGACTGCTGCCACACTGCATGCAACGCACTACTTTGATATCAATGTGCGAGACCGTCAGAACGAGCTTAAAAACAGACCCGCAGCCAGTGTAGATGACATCATCACTATTCCACTGTTACCTGCGGGCAGAAACCTCAGCGCTGAAGAAATTCAACTCGAACTGGACAACAATTGCCAGGGCATACTAGGCTACGTTGCACGCTGGGTTGGTCAGGGAATCGGGTGTTCCAAAGTACTCGATATCAATAACGTTGCTCTAATGGAAGATTGCGCCACCTTGCGGATCTCCAGTCAGCATATCGCTAACTGGCTGCATCATGGAATTATAAGCGAGGAACAGGTTGTTGAAGCTATGAAGCGTCTGGCAATCTATGTCGATGAGCAGAACCAGGGCGATCCCGACTACTCGCCCATGTCAACGGACTTCGACGCCAGCATTACTTTCCAGGCATCACTGGATCTGGCCATCAAAGGTCGAGCACAGCCTAACGGATATACCGAGTTCATATTGTATGATCGACGCCAGCAAGTAAAAAGCAACTGATTATCTCTGAATAAGTCATTCTAGATATATATAGATTGATTCAACTCCGGTGCAGCCAAAACCTCCCGGGAGGTTTTGGCTGCCGGCACTTTATTTAGCTCATGTCCGCATTCAGCGTATGTCCGCATTAAATAATAAGATTTCGGAATAGATAATTTCACTTAAAGTCGAACATTTTATATTTTAAAATATTCTTTAATTGTCAACATATTACCGACGAGAATTAAAGCATCAAATTCCTTAAGTTGCCACCTGATTGAGCGCTACAAGTTGTACGGGCGGAGGATACGCCTGCCACCGGTAGAGGTTCACATGACACAAGTCATCGCTGGTTCCACACAGGAAAGTCACACCCAAGTGTCCGGAACATCAGGCTTTGGAGCTGTATTCAAAACAATAAGCGATCCTCAGCGATCACTGCTGATGCTCCGTTTCATCTTGCTCAATCTAATTGCCTTTTCACTGCTCGGCGTTGCCTATTCTGAAGGCCACGTGCACACCGTTATAGCGGCGGATCAAACCTACCTGTCTGTGGTTATATTTCTGGTATTCCTTACCGGGCTCGGCTTTTGTGCCCAGCGAATCTGGCAGACAAGTGCAGAACTCGATGCATTAAACAGTAGCGATGGCCTGACGGCCAAAGGCATACAGCACCTGGTCTCTTCTATGCACAAAGCCAGCGTTGAGAGCCGCGCGAATTTAAGCGGATCTATGCGCATGCGGCTGGCCCATCGTATCTCGGTGGTGCGGCATCTGGCAAATACACTGGTGCTTCTCGGACTTATCGGTACTGTGCTCGGCTTTATTATCGCGCTATCGGGTGTAGACCCAGAAACCGCTTCAGACGTAAATTCAATTGCGCCCATGGTATCAACGCTTATACAGGGTATGTCTACAGCGCTCTATACCACCCTGATCGGATCAATCCTCAATGTCTGGCTGATGGCTAACTATCAGCTCCTTTCCGGCGGTACAGTACAACTGATCAGTTGCCTGCAAGAGGCTGTAGAAAAAGATGCGTGATTTCGAGCTGTTTGACGAAGAAAGTACCTCGACTCTTTTTCGAGACATTATCATGCTTGCGCTGGCAGGCTTTGTAACGCTGGTGATGCTGCTGCTACCGCACATCAACCCGAAAGCTGTTGCCGAGGAAAGCTCTAAAAGCCCGGGGAACCTGACAGTTGAGCTACGCTGGCCCGATGATCTCAATGCCGACGTAGATCTCTGGGTCGAGGCGCCGGGTGATGTTCCAGTCGGATATTCAAATAAAGGCGGGCAAATATTCAATCTGCTGCGCGATGATCTTGGCGACACTGCTGATCTTACCGGCCTCAACTACGAATTCACTTATAGTCGCGGTGTCCCGGAAGGCGAATACGCGGTGAATGTGCATTTATATCGTAATCCTACCGGTGTTTATCCTATTCCTACCACCGTTGTTGTCAGCCTGAAAAAACCCGGGTTCAAGTCGGCAAAGCAGATTCTGGTCAGTAAGCTTGATCTAACGCATCAGGGTGAAGAATCAACCGTCTTCCGATTTAATCTGGATCAGAAGGCAAATCTGGTGGCTGGCAGTGTGCACAATCTGCCGAAAAAACTGCGAAACCGAAAATCATGACAGTCACAACACACTGGTTTGTCGTAGGCGCTGCTCTGGTTGGTATTCTTTGCAGCATCGCTATATGGTCACCGCGTTCGGTTAAACTGAAAACTGCCGCCCTGGCATGCGCTGCGCTGTTTCTTCCACTTGCCTACGTCAGCCTCAACGACGTTCTCAGCCGACCTAAACCAATGCAGCTGGAAACCGCTCACAAGCAACTGCAAGAAGCTTCTGTAGTAAGTGCGCTGATGAAAGAGAATGTTGGCATTTTCCTCTGGTTGCAACTACCGGAAATAGTAGAACCCCGGTCTTACAAAATTCCCTGGTCAAGCGAAACAGCCAAGCAACTTCATAAGGCTCAACAAAATGCAGAGGAACAGGGCACCAAAGTTAAAATGAAAAAGCCATTTGACTCGAATCTGGACGATCAGGAGCCAATATTTTACGCCGCTCCACAACCGGCGTTACCCCCCAAAAGCACTCCTGAACAGCAACCAATGCTTTTTTAATGCAGCGAACGACAATTGAACTTAAACGTCTTTCTATACATTCGTTTTATACACAATTTTCAGGGTTTTATAAAATAGATAAGAATATAGCGATAGGCCCTGGCCTTACTATCGGAGCTCATCCGGACTTCAGCTATTACTATTGCGAGCCCTATTTTACCTGATCAATCAGCGCCCGCCCGGGTTTTGACAAGGGTCTGGACTTAGCAGCAGAAACTACCGGTTCACTTCCAATATCAGTGCTGTCCGGCGTGCTTACATCCGGGATTGTCTGTTGTGCAAAATCTCTGAATTCCTGCAAGTAGGTATTTCTTTTATGGGCAAGAACGGCTTCATCAAGACCCGGTGAATGGGTAATCCGGTAGTCCCAGCCCAGGGCGCCGGCATAACCATTTGAATACCAGCTGCTTAGCATTGTCTGATGATCGACATCCCTGAGGCCTTCCACCGGGTATTCACCCATTATCAGGGGTTTATCGTCCATACCAAAATCTGCCGGTGACAGAGAATACGGCCAGTAGTCATTTACCCAGTCATATATATGTGTCTGGTAAAAGTCTACATCGAGTCTGGTCCAGGCTGTTGCCCATTTTAACGCGGCAGATCCGATCGAGACCGGTACTTCGGGAGTCTCCATACGCAAAACCTTTATTGAGTCTGCTAGAAAAACTTCCATCTGATCGTGAGTTATCGCCTCAAGATCGCCAGCCGGGTCGAATTTATCGCCGCCCTGCGTACCACCATATTTATTATCGCCAGTAACCGCCCACTCCGGCTCGTTGATTACATCCCAAGAGTGCAGGCTGTCGCTGTAAGGGCTGTTATGAAGTGCTCTGGCAAACGGTCGAACAATATTGCTCATCAATGCCGCCCGCTTGTTATCGTCTATCACAATATCCCGATAACCAGTCATCGTAATGCCATAAGACTCACGAGTCGGTCTGAAGCCATCGAACGAAAACAAACAGAACATAATCCGAAGACCCGCCTTGTCTGCCAATTCAAGAGCCTTGAGCCCATCATCAATTGCTGATTGGGCCAGAGGATTCGGGGTACCGTCAGCCGCGAAGGTTATGGCGTCATTCCAGAATTCCGGCCATACCCACCAGCGTACAACTTCAATTCCATGCGCCGCCATATCCTGCAGCTCAGCCTCATACGGCTCAGGATCGGAAGCAACCCCGCTTTTTGCCCAGGCGGCGATTCCGCCGAAGTCACCCGAATAGTTTTTCCAAGCGTAGTTTAAGCCATAACTGAAGTCTTCCTTCAGTTCAGCAGCCTGAACCGTAACGCATAAGCTCACTGCCAAAAACAGCATGGCAGATGTGAAAACCCGCATACTAATTACTCCGGAATCATTATCGAATTCAGCTTGCCATCTGCCGGGAGCAATACAATTTCACACCCGACAGCCGTCCGGCATGTTAAATCGACACACCAGACTCAGCTCTTCAGAATCAGGTAGCTGAGCAAGAAAGATGCTAGCTGGCTGTCGAAAAATGAATGATCTACTGCGGATGCGGTCTTTTGGCCAGCTATCGCGATCGATTGAGTTGAATATGAATAACTATTCGCCTA
>MDLA01000116.1 GCA_001730015.1 Chromatiales bacterium (ex Bugula neritina AB1) | reverse complement strand
GTAAAAACATTGGTATGAAACAGTATTGAGGGGTTATCGCTAGATAAAATTACTGTTTCTCTTTTTCCTGCCTCTCGAATTAATCAAGCGACAATAGCCGCTGCAAAGAAAGATGAGTCTGGTTCAAATCTTATTTTGTATATTCTTATGGGTCTGATTGTGATGGTGATTATTGGATCTGGCGGTGCATATTGGTGGTTCTATATGCGTAACACTAAACTTAAGACTCAAGAAAAGGGAAAGTAATCAATGAATGCCTCCCATCCTTTAATTGATGGTCATCAAAGTCTGGATTTGTTTCAGAAAGTAGCAGAATTTAATCTGTATTTAGTACGTTATGTTGATGCTTCCTGGCTTACAACGGTGAAGTATTCGCCATTGGTTCGTCAATTGAGGCAGGCGGGTAATACTGATTTTCATTTATCCCATTATCTGTTGACTCAATTCTCCTTGCATGACGAATTTGACTACGATTTCGAGGAGCCCATCAAACGTATAGTGCTTGCAGATGCCGAGATTATTTTATCTACCGCTTTTTATATTGGCATCATTTTAAATGAAAGCGTTATTCGAAATGCAATACGAAAGGATGAACGAACTGCTTTGGAAGGGTGCTTGGGGGGAGATGCTTATCGTTTTGCCGTCAAAAAAGCTCAATTTATTAGCCGAACTGCCAGTCAATATGGCCCTAGTTTGCTGATTGACTGGAACCATCTTGAGCGTTTCAAACACTATTTACAGACCTCCGGATTACAAGTCATTGGCAAGACATTTAGTAACGCCCCTGAAGCATTTAAGAAACGATTAGAGCTGAAATTACCACAAGAGTGTCAATCCGTGTTGCTCGATACCCAAAATGTAGCACTCCCGGAAGCGGACTGTTCTAGCCTGTTAGTAAAAACGTACAGGGAGGTAGATCGGGAATGGCGTCACCTGTTGTCTTAACCAATGGCTTTTTGCACATCGACCCTGCAGCCAAGGTACTTAAAGCAAGCGAGTATGCCTTATACCTTGAGGGTAGGGATATCATTACGGCTGCAGAGAGGAGGGCTTCAGATATTATTGAGGCATCCAGAGACGCTTATGAGCAGGAAAAGCAGCGTGGTTATGATGATGGGGTGGCTGAAAGTAAAATAGATCAGTCTGACCATATGTTGAAAGTAGTTAGTCGAACCATCAATTATCTCTCTGAGGTTGAAAAAGCATTGGCAGATATTTTACTTTCCGGTGTTAAGAAAATTATTGGTGAGTTGGATCAGGAAGAACTGGCGGTAAATTTGGTTAGAAATGCCTTACAGCACGTTAGAAATGAAAAACAAGTGACTATTCGTATTCCACCGAGCCAGATTAAAATGGTTAAATCCAAGCTGAATGAAATTTTGTCAGAATACAAAGGTGTAGGGTTTATTGATCTGGTGGCAGATCAGAGATTATCCACAGGTGACTGCATTATGGAAAGTGACATCGGTGTTGTTGATGCTAGTATTGACTTGCAAATAGCAGCCCTGAAAAAACGGTTTGAAAAAACCCACTCTACAGCAATTAACAATATATCGAACGACGAAAGCCTTTTAGGTGGTGATTGATACTGTTAATGCACTTCCTATAATTGAATTTTAAGTGAGATGGATTGTTCACTTTTTTTGTCTTCAAATGACTTTGTTTTTGCTCTTGCTCTACGTCAAATACGGATTTAATTGAGACATTTCGTAATTGAGTTTTCCCCCTTAAATCACTACATTTACCTGCAGGATTTTGCAGGACACGTATGTATAAAACGTGATCAGGTATAGGGGAGGAGCCTTAATCAGTATCGAAGCTATACTGATGACCTGTTAATTCTGATATTGAAAGCCAAAAGTATTTCTATACTAAGTATTTCTCGCTGGAGTACACGACTTTGAATAGTTACTTCTTATATTTCTATAAGTAAGCCTGAATCGGAATAACTATTTAATAATGGTTCTTATTCCCATTCAGGTTTAAAGCGCTCAAATAATTTTCCTTAAACTCGTCCGGAATTGTAGGCGATTATGATTCGGCTTCACCGGACCCTTATAGAGGTTGGCATAATGCAGGTCATTAAGGCCGATGTAGTAATCGTAGGTGCCGGTGGTGCTGGTCTACGTGCAGCTATTGCAGTAGCGGAAAAAGATCCAAGCCTGAAAGTGGCATTGATCTCCAAGGTTTATCCAATGCGAAGCCACACCGTGGCCGCAGAAGGTGGGTCTGCAGGTGTCATTCAGGATCATGACTCCTTTGAAAATCACTTTCAGGACACCGTTTCCGGTGGTGACTGGTTGTGCGATCAGGACGTTGTAGACTATTTCGTTCAGAACTCTACTAACGAAATGATCCGTCTGGAGCATTGGGGCTGCCCTTGGAACCGTAAGGCAGACGGCGATGTAAACGTACGTGCTTTCGGTGGTATGAAGATCGAGCGTACTTGGTTCGCAGCGGACAAGTCCGGTTTTCACATGCTGCACACTCTGTACCAGACCTCCACTCAGTTCCCTTCTGTTGAACGTTACGACGAATACTTTGCCACTGACCTAATCATGGAAGATGGTCGTGCTCAGGGTGTGACTTGTATCGAAGTGAAAACTGGCGAACCTAAGGTATTTCTGGGTAAGTCTGTTGTTTTCGCAACAGGCGGCTCTGGTCGTATTTTCCGCTTCAACACCAACGGTGCAATCGTTACCGGTGACGGCCATGGCATGGCTCTGCGTGCTGGCGCTCCACTGCGCGACATGGAATTCGTTCAGTATCACCCTACCGGTCTGCCGGGTTCAGGTGTACTGATGACCGAGGGTTGTCGTGGTGAAGGCGGTATCCTGTTGAACAAAGACGGTTATCGTTATCTGCAAGACTATGGTCTGGGACCGGAAACGCCGGTAGGTCAGCCTAAGAACAAATACATGGAACTGGGTCCTCGTGACAAGCTGTCTCAGGCTTTCTGGCAAGAACAGCGTAAAGGTCGCACCGTAGAAACGCCTCTGGGCGATGCGGTTATGTTGGACCTGCGTCATCTGGGT
>MDLA01000115.1 GCA_001730015.1 Chromatiales bacterium (ex Bugula neritina AB1) | reverse complement strand
TTTTACTGAATTGAGCCTGGTCATTCTAAGTGAAATTCAGGAAAAACGAGTACAGTGCCTTAGATGCTGCTAAAGAAGCAGCGAGCGGTTCTGGGCCGGAACTTTATGCAACACCAGAGTTTATCTCTGTGTTTTTATCGATGCGGGAGTCACGCAGTTTTGCCTGATTCCTTTTTTATACTTTTACCTTACCTGCCAGCGATTCAAATTGCTCTACTGATTTTTCGACGATATCGAGACTGGCCTGCCAGAATCCGGGGTGGCTGATATCTTGAGATAAATGTTTCTCCACAAGAGTTTCGGCCGTCATTGAACCGGTATCTCTGAGTATATCGCGGTAAAGTGCTTCGAAATTCTCCCCGTGTTCATCCTTTTGTGCATAAATTCCCAGGCTGAACAGATAGCCAAAGAGATATGGGTAATTGTAAAAACCGAACCCGGAGATTGAGAAATGGAGTTTGCTTGCCCAGAACATGTCGTCGTACTCGCTCAGGGAATCCTCGTACCACGTCGCCCAGCTGTTTTTCATTGTTTCCTTTAGTTTCTCTGCGGTGATAAATCCGCTTTGACGCGCATGAACCAGTTGCTTCTCAAATTCGTAACGCGAGGGAATATTCAGCAACAGAGCCGCAGCAGTCGATGTCTCTGCCCACAGTATTTCCAGCCGTTGTTCATCGGTTTGTGCACTGTTGAGCAGGCTATCGCGAACCAGTGTTTCAGCGAAAATACTGGCGGTCTCGGCGAGTGTCATCGGGTAGGCGATTTTTGCTTCGGGAAGATCCTGCATCACCCGGTTATGCCACGCGTGTCCGAGTTCGTGTGCAAGGGTGATAACGTTTGTCATGGTACCGGTGTAGGTAATGAAAATCCGGGGCTCCCGCGGATCGGCAAACGAACCACAATAAGCGCCGGTACTGCGATTTTCAGTTTCCTCGCAATCGATCCATCCGCGCTCGGCCATTTCTATAGCGAATGCTCCCATGGCTAGAGAAAATACAGAAAACGATTGCGAAATGATTTTTATTGCATCAGCGAACGCTATTGAATCGCTGGACTGCGTGGGCGCGGGTGCAGCCAGGTCCCACGGCCCGAGAGTCTCTATATTGAAGGTTCGGGCCATGGTCCTGAGCACACGTTGTGCAAGTGAGCGACGCTGATAAGTAGCTTCCATCAGGGCATCGAGTGTCGGGCGTGTGATCTTGCTTGAATGGCAACTGCGATCGAGTGCGGGTATTTCCCGTGTATGTGATCTGCTGGCTGATTCTTCAATGCGCCAGCCGTTAATATTGTTAAGAATTGCTGCGACGGCTTGTTCCTGTTCCGACCATGCTGCGTTTATTCCACGCCAGGCTTGCTCGCGTTCTGATCTATCTGTAGAACTCAGCTGGTTAGCGGCGTTCGCGAGGCCGGTTCGGGTGTCGCCCACCGAGCACATCAAAGTGCCGGCGAGGTTTTTATAGAGATTTCCCCAACCGTGCAGTCCGGTTACTGCCATCTTGTTCAGGAGCTGTTCCTGTTCGACCGGTAGCAGCTGGTCACTGATGGCTCGCAAATGTTCAATTTTGAATGATAGTTCTGCCAGTTTTTCATGTGCAGAGATCATTGCGATAAGATCTGTGGGTGCACGTGCGAGAAAGCCGTACATGGCTTGCGTTGCGTTGCTGAGAGTGGCACCGATTTGCTGCATCTTTGGCTGCCAGGTAGCGGCTGCGGAATCGCAAGCGTTAACGCTTAGACAGCTGTGAACAAACATAGCGGTATTTCGATAGCGCTTTGCAATCACCTGCTCGTCGATATAGCAGTCCGCCAATTGATCAACGATTCCATTGTAGTCTGCAGGGTCGGGTCGGGATTCGGTTTCAAGTAACGGCAGAAATATTTCACATTTGCCGGATAAGCGGGATATATCGAGTGCCATTTGATCAACAGCAGTGGATATCTCCGGGTCTTCGCTGTTTTTATAGAAGGCTGAATTATCCCACTGTGTTTGAAATTTCGACATGGTTGTCCTGTGCTGGAGAATTCGGTCAATACGGCAGTGTAGCAGTGGTGAATGGCTGAGTCACAGTGGGGGACCCAAAGAGCTTATACCCCTGGAATTTCCGGTCGGGAGTTTGTTCGAGTACGGTGCCTATAAGTACTATTGTCTGGTGAGACGGGTAGAATGCCCTGAAAGGCCGATGGAGGCGTTTGTAATTGAAGATTTTCGATTCACCTTTTGGTGACTTTAAGCTCGGGCGCTGGCCGGATAACAAGAACGATAATTTGCAGGCATGGGATGCAGCGGATGAGTATTTGCTGGAGTATCTGCACGGCAAAAACCTGCCTGATCAAAATACCGTTCGGCGGATACTGATAGTAAACGATTCGTTCGGGGCGCTGAGCTGCGCGCTGAATCGCTATTCACCAGTGAACTGGTCAGATTCGAAAATCAGCCACCAGGCCGCAAAGGAAAATTGCAGGCGTAACGCAATAAGCTGTGCGCACTTGTCTGTTGCTTCAACTGATTCGCTAAGCGGAGAGTTTGATCTGGTGCTTATACGGATGCCAAAAGCGCTTGCGCTACTGGAAGACCAGCTGCAGCGGTTGCGACCGCATTTGCATTCGAACACGATTATCATAGCGGCAGCAATGGTGAAGCATTTGCCGGGAACGGCCTACAAGAAATTTGAGAATATTGTCGGTACGGTGGTACCGTCATTGGCGCGAAAGAAAGCGCGATTATTGTTTGTCGCTCCCGATAACAAGACAGACATAGAAGCAAGTCCGTTTCCGACTCAGTATACCGACCCTCTGGTCGGCTTTGCCTTGTCCAATCACGCCAGTGTTTTCTCGCGCGATCATCTTGATCACGGTGCTCGGTTTTTTCTGCAGCATTACAGTGCATTGCCTGAAGCGGGCAGGGTGGCGGATCTGGCTTGCGGTAATGGCGTGCTTGGAATCATGTACCAGAAAATGAACCCGGCTTCAGCAATGGTATTCATCGATGAGTCCTACATGGCGATTGCATCGACGAAATTGAATTATGGCGAGGCCTTCCCCAATTCAACGGCGGTATTTCAAACGACAGATGGTTTGCAGGATAGTGAAAGCGAGTCGCTTGATTTGATACTGTGCAACCCACCGTTTCATCAGCAGCATACCGTCAGCCGCCAGATCGCGTCGCGATTTTTTCGCGATAGCAAGCGATGCCTGCAGCGACAGGGACAACTGTGGGTGGTCGCAAACAGGCATCTGAATTACGACAGGGAGATGCAAATATTGTTTGGTAACTGCCGTTTTGTAGCAAGGAATAAAAAATTTTTTGTATTACGTTCACTTAAGCGTTGATCGGAGCTGGGTGTTGGTATTGAGGGAGCGTCGAGTGCAAGACTTTTTGAATTATTAGTGGCACTGGTTCTGATAGTTCTGGTTAGTTTGTATGTGAACTGGTCGATCTATAGATTGGGTATCATGTTTTGGTGAAAGTGTATATAGAGGGTTGTTGTGTCTGTTGTATTAATAAATCGGTTGCAATGCTGTGGGCTCAACGGCCCAAAGTTTGTCTTTGTAAACTCTACGTACGGTAAAACATGAGGTTGGGAAGAGAAGAGCGGTGTTTGCAGATTTTCTATCTCCTTTTTTTCAGAAGGTTACGACTGAAAGTGACTGGCAGACGGAATTTTAAGGTGATGAGGGTCGTAGTGAGAAGTAGTATTTAAAGTCGGATATTGCAGATAATAGGGCCATTTCAACAAGACTACTCGCAATAGCTGGTTGCAGTATTGCAGTTTCGGCGGAGCGGTTACGGCCTGTCTCGTCGCATACGGGCTTAAAAATATACTGATTTGAATAGCGACAAATTGCTACACTGGCAGCGTGGAGTTAATTGATCCATGTTTCTATCTTGCAGGGTGATAAACAAATGTTGAGGTTAGTTTCGATTTGTCTCATCTTGCCGGTACTTTGCTCGTGTGCGATCACTGCAAAGCCTGATTCCTTTCGGGTGGGTTCTCTGTATGATGGTGAGTGGTTAGGTAAGACGTTGCAAACAGAGTCTCTACAGCAGGTGGAGGGGCGCGAGATTACCTGTGGAGCGGAGAACATCGAACTATCACTGCACATTGCCGGCGGGGATGTAGAAGGCTATGTCGTAGAAGATGACAGCTTTCGGTTTGAATCCGAGGTAAATAGCGATGGAGGCTTCTTTCAAAAAATACCAATAGATCGCTATGCCTGTACACTGGACACTTGTGAGCAAACAGAACCGACTGAATTTTTAACGTTTGACGTGCAACTTGACGCGAGAGACGGTAGTGGGAATGGTGTGTTTTCGTTTGTCAAAAACGATTCTCAAACTGCTGGTTGCACAACAGAGATGGTATTTCGCAGGATCTAAGTGCGTGGTAGGGTTTACCGCTGGAGTGTGGCAACTAAAAAAACTGCAGCTGTAATGTCTACCGGTTGGCCAGGCAGTAAAAAGCTGTTGTGGTCTCAGTAAATAGAGTTTCCAGGTTGCAGGCTGTCTTTAGAATTTTTGCGACCAAAGGGCTTTCGAAAGTAATTCTCAGGCGCTGCTTTGAATGGTTTAAGTAGATTCCTTAAGTAGATTTATTGAATTCGCAATAGCGTACGTTTCTTCCTTACTTCCAGTCTTCTGCGAAATATATTTTTAATATAGTGTTGTTTGAAACTGATTCTGAGTGATAGTTGTCCGGTAATTTTACTGGCTTAGCATTTGATGATTTGTCCTGTGTATTCGGAGAGCTTCCGGATCTTTGTTTTGTCACCGACCCATGCAGCGGGGTCGCCCACTTTGTGCTCGATTGCTGCTCTGAATCCGAATTTTTCGAAGAATCGGTGATACATATCACCGCCATAGCTTGCCGTGGCAGAGAGGGCTCCAGTGTCGCTCTCGTAGGCTAACTCGATAGCAGCCAGTGGCTGCGGTGCGGGTCCGGCAAGTACCCGTGCACCGTCTACAGGGTCATAAACACTGCGTTCAGAGCAACAGGAGATAACACGTTGTCTCTGTTCTGTTTTACCCGCTTTATTGTAGAAGGTTACCGGATCGTGTCGATAATTTATAAATGAAATTTCCTTTGCCGGGTGACTCATTTTGTGAGCACAAATTGCCGAGTAGGCAACTATAGAACGTTTCGGGCCAACGCCACCAAGCCATTTATAGGCCTCACCGGTTTGATCCTGCAGGTTTGAGCTCCCGGCACGTGTTTCGATGTCAAGATCAATTAGAAAACAGGGCGTTGAAATATAGGGATAAAAAAATAGATAGGGAGTTCCGGGCTCCAGGGAGCTAGCTGTAACCTGCTCGTTGTGATCAGTGTGCAATATAGAAGCGGGGTAGCTCGTTCTTTCGGAGGCCAGAGCCAGGGGCGTCCCTGTGGATGCGGCCGCTGCCATCGATGCGCACAATTGTCCGAACTCCCGTCTTTTCATGGTTTCCTCTGATGAGCAGTTTATTGATGAAAGTATTTCAAATTCACGTTGGTATATCTGTTGAGAGCGCGTGGCTGTCGTCGAGCAGTTGAATCCAGTGTAGCACTGGTGTATCGCCCGCTGCAGACTGTAAATGCAGCAGGCAGCCGATGTTGGCTGTTGCGATTGTACGGGGTTTGTTTTTCAGCAAAGAGCCGATTTTTCGCTTTAGCAGCCGCTGTGAGAGGCTTTTTTGTGTAATAGAATAGGTGCCCGCTGAGCCGCAGCAAAAATGAGCATCCTTCACTTTCACCAGATTGAAACCGAGATTTTGAAGCAGCGCCTCTGTTTTACCTGGCAGTTTCTGCCCGTGTTGCAGTGTGCAGGGCGGATGAAATGCCAGTGGTTTTTCAGCATTATTTTCTGTTTTAAGTACGCTGATATCCTCTGCGGCGATCACTTCGCTGATATCTTTGCACAGCGCGGTAATTCTTGCGGCTTTCTCTGCATAGACGGGGTCATCTTTAAGTAAATTGCCGTAGTCTTTAACAAATACACCACAGCCACTGGCCGTGGTCACAATGGCCTCGGCACCTGACTCAATTTCAGGCCACCAGGCGTCGATGTTCGCGCGTGCAAAGTCAAGCCCGTCGGTTTGTGCGTTCAGGTGAAAGCTGAGTGCGCCGCAGCAACCGGCTTGTTTGCAAGCGATCAGGCTGATTTTTAATTTATCGAGCACGCGTGCTGTGGCGGCATTGATGGCCGGCGCCATGGCGGGTTGTACGCAACCATCAAGGATCAGCATTTTTCTGCTGTGTCGGGCGGCTGGCCATAAGCCTGCAGCTTGCTTTACGGGTACGTGCGAAGCGATGCTTTCGGGCAGGAGTGGCGAAAAAAGTTGCCCGAGCTTGATCAGTGGTTTCACCCGGTTGGTGTAAGGTAATACTGTGCGAATGGATTTACGCAAGAGTCGCTGACCCAGACTGCGTGGAACTGATTCCTCTACAATAGCGCGGCCGGCATCGACTAGGTGGCCGTACTCGACGCCACTCGGGCATGTGGTTTCGCAGTTGCGACAGGTCAGGCATCGATCCAGATGCAGCTGGGTTTTTTCCGTAGGCTCGACACCTTCCAGAACCTGCTTGATTTGGTATATACGTCCGCGTGGACTGTCGAGTTCGTTTCCGAGTAAATCGTAAGTCGGGCAGGTTGCCAGACAAAATCCACAGTGTACGCATTTGCGCAGTATGCTCTCAGCCTGCTGCCCGAGATCTGACGTTTTGTATTTATCCAGAAGCGAGGTTTGCATGGTTAGTTCAGTTCACGGTTCAGGGAAAAGCGTATGGGTTTATAGATTGCATATACAGGGCACTATAAATCTGCGTAAAGGCGATTGCGATTAAACAGACCCGCTGGATCAAATTCATTTTTGATTTTACGATGAAGATTCATTATCTGATCACCCGGTGGGTGGGTAACACTGGTCTGCGCTTTCAATTCGTCACTTGCTCTAAACAGCTGAGCGTGTCCGCCTGCAGACGCTGCTTTTTGCCTGATGGTGCCGGCGCTGTCTTCACTGAACAGCCAGCGCTGCATGCCAGCCCAGTCATAGAAGCATTCGCCGGATAGGTCCAGAGGTGGTGTCAGCGGCGGCACGCTGATTCGCCACAACGGTGCAGCAGCCGGCTTGAAGAAATCGAGCCGGTGTTCACGTAAATCTTCCCAGAAACCCGCTGTGGCTCCGGTGGTGTTTGGGAGCACTTCTCCCGGTAGTCTGTTTGCCGAAGCCATTACCGCGCTGTGTGCTCCTGCCAATCGTATATAGAGTGTTCCGTTGTAGAAAGCTGACGCTGTTACCGGTTGCGACTGACCGGCCAGGGCTTGCATCTTTTGCAGTGCATCGTCGACTGTGGTGTCAAATGCGAGGGTGATTTCGTGTTCAGCGAGCGGTAGTACTTTCAGGGAAAAATCCAGCAATAATCCCAGAGTCCCCATCGCTCCGGTCATCAGTCGAGTAACATCGTATCCAGCGACGTTTTTCATTACTTCTCCACCGAAGCGAAGAGTCTGAGCCTGCCCGTTGATCATCCGGCATCCAAGGGCGTAATCGCGGGCGGCGCCTGAATAAGGGCGAGCCGGTCCGGATAGAGCGCAGGCCATTGTGCCACCCAGAGTGGCACTTTCGCCATATGATGGTGGTTCAAATGGCAGCATTTGATGATGCGCGGCGAGAACCTCCCTGATTGTCGATAAAGGAGTGCCACAGCGGGCGGTAATGACAAGCTCGGTCGGTTCGTAGGAGACAACTCCGCTGTGCTGTGTGGTATTTATTTCGTGAGAGTTACTGCGTAAACCCAGAAAGGACTTGCTGCCACCACCGCAAATAGTCAGCGGCTGACGGCGGCTGTAAGCCTCCGCTATCTGCTGCTGAAGTTGCTCGCCTATATCCTGATTATTATCAGATGAATTTGTCATGGGTAATTAAAACCGTTCGATGTCGGGATGAGGCAGTTCTCCGTGGTGAACGTGCAACGCGCCAAACTCGGCGCAGCGATTGAGGGTTGGGATGGCTTTGCCCGGGTTCAGCAGTGCGTTCGGGTCGAAGGCGTTTTTCAAGGCGTGAAACTGGGTTATTTCGTCACTGCCAAACTGCACGCACATCTGATTGATCTTCTCCATGCCTACGCCGTGTTCACCGGTAATTGTGCCGCCCACTTCAACGCAGAGTTCGAGTATTTTTCCTCCGAGTTCTTCGGTTCGTTCCAGCTCACCTTCAATGCTCCCATCGAACAGAATCAACGGGTGCAGATTTCCATCACCGGCGTGGAAAACATTTGCGATACGAAGGCCATATTCTTCCGACCACTCATTCATGCGCTGCAAAACCGTGGATAGATGGCGCCTGGGTATAGTGCCGTCGATACAGTAGTAATCCGGTGAGAGTCTACCGACTGCCGGAAACGCTGATTTTCGCCCTTTCCAGAGAAGCATGCGCTCGGTTTCATCTTTTGCGATATGCAATTGCGTGACACCATTGTTGCGGATCAGCTTTTCGACTTTGTCGAGCTGATCGGTGACTTCTTCTTCGGTGCCATCAAGCTCGCATAGAAAAAGCGCCTCAGCGTCGGTCGGGTAGCCGCACCGGGCGAATGCTTCGGCGGCGATAATTGCCGGTTTATCCATCATTTCTAGGCCAGCCGGAATAATACCGCTGGCGATAATTGCAGCTACCGCGTTGCCGGCCTGTTCTACGCTGGCAAACGCTGCCATAAGTAATTTTGTTGAGGCGGGTTTAGGCAGTAGTTTGACTGTGATCTCGACGGTTACCGCCAGCATCCCTTCAGAACCGTGCAGGACGCCGAGCAGATCGTAACCCGGTGTGTCGGGTGCAGTACTGCCAAAGGTGACCAGATTACCTTGCATGGTTACCGCTTTTACCTGCAGCACATTGTGTACGGTTAGTCCGTATTTTAAGCAGTGAACGCCGCCGGAATTCTCTGCTACGTTGCCACCGATTGTGCAGGCGATTTGAGAAGATGGGTCGGGCGCGTAGTACAGGTTGTCGTCTGAGGCGGCTTCAGAAATTGCGAGGTTGCGTACACCAGGTTGTACGACAGCAGTCCGTGCCAGCTTATCTATTTCAAGGATACGGTTGAATTTGGCCATACCTAGCACAATGCCGTTGGCCAGTGGAAGTGCCCCGCCTGACAGGCCGGTGCCGGCCCCGCGCGCTACTACAGGTATACCTTGAGCACTGCAGATTCGCAGTATGGTCTGCACTTGTTCCACGGAGTCCGGCAATACTACAATCGGGGGTTTTTGCCGGTACACCGAGAGTCCGTCGGACTCATAAGGAAGTAGATCTTCATCGACATGCAAAACCGATTCGTTCGGAAGTATTTCCAGGAATTCGCTGACAAGCGCTTTGCGTCTGGATTCATCAAGCGGCGTTTGTGGTTCGCTAAACAAAGCGCTGGACATAGGTTCTCTCTGGTTTCACGTCTGGAGGGCCGGATAGCGGTGTGATAAACAGATGCCGATCACAACAAGCAGGTTGAATAAGATCCACCGGTCTGATCAAGCATCTCATGAATGTGAATTGAATCACAAGCGCTGAACAGCATGTCGCTTAGACTTGTTAAACGTTGGCCTTAATTCATGTGGTGGGTCGGAAGTCGCAGACCAACCCTGTAGCCTTTGGGGATATTATGTACGCAGTGAAGAACCGGTATTATAAACATTCCAAACTGGATGAGGAGTGTTTCCGTCGTATTCTGGAGTTGTTTGCGAAGGATCTCACTGCGGTTCAATGTGCCAGAATGACTGGCGTGAATGTTCGCTCAGTCAACTCAATTTATCTGAAACTGCGGGACCGGATCGCGCAATGGTCAGAATCCAATGCGTCTGGCACACCGGGTCTCAATGCTGGTGCTCAGGCGGTAAATCCAGATGAAAAACACTCCGGGTACCTTGAAAGTCAAAGTGATGGAATAATCGGTGTTCGCCTTTTTGTACAGCAGGAGCAGGTTTACTGCGCGTTGCTGAATCCTGACGCAAATCCACCTTCTATAGGTGATGGCGGCCGGATTGTTGCGGTTGCTGACGAAGTAGACTGGCGAGAATACTCAATCGGTATAGATGTACGGCGGGACATGCGATTGAAACTCAAAAGCGCCACCTTCCAAAAAGCCTATCATGCAAAAGATCTCGACCGGGTAGAGGCTTTCGGGCGGTTCCTGCGTCTACGCCTGAGCAAGTTTAAGGGCTTGCGACGTGAAAAGTTCTACTACCATTTGAAGGAAAGCGAATATCGTTATAATCATCGTCGCGATGAGCTATACGCATTGCTGCTTGGCATGCTCGGTGAAGCGCCTATCGAATAAGTATCGAATTCTTGATTTAACCTATGCCCTGGTATTGCAAAAAAATTCGAATTCAGAAGCCTATAGAGCTGTATAAAAGGCGCTGCACGGAGTATTTACTGGATTGAGCCTGGTCATTCTAAGTGATATTCAGGAAAAATGAGTACAGCGCCTTAGATGCTGTTATAGAAACAGTACAGCGGTTCCGGGCCGGAATTTTATGTAACCCAGGGTTATAAATAGCCCGGGTTGTATCAGCTCATGGCGCAGCACAGCGAGAGGCCTTTCTTGCCAAGCAATCATAGATCACATACATGTACGTGATGTCAGGTGATTTTTGTACAATTTTTCCGAAAATCACCGTATGAAAATCGCCGCATGAAAGTCGGCTGTGAAACTCAAGGTGCGAGCCGATCCATTGTCCATTCGCCGGTCGTTGCCAGAGAATAGCGAAATCTATCGTGTAATCGACTGGGTCTGCCTTGCCAGAACTCAAAGACTTCGGGTTTCAAGCGATACCCGCCCCAGTTTGCCGGCCGCGTTATTGATTCCTCAGTAAATTTTAGCTGCAACGCCCGGGTTTTGTTCACAAGCCAGGATTGATTTGGCACCACGTCAGACTGCGGAGATGCGGCAGCGCTGAATTTGCTTCCCGCCGGCCGTGAATTAAAATAGTTTATAGATTGCTGGTCCGATGTTTTCTCGACATGACCTTCAATCCGGATCTGTCTTTCCAGCTCACGCCAGTACAGTAGCAGCGCGGCTTTCGGATTGCTGGCTAGTTCCCGTCCTTTGCGGCTGTCGTAGCTTGTATACCAGCACAGACCTGATTCATCATATTGCTTAAGCAGTACGATTCGAACGCTTGGGGAACCGTTTGCGGATGCTGTAGCCAGTGACATGGCGGTTGCGTCGCGAATGTTACTATCGAGCGCGTTCTGTAGCCAGTTTCCAAACATGGTGAATGGATTCTGGTGCATATCACTGCGGTTCAGCTCATCACATTGGTAGTCGGAACGCTCGTCATGGAGATCACCGGCTGCTTTTTTTGAGGTCATGGTCAGGTGCCTGTCGTGTTCGGGAAACGAAGTTGCTGCTAATTAACGGTAGTATCTTGCTGGTAGTGGAGGAACGACGATTAACCCGCTTGATTCACGGGGGGGCAAGGATATCGCGCAGAGATTTGATCTCACAGTAGATTTTCTTCTCGCGTCGAATACTTACTGATATTTGCAAGAGAAAAATTCTCTGAGGCAGCAAAGATCAAGTGAAATTCCGTCATTCCCATGAATAGTGCGGGTTAAGGTATCATAAGGTCTTTATACACTGACTGGAGAGAGCATGCCTTCATTTGATGTGGTTTCCGAAATCGATGCACACGAGCTCAATAATGCGGTTGATCAGGCCAACCGGGAAATATCAAACCGGTTTGATTTCAAAGGTTCGGATGCCAAAATAGAGTTGAGCGATGAAGCGATGACGCTGTCGGCAGACAGCGACTTCCAGATACAACAGATGCAACCGATTGTTCTGCAGAAGATGACTAAGCGCGGTATCGATATCAGTTGCCTTGATCAGGGCGAGATACAACGCAGTGGACAGCACGCCAGACAGATAATCCAGGTTCGCCAGGGTATCGATAAAGAAACAGCTTCGAAAATTGTTAAATCAATGAAATCGTCAAAGGTTAAAGTTCAGGCTGCAATACAGGGCGAGCAAGTCAGGATAAGCGGTAAAAAACGGGACGACTTGCAAGCGGCAATTGCCATGCTTAAAGAGTCTGATTTAGGGATTCCGCTGCAGTACACTAATTTTCGAGACTGATCGTTTCGTTTTTCGCACCCTCGGTGGGCGATAAGACAGGTTGTTCCGCCAGGTGCTAGCCTCGTCCGCGGTAGAGATCGTAGCGGGTATTCGGGGAACGGATAAATCCGACACAGGTGGGCCCGGGCAGTGGCGATGCTTTCAGAGGGCGTTTTACGACCACTCTTTGTGTTGCTGTTGAGATTGCTGCATTTAGAAGAGCGCGTTCGTCAGTATCGTGAGGCAGCAGTCGTTGCAGGGTCTGCATGCCTTTTTTGGCGGCAGCGTTTTTACGCGTTCGCGGATACATGGGATCGAGATAGATAATCGCGGGTTTTGTGTTGCATGGCCAGCTGTCGGGCAGCTTGCAGGTGTCTGCAGGGTAAGCGGTAATTCGTTGGGCGATGGCTGATGTCTCCGGATGATCACGCGCACGTCGCAAACCATCTGCCAGTAACGCATGCACCACGATCGAGCGTTCTAGAATTGTTACTTCTGCACCTAGCGTAGCAAACACATAAGCGTCAGCGCCCAGCCCGCCGGTACCATCGCAGATGTGCGGTTGATGGGATCCCTTGATATTGACAGCCCGGGCCAGTGGCTGACCCTGACCGCCCCCGAACTGCTGTCGATGACGTTGTCTGCCTTCGGAAAAGTCAACGCAGATATCATTGATTTGCGAAGTTGTTTTGTCCCGTAGTACCAGCTTATCGTTAATCCAGAGCAGACAGTAGCGGGCGGTTGCAATAGCATCGCCCTGAACTACTGGGAGATTTGTAGACAGAGCCAGTTGTTGAGCACGCGTATCGTTTTCATCACTGCCTGCTATTACAACGTCGGCTGTGTGATCCGTGGTAGGCTGCTGAAAATTGGGAACTTTACGACTCATTTTCGAATATTATTCTTGCACAATTTGTTTCACAACCAATCTTTTAGGATCATTTTGTCTCCCGATAGTTTACCTGCCCCCGGTTCACCTGATAACCCGCGTCGAATTGCTCTTCGACTCATGGTTAAAGTTATGCTGTGGCTAGCGATTATCGTGAGCGGCTGGATATTGTTTTCGCCTTTTGCGCGAGAGAACGGCAGTCGTCCACTAACTGAGCAAGTGAATTTCCCGGTAGCTGATTTGCAGGCGGGTGAAGTGCAGATTGTTGAATGGCTGAACAGGCCGCTGGTTATTGCACATCGAACAGATGAGCAGGAAGCACTGATTGAGGCGGCGGATGCTGTTCTTTATCGCGATGCCTACAGTCGTACTTCGGTGCAACCGGATTTTGCAGAAAATGCCCTGCGTTCCGGTACCTCAAACTGGTTTGTATCGCTCGGGCTTGGCACAGGTATGGGATGCGCGCTGGTTTACAAGCCCCCATCTGAGCCCCCGTCCAACGAACTGTTTGTTGGTAACAAATGGAATGGTGGTTTTGTCGATGGCTGTGATAACACGTACTATGATCTTGCCGGTCGGGTCTATGTAGATCAGAGTGCTCGATTAAATCTGCCCATACCGAATTGGGCCTTGATTGAAGGGCAGATTATACTTAAACCCCAGTAGTGCCTGATAGGGTGTGGCTGCATAGCGTAATGCTTATAATGATTTACACTAGTAATGCGGTGGCGGGGTTTCGTCGGCAGCATCGGCAATGGGGGCATCAATGGACTGGAGTTGCTGTCGGTAGGCCTCCACCTTGCGGGTCAGCGTATCAATTGTCTGCTCATGCCGGATGATAACCTGATTCAGTTGCTCAACCGCCAGTTCCAGATCCATGAGTTTGAGCTCGACGGTTTGTAAACGTGAATCCACTGGTGTTCTTTCCGCATTGATAAAGAGATCAGCAGTCTATGCGGTCGCTCTATTGCGGGCAACTCTCAGGCTGATTCAGTGCAGGTTCCGGCATGGTGAATTTTTTCCAGCACTATTGCGCTGCCCTGTACCGTCGAGGTGAGAGGATGAGCCGCAATTTCAACGGGAACGCCAGTGGCTTCCATTGTCAGCTGATCGAGCTGTGGTAGCAGTGCTCCGCCACCGGTGATCACCAGGCCGTGTTGCAACAGGTGCTCACGAGCAGTAGAAGGAAAAGCCAGCACAGCGGACTGGATTGAGACGGATAACTGCCGCATGGATGGTTGCAGAATTTCGCTGATGGTGTCGCAGCTGACACGAATACTTACTTGCTGTGCGGTGGTTATTTCCAGTCCGTCGAGCTGTAGCGACGTTTGCAGATGCTGGCGAAATCCATCGGCCACGGCGCAACCCAGGCGGTGCTTTGCTTCCTGTGCAACAGTTTCCGAAATGATTACACCAAAGCGCTCCCTGATGCCATCCACCAGTTGCTGATCGAGATAATCACCGCCACAAAACAAGCCGGTTGCAGCGAGGATTTCATGATTAACGGTGGCATATATCCGCGAGCCACGGCTGCCGAAATCAATAACAACCGCAATGGGCGAGTGGTCGGTTTCAACACAGGCGCCAAGTGTCGTTGCGACACCGTTGTCGATCTGAAAAACGCGAGAGGCTCCTGCAGTAAAGCAGGCGTGTCTCAGCTGATCGGCATGCAGGTGATCTATATTGCATGGTATGGTCAGAGCAATAACCGGTGAATGGCTGATAACTCCCTGACTGACGGCACTGTGAATAAAGCTTGAGAGCATGGCCGGGCTATAGCCGAAGTTGTTGATTGAATCCGATTGTAATGGCTGTACCAACCGGTAGCCGGCAGGCGATTTCCGGTAGCTGTCGATGGCAGAATGGCCGTACTGGCGAATCGCTTTTATTCCGGTTTGTGCGGCATCCAGATCAAGCAACGCGACCGACGGTTCGTCGAGCAGCAAGCCATTCGTCGGACAGCAGAACCGGCTCGCGAAGGCACCGGGGTCGATGGCAACCCTGCCTGGTGCTGCGGAATCTTTGCGTTTCAGCATTTCTATGTCTGTTGCCGGTCTGGTGAATGATAAGTATAGACGGCGCAAACGCAAGTGCCAGTAGTGTGACTACCTCGTGTCAAAATTTTCAGGTGGCCAGTAGCTTCAGCAACAGCAAGTTTGTGCTAAAGTTGCCAGCTTTGACAAGCGAGAATTCAGCATGGCAGTGGATGCGAAAATTGTGGCGGAAGTAGCTCATCTTGCGCGCGTGCAGATCGACGAGAATTTGGTTGCGGGGTATGCGAAAGAGATGACGAATGTACTGGATCTGGCAGCCCGGATGGATGAAGTCGACACCACTGGAGTTGAGCCTATGGCGCATCCGCTGCATGCCGTGCAGCGACTGCGTGAAGACACCGCAACGCCAATTAATGAAAGAGAAGCGTTCCAGTCGCAGGCACCTGCCACAGAAGGCGGATACTACCTCGTGCCACAAGTGATCGAGTAGCGCGGTCAATCAGTGGATTATTTGCAATCTGGCTTTTCCTGTACGGTCTGAAATTGAACAATGCATAAAGATACCATTGCCGAAATGCGGCAGAATTTAGATTCCGGTGTGTACAGTAGCGTGGAGCTGTGCAAAACGTTTCTAGGACGTATTGAGAATCACAATACCGCCTTGAATGCGTTCGTCAGCGTGATGGCAGAATCCGCTCTGGAACAAGCGAAAGAAGCAGATAAGCGTATTGCATCGGGTGAAAGAGCACCGTTGCTGGGTATTCCAATGGCCCATAAAGATATTTTCTGCACTAACGGTGTGCGCACGAGTTGTGGCTCCCGGATGCTGGAAAACTTCCTGCCGCCTTACGATGCCACGGTCGTTAGCAAACTGGCGGACGCCGGTGTGATTTGCCTTGGTAAAACAAATATGGATGAATTTGCCATGGGCTCGTCTAACGAAAACAGCTATTTCGGGCCGGTGGCTAACCCCTGGAATACGGCTCATGTGCCTGGCGGATCATCGGGTGGCAGTGGTGCCGCAGTAGCTGCACGGTTAGTCCCGGCGTGTACCGGCACAGATACCGGCGGATCTATACGTCAGCCGGCAGCATTTTGTGGCATTACCGGAATTAAACCAACCTATGGTCGGGTATCGCGATATGGAATGGTGGCATTTGCATCGAGTCTGGATCAAGCCGGACCGATGGCGGCGACCGCTGAAGACTGCGCGCTGTTGCTCGACGCCATGGCGGGGTTCGACGAGCGTGATTCAACCAGTATAGAGCAGCCCGTAGATGACTACAGCGGTGGCCTTAATGAAAAACTCGAAGGCCTCAAAGTGGGCTTGCCGAAGCAATATTTCACCGCGGATCTGGCAGCGCCGATAGCACAGTCGTTGCAGGCGGCGATTGCCGAGTTCGAAAAACTCGGGGTGATTTTTAAGGAAATAGATCTGCAAAATCAGCACCTCGCGGTACCTGCGTACTATGTGGTTGCGCCAGCGGAATGCTCGTCGAACCTGTCGCGTTTTGATGGCGTGCGTTATGGATATCGTTGTGAGGACCCGGTAGATCTGGAAGATCTTTACAAGCGCTCCAGGGGCGAGGGGTTTGGCCGAGAGGTGAAGCGTCGAATTTTAATTGGAACATACGCGTTATCTGCCGGATATTACGACGCCTATTATTTGAAAGCGCAGAAAATTCGAAGTTTGATATCGCAGGATTTCACTGCAGCATTTGAAGAAGTCGACATGATTCTAGGGCCGACCACGCCAACACCGGCTTTTGCACTTGGTGAAAAAACAAGTGACCCGGTAGCGATGTACCTGAATGATATTTTCACCATTCCGGCCAATCTTGCCGGTCTGCCGGGGATCTCTATGCCGTGTGGCCAGATGGATGGTTTGCCAGTTGGCTTGCAACTGGTGGGTAATTATTTTTCGGAAGGGCGCTTGCTAAACGCCGCCCATCGCTTTCAGCAGGTAACAGACTGGCACAGACAAATGCCAGCTGAATTTGTCTGAATCGCCACTGAAATACTAAATTAACAAGCATAATTAAAGAAGCGATCGGAGCAAGTCATGCAGTGGGAAACTGTTATCGGACTGGAAATTCACGCGCAACTCGCGACCAGCAGCAAGATCTTTTCGGCCAGTTCAACGCAGTTCGGTGCCGAAGCAAATACACAGGCGAATGCAATAGATCTTGGTATGCCAGGTGTATTGCCGGTACTGAATAAAGAAGCGGTGCATATGGCGATCAAGTTTGCGCTTGCGACTAACGCTGAGATCGGTAGGCGCAGTGTTTTTGCACGCAAGAACTATTTTTACCCGGATTTACCCAAAGGCTATCAGATATCGCAAATGGCGCTGCCCATTGTGGGTTCCGGAACCGTGGATATCACGCTGGATGATGGTGCGGTCAAGTCAATCGGGCTGACCCGGGCACACCTTGAGGAAGATGCCGGCAAGTCAGTTCACGATTTATTTCCGGGACAGACCGGGGTAGATCTAAACCGGGCAGGGACACCTTTGCTGGAAATTGTCTCAGAACCCGATATGCGCAGCGCTAAAGAGGCGGTGGCCTATGCGAAGAAGATACATTCTATTGTGCGATATATAGATATCTGCGACGGCAATATGCAGGAGGGATCGTTCCGTTGTGATGCCAATGTGTCAGTACGTCCCGTGGGTACTGAAAAACTCGGCACGCGGGCTGAAATTAAAAATGTCAATTCGTTTCGCTTTCTGGAACGCGCGATCAATTTCGAGGTGGAGCGTCAGATTGATCTTCTGGAATCGGGTGGCGAAGTGGTTCAGGAAACACGACTCTATAATGCTGATGATGATGAGACTCGCTCCATGCGAAGTAAAGAGGAAGCCAATGATTATCGTTATTTTCCGGACCCGGACCTGCTGCCGGTTGTTGTGGAAGATGCCTTGATTGAGTCGCTGGCCCGATCAATGCCGGAGCTGCCAGAGCAACGACGAAACCGGTTCATCAGTGAGTTCCAGTTGTCCGATTACGAGGCAGGTGTGTTGACAGCTGATCGTGCAACGGCAGATTATTTTGAAACCGTTCTCTCGACAAGTGGCGCCGGAGCCAGGCTGGTCAGTAGCTGGATCGGTGGTGAACTATTTTCCAGACTGAACAAAGATGGGTTGGAGCTGAGTGATTCGCCCGTCGATGTGGATCGCTTCAGTGGTTTGATGTCGCGCATACACGACAACACGATTTCAGGAAAAATTGGCAAAACAATTCTTGATCATATGTGGGAGAGCGACGCCGATGTGGATCAGATTATCGATCGGGAGGGTTTACGCCAGATATCGGATTCCTCCGAAATTGAAAAGATGATTGACAACGTCATTGCAGCCAATCCTTCACAGCTCGCTGAATACCGGCAAGGCAAGGAAAAACTGCTTGCATATTTCGTTGGGCAGGTGATGAAAGCGTCGCGAGGTAAAGCCAATCCCGCACAGTTGAATGAGTTACTGCGTGAAAAATTGAAAGGCTAGCCCCTAAAAAGCTCATTCACTTGATTGTGTTGGAAACGTTACACTTTATCTGAAAATAGTAAAACAAATGGTACACTGTGATTGTTTATTACAGGAAATCCATGGTCGTGAACCCAGGTAGATTGTCGCTCCTCTTGTTTCTGCTGCTGCCATCATTCGCTGCAGCACAAATTCCGAATCTTTATCTTGCTGCCTACGGCGATCGACAGGTTCTCGGTGTTGCCGACGGTGAATTTACGTCAGCGATAGGGGTATTGTCGGTAGGTTACTGGATCCGAGAGGGCATTGGCCTTGAACTGGAGGCGGGGACAGGATTAACGGACGACTCAATTAACTCACTCGAGTTATCCGTCGAATCGCTCGTAGCAGCGAATCTCAGGCTGGAGTCGCCGCCGATGGAGGACATTGCAGCGTACGTTCTGCTCGGTGCATCAGCAATTCGCCTGGATAGTGATTTCAGCGGGATACCAGATTCCAGTGTTGACAGCTCTCTTACCGGATTTCGAGGGGCAATTGGTTTGACCTTCAATCTGTCCCCGAGCTGGCAGCTTGATGCCGGGTTTACCCACCATGAGTACAATAGTGATGTCAGTATTAACAGTTTTCGGTTGGGGATGCGTTTTATACTCGCGCCTCAGGCCGCTTGGAAACGTCGATGAAAAAACTTGCCCTGGCGGGATTAATGCTGGTTGGACTCGCAGCCTGTGAAGGTGGAGACGATGCGCGTGAGTTGGGAAACAGAGTGTTGGTTGCGAGTAGCGGGTTTACAGCAGTAGCGGTCAATTCGGATGCTACGGTCATGGAGGCTAACAGCCAGTTGCAGTTGGCGTTGCTGGCTGGTACTGACGGCGCCGATTTATCGAATAACGTGAGTAGCAACGCCATATGGTTTAGTAGTGATAACACCGTTGCGACCGTCTCTGCGAGCGGTTTGGTTAGTGGATTAACTGATGGCATCACCACAATTATTGCCGACTTCGGACCACTGGGTGATAGTGTAGATATACGTGTTTCATCAGCACCTCTTTCGCAGATACTGGTGACAACTCCGGAAGCCGCTATTGACGAATGCACCAGCGCTTCGTTTACCGCAATGGGGGTTTATGCCGGTGAGGAAGAACAGCGTAATATAACCGGTATAGTAGACTGGTCTGCTTCAACAGATCCACTGGTTGGGGTATTTGATAATACCAGTACTGCTGGTCTTTTTAGATCCAGTAACACTGGAACTGCTACGGTGACGGCAACTCGCAATGGAGTGCCCGGGACGCAGTCAATCACCGTACTGAATAACCTGAACCTGATAGATATAGCAGAACCTTCCTTTAGGCTGACTCCAAGGAGATCGGTAGATTTTTCCGCAACTGCTACCTTCGATGATAACGATGAAAGTGTCGATATCACGGATAACGCCAACTGGGTGATAAGTAGTGATGTGGTTGACTATGGTCGCGTTGATAACACCTTGCCTGATAAAGGGCTGGTCACAGCGACGCGTACCGGTGCGGGAACATTGACAGTATCCTGTGGTGGACAGACTGATTCCCTGCCGATACTTTCCGGCAGTGCAACGGTAGTGGTGGATTTTGAGCTGAGTCCTGACGATAATCGGATTGAGCGTCCGTTCGTTGGCGGGGATGAACTGCAACTGCGCTCGTTTGTGCGTTTTGAAGATCGAACTAATGATGAAGTTACTGAAGATACATCCTGGACTGTAACTGCTTCAGAGAATTCGTTGATAACGCTCAGTAATGAGAGAGGTTCCAGGGGGCTTATAACTATTCAGGGGAGAGGCAGAATAACTGTTAGAGCGACCTACATTGATGAAAGTACCAATGTGGCGGTGCCACGTACGCGTTCGGTTGAGATTATCATTAACTAATTTTACGGTGATACGCGGTAAATCAAGAATTATCACTTACTCCTGCACGATCATTTGCATTCAAGATCACAGTGACTCGACAGTCTTGGATTGCGCGATTTTCCCCTGTTCTATATAGAGCTCGTGATTGGATTCAATCTTGTCGAGGTTGTAGAGGTAGTTAACCATCATGGTATAGGATTGTGCTTTACCTCTATCACTGGTATCAGCTAACCAGTTGATACGCTCGACAATAGCGCCGTTGGACAGGTGAAAATGCGCCACGGGATCCAGCGCCCGGATACTGCCGTTTTTTTCCTCTGTAATATACCTGGCAGCCAGGCGTTGAAGTATTTTCTGCATAGACGGTGCGATTGACGCATCCTCCAGCCAGTCCGGTTCTTCCAGCAAGTGCTCTATCGTTCGCTCTGTTTTGCTGCTGATGAGTTTACGGTCGCTATCGGTGATCAGCGGTGCTTCATTTTCGTCTTGCTGCGCGTTAAGCCATTTTGCGAAACCGGGTATTGGTGAGAGGGTAGAGAAAACAGTGAGGTCAGGCAATTCACGCCGCAGTTCCTGGGTTACCCGTTTAATCAGAAAGTCGCCAAGGCTCACCCCGCTGAGTCCGCGCTGAGTGCTTGTTATAGAATAGAAAATTGCAGTGGTGACGTCTTTGTTTTCATCCTCACTGTGCGTGGTATCCAGCAGTTTATCTACGTTATCAGACAGCTCCGAAACCAGTGCAACCCAGACAAAAATCAGTGGTTCTTCCGGCATTCGCGGATGAAAAAATGCAAAGCAGCGTCGATTGTCAGCCAGGCGATGGTGCAAATCAGTCCACGATTCGACTCGATGTACGGCTTCGTACTCAATCAGTTTTTCAAGCAGTGACGCAGGGGCATTCCAGTCAATGCGTTTTAATTCAAGAAAGCCTATATCAAACCAGCTTGCGAGCTGCCGGCAGAGTTCGCGGTCAATCGGGCTTAGGTCGGGGTTTTCGCGTTTTAGAGAAATAAGGTCAGCGCGCATATCAACAAGAAATTTAACCCCCTGCGGCAGCGCATTGAATTGGGTCAGCAAGGTTAAAAACGGTGGGCGTAGTTGCTCACGCAGTTGCTGCTCTATGATGCTGCGGGTATCAGTGTCGAGGTCAGAAAATAATGCTTCGGCGGTTTCTCTGACCTGATCGTGATCGATGCCGAATTCATCTACCAGCAGGCGCAGGTACTTTTGCTTGCCTTCGTTGTTTAGTCCAAGGTAGGCTTGACCCAGTTCTGCAGCGTGGGCGCGAGCTGAGACCTGACCGCCCCTGGATTCAAGGCACTCCTTGATTTTGTCACGTAGCGGCTGTAGTTCATTTTCGTGCAGGTATGGGCTTAGCTCGAGTCGCTTTCCGGTAAACGGGCTGGAGATGCCTTTCCACGCACCAAGCAGATTGCTTATTAAACTGTTACTCATTTTTTTGTTATTTTGTGTCAACGAGATAGCTTTATATTTGCGGTCGTGAGGCCAGCCTGGCTAGACCGGGTGAAAAATTAAATTATTTGCGGTTCGCGTTCGAGCTCGATGTTATATCGGGATTTAATATCATGCTGAATATCATCAGCAAGTATTGCAATCTGCTGACCATTCCCGCCGCCGTGGTTGACCAGCACTAAAGCCTGCTTCGTGTGAACTCCAACGGGGCCTGATCTGTGCCCTTTCCAGCCGGCGTTCTCAATTAACCAGGCGGCAGGCACTTTAAAGCGTCCGTCCTGTTGGGGATAAACCGGGATATCGCTGCAGAGTGCTTGCAGGTCGTCAAGTTGCTGACTCTCTAGTGTCGGGTTTTTGAAGAAGCTGCCGGCGTTTCCCAGTACCTTTGGATCGGGTAGTTTTGATGCACGTACGGCACAGACGCTGTTAAAAACATCGTTGGCGGTGGGGTTTGTTATTCCATTTTGTTCAAGTTCATCCAGCAGCGCTTTATAGCCGACACGGGTTGAATCCTGTCTGGATAGCTCCAGGGTGATAGAAGTGATGATGAAATCCCGGCCGCGGGCCGTTTTGAATAGGCTGTGGCGGTATCCGAATTCACAGTCCGGGTTAGTGAGCGTCTGCTGCTCGCCGCTATGCCGGTTGAATGTGGTTACACTGTGCAATCTTTCGCAGACCTCTACACCGTACGCTCCGATATTCTGAATTGGAGCGGCTCCGGCGAGCCCGGGTATCATCGCCAGGTTTTCTAGTCCGTAGTGCTTTTGCTTAAGGGTATCGATAACCAATTGGTGCCAATCGCAGCCGGCACCCACTTCGATAGTAATTTTGGAATCATCACTGCTGTAAATACGGCTACCGGTAATACCCATATGAATGACGAGCCCGTCGATGTCTCCGGTAAAAACGGTATTACTGCCACCGCCGAGAATATATACCGACAGCGAATTTAGTTTGCTCCACTCAAGGACCTCTGCCAGGTCGTCTACCGATTTCACCGATATAAAATACTTAGCACGAACGTCGAATCCAAAGCTATTGTAGTGACGAAGTGATTTATTTGATTCAGGCTGCATTAGCGTCCAGAGCCTTTTGGATCCGCGGGAAATACAACAGTAATGTGATAGCGCGCAAAACCATAAAAAGTGAAAAAGCCAGCCACAGGGCGGTATTATTTAATTGTGGCAGTAACAATTCAGACAGTATCACAAATATAAATGCCGAGATTACCATGGCGTTGCGCATTTCACCGGTGCGGGTTGTGCCAATGAAGATGCCATCCAGCTGATAGCACCAGACGGAGAGTATTGGCAGGGCGATCAACCAGGGCAGATTCCGGCTGGCGTTGTCGATAACATCTTGCTGATCGGTAAACAGTAAAATCAGTGAAACACCGAACTGATAGATGAGGGCGGACATTATGATTGCAATGACACACGATTGTACGGTGGACACTATAACGGCATTGTGAAAATCTGTTTTTCGCTTTGAGCCCTGGGCATGTCCGGCCAGTGTCTCAACTGCATGAGCAAATCCGTCGAGGGCGTAGGCACAAATGTGCAGTATCTGCATGAGGATCGCGTTTGCGGCGAGCGTGGTTGCACCGAGCCGGGTACTGGCCGAATTGAAATAAAAAAATGACAATACCAGCAGCAGGGTTCGCACAAAAATATTGGTATTCAGGTTGATTAGTTTGCGCAGTTCGTAACGACGCAGCAGTGTCTGTGGCCTGAAATCTTTCACGGCCTCGTGCAGGGTTGATCTGATCAGAAACAAACTGAATATCAGCGCAGCATACTCGCTGATTACAGAAGCTGCGGCGACACCGCTAATCCCCCAATTCAGTACCGGTACAAACAATAGATCAAGGGCTATATTTAACAGATTCAGAAATAACTGAAAGACAAATACGGCTGAAGTCCTCTGTAAGCCGATCAGGGTACCGAGAACAACATAGTTTGCAAAGGTAGCGGGCGCTGACCATATTCTGATGTTGTAGTATTGAGCAGTTAGTGCATCCAGCCGCGCGGAGCCATCGAATACCTGCAGGCAGACGGATAAGAGAGGTAGTTGCAAGGCTATTACCGCAACCCCGAGAATGCATGCGAGTAGCAGGGATCGCAATACGGTGCTGCCAATCGCGCTAGTGTCTCCGGCTCCGGAAGCCTGAGCGACCATACCGCTGGTTCCCATGCGCAGAAATCCGAATGTCCAGAAAACCAGACTGAATATTGAAGCGCCGAGTGCGACAGCCCCGATCAGTTCAACCTCATCCAGATGCCCGACGATAGCGGTATCTACTGCACCAACAAGTGGGACAGTAATATTGGACAGTATGATAGGTACAGCGAGCAACCAGACCCGCTTGTGCCAGGAGAAGTTCAATAGACCAGCGGTATCATGGTGCCCGTTATCCGGCTTGCTTAACACGGGGATCTGATTCTATAAACGGGCAGTCTGCATCGCATCAGGATAACAAATACCGATGCCGGTGAATTAAATTAATCGACGCGGGGAACCTGTGACTGCAACGGCGTTGCGTTGATGCTTTGATCAGTGGACGGTAAAACCCGGGTACTGGTGTCTATACCCGGGTGTAACTTGAAACTTATGCGGCCTGACGGCGCCCGATGCAATAGTAGGAGATTCCGTGTTCGGATAACACCTCTGGTTCGTATAGATTGCGCCCGTCAAAAATAACAGGGGCAGTAAGACCTTGCTTCAAACCATCCCAGTCGGGGCTTCGAAACTCGTGCCACTCTGTGCAAATTATCAGTGCGTCTGCGCCTTGTGTGGCGGCGGTCGCCGAGTCGACTAATGCAAGGTTGTTTTTGTCAGGGTAAATGCTGCGTGTTTCGTCCATGGCTACCGGATCATAGGCCTGTACCTTGGCTCCCTGAGCCCATAGGGCTTCCATTAATACGCGGCTCGGTGCTTCACGCATGTCGTCGGTGTTGGGTTTGAACGCCAATCCCCACAGGGCAAATGTTTTGCCGGATAGATCACCGTTGAAGTGATTGTTCAGTTTTTCGAATAATACGTTTTTCTGGCGCTCATTTACGCTTTCTACTGATTCCAGTAGCTCGGCGTGGTATCCGACTTCGCGTGCAGTGGCAACCAGCGCTTTGACATCCTTTGGAAAGCACGAACCGCCATAGCCGCAACCAGGATAAATAAAGCTGTAACCAATGCGCGGATCAGAGCCGATACCAATCCGTACGTTTTCAATGTCAGCGCCCAGCGCGTCGGCAAGATTTGACAGCTCATTCATAAAGCTGATCTTGGTTGCCAGCATTGAGTTCGCCGCGTACTTGGTTAATTCAGAAGAGCGAATATCCATGAAGATCAGTCGGTCGTGATTGCGGCAGAAAGGCGCATACAACTTGCGCATTTCTTCCATGGCGTAGGGGTTTTGAGTTCCTACGACAATACGATCCGGTTTGCGGAAATCCTCGATTGCGGCTCCTTCTTTGAGAAATTCCGGGTTTGAGATTGTGGTAAATTCGATTGTCTCGCCACGTTTCGCCAGAACTTCGTGCATCCGTGCCCCTACTTTGTCTGATGTACCCACCGGCACGGTAGATTTGGTGACAACCAGTTTGCGACTGTCCATACGCTCAGCAATGGTCTGAGCGACAGCCAGGACGTGCTGCAGGTCGGCTGAACCGTCTTCGTCCGGGGGAGTTCCAACGGCTATAAACTGCATTTCACTGTGGCTGACTGCCCGATCCATATCCGTGGTGAAGCTCAGGCGTCCGATTTCAACATTGCGCAGAATCACGGCATCAAGACCTGGCTCATGAATCGGAATGATTCCTTTATTCAGATTTGCCACTTTTTTTTCGTCAATGTCGACGCACAGAACGTTGTTGCCGACATCCGCCAGCAGGGAGCCCGTGACCAGTCCGACGTACCCCGAACCATATATCGTGACATTCATTTGTTGTGATCCATATCTAAATTACTGAGAAGAATAGTTGTATAAGTAAATAGCGGCAGAAAGCATGGATGATTTCGGGCTCGGTGGCGCTGATTATTGATGGTCCTGTTGCAATGCACAACGACTGTCTGCCCTGTCTTGCCAATACGCCACGTGCGATTTGTGGCCGCGCCTATGATAATTAATGTGAACAGTACCTTACCGAGGTCCGGAACCACCGCAGTTCTTGTGCCGCTGGTGTAATATCGGATATGAATCAAAGGACTTTGTGATCCTGTAGAGAGATATGGCAAGGCAATTACAAGGCAGCCGCTTTGAGGCGGTGTGGAAACGCAATACCGTTACAGGTGCAGCAGGGTCCGATATCAGTGAACAGCTGCTAAAAAGTTACAGTGAGAACGGGCGGTATTACCATACCTGTGGTCACATCAGTTTCTGCCTGTCAGTATTTGATCAGGCAAGTAATCTGTGCTTGAACCCGGATGCGGTGGAAGTTGCACTCTGGTTTCATGATGCCGTGTTCAACTTTCCCATCAATGAAAACGAACGGCTGAGCGCTGAATATTTCATGCGCGTGAGCGAGTCTGTAATGCCGGATTCGTTTAGAGAGCGTGTTTATGGTTTGGTAATGGCCACGCGGCATTTGGCGCCACCCACCGATCCGGACGAGCAAATCATGGTTGATATCGACTTATCAAGCTTTGGGCAGGCGTGGGAATTTTTTAACGCGGATGGACAAAACGTGCGTCGGGAGCTGAGCTACCTCGGCGATGGCGAGTATTTTCCGAACCAGATCGAGTTTATGAGCAAGCTGGTCGAGCGCCCGTATTTTTATAATACTCCGTGGTTCAGGGAGCATTTCGAGGCACAGGCTCGAGATAATGTGGAACGTTATCTCAGAGATTTACGAGAAAAAGGTTATTGAGCGCGTTGCGCCGTCAGTACTTCGCGCTTTCCTCGCGGGCCGCGGTGTTTGTGCCACTGGAATCCGCTGGCGGTTAATGCCTCCCGGAACTGGCGGTTAACACTGTAGGTTGCCAGTACGCCGCCATCACTGAGTAGTGAATGAAGCTGTTTCAGGTGTTCCTGAGTCCACAGCTGCGGATTGTTTTTACTGCTGAATGCATCCAGATAAATAGCGTCTATTGATTGCTCGGGGAGTCTGGTCTGTTGTGCATCCTGTATCAGCAAGGTCAGCCGGGTGTACTCGTTTATGTTGTAACAAACCGGGGTGCATCCTTCGCTATCGGATCTGTGGTCGCCGGTTTCCCGATCGCTGGCGGCAGAAGGTTTCTGTCGCAGCTGACTAATTGCGGTTTCAGTGGCTTCTATGGATTTATCGCCACACGGAAAAGTGTCTTTGAGAATGGTAGAGATGAATTCGTCAGGTAAAAGCTGGTTTTCCACCGCAACGTAGTTGATCGAGCAGCAATGCTCCCTGGCAGCGAGTGCAGTGAGCATGAAATTCATACCGGTTCCAAAACCGATCTCGAAGATGCGTGTAGGTTGATTGCGGCGCAAGCGTCCCAGAACGCCTGAGTTCTCCAGAAAAACACTGCGGGATTCAGCGAGTGCCCCGAATTTTGAGTGAAAGGTTTCGTTTTTTATCGTATCTCTGAGGGTGAGGCTGCCATCGTCGGTGCGCAGGTATTCGAGAGTGCTGTAGCCGGAGTTCAACTTGACCAAGCCATAAGTGATTTGCGCCTGCTGGCGTCTTAGCGCTGTTGTTTCAACGGCTGCTTAACGCGCAGCGTGGCTGATTTAAATTCGTTGCATTCATCGATAAACATCTCTGTGCTAACTGGCATGGGCACCCGCGCAAGTGCAATCCACTGAATAAGACTTTTACCGTCGTAAATCAGTTTGGTGCCATTACTGTGCAGCCAGACGGGAAGTTGTGGATCTCGATACGGATGGCCTGGAAATTCGGCCAGTCGCTCGCTTGCAGAGACGAACTCGGGCCAGATTAGAAAGTTGTTGACAGAATCGCTGCGCATGGTTTCGCATTCATACTTTGCTGCAGTGGCGAAATAGTCGATTAACCGATCGGCATCTTCAAACGAAGGTAGCGGCTGAAGAACCTGCTTCATGCGATCGGCAACACAATCGATATTGCACATTGCCTGGGCGATTTTGATAAACCGCGATTCATAAAACTGTTCGATCGGAACGGTGAAAGCGCGGAACGGTTCACCCCACAGCTCGTCAATACCTTCCTGTCCGCTGTAGTGCTTAACCTGCTTACCAAGATCCAGGGCTTCTTTGAAGCATTGTCCGCACTCTTGCATGAGCTCGTTGTTGCGGCTGATTTTCACACCGTTAGCGCCCAGTTCTACCACTGTTCGAAAGATGTCGGTTGCGCGATTAAAAAGTGCTCCGGCGAGCATTGCGGCATTCACTCGTTTTTTGCGGTCGTCGGTTTCATTCTCGAAAGCGGCGCGCGCTTCTTCCAGTGCGTGACCCGGAGTGTTTATCCCGTGTTCGGTGTGGTGGAAAGTGCGTCGGGTCAGTGATTCGATGAGATTCTTTCGAGCGAGCAGCGATTCCGCTGGAGGCTGGTAGTAGCGAATCCAGTAACCGTCGTAGTAGACGAATCGCTGATCATCGACTTCGGTCTGAGTGCCGTTGTCAGGTGGAGTCGAATCATTCCACCAAAGCGGGCCGCGACGGAATGTTGCAGAGTTGCATGAGAAATCCATTGATTCCCGCTTTCTTGCTTTGAGCATTGGAGTGCTAGTCAATTTTTTACTCAGGTTGCAAGCGTACAGTGACGCGGCGCGCATTATTGCACAATGGATAACGTATTGCAGTCGCTGATCACTGAAACGTCACAAATTGTGCCGAACTGATCGAAGCCTGGCCAGTGACTGTCGAAAACCGGCCCGGTCAACGGCCATCACATAAGATTTACTGCGCAGAATTGTTTTGCGGCAAAACTTAGTTTACGGGTTGGCAGGTTTGATTAGAACTGGCAGCCGAATAGGTTGCCTTCACGTTCAATAATAGAGTTGCCAGACAATCTGTTATCGGCGTGTCGCGATGAGTACGGCCCGTAACGGTGCGGGCAACCCTTCTATGGTTTTATTGTGGTTTGCGGGATCGAGCGCTTGCTCCAGTGAGTGAAACTGCATCCAGGCGGTTGAGCGCTGCTCTTGTGTAGATGTCTGCGTGACATCGACACATTTAATGTTCGAGAACCCGGCTGACTCCAGTTGTGCAATCAACAACGGTATGGTCGGAAGTGACCAGACATTGCGCATATTCGCGTAACGCTCTTGTGGAATGAGTTCATTCCGCTCTGTGCCGTCAATAACCAGTGTTTCCAGAACCAGTTCACCGTCGGCTCGTAGTAAAGCGGCCAGTGTTTGCAGATGCTGCAGTGGCTGGCGCCGATGGTACAAAATGCCCATTGAGAAAACCGTGTCAAATGGAAATGGACGGGCCTGTATAGCCTCGACTCCAAGTGGCAGTACACAGGTTTTACTCTGCTTAATGAAATGATTGACTGCCAGAAATTGAGTGCAGAATAGAAGATTTGGATCGATCCCGATTACAGTCCTGGCTCCAGCGCCTAACATCCGCAGGCAGTAATAGCCGTTACCGCAACCGACATCGAGAATGGTTCTATTGGATAGATCGATATGAGGTGCGAGCCTTGCCCATTTTTTATCGCAACGCCATTCCGAGTCGATGTGGACACCGTGTAGCTGAAAAGGCCCTTTGCGCCAGGGGTGCAATTGCTTAAGGCTTTCTTCAATCGCACTGAGACTTTCAGCGCAAAGCGAAGTGGCCACGGAGGTTATATGATTACTCTCAAGACAAGTTTGTGCCGTAGTGACGGCCGGCAGTGCGTGTAGCGCACACAGCCAGCGGGGCAGGTCTCCGTGTCGGGACGGATCGGCGTTCTGTTCGATGGTCGGGATCAGTTCTTCCAGCCAGCGATCGAGCTCGGGAGCCTTGGAAGAATTATAGAAAAAGTCGTAATTCAGTGTATTCAACGTGAAGCTCGTTGTAGCGTCAGGTCTGGATGACTCAGTATTTCTGCCGCATATCGGATGAAGATGAGATTTTACACCGCGTTGAATCTATCGTAATGCAATAGGATATATAAATTTCGCAGCAATGCGTGAGAGAAGCAGCAACTGTCTTCAGTAATGCAATTCTATGGCATTATGGTGTTGTTCGCTTATCCGGAAACTTGTATTTTGCGTCAGAACCCTTTTTGTTATTCATTTACCGAAGCGCAAAAACATTTGCGGAAAGTAGATAAAACCATGGCTTCGCTGATGCGCCGGGTGGGGAAGACAGCAATTCGAAGCGAGGCAGAGCTGACAATCTATGAGTCTCTGGTACGGGCAATTGTGTACCAGATGTTATCCACTAAATCAGCTGCCGCTATTCATTCCCGATTGCTTGACGCTTGTGACGACGACGTATCACCGGCACGAATTGTTGAACTGGGCGAAGGTCGTTTGCGTGAGATCGGTTTTTCTCGAGCAAAGGTAGCGTCGGTGATGGATTTGTCGCAGAAAATTCGCACCGGTGCGATACCAGCAGACCAAGAGTTAACTGACGCCAGCGATGAAGATCTGATCCGTTGCCTGACTGATGTGAAAGGAATCGGCTTGTGGACTGTTGAAATGCTGATGGTTTTTAATCTGGGTCGTGCCGATGTATTGCCTGCGACCGATCTGGGCATTCGAAAGGGCCACATGATGGCTTATGGCCTGGAGGAGATGTTGTCGGCTCGTGAGTTACTGAAGGCGGGGGAAATATGGCGTCCCTACCGGACAGTTGCGTCCTGGTATCTGTGGCGCGCCACCGACAGCGTGCGGTGGTGAAATTGCTTTGTATTCAACTGTGGTCACACGCTGGCTGTTGAAGTGATTTGGGCATGAAACTAATTCTGAGTCGCAAGGGAGTAGATAGCAGTGCCGGTGGCTTCCCCAGTCCGATTTTTCCGGATGGCTCAATGCAGTCCATTGCGATACCGGATGTGAGAGCACCTGTAACATACGGTGATATAAAATCGGATAACGATGTAGGCAGGCTTGTGCATCAATTGAGCGCCGGAAAGCTCAGGCGGCGCGATCGGGTACATCTCGACCCGGATTTAGCCAGTTGGCAACTCGATCGAAAACCAGACTGGCGGCCGTTGTTTGGCCAATGCGGAGCAGCGCAGACTCATCTGCAATCTCTCGGAGTTGCCGAGGGAGATATTTTTCTTTTTTTTGGATGGTTCAAGCAGGTTGAATGGAAGCGGCGTCGCTGGTGCTTTGTTGCGGGGGCTCCGGACCAGCACGTTATTTTCGGCTGGCTGCAAATTGATTCCATACATCTGGTTGCATCAGTTATCGATCAGTCCCTGTTGTCCCGGCTCAATTATCACCCTCATTTTCATGGCAGCTTCAGCGGACAGAATACCGTGTATGAAGCGCCGCGTTTTCTTGATATCGGTGGGCTGGAAGCGTGTGCGGGCGGCGGAGTGTTTGCGCAGTACCATCCTATCCGTTGCCTAACTGCCGTCGGGCGCAGTCGTTCTATATGGAAGCTGCCACCGTGGATGCATCCTGTTAAGCGACAGAGTGTGCTGAGCTATCATGGTGATGCAGGCAGATGGGAAAAAAAGAATAACAGCGTGGAGCTTCGGTCGGCGGCCAGAGGGCAGGAGTTTGTGCTTGATCTGGGTCACTATCCGGAAGGTGTGCAATGGATCAGGGAACTGTTTGCTGCTTAATCGTTTTTGCTTGGTTTCGATACCGATTTAGATTCTGTATCTGCTTCTATTTCTATTACTTTCGGCTCAGTTGTCCCGGTGGTTAGTGGATCAGCATTTTCCGGTGCCGGCAGGCTGGCCAGCGTGCTGTCTTCCAGTTCTTCGGCGTCAATCAATTTATAATCAGGGCCGGCTAGCGTATCTTCTCGTCGGGAGCGAGCCAGATAACCGCCTACTGCACCACCAGCTGTGGTGAGTGTGAGCAGACCCAATGTTATAAATTGTGTGAACATCATCATTACACCAAAGCCAGCTGCAACCGCGATTGCGGCACCTACTTTGAAATTTGCACCGGTATTAGCGCGTCGGGCGTTGGTTTCAATCTCTTTTTGCGTCTTTTTAACGAGTCTGGTTTTGGCTCGCTCAGCTTTAACATTGATCTTTTCGCGCTCGGCGGCAAACTTCTCTTTTAGTGCGGCTATTCGCTGGTCACTGAGTTGCCGCGAGATAGTGCTGAACCACAAGGCGGTTATGCCAGCCAGTAGTGAAACGGTGAATGCCATCAGCAGCACTATTTCTATACCGTTGGAGCCAGCATTCAGACGGTAGATCAGTAGCGCTGCGATCTGTACCAGAATCAGTCCCAGGAAAAATCTGAGCATGTCGTCTCCATTAAAAGAAAGCGTAAACACACAGATTATTGCACACTGTTGCATTCCATTGAGTAGCGGCGAGCATGGCTAAAAGCAAAGTTATAGGTTCCGTGTTATTTATCTGAAAACAGGTGTCGGCAGCAGGTTTGCAGCTTTACTGGAACGGTGTAACTTGTGAAGCTTGGCTAGTCTTCTCTGTCTACGAGAGGACTAGAATAATTCAGTTCCATATCCCACGGGAAATTTATCCAGGTATCCTGCGGTACTTCCTTGATGAAATCGTCCACTTCTCTGCGACCTTCCGGTTTAGCGTAGACCGTAACAAAGCGGGCATTCGGTACAATCGACTTTACTGCGCGGGCAGTTTTTCCTGTATCGACGAGGTCATCGATCAACAGCATTCGAGTGCCGTCTGTATCGCATTGTTTTATTATTTTACTGTCACCGCGTTCCTGGTAGTCGTAGGTTTTGATGCAGATGGTGTCAATCAGCCGGATGTTCAATTCGCGTGCGATAATCGCTGCGGGAATCAGACCCCCGCGGGTAATTGCAATGGCTCCCTGCCACTGCTCTGCCGGGAGTAAACGCTTTGCCAGCTTTCTTGTGTCGCGGTGTAACTCTTCCCATGAGACAAAAAATCGTTCGTGGGTGCTGAAATCGGTGTCGGACATTATTCCCCCTCGAATTCGCAAATACTGAATACATCGAAGCCGGCTTCGCGCAGTTTTTTTGATCCTTGCAGGTCTGGTAAATCGATGATCGCCGCAACCTCTTCAATGGTCCCGCCCAGGCGCGTGATTAACGAACACGCAGCCAGCATGGTGCCGCCAGTGGCGATGAGATCGTCAAGAACCAGAACCCGCTGGCCTTTGGAGATAGCATCTTTGTGTAATTCAACCTCGGCGGTGCCATACTCTAGTTCATAGGATTCGCAAACCGTTTCGAAGGGCAGCTTTCCACGCTTGCGGATGGGCACGAGACTGGTGCTGAGTTCATAGGCGAGTGCGCCACCAATGATAAATCCACGCGCATCTATACACGCCAGTACGTCAATATCGTGATCGTAATAGCGATGGACGAAGCAGTCTACCAAACGCCGAAAGGTTGCCGGATTCTGCAACAGCGGGGTGATATCACGAAACTGAACACCTGCTGCCGGCCAGTCTGCAATGGTGCGGACCCGCGCGTGTATGTAATTGCTAAAGTACTCTGATTGATCGGCTTTCATGGTGTCGGTCAGGTTAACTGGACACACGTTGTCGCAACGGTTCCCGAATTTGATCAGCCATAGAACTCATCAGAGTTTCGGTAGTTTCCCAGTCGATGCACTCATCGGTAATTGAGACGCCGTAGGTTAGAGAGTCGGGGTTGTCGCCGAGTTTTTGATTGCCGCTGGACAGGTGGCTTTCCAGCATGATACCGATGATTGATCTATTTCCCTCTGCGATCTGCTTGCACACGTTGTCAGCTACCAGTGGTTGTAGCTCAAAATTCTTGTGTGAGTTGGCATGGCTGCAATCGACAACTAGATTTTCTGCGAGGTTCGCTTTTACCAGTGCCTGTTCTGCAATGGCAACACTGACCGAGTCATAGTTGGGTTCTGATCCACCGCGCAGAATTACGTGCCCGTAGGCGTTGCCGCGGGTCTCGAGCCGGGTGACTTGTCCGTCGTTGTTAATCCCGAGAAAGCGATGCGGCGATGAGGCGGACTTCATGGCGTTAATGGCGATGTCCAGACTGCCGTCTGTCCCGTTTTTGAACCCGACCGGTGTCGACAGGCCGCTCGACATTTCCCGATGAGTTTGTGATTCGGAAGTCCGCGCGCCGATCGCAGTCCAGGAAAACAGATCAGACAGATACTGTGGGCTGATCGGGTCCAGTGCTTCTGTTCCCGCCGGCAAGCCCAGCTCGGCAAGCCAGATCAACAGTTCACGTGCTTTGTGCAGACCTTTGTCAATATCGAATGAATCGTTGAGGTCGGGATCGTTGATAAAGCCTTTCCAGCCGACGGTGGTCCGAGGTTTTTCGAAATAGACTCGCATGACGATGAACAGGGAATCCGAGTGCTTATCGTGAATTTCCTTGAGCCGTCGGGCGTAGTCCTTGGCGGCATCGATATCATGTATAGAGCAGGGCCCCGCGACAACCAGCAGTCGGGGATCCCGTCGATCCAGAATCGCCTCTACTGTGTCGCGTCCGGCATTTACGGTTGCCGTTGCGTACGGCGAGCGTGGTAGCTCATTGCGTAACGCGCGAGGGGTAATAAGTACAGATTCTGAAACTATATTTACGTTGCTGAGTTTTGTGGTCATTGCAGGACAGCTGGAGGAGATCAGGCGCTCTAGTGTATGAAAGTCTTGCAACGAATGACAGAGAATTCGTTGATTTAGGAGCGGGAATATTGCTGGGTGCCGGCGCTGGATGCTTCTGTCACGGAAGCGTGTTGTTGCCCGTTTGACTGATGTCAGCCGGTTATTTGCAACTGACCGTCAGCAAAATGAATTGTGCCTTCGCCATCGATCAGTGAGCATATCTGCCTGCCGATTAAGGGTTCGCGCCAACCCTTTAGAATTTTAGTATCGCGATTTCCACGGATGAGATCTTCCAGCGATTTCCTCGGCGCCAGTACGGCTGAATTGATTTGAAGCTCTTCTGCGTAGGATTTGGCAACGGCTGTCAGTACATCGAGTGCTGCATCCTGGCGTATGGTGAGTTTGGCCTTTTTCGCGGGTATGATCATTTTCTCAGGAGTGGTCTTCGCCGCCCTGGAAATGATGTCGATCATCGCGGCGCCATGCTGGCGTTTTGTACTATCGGACAGGCTGCGGATGTATTTCAGTTCCGCCTCGCTTTCAGGCATCTGTTTGGCCAGATCGAGCAGGACATCGTCTTTGAGTAACCAGCTTCTCGGCAGGTTGGATTCGCGTGCAGTCAGCTCCCGCCATTGTGCCAATTGCTGTGCCACGGCAAGTCTCGGTCCTTTGAGCTTGTCGACCTGGCGTAGTTTTTTCCACATATGCTCAGCCGGTTTCAGGTAGAGATCGACGTTAGTCAGATCGAGCCATTCCTGATCCAGCCACTGCAGGCGATCGAGGCTGTGCAGCTTTTTACGCATTATCGGGTACATCTTTGAAAGGTAAATAACATCATCAGCAGCGTAGTCGAGCTGCTTCTTCGGCAGAGGTCTGCGTGTCCAGTCGGCTCGAGAGTGAGATTTTTCCAGGTCTACGCCCAGAATTTCTTTAACCAGGGTGCCGTAGCCGATCTGTTCCTGATGACCGAGCAAAGGAGCAGCGATCTGGGTATCGAACAGATTGCTGGGGACTTCGCCTCTGAGCCAATAAAAAATTTCCAGGTCCTGGCTCGCGGCGTGGAGTACTTTGATCACTGAGGGATCGTAGATCACATCGAGCAATGGCTCGATATTATCCAGCGCCAGCGGATCGATGCAGGTGATACGCCCCGCGGCTGCAATCTGCAGCAGGCAAAGCTCGGGGCGGTAGGTTCGCTCGCGTAAAAACTCGGTGTCGATTGCCATCCAGCTGCAACCCGCCAGACTGGCTGCGTAGGCATCCAGGTCGGCAGCAGTATCGATGTAGTCAATCGTTGGAGCAGGTTTCATTTAATACCGCCTGAGCGAAACCTTGATCATAACCTTTCAGTGAGACAGTGCGTTAGAACTACAGACACTGACGTCATGGTTTTACACTGTCTACAGCAGGCGCGGGTCGCCGGTACCGAAAAATTTATGCGATTGCTGAAGGTACTCGTTGTCGTCATTGGCTGCATTCAGTTCGGCCAGCCGATCATGCAGTTCGTCTGCATCGTTGGAGCGATGAGTAGCGATGAGTGCGTTTTTCAGAATTTTTCGAGCCAGAACCTTATCGACGCCGAGTTTGTCAGCACGTTGCTGCAAAATTTCACACGCAGCGTCGTAGTTGCCGCGAGCGAGCTCCACGCTTGCAAGGCCGACCGGACCGGCACTGTGATCCGGAGCGGATGTCGCCAGTAACTCGAATGCTGGCTGTGCTTCATCGACAAGGCCTGTCGCAAGACAGCTTATCGCGAGCGTGTTCAGGTAGGTGAGTTCTTTTGTATCCATGGTGTCCCCCGGGGCAGCGGGCGTCAGGCAATATTGCCGATGCCTCTTATTTTTTAATTTCAGCAGAGTTAGCGGCGACACGGCAATTGAACTTAACTACCATCACACGTACTGATGAAACCGGTCGGTTTTTACTTCATGCAGAGGCGCCTGCCCACCTTCCTGCCAGCTGCCCGGAACCATAGATGGATTAATAATTCTCGACTACGAGCTGAACTGTGGAGGTCGTTTTTCCAGAAACGCATCAACATGCTCTACAGTTTCTTCCGACATCATATTGCAGGCCATAACGTCAGCCGCTTGTTGATAGGCATCTGGCAGTGTTCTGGATAGCTGGCTATAGAATAATTGCTTGCCGACACTGATGCCGGATTTCGGTTTGCCAGCAATTTTTTCTGCGAGGGATGCAACCGCTGAATCGAGCTTGTCTGCTGCGACGGCGTGATTGATCAAACCGTACTCAACGGCGGTTGCTGAATCGATAAAATCTCCTGTTACCAGCATTTCGAATGCACGTTTGCGGGATACATTGCGTGATAGCGCCACCGCCGGTGTGCTGCAAAACAATCCGAGGTTAACCCCGGACACTGCGAAGCGGGCATTGTCTGAAGCCACTGCCAGGTCACACGTAGCGACCAGTTGGCAGCCAGCGGCGGTTGCCAGGCCCTGGACCCTGGCTATGACAGGTTGTGGAAGGGTGGCAATCTGCTGCATCATCCGTGAGCACTGATTAAATAGCTCTTGATAATACGGTTCCGAATGATTTGCGCGCATCTGCCGTAGATCGTGTCCGGCACAGAACGCTCTGCCATGTGCGGCAATGATCACAACGCTGATTGACTGATCGGTTTTGATGTCGTCAAGAGCTGCAGACAATTGTGTGAGCAGTTCCGCCGAGAGAGCGTTAAACTTGTCCGGTCGATTAAGGGTGAGCGTTGCGATGTTGTCTTCTTTTTGTACGATCAGATAGTCTGGCGTCATATTTAAAGGTCCGGGTGACAATTGAGCGGTGAAACAACACACCGTGTCTGTTGTATACGGTAAGCACTGTGTTGAAAACTATAGACCCGTCTGTGCATTGCGATCAAGAACTAAACAGGACGAGCATTAATATGGCGAAAATTACTGTAGAACAGTTTGAGGCAATTGCGCAGGAGCGTCTGCCGTTCGCACAATTGATGGGTTTGAAACTCGAGCAACTGAGTGATACCGAGGCAATTGCGCGGGCTGTGTATCGCGAGGGTTTTCTCAGACCCGGCGGGACGATCGCCGGGCCGATCATGATGGGCCTTGCGGATGCCGCAATGTATGCGCTTGTGCTTGGACGACTCGGGCCGGTGGAGCTGGCCGTGACCACCAGTTTTAATATCAATTTTCTGCGCAAGCCGCTGCCGGGTGATTTGCTGGCGCGCGCGACTCCGTTAAAATTCGGTAAGCGTCTGGCGATTGCCGAGATTTCAATATACAGCGATACCGATCCCGATAATTGTGTCGCCCATGCAACAGCGACTTATTCAATTCCCCCGCCCGCTTAAACAGGACTGGCAATGACTGATTCTACGGAAACCGATATCAAAGCGTGTGTATTCGACGCTTACGGTACCTTGTTCGATGTTCACTCTGCCGTAGGTAAGCATCAGCATCGATTCGGCGATGTAGCTTCCTCGGTATCGGCGCTATGGCGCACCAAGCAGTTGGAATACACCTGGCTGCGAAGCCTGATGGGGGACTATGCGGATTTCTGGCAGGTAACCGGGGAGGCCCTGGAATATGCACTTGATGCACACGAAATAAACGATTCAACGCTTCAAGACGATTTAATGCAGGCTTATCTTAAACTCACGGCTTATAGTGAAGTCCCGGGTGTGCTACAAGCACTACAGGCAGCAGGGTACAAAACGGCGATACTAAGTAACGGCGAGCCGAAGATGCTTGGTGCTGCGGTTGAAGGCTCCGGGTTAAATAATCTGCTTGATGAATGCCTGAGTGTAGATACGCTTCGAATATTCAAGCCGGACCCGTCGGTTTATCGCTTAGCTACAGATGCTTTCGGTATAGAGCCGCAGCAAGTATTGTTTCAATCATCTAATGCCTGGGATGCGGCCGGAGCTGCACATTTCGGTTTTCGCGTACTGTGGGTAAACCGGTTCGGGCAACGGCCTGAGCGATTACCGGCAAAGCCGCAATACGAAGCACAGGACCTGAATCATTTGCTGACTGTATTAGGGATCGGCGGGTAAAAAAAATGCGGTGCCTTGGCACCGCATTCCGATAGAGATCACTTAGCTCTTGAAATATTTTTCTTCGCCAGTTTATTTCACCCCGACTTCACGCGCGAACACCTTCTTTGTGCATTCTGCGGTTGAAGCGACATATGGGTCACTGTATTTTTTTTCTTCGAACATTATAGGGTGAACGTAAGTTCAACCCGGCACAGTGATCATAGTTACCGAGGCAGTTCGCACTGAGTTCATAGTGCAATTCAGTGACCAAATTGTCTTGGTAACGCTTAGAAGAATCGGCTGAAATACCCTGCAATTAAGGGGCTTGTGAGCATCGCTTTTAATAGATTGCTGGCACTATGCACATCAAAGCTGCTGATTTATTTAGGTTAATGTGGTGTATATATTTTATAAATAGTTTACCAAAGTGCGTGCTATACCGCGGGCTAAGTGCTCGAATGTGGCAAGTTTGTGAAATAGATCCGTTTTACTTCGGTAGTTTTTTATGCGCTCCGTCGCACAGAGGGGATTTCGCGGAGCGCTTACAGGTACAGAAAAACACTTTACCGTCCTTTTCTGCAGTGTATTTGACTGGTGTAAATTCTGTTCCTTTGTGTGATCCGTCGCAGAATGGTTGACTGGTGCTTTTTCCGCAAGAGCACCAGAAATAGTTTTTGTCTTTCTCGACATCGATAGCAAGTGGTGCCGTTCCGGCAATTTCAGCCTGGTTCATAGGTTTGTTCTCTATAGTTAACGGATGTGACTGATTGTAAATGTGTTGTGGCGCGTTAGTCGCCGATACTGGGGAGTTGCTATTCGTTGCTCAGAAAAGGTATTTTGTGTTTTTTCAGTAAATATCTGACCCCGAACAATCCGCTGCCTATCCACCAGAGTAGCGTGCAGAAAGCAACGGCAGTGGCCGGGCCACCCGGCCATAGTATGACACTCACTGCTATTCCGGCAAATAGCACCCAGAAGGAAATAATCTGCCACACAAAATGACTGTAGGCATAGGTGTATCGGGTTTTGCGCAACAAGGTGTGATTGATTATTACACCGATAATCGCTGTTATGCCAAACAGGAAGCTCAGTGTATAGAGCAGGTAGACGAGCCCGGCGAGCCGATGCGCTTTTTGCTGGTAGCTCAGTGGCAAAATGGTTCCTGTCTTATGTGTTTATCTGTCTGGAAAGTAGGTGCAGGCAAAGCGGGATTCAAGCAGTTTGTGGTATTAGCCCGCATTATTCACGGGGGTGGCGAGGATATCGCGTAGACCTTACTTATTCATGGCAAGGGTTTTCACAGTGAATTTTCTTCTCGCGTCGAATACTTACTGATATTTGCAAGAGAAAAAATTCTCTGTGGAATCAAAGGTCAATTGAGATTCCGTCAATCCCGTGAATAATGCGGGTTAGTAAACATTGTATTGCTATCAGCCCTGTTTATGTGATGTTTATGCCCCCGATTGCTACTGAACAGCCGCCAGCGACCGGCTGATTACCAGGCGCTGGATGTCAGAGGTACCTTCGTAGATCTGACACACGCGAACATCTCTGGCGATACGTTCCACCGGGAAATCTGACAGATAGCCGTAGCCACCGTGTATTTGAATCGCATCTGAGCAGACCCGTTCAGCCATTTCACTGGCAAACAGTTTTGCCATCGATGCTTCTGTGAGGCAGGGAGAGTCTTGATCCCTGAGCTCCGCTGCTCGATGAACCAGCAGTCTTGCCGCATCGATCTGTGTAGCCATGTCGGCGAGCTTGAATGCGATTGCCTGCTGAGAAAATACGGGTTTGCCGAATGCCTGACGCTCCTGAGCATAGGACAGAGCATGTTGATAAGCCGCTTTAGCCATTCCTACACTTTGAGCGGCAATGCCGATGCGACCGCCCTCAAGGTTGCTGAGGGCAATTCTATAGCCATTGCCTTCATCGCCAAGCAGGTGGTCTGCCGGTACTTTGCAGTTATTGAACACGATCTGGCAGGTGTCCGAGGCTCGTTGCCCCATCTTGCGCTCGGTAGAGGCGACTTCATATCCGGGGGAATCTGTCGGCACAATGAAAGCACTGATGCCCCGTTTGCCGGCAGTAGAGTCCGTTACAGCGAAAACAATAGCTATGTCGGCGTTTTTTCCTGAGGTGATAAATTGCTTAACGCCGTTCAGGATATAATTTTCACCGTCCCATTCTGCAGTGGTTCTGAGTGCCGAGGCATCAGAGCCTGCCTGTGGTTCAGTGAGACAGAACGCCCCCAGCATTTGTCCTGTTGCCAGCAGAGGCAGGTAGTGGCCTTTCTGGGCGTCACTTCCAAACCGGTAAACAGGCAGGCAGGCGACAGAATTGTGCACGCTCATTATAGTAGAGCAGGCGCCGTCTCCGGCAGCAATCTCTTCGAGTGCTATAGCGTAGGCAACACTGTCAGCGCCAGCGCCATTATATTGCTCCGGCAGCACCATGCCGAGCAGTCCCAGCTGCCCCATTTCACGTATTGCATCGCGCGGGAATTCCGCATTGAGATCCCAGTCGGCTGCAAATGGGGCAAGCTTTTCTCTGGCAAACTGGCGCGCCATATCCTGCACCAATAATTGTTCATCGGTATACGCCATGGGTCTCCTGTCTGTAGCTGTTGTGCTTTGGCTTTTCTTAAGCTTACCGGAAAGCTTAGCTGGCCAGTTCGATTGCCATGGCGGTCGCTTCACCGCCGCCAATGCAAAGAGAAGCCATTCCACGTTTCAGGCCGTGCTGCTGCAGTGCGTGCAGCAAGGTGACCAGAATCCTGGCGCCGGAAGCACCGATAGGGTGACCTAGTGCGCAGGCGCCGCCGTGAATATTGACTCGATCAGTGGGTAGGTCGAGCTCTTGTATTGCTGCCATGGTGACTACTGCGAATGCTTCGTTTACTTCGTACAGATCGATGTCGTCTTGTGACAGATTTAATTTGTCCAGCAGTTTGCGCATTGCGTGAACCGGGGCAGTGGTAAACCAGTTGGGCTCATGGGCGTGTGTGCTGTGCCCGAGTACAGTTGCCAGAATTCTCAGCTTGCGTGCTTCTGCTTCACTGCGGCGCATCATAACCAGTGCAGCGGCTCCATCCGATATTGAACTTGAATTCGCTGCCGTGACGGTGCCGTCTGTAGCGAATGCAGGTCGAAGCAGGGGTATTTTGTCGGGCTTGGCGTTGTGGGGTTGCTCGTCTTGTTCGATACTGATTTCTCCTTTTCGTGTTTTGCTGGTACAACTGGCCACCTGGCTTGTAAAGGAGTTGTCGTCAATGGCTTTCTTTGCGCGGTCGAGGGAGCGAATGGCAAATTCATCCTGCGCGTCGCGAGTGAATTTATAGTGACTGGCGCAATCTTCAGCAAAGTTGCCCATAAGACGACCTTTGTCATAGGCGTCCTCCAGTCCGTCGAGAAACATGTGATCGAGCACTTGCCCGTGACCCATGCGCATGCCACTGCGGGCTTTGGGCAGCAGATACGGGGCGTTGCTCATACTTTCCATCCCTCCGGCCACAGCAACGGATGCGCTGCCTGCCAGTAGCAGGTCATGTGCGAACATCGCAGCCTTCATACCGGAACCGCACATCTTATTCACTGTTGTCGCGTTAGTTCCAATAGGCAGGCCGGCCCCCAGTGCCGCTTGTCGCGCCGGCGCCTGTCCCTGGCCGGCGGGTAGAACACAGCCCATTACGACTTCATCAATGGTGTCATTGGCGAGGTTGCTATGAGCCATGGTTGCGCTGATAGCTGTTGCGCCGATCTGGGCTGCAGTCATGTTGCTGAGGGCACCCTGGAAGCTGCCAAGCGGGGTGCGCATCGCGCCAGTGATAACGATCGGGTCTTGCTTCGACATGCATGGGTCCTGGTGGTCGTTTTATCTGTTTCGTGGTTCGCGCACGTTAGCGAGAGCGGGCGATCCGGGATCTGCATTGATCTCAAGGCTGGCTCACTGCTGGTCGACGTAAAAAGCGAACCGCACTAACAGTAATTTCAAACACTGAATTGCGTTTGGTATCAATGAAGGTTTTTTGTATGTTGAGCCGTCACAAGTTGATAGTGTGGCAGGCCATTTGAGTATATTGACGTTTAGCCAAACGTCAATATACTGAAATTCGTTGTGGTTGATCGTGCCTCCAGCGATGAATGTTCCCGATTCAAGGAATTCCCATGTCTATATCTGCCAGCGGTGTCGCTGCGTCTATCTCTTCTATCGGTGCTGCTGATCCGGTCAGACACATTCGTTTTGTTACTGCAGCCAGTCTGTTTGACGGGCATGACGCCTCGATCAACATCATGCGTCGTATCTTGCAGGCATCCGGAGTGGAGGTTATTCACCTCGGCCATAATCGCTCGGTACACGAAATTGTCACTGCTGCAATTCACGAAGATGTGCAGGGTATAGCAATAAGCTCTTATCAGGGTGGCCATGTTGAATACTTCAAATACATGGTCGATATGCTGCGCGAGCGCGGGTGCGGGCATATTCAGGTATTCGGCGGGGGGGGCGGGGTCATAATCGCTGATGAAATCGCAGAGTTGCATAGTCATGGCGTAGCTAGAATCTACACACCGCAGGATGGCCAGCAGATCGGTCTGCAAGGCATGATTGATGATATGTTGTCGCGTTGTGATTTTGATCCCGGCGAGAATGCCGGTACAGATTTAACCACCCTGGTTGATGGTGGCTATCGAAATCTGGCGGCGGTGCTTACGGCGATAGAAAATAATACCTGGCCGCAGTCTGCAACTGATCAGTTACGTAACACAGCAGCAAAAAAACCTCCTGTGCTGGGCATTACCGGAACTGGCGGGTCCGGGAAATCTTCGTTAACGGATGAAGTAATTCGTCGTTTCCGGCTTGATCATCGGGATCAGCTGAAAATTGCTGTGCTTGCTATTGACCCAACGCGTCGAAAAACCGGGGGGGCTCTGCTGGGCGACCGCATTCGTATGAATGCAATTGAGCATGAGAATATATTCATGCGCTCTATCGCAACACGCGATGCAGGAAGTGATGTACCTGTCGAGCTGTCAGATATGATTGCCGCTGCGCGACATGCTGGTTTTGACCTCATTATTGTTGAGACGCCTGGCATCGGGCAGGGCGATGCTGGAATAGTGCCGTATTGCGATGTGTCGCTGTATGTAATGACCCCCGAGTTCGGTGCCGCCAGCCAATTGGAAAAAATCGATATGCTGGATTTCGCTGATATCGTGGCAATTAACAAGTTTGATCGTAAAGGCGCGGAAGATGCCCTGCGGGATGTTGCCAAGCAGGTGCAGCGCAATCGTGAGGCGTTTGCGCAATCGCCCGAGGAAATGCCGGTATTCGGCACTATGGCTGCGCGTTTTAATGATGATGGCGTCACCGCTGTCTATCAGCGACTATCCGGTTTACTGGCAGCAAAGGGTTTTGCTCCTCCAGGCGGAGCGATTCCGCAGGTTAATACACGTGTATCAACGGACAAATCGGTCATTCTGCCGTCGTCACGTACAAGATACCTGGCTGAGATTGCAGACACAGTTCGGGATTATCATCGGCGTTCGGAGCAGCAGGCATCGTTCGCACGTTCGGCTCAGCAGCTTTCGGCTGCAGGACAAATGTTGGCTGAGGCGGCGGTTGATGTCGATGAGAAAGGGTTGTCGCAGTTGATCGAAGATCGTACACGCCAGCTGGATGAACATTCCACACGGCTACTGGCAGACTGGCCGGCTATTGCCAAGCGCTACCGGGCGGATGAATTTGTAGTGGCTGTGCGCGACCGGGAAATCAGAACATCGTTGACCCATGAAACGCTCAGTGGAAGTGTTATCAACAAGGTGGCATTGCCAGGTTTTTCAGATCAGGGAGATCTATTGCATTGGCTGCTAAGGGAGAATTTACCGGGCTATTTCCCGTTCACAGCCGGTGTGTTCCCATTTAAGCGTGAAGGGGAAGATCCGACGCGAATGTTTGCGGGTGAAGGTGATGCATTCCGGACAAACCGGCGGTTCAAATCATTGTCGGAGCATTCATCTGCAAAACGACTGTCGACAGCATTTGATTCCGTAACACTGTACGGTAATGACCCGCATGAACGGCCGGATATATACGGTAAGGTGGGAAATTCGGGCGTGTCTATCGCCACACTCGATGATATGAAAGCTCTCTACGACGGCTTTGATTTGTGCAACCCGGCGACCTCGGTATCGATGACAATCAACGGCCCGGCGCCAACCATTTTAGCGTTCTATTTTAATGCTGCTTTTCATCAGCAGCTTGATCGTTTTGTCGATGAAAACAAGCGCGAACCAGATGAGTCCGAATTGCAAGGGCTTAAACGCTGGACGCTCGCCAATGTTCGCGGCACCGTTCAGGCGGATATTCTCAAAGAAGATCAGGGACAGAACACCTGCCTGTTCTCGACCGAATTCAGCCTTAAGCTAATGGGGGATATCCAGGAGTATTTTGTCGACAACAATGTCCGTAATTTCTATTCGGTTTCGATCTCGGGGTATCACATTGCCGAGGCAGGTGCGAACCCTATAAGCCAGCTTGCGTTTACACTGTCCAACGGATTCACCTATGTTGAGTCCTACCTTGCCCGTGGTATGAACGTTGATGATTTTGCCCCGAATCTGTCTTTTTTCTTCAGTAACGGAATGGATCCCGAGTATACCGTGATGGGGCGAGTTGCCCGACGTGTCTGGGCAATTGCCATGCGTGATCGCTATGGGGCAAACGAACGCAGTCAGAAGCTCAAGTATCATATTCAGACATCGGGGCGATCTCTGCATGCGCAGGAAATGGCTTTCAACGATATCCGCACCACCTTGCAGGCGTTGATTGCGGTCTACGATAATTGCAATTCACTTCACACCAATGCCTATGACGAAGCCGTTACAACGCCGACGGAAGAGTCGGTTCGTCGAGCTATAGCCATTCAGCTGATCATCAATCGGGAATGGGGGCTTGCGAAAAATGAAAATCCGAATCAGGGGAGTTTTGTGATTGATGAGCTCACCGATCTGGTTGAAGAAGCTGTGCTGGTGGAGTTTGAGAGAATATCGGAGCGGGGAGGTGTTCTAGGGGCGATGGAAACCGGTTATCAGAGAGGCAGGATTCAAGAAGAATCTATGTTGTACGAACACCGGAAACATGATGGTTCGCTACCGATAATTGGAGTCAACACTTTTCAGAGTCCAGGCGAAGACGAGATAGCTCAGGAAGTTGAGCTGGCCCGATCAACGGACGAAGAAAAACGTAGTCAGATTTCGCGTCTGCGTGAGTTTCAAAATCGAAACCGCACTGAGGCTACAGCGGCGCTTGAACGAGTCAAGCATGCTGCAGTTAATAACGAAAATGTGTTTACCCAACTGGTTGATGCTGTCCAGTATTGCTCGCTTGGCCAGATAACCGATGCCTTATTTGAAGTCGGTGGAAAATATCGGCGAAACATGTAGCAAATAACGAGGATTGCATTATGGCGGTTATGATTGTAACGGGTGGCAGCAGAGGCATTGGAGCTGCTACCGTACTGGCAGCAGCAGAGGCGGGCTACGCCGTCTGTGTAAACTATAAATCAAATGCCGATGCAGCCCGGCAGCTGGTTGAAACAATCAAAGGCAGAGGTGGCAAAGCCTTCGCATATCAGGGCGATGTATCAGTCCCCGAAGATGTTGCCGGTATGTTCAGGCAGACAGCTGAAACATTAGGTGCACCGACGGCGCTTATAAATAATGCCGGAATTCTTGAGCACCACTGCAGGTTCGAAGAGATGTCTTTGGAGCGCCTCCAGCGTGTATTTAATACGAATGTCATAGGCTCTATGCTGTGTGCGCAGGAGGCTGCCAAAGTGATGTCTACGAAACACGGAGGAGCTGGCGGTGTGATCATTAATATCTCTTCCGTGGCGGCAAAGCTGGGTGCACCGAATGAGTACGTTGATTATGCGGCAAGTAAGGGGGCTATTGATTCGTTAACAATTGGATTGGCAAAAGAGATGGCGGAATCCGGAATCCGGGTCAATGCTGTCCGCCCCGGTGTGATCTACACCGATATACATGCCAGTGGTGGTGAACCGGATCGGGTAGATCGGGTGAAAGAAAGTGTCCCGATGTTGCGTGGGGGAACAGCAGCTGAAGTAGCGCAGGCGGTAGTGTGGCTGGTATCTGACCAGGCGTCGTATTGCACGGGAACAACTATCGATGTCAGTGGAGGGCGATGAACAAATAAATGGGTTGAATAAACTGATCGTTATGTCCATCCCCCACACGGGGTATAAATTCGTTATTGTAGAAAAAATATAGGCGAATATATGGATCCTGAAATCTCAATTTGCTTGTCTTTTGTCATATTTGTGTTTCAGTTGTAGAAAGTTCTAGCCTTGTGCGTGGGTTTTGCTAGGATGGACGAAGCTTTAACAAAGGGATAGTTCATGTCGGGTCTGGATCCTCAAATACAATCGTTGATCACGGTGAAACTAAACGTGGTTAACGTAAAAATGAGCAGGCAGATCGGGCAGGCTGTGCATAAGCTTGCTGGTCTTAGATTACCGGAATGGAGGATTCTTGCACTTCTGGCCTCGACAGGAACACTAAGTCAGGCGGATATCCGAAACCAGATTGGCATGGACAAAGGGCAGATAAGCCGCACAGTTAAAACCATGCTCGCGAGCGATTTAATATCCAATGAGGAAGATTCCGGCAAAGCCAGAAATGTTCGTCTTAACCTGACCGAAAAAGGGCTGGAAATCTACCGACAGGTAGATGTCATGATGGAAAAGCGAAACCAGCAATTGCTCGCATCACTTACCGATGAGCAAAAACTGGCGATGCTCGATGCACTCGAATGCCTCGAAAAATCAGTCGACGCCTGGTCCATGTAGTCCGGTATCAACCGATACCGGAATCTGATTTTCGCCTCTGAATTTCACCTCTGATTGTTTGTCTGATCTTATTTGCGGAATACGTCACTTTAAGACGGCGTACACGGTTATTTTCCAGTCGATAGGGTAACCTTCCGCAACAGGCGGAACGTGGTGAAGCGAAAAAGTCGCTGCCCCGAAATGCCATCTATTGGTGTTAAACGAAAGTGGGTATGGCGACACATTCAGTCCAGAAGAAGTATCCGCGCAGAATCGCTCTGAAAGATTCAGAACTTCGGTACAAAGCCTGTACCGAAGGGTACGCGCGCGCGTTACAGTTTAAAAGTGCATCTGAGCTGACTGGTCGTACAGACTCCGACCTGCTGTCATCGCAAAATGCTGCACTCGTACAGCGTATGGAGTTGCGGGTACTGCAAACGAGAACCCCGGAATTTACAAACGGTTACGAAATCGGAGATCAGGCGACTGATCTATTGTTTGTGCGATCACCGGTAGTGTCGCGGGATAATCTGGTAACCGGTATCGAAGTACAGATTATTTCCGTTGCTGAAATGCCGCGTAACTATCAGCTGTTGTTTGCAAACAGTTTGCAGCTACAGACGATGCTGCACCTCAGCCCGTTTGGCCTGCTTGTTCACCGCAATCATGTTCCACTTTATGCCAATGATCCTTGGTATGAGTTGCTTGATCGTTCAACGGAATCTTTAGCTCTACCTGAAACTGAGCAAAACTGGCTGCCGGCTGCAGTAACAAGTGAGGAAATCTCGCATGCGGAAATTACACTCGCCAACGATCGGTTACGGCAACTGGAGTTTCGCAGCAAGCCGGTAAAATGGAACGGTGAAGACGCAGTCGCCGTGCTCGGGCTGAAAGTCTATCAGACTCTGTCGTCACTTCATTCTGAGCCGCTTGAAACGAAGAATTTTGTTGAAAAGCGACTCGGGCCGAGGCGTAACAACAGCCCGTCCGGATTGACCGGGTTACCGCCGATAGAAGCGGAACTGTTTGCTGCAATAAAGCATCCGATGATGGTCTGTGATGGCTGGATGCCCGTGTATAGCAATGATGCAGCAAAGCAACTTCTCGCTGGACCCCATGGGACGGTAGACAGCTGGTTCAATGATCGTGAAAAATCTGAAATTGAGCAGATGATTCGCGCCCGTGATGTTGAAGCGATTCCGGTTTCAGCGTTACTTACTCTCGGTAGTGAGCGTTATAACGTGAGTGTCAATCCGGTTGTCTGGGCGGGTCGATTCTCCGTGCTTGTATCCCTGCAGATGACGAGATTACCCGGAGATAACATTGAAGAGCGCGAGCGTGAGATCCGCAAGTTACAGGATTTTGCGGCCTCTGCGGGTGATTTCTTTTGGGAGATGGACAGCAATCTGTGTATCACTCACCTGTCAATGGAAGTAAAGCCGCTGTTAGGGATCAGCAGTAAGTCTCTGACGGGCGTTACGCTCGATACACTCATAGAACAGCATATACACGTTGACGATATGGCAGAGTGGAGTGTGTTGTCGGTTGATATGAGAAAACATCTGTCGTTTCGCGACAGAGAATTCAAATGGATGCATCGCGATGGAGGCAAGCGAGTTGTTCGGCTCTCCGGTTTGCCGGTGTTTGCCGATGATCAGACCTTTCAGGGTTACCGCGGAATAGGCAGTGATTATACCGATGAATATAAAGAAGCGAGTACCGTAGCCTACCACGCCAGTCATGATGCGTTGACCGGGCTGGTGAATCGTCGGGAATTCGAAGGTCGCTGCGAGGAAGCGATACAAACCGCGCGCGCTCGATCGGGTACTCACGCCCTGTGCTTTCTTGATCTGGATAATTTCAAGATCGTCAACGACACTTGTGGTCATCTCGCAGGTGATGAATTGCTCCGCCAACTGTCGACCATGTTTACCGGTCTGGTGCGTAAAAGTGATGTTCTAGCACGCCTTGGGGGCGATGAATTTGGTGTCCTTATTTTTGATGTGGGGATCAATGAAGCGTTGCGTTTAGCCAACCAGTTGCGCGCGGAAGTCGAGAGTTTTCAATTTCTATGGGGGAGCCGCCGGTTTAGTATCGGGGTGAGTATAGGGCTGGTTATAGTTGATGAGCACTGGGAAGGACTCTCTGCGATATTCAGCGCTGCTGACTCGGCGTGTTACGAAGCGAAAAATAAAGGCCGTAATCAAGTTGCCGTATTTAAAGACCCGGGCTCAGAAAAGCCACATCAGGGCGAGCGGCAATGGGTTGATCTCATCGGTAGAGCCATCGCTGATAAGCGCGTTGATCTGAGTATGCAGAAGGTGATCGATCTACAGGCAACGGACATGAATCGGCAAACCTCGCGGGTATCCCTCTCTATGAGAATCCAGACCGCGGACGGTGAAGTTCTAGAGCCGGGCGTGTTCATGCCAGCGGTAGATCGCTATGGGCTGACGGCTGACCTAGATCTGGCTGTGGTGGATGCTGCACTGGACTGGTTGGGCAGCCAGCCGCATGTGGCTGAATCGATGGAAATGTGTGCAATCACGCTGGGTGAAAAGTCGGTCATAGAGGAGACGTTCACTCACCGTTTGATCGAACGCTTACAGCAGGCAAAATTTGACGTTTCCGTACTGAGTTTTGAAATCACCGAATCGGTTGCTATCGCCAATTTATCTGCTGTGACGCGGTTTATGAAACTGGTTGGCGATGTCGGTTGTAAATTCACACTCAGTGATGTAGGAGGCGGATTGTCGTCTCTTGCCTATTTCAAAAACCTGCCAATAACCTGCTTTAAAATAGACGGAATGTTTGTACGGGATATTCTGGAAGATCCGATAGACTTCGCGATTGTTAAGGCGGTAAACGAGATCGGTCAGTCACTGGGTAAAGTGACCATTGCCGAATATGTAGAAAATGCAGCGGTGCTGGATAAACTTGCGCTAATGGGTGTGAATCTCGCTCAGGGTTACCATATCGGCAAGCCCGAGATCATTGATTTCTAAAGGCCGCTCTGCAGGGGGCCTCAGGCCTCTTTACTTTTTCCTCTGCGCCAGCGATGAAAGCGCTCCAGTAAGTTTAGAATAGTTTGCGGAGCATGTTCCTTCTGCCAGATCCCGGCGGCCATTTTATTCGCTTCAGTCATCGTCGGGTAGATGTGAATGGTTCCGAGAATCTTCTTTAAACCAAGTTTGTATTTCATCGCCGTGACATATTCGGCGATCAGGTCTCCTGCGTGTGCGCCGACAATAGTGACACCCAGGATCTTGTCTTTACCGGGTACGGTTAACACCTTCACTACACCGTGATCTTCACTGTCTGCTATGGCACGATCAAGATCATCAATACCATAGCGTGTGACTTCATATGGGATGTTATTTTGCTTTGCGTCCGCTTCATTGAGACCTACGCGCGCAACTTCCGGGTCCGTGAATGTTGCCCACGGGATCACTGAGTAGTCTGCCTTGAACTTTTTGAAGTCTCCGAACAGGCTGTTCACTGCTGCAAACCATGCCTGATGTGCAGCAGTATGGGTAAATTGATAGGGGCCGGTTACATCACCGACGGCAAAAATATTGTCAAAATTAGTCCGCAGGAACTCATCTGTTTCTACCGTATTATTTTTGCGCAGGGTAACGCCCAGTTCTTCCAGTCCGAAGCCTTCTACATTGGGCTTGCGCCCAATCGCTACCAATAAGCCGTCAAAAGGTATCTGCACTTCGGTGCCATCCTGGTCACAGATCAGGATCTGCTCACCATCCGGACGCCGACAAGCGACGGCACGTGTGCCGCACAGTACCGTCATTTTTTCACTGACGAATTTATCCTGCACCATGGCAGAAATTTCTTCGTCCTCCCGAATCATGATGCGTGGCGCCATTTCTACCAGCGTTGTTTCGCTACCGAGGCGGTTAAATGCCTGCGCCATTTCGCATCCGATGGGGCCACCGCCAAGCACGATCATGCGGCGGGGTTGCTCGCGCAATGCCCAGAGGTTGTCGGAGTTATACCAGTTTACGTCGTCCAGCCCTTCTATGGCGGGAACAAAGGGCCGACCACCCGAAGCCAGAATAATATTTCGAGCGGTGATAGTTTTCCCGTTCACCTCGACCGCCCATGGTGTAACAAGCCTTGCTTCTCCGGTTACGCAATCCACACCTAATTCGGTGAATCGTTCGATTGAATCGTGTGGCTCTATTTTTTTTATAACAGCCTGAACACGTTCCATCACGTCACTGAAATCAAAGTCGGCACTGGCTGACTTTATTCCGTATTTTTTCGAGTTTTTAACGTCACTTAAGAAACGCGCCGTTTTGATCAGTGCTTTTGAAGGGACGCAACCGGTATTGAGGCAGTCGCCGCCCATCTTGTGTTTTTCTATTAACGTTACACGCGCCTTGACTGCGGCTGCGATCAGCGCCGAGATCAGTCCTCCTGATCCGGCGCCGATAACAATGATATTGGTATCAAAGAATTCCGGTTTTACGTGGTCGCTCATGAGTGCTTGGCAGCCCGGTTTTTATAGAGATTAAGTAGTTTCTTGGCGGCAATCGGGAAAATACCCAGCAGCGCAAAAGCGGCTAGAAGCGATGGTGATAATATGTCACTCAGAGATTCTATTTTTGAAAGCTGATCGCCGGCATTTACGAATACCGCGGTACCAGGCAGCATACCGAGTTGGCTAACCCAGGCAAAAACCATCGCTTTAATTGGAGTAAGACCCATAAGCAGGTTGACGACAAAAAACGGCACAACGGGTATCAGGCGTAAGGTAAAGAGATAAAACGCCCCTTCTTTTTCAACACCCTGATTAATCGTCTCGAGCTGACTTCCAAATTTTGTCTGGACAGTCTCCCGAAACATAAAACGTGATATCAGGAACGCAAGTGTTGCACCGATGGTTGATGCGAAAGATACAATGATCAAGCCGATTGCGAGGCCGAAAATCGCCCCTGCAGCCAAAGTTAGAATGGCGGCTCCCGGCAGGGATAGTGCAGCCACGGCCACATACAGCAGAAAAAACATGGCGATAGTAATAAGTCGATTTTCACTGTAGAAATCGAGTATGGTCTGGTGCTGTTGTTTGAGGTATTCCAGGGACAGGTACTTACCCAGATCAAACACAAAGAACGCAGCAATCAGCGCTATTGCAATTGCCGCGATCCAGAGCTTTTTGTTTTTCATCGATTATTCATCATTTATTGTCGAAAACTCCATGCAATCATTATGTTACACCAAGGCTACGCGTCAGGAGGTGTGTTTATTGTTACCCGGGTTATTGTCTCCCGCTGTTCCTGTAAGCGGCGGTGGGGAAACCCGCTGGCTGAACCGCCTGCTGGGACGTGCCACAACCATACCATCTGAAGCGCAAAGCTTGGAGCAGCACGTGTATCGATGGTTCAACGGCGAGGAATGTGGAGCTAAAAACTGTGCTGCACGGTTGGGTTATCTGCTCGACGCACCGGCGCTTGAGGCCGGTAAATTTGTGCTTCGCACGGATCCGGTCTATCAGCAAATGGACATTAACAACGCGATACTGGCTGATCAGTCGATAATTGATATTGAGCATAGTGAGGCGCTTGAATTTATACAAACTCTCAACCGGCATTTTGATGCAGATGGGCTGGAGTTCGGCATGACTCACCCCGGTCGCTGGTATTGTCGGTTCCCGCACTCGCTTGATATAGAAACTATCTCACTGAGTCAGGCCGCAGGCAGAGATGTGGCGATGGTTCGCCCGGTCGGCGAAGACTCTCGAAAGTGGCGAGGCAAGCTGACTGAGATTGAAATGCTGTTGCATGAGCATCCGGTTAATGAGGCGCGTGCCGCGTCAGGAAAGGTTGCAATTAACTCATTGTGGGCCTGGGGTGAAGGTGTCCCCGCTCAGCCGTCGATTGAAGAGAGCCTGCATGTTTACACCAATAATTTTTATACTCAGAGTCTCGCGCGTTTTGCCGGTGTTGAGGTGAATCAGCCCGAGCACTTTTGCATTTCAGATAAAGCAACATTATTTGTCGAGGATCGGCTGGCACGAGCGGCAGTAGCAGGTGATCAACTCCAGCGCGATGAGTTACTGGTCGAGCTGGAAGAAACCCTGTTCGAGGTACTCTGGAACGGACTTGGACGCAATGCCTGGCGCAGAGCTACGCTATGGGGTGGCGGTAGTCACTGGATGGAACTGGATTTGCGATCGCGGTGGGCCTTCTGGCGGCAACCGCGATCGCCTGATTATTTCCACGATGAATTGACAGATGCACCGCCACATCGAGCACCCGTGTGAGGTGGTTTATGGCAATGTCTGCGTTAGCCGCAATGACGGCGTTACTAAGCTTTACATCAGCAGATTGCGATGAGCGCTGATGCCATTCGTCGTCGTCCGTATGATAAAAAAATTGCGGAACGGCTGCATGAACAAGCATTTATAGGGCGGGTGCTTGCGGGTAGAGGGGTTGCCGGCGCCGATGAATTGGAATTGCCGCTAAAAGATCTGCTGCTGCCCGGAGCATTGAAAGATTTTGATCGAGCCGTTGAGCTACTGGTCGCTGCGGTAGGCGGTGGTCAGTCTATTTTGATTGTTGGTGACTATGACGCAGATGGTGCGACGAGCACGGCTTTGGCAGTGCGTGTATTGCGCACGGTGGGGGCCAATGTTTCATACCTTGTGCCGAACCGATTTAAGTTCGGCTATGGTCTGTCTCGTGAGATTGTTGCTGTTGCGTTGCGGAGTAAGCCGGATCTGATCGTCACCGTTGATAATGGAATTGCCTCTATTGATGGCGTACGTGCAGCGAAAGAGGCGGGTGTACCGGTGTTGGTAACGGATCACCATCTGCCACCGCCTGAACTGCCCGCTGCCGATGCCATAGTTAATCCGAATCGTGAAGACTGCAGTTTTCCCGGAAAAAATCTCTGTGGTGTCGGCGTTATTTTTTACGTAATGACCGGGATGATCCGGCGTCTGCAGCGCAATGGCTGGTTCGAAGGCCGTGACACAGATGCGCCGCGAATGACTGATTTTCTCGATCTGGTTGCCATTGGTACGGTCGCCGATGTGGTGCCGCTCGATCGCAACAATCGAATTCTGATCGAGCAAGGGCTCAGGCGTATCCGTGCCGGCCTTACTTATCCGGGTGTATTGGCGTTATTCAAGGTTGCCGGACGGGACCATCGCAGTGCTACGTCGGATGATCTCGGGTTTGTCATCGGTCCGCGCTTGAATGCGGCTGGCCGGCTTGACGATATCAGCGTTGGAATAGAGTGCCTGCTCAGTGCCGATCTGAAAACCGCGCAGCGAATTGCCCGCGAACTGGATCAGTTTAATCGCACTCGTCGTAAGATCGAATCCGGCATGCGTGAGCAGGGGTTCAGGCAGGTGGAGGCTGTGTTATCCGCGCAGTCAGGAGTGCTTCCTTCAACTCTGTGTCTTTATGAGCCCGACTGGCACGAAGGGGTTATTGGAATTGTGGCCGGGCGTGTGAAGGAGCACTGCTATCGTCCGGTGTTTGCATTTGCCAAAGCGGCCGATGGCATGTTGAAAGGCTCAGGGCGTTCTATTCCCGGCATTCACATTCGCGATGTGCTGATGTCAATAGCCGCCACTGAGCCGGATTTGCTGAGTAAATTCGGCGGCCATGCCATGGCGGCCGGTGTCAGCCTTGCCGAGCACAATTTTGAGCGTTTCAATAAGGCTTTCGCGGTTGAAGTGGCCAGAATCACTGGTGGAATATCGCCCCATCGTGAGTGGCTCTCAGACGGCGCTTTGTCGGATGCGGAGATGAGCCTGCTAAATGCACGCGCCTTAAAATACCTTCAGCCGTGGGGGCAGTCTTTTCCAGCGCCGTTGTTCGATGATGTGTTCCACATACGTAGTGTGAAAATTGTCGGTTCCGGGCATAGCCGACTGATTCTCAAACGCACTGATGGCAATCGTGATATCCCCGCAATGGCGTTTAATCGAAAGATTGAGAGCAACTCTGAGCAGAAATGGCAGATAGTTTACCGACTCGATGTTAATCTTTTTCGCGAGCAGGAAACAGTGCAACTACTGGTTGAGCATATGGCTTTGATCGAATGACACGGAGTAGCTGGCAGCGTTCCATCGGTTCTGTTTCAAATTCAGGGCACGGAACTGATAAAAAACAATGCCTAACAAAGGTAGATGGCTGGTGTAGAATATAGAGTTAACTCATCAAGAATATTGTTATGGAAATTAATCCGGCCACAAGCAAAATAGAAGATCTCCGGCAGCGTGGTGACGCGCTTAGGGGGTATCTTTGACTTCGAGCAGAAAAAGGAACAGCTCGAAGAGGTAATGCTCGAGCTTGAAGATCCGCAAATCTGGAGTAACCCGGATCGAGCGCAGGAGCTGGGCAAAGAGCGGGCGCAACTGGAATCGGTGGTGAATTTACTGAGTTCGCTGGGGACCGGACTCAACGACGCGGCAGAACTGCTGCAAATGGCCAGCGAAGAAAACGATGAAGATACGCTCGAGTCGGTGCTTGATGATCTGTCCAGTCTTGAATCGCAGATCGCTACATTGGAATTTCGTCGAATGTTCTCCGGCGATACCGATATAAACAACGCATTTGTCGATATACAATCGGGCTCCGGCGGAACCGAGGCACAGGACTGGGCGGATATGTTGCTGCGAATGTACCTGCGCTGGGGGGAAGCCCATAACTTCAAAACCGAGCTGATGGAAGCATCGCCCGGCGATGTGGCGGGAATAAAATCCGCTACAATCCGGTTTGAGGGAGAGTACGCCTATGGCTGGCTGCGGACCGAGTCCGGTGTACATCGTCTGGTGCGTAAATCACCGTTCGATTCCGGCAGTCGCCGACACACATCGTTCGCTGCGGTATTTGTTGCACCCGAGGTGGACGACTCCGTGGAAATTGACATAAACCCGGCTGATTTGAGAATTGATGTCTACCGTGCTTCGGGGGCCGGTGGTCAGCACGTCAACCGCACCGAGTCGGCGGTACGGATTACTCACGTACCGACTAATGTTGTGGTTCAGTGCCAGAATGACCGGTCGCAGCACAAGAACAAAGATCAGGCAATGAAGCAGCTGAAGTCGAAACTCTATGAGCTCGAAATGCAAAAGCGGCGCGGTGATCAGCAAGCTCTTGAAGACAGCAAATCGGATATAGGGTGGGGTAGTCAGATCCGTTCCTATGTACTGGATCAGTCGCGAATTAAAGACCTGAGAACAAACGTTGAAACAGGTAATACTCAGGCGGTTCTTGACGGTGATCTCGATCAGTTTATCGAAGCAAGTTTAAAAAGCGGTTTATAGCGCTTTGGAAATCAACAACAAATCTGGGCGGGTCATTCTCCCGTCTATAGTAATAACGGTATTCGCGCAGGATAAAAATGTCTGAAGAACAGCCTCCTATTATTGAAGACGAAAACAAACTTATCGCGCAACGCCGTGAGAAACTGACACAGTTGCGCGAGCACGGGCCGGCTTTTCCAAATGATTTTTCCCCGGAAAACACAGCTATAGAATTGTGCGGCGAGCATGAGTTGCGGGATAAAGTTTTTTTTGAAACTACCGAGGTAACAGCCAGTCTTGCCGGTCGCATGGTTGCTAAACGCATTATGGGCAAGGCAAGCTTTGCGCAATTGCAGGACACCACCGGACAAATTCAATTGTTTGTGCAAAAAGCGCTGCTGGGTGAGGAGGCTTATACTGAATTCAGGCATTTTGATGTTGGTGATATCATCGCGGTTGAAGGCAAGTTGTTCAAAACTAAAACCGGTGAACTCACTGTAAAGGCATCGTCGATCCGGCTGCTGACCAAATCGCTCAGGCCGTTACCTGAAAAATTTCATGGTATGACCGACACCGAGCAGCGTTATCGCCAGCGATACATTGATCTGATCGCTAATCGTGAGGTTCGCGAGACATTCAAATTACGCGCGGCAATTGTTCAGTACATTAGAGATTTTTTTATATCCCGCGATTTCATGGAAGTGGAAACACCTATGATGCAGGTGATTCCAGGTGGCGCAACGGCTAAACCGTTTGTGACTCACCATAATGCTCTGGATATGGAATTGTTTCTGCGAATTGCGCCGGAGCTCTATTTGAAGCGGCTTGTTGTAGGGGGTTTTGATCGGGTATTCGAGATAAATCGAAACTTTAGAAATGAAGGGCTATCCACACGCCATAACCCTGAATTTACCATGCTTGAGTTTTATCAGGCTTACGCAACTTACACAGACCTGATGGATCTAACAGAAGTACTACTGCGGGAAATTGCCGAAAAGGTAATGGGTACCACGACGATCAAGTCGACCGATGGTGAGACATCCTATAACTTTGATAAGCCGTTTGTACGTATGACCATGACCGAATCGATCGCTTCCTTCAATCCGGATATTTTTGTTGATGATCTCAGTGATATTAATGCGCTGAGAACTATTGCCGGGAATAAAGGCGTAGTTGTAGAGGATGCCTGGGGCATTGGTAAATTGCTTACCGAGCTATTTGAAGCGACCGTAGAGCACCGATTAAATGATCCCACATTCATTACCGCCTATCCCGCTGAGGTATCTCCGTTAGCCCGCCGCAATGATGATAATCCCGACGTAACCGATCGATTTGAGTTTTTTGTCGGCGGCCGTGAAATTGCCAATGGGTTTTCCGAGCTGAATGATCCCGAAGATCAGGCGGAGCGCTTTCGCCAGCAGGTGGAGAATCTGGCGGCCGGAGATGACGAGGCTATGCATTATGATCATGACTATATTCGTGCTCTTGAAATCGGCATGCCGCCAACAGCCGGTGAGGGTATCGGTATCGATCGCCTGGTAATGATGTTTACCGGAGCCGCTTCAATACGCGATGTGATTCTGTTTCCGCATATGCGGCCAGAAAATCAGAGCTAGAGTTCTGCGGAAGTTAATGCTGCACGATGCTCGTCAATGTGAACCAGGTCTCATTGGTCAGAGGCCTGTTGGTGCATTCTTGCCGGAAGTTGTTTTGCTGAGATTCTCGGCATGTTGTCCTCAGAAGTATTGCAGTGGAAGTAAATCATGAGCCTGGAAACCCCCGATCCAACTGATCTTCTCCGCAGATATTTTGGTCACAGCGAATTTCGTGGTGGTCAGAAAGCGGTGATTGATGCATTGCTGTCCGGTGATTCCGCAGCAGCAGTATTTCCTACAGGTGGCGGAAAATCGCTGTGTTATCAGCTGCCGGCGTTAGCGTTTGATGGATTGACGCTGGTGGTATCGCCGCTTATTGCGTTAATGAAGGATCAGATAGACGCACTCACCGCACGTGGTATCCGGGCGGGCAGGCTCGATTCCTCGTTATCGTTAGATGAATATCGACAAATTATGGACGATGTTCGCAACCACAATATGCGGTTACTCTATGTTGCACCTGAACGTTTTAATAACGAGCGATTCAGGGCATCACTTTCGACTGTTGAAATTTCGCTTTTTGCAGTAGATGAAGCGCATTGCATTTCGGAATGGGGTCATAATTTCCGGCCAGATTATTTAAAGCTTGTTGAGTTTGCCCGTGCCTGCAATGCTAAGCGGATGCTGGCATTGACTGCTACAGCGACGACAGAAGTACTGCAGGATATCTGCAGACAGTTTGCCATCAAACCCGCGCATGCGATCAATACGGGTTTTTATAGAGCGAATTTAAATTTACGCACCACAGCGGTTGAACCATCGGAGCGTGATCAGGTTCTGGTACAGCAAATCAAATCAAAACCGCTCAAATCGGCGATTGTCTATGTGACGCTGCAAAAGACAGCCGAGCATGTTGCGAAGGTGCTGCAAAGCAATGGCCTGGCTGCACGCCATTATCACGCCGGTCTTAAAAGTGAACAGCGTGCTGAAATTCAGGATTGGTTTGTTCAGTCCGACAGCAACATAGTTGTTGCAACTATCGCCTTTGGCATGGGGATAGATAAATCAAATATTCGCGGTGTGTATCACTACAATCTGCCGAAAAGCCTCGAAAACTATTCACAGGAAATCGGCCGGGCCGGGCGGGATGGAGAAGCCGCTCTGTGTCAGCTGCTCGCCTGCACTGATGATTTGATTCCGCTGGAAAACTTCATTTATGGCGATACGCCAACTACCGGTGCTGTCACCAGATTCGTTGATACTATTTTTTCAGAAGAAAACGAGTTTGATATCTCGTTGTACGATCTTTCGCATCAATGCGATGTCCGCCCATTGGTGTTGCGCACCCTGTTAACGCGACTGGAGCTAAAGGGATACTTGCGCGGGGGCACCCCGTTTTATGCAAACTATCAGTTCAAACCGCTGCAGTCGTCTAAAGATATTCTCGCGCGATTTGACGGTGAACGCAGGCAGTTTATTGGTAATCTGTTTCGTCAGGCGGTCAAGAATAAAACCTGGTATCAGATAGATCTGGAGCAGTCGGTGGCAGCGCTTGCCAGCCCGCGTGATCGAATCGTGAGAGCGCTGGATTATTTATCGGAGCAAAATCTGCTCGAAGTGAAGGTTGCCGGTGTACGTAATAGATACACCATTATAAAACGTCCGGAAACCCGCGAGCATTTAGCTGCGGAACTTTCTAAAGAAAACGCTGAAAGAGAAAAGTCAGAGATAGACCGGCTGCAGCAAACAATAAGCTGGATCACACTGGATGCCTGTCAGACATCGGCCCTGGCCGATCGCTTTGGCGAGGCTCTGAACACTGATTGCGGCCATTGTTCCTGGTGTGAAACCGGTCGTGCAGTGGTGCTGGGTGGTCGTCCGGAGACTGTGTTAACTGCTCAACTCCGGGAACAGATTGCAGAGCTTAAGGCAGAACATTCGCAGGTACTGGAATCTCCGGTTGAAGTAGCCAGAGTGCTGTGTGGCTTGTCCTCTCCGCGGATCAGTAAAGCCAAACTACAAAAACACCCGTTGTTCGGCCAATGTGAGCGGGTCGCTTATGAGTCTGTTCTGGAAGGTGCGCAGTTGTGTTTCTAAGGCACTGAACGAATCGTTTGGTTTATGCGTTTACTAACGATAGATCACACTGGCCCATTGTCCGAGCCCTGCGGCAACGCTGCCGAAATCGTCTCCGTCAAAAATGGGCAGACGACCTAGCTGGTGTTCGATGGCCTTTCTGATCATAGGCGACTTTGCACTGCCACCGGTTATAAATACGCAATCGGGAGGGACGCTGGCCTGAGTAGTAACTTCGGTAATCAGTGCCATCATGCCTGTGACTATATTGGCGGTAGTTTCTTCCAGAGACACCTGGCTGACCGGGGTTGCAAGCTCTGGTTCGACAAATTCCAGATTTATTTCGCTGTTGGCTTTGCTGGATAATTCAATCTTGGCTAATTCTGCGCTTCTGACTAACTGATAGTTTTGCTGGTTCTTTCGCAAGCTCAATAGACGGCTGAATCGCTGCTTGTCTTTGCTATCGATGTGAAGCTGTTTTAATTCACGCAAAGTGGCGGGTTTATAGAATTCCGTTTGCAGGTTGACGTCATTGACGGAGACGGCAAGCCAGAAAGGATGAGCAGGCATAGGTAAGCCGTTCTTAAGTTGTGTGCCCAAACCGAAAATGGGCATCAGGTGACGAAACGATAGTTGAATATCGAGATCGTTACCTCCGATACGTTCACCGGAATGTCCGAGAATATCGTCATCGCGGTTAAAGTTGTTGCGGAAGTCGGGGCCCATCTGTAGCAGTGCGACGTCACTGGTGCCGCCGCCTATATCCACCACCAGCACACATTGATTCTGTTGCAGGGTTTGCTCAAATGCCATGCCTGCTGCCACTGGTTCGATCATGAATTCAATGTCAGTGAACCCGGCTCGTTGTGCGGCTGTAGTGAGGATACCGATCGCCTGCTGGTTACTACGCTCTACGTTAGCACCCTGGAAATTAACCGGCCGTCCGATTACTGTCTGGCGTGGTTGTTGTTGCAGCTGGGATGTCGCTCGTGATACCAGTTGCTGCATCATCCAGGTGACGACATCTTCGAAAAAAGCAATTGCCTCGTCGGCCAGACCAGTGGCGCCCAGAAACGACTTGGGAGACTTGATAAAATACCCTTCATCGGGTTGTTGCAGGTACAGATCAATGGCTTGTTCGCCGAGATAGATCACCGTTTCTTCAGGACTGGTACCGGCCTCACGGTGCTTTAATCTGGCGACATTCAAGAGCGTGGAGCGTTGCTCTGCAAGGGCGGTTTGGGTTGGTTTATCGGTAATCGCCCGTACCACGTTGTCACTGATATATTCGCGTTCTATCGCATACAGTGCAGACGGAATAAATGGCGAGTTTGACCCTTGTAACGGAATAAGCCGCAGCCCGTTGCTGTCGCGAACGCTCATAGCACAATTAGAGGTGCCGTAATCGAAGCCGATTGCTGGTGTATTGTCAGGAGGCATTGTGTCGGATATTACTCAAGCCGTAGGCAGCCGGTAATTATAGACGGCAAACCCGCTGGTTTGCATTGCCTGTTGTATGGTTAATCTTCAGCGATGTCTTCGGCCCACAGCTCGGGTTTTTCCCTGATAAAGGTGGTCATCAGTTCAATGCAGTCGGTGTCATCAGCGACGATCACTTCAACACCCCGTGAGCGCAGGAAATCTTCATTGCCGCCAAAGGTCTGGTTTTCACCAATTACAACCCGCGGAATACCGAACTGAATGATGGTGCCGGTGCACATCATGCAGGGGCTCAGTGAGGTGTACAACGTGGTGTCTCGATAGGTTTTTTGCCGGCCAGCCTTGCGCAAAGCATCCATTTCGCCGTGTGCGATAGGGTCTCCTTTTTGTACGCGCTGGTTCCTGCCGGAGGCCAGCAGGCTGTCTCCGCGGGCCAGTGCAGAGCCGATCGGGCAGCCGCCTTCGTCGTAGCCTGCTTTGGCCTCGTCATAGGCGAGTCGTAAATATTTTTTATCAGTATCACTAAGCATGGGCGGCTCCATTCAGAAAATTGCTAATGATCGGTTATTCGAGTCTTTGCTGCAAACGAACGCAATGGTATGTCGGTGTAGCGCAGTTCCGTTATCGTTCTGAAGTTGTGATGGATACCTCAATGTCTCATATTCTGTACAGACGCATCAATATATTTACATTGAGGGTCACAGTAACGGCTTCAATAAGAGGGTTAAATCGCATCCAACTCAATCCTGGATTGCCGAAATGCCTGAGTCGTTCTGGAAAAGATTGTCTGTACTTAATTTCTCTCAGTTCTGCCTGAGACGAATTTGTGCCATCGTCGTTCTGGTTGCTGCAATCGCCGGACAGGCTGGTGCGACATCTGTTGAAGCTCAAGGCGGTAACGGGCGTTTCCTCGCTAGTGCTGAAGAACTTGAGTTCGGCGCCGTGGAAGTTGGAGATCGCGCGTCACGAATGCTGACAATCAGCAATACCGGTGGCATTGAATCCGGCCTGTTGACTATTAGTACTTTGTTTCTGGATGAGCGCGATGCCAGTAACTACGCAACCGATATCAGTGGAGGAATAGAACTGCAGCCGGGTGAAAGCCGCGATCTGAATATATATTTCGACCCGAAGCGCGAAGGCGCAACTCCCGGAATGTTGTTTATCACTCACAGTGGGCGTGAGACCGTGTCTGTGGTGCAATTGAACGGTACAGGAGTAGATGCTCACAGTGGAGTTCGTCCGCCGGATATTGGTCGTGCAGAAGGCGAGGGTGCGGTGTCTTTTCTGAAAAGCCAGTTGAATGGATTAGGCGACATCCGGCCGACGTCATTGCAGTTCGGGCCTGATGGAAAATTATATATTTCGTCCATGAATGGCGATATTTTTGTCTACGAGATAGAACGAAGCGATACCAATCAGTACAGCATCACAGATTTTGAACAGATAGATCTCGTGAAAAACATCGTAAATCACGATGATGACGGCACTAGAAACTCCACTGTAAATACGCGATTGGTTACTGGTATGGCGGTAACTGGCAGTGCCTCGAGTCCGGTTGTCTATGTGACTTCGAGTGATCCTAGAATCGGTGGCGGGGGAAGTGGTGAGAGTACCAATCTCGATACGAATTCAGGTGTGCTTTCCCGCCTGACTAAAGCTGGCAACGGGTGGCAAAAGTTGGATCTGGTGCGCGGACTACCAAGATCAGAAGAGAATCATACGGCTAACGGTATTGCCGTAAGTACTGATACCGGGAAGCTCTATATCGCTATGGGTGGTAATACCAACCAGGGGGCCCCGTCGAATAACTTTGCTAAATTGCCGGAGTATGCGCTTAGTGCTGCCATACTCGAAGTTGATCTGATAGCTATTGGTAACACCACCTATGACCTGCCGACGCTGGATGATGAAGATCGTGCAGGTGCCTCTGATTTTAACGATCCTTTCGGTGGTAATCGCGGGAAAAATCAAGCGATGATTACCGACGATGGACCCGTGCAGGTTTACGCACCGGGCTTTCGCAACCCATACGATGTATTGATCAGTGCGAATGGAAATATGTACTCCTGGGATAACGGACCCAACGGAGGGTGGGGAGGCATTCCTAATGATGATTGCGGAAACGAAATTATTGAGCCAGGCCAAACGCGCCATGATGCTTTGCACCTGATCAGTGATCGCGGTTACTATGCCGGCCACCCGAACCCGGTTCGTGGTAATAACGCAATATTATTCAACGAAAGCAACCCGCAGACACCGGTGCCTTTTGCGAATAGTATAGAGTGCAACTATTACGGTCCCTCCGGCTCAGGGCTTACGCAGCATCCGGAAAACTACGCCTTGATGGCAACACCGGCCTCTACAAATGGCATCACCGAATATACTGCTTCTAACTTTGGTGGTGCCATGCAGGGAGATCTGCTTGCAGCGGCGTTTAATAACAAGTTGTATCGAGTGCAGATGAATAGTACCGGTACAGCGGTCGCTGCCAGCGGCGCGATATTTTCTAATGTCGGCACCACACCGCTGGACGTGACTGCGCTGGGTGATGAGGCTATTTTTCCCGGGACAATCTGGGTCGCTGATTTTTCATCCCGGTCGGTCATAGTATTTGAACCACAGGATTATGACCAAAGCGATGATGACCAAAGCGATGATGCAGATGCCGATGAAGAAGAGTGTACGACGGACAATGCATTTGCTGATCCCGATGAAGATGGATTCACCACGGCAGATGAGCAGGCCAACGGCACCGATGCCTGTTCCGCGGCAGATTTTCCTGAAGACAGTGATGCCGATGGCGTATCCAATCTGCTCGATTCCGATGATGACAACGACGGTTTACCGGATCTAGGTGATCCTTTCGCACGGGACGCGAGCAATGGTGCAAATACCTCTCTTCCAGTGAGCTATCAGTGGGAAAATAACAGCGACCCGTCCGGGTTTATTTCGAATCTAGGGTTTTCCGGTTTGATGACAAACGGCGAAACCGACTACGCAACGTTGTATAATCCAGACGACATGACCGTTCGCGGCGCAGCCGGGGTATTGACGGTAGATGGTGTTCCTCCTGGTGATGCTATTGGTGGCCAGAATTCGCAGCAATATGCATTTCAGTTTGGTATTGACGTCGAGCCTGGCGATCCCGCTTTCGTTGCCTCTACGCGCGTGCTGGCCCCTTTTCTGGGTGTTTCTGCCTCCGGTTATCAGTCTATGGGAATGTTTGTTGGTTCAGGTGATCAGGATAACTACATCAAAGTTGTGGCTAACAGGCAGGGTTTAGCCGGGGGTGTTGAGCGTCTGTCCGAGGTATTTGGCAATGTGGAATCGTCTATACAGACGGAAGCTGCCGTTACAGGATCTGATTATATAGATTTTTATATACAGGTTGATCCTTCCTCCCTCACGGCAACAGCGTACTATCGTATCACCACCAACGGTAACACTGGCGATCTGCAAGCTGCTGGCGGCTCGGTTGCTTTCCCATCTCAATGGTTGAATGCGTCGACCAGAATCGCGGTTGGAATTATCTCGACATCGAATAGTGGTCAGTCGTTTCCGGCCACATGGGATTTTGTCGAGGTAACGAATAGTACCGATGCGTTGATCGTACCAGAGGATGTAGAACCCGTAGAGCTGCCACCGGTTGATCCACCGATCGTAACACCTCCGATTGTACCAACTGATCCGACCGAAGACGGTACGAAGGTTTGTGAATCCACTGAATCCGATCTAGACGGCGACGGGTTCGGCTGGGAAGATAATCAGGTCTGTGTAGTAGCACCAGAGGCAGTTGATCCACCGGCAGAAAAGGAAGTGGAAGGTTCGGTAGTTGTTGCTGCAGGTGGTTGTGTGTCAGGAACACAGAATGGGTTTGATCCGATGTTAATGCTGCTGGCGCTGATGGCGCTTTGCGGATTACGTTGCCGGAGAAAACCTGAGGCGGCATACGGTGTCGATCGTTAAACCTACCGATAGCATAGAGGTTTGCCATCTGAATCCGGGCATCTGAAACTCGCAGAAGTTGTGCATTGACAACCAGCCGCTGGCGGTGTTTGATGCATGATGTCTGATAAACCGCCCACCACGCATAAAAACAGTCCCGCTATTGGCGCAACAGCAACCGGATTGCTGTGCGCCATGGGTGCGTGGTTTATGTTTTCACTGAACGATGTGGGGATCAAATTCCTCAGCGGCGATTACGCGCTGCATCAGATTGTCTGGGTGCGTGCAGTGGTCGGTTTGAGTGTCACCTTATGTGTGCTGATGCCGCTGGAAGGCGGGTATCGGTTGTTAAAGACGCGCTATCCGCTGATCCATATAGTCCGTGGTTTATGTGTCGTATTTGCCAACATGTGTTTTTTTGTCGGCCTCGCATCTATAAGCCTGCCGGAAGCCAGTGCCATATTTTTTGTTGCGCCATTATTCATAACAGCGCTGTCTGTAGTGTTTCTCGGAGAGACGGTGGGTATCCGGCGTTGGCTGGCGGTATCCGTAGGTCTGGCTGGTGTGATTGTGATGTTGCGACCCGGATCAGAGGCGTTTCAGTTTGCCGCCTTGCTTCCGTTAATAGCGGCTTTTGCCTACGCCTGCTTACAAATTCTTACGAGAAAGATAGGCCTGAAAGAAAAGGCTTCAACCATGAGCTTCTACATACAGGCTGTCTTCGTCGTAGTCTGTAGCGTGTTCGGACTGGTCTTTGGTGATGGTCGCTTTGCGAACCCGGGCAACCCATCAATTGATTTTTTGTTTCGTGCCTGGGTACAGCCGCAGCAGGGGGATTTACTGATCATGATCGGGCTGGGGCTCTCAAGCGGGCTGGGCGGGTATCTGGTCAGTCAGGCATATCGGCTGTGTGAAGCGACAGTCGTTGCACCTTTCGAATACATGGCATTAATTTTGGCAATTTTCTGGGGAATTACTCTTTGGGGTGAGTGGCCGGATGTTATTGCATGGACCGGCATATTTATGATTTTTTCATCGGGAATGTTTATATTCTGGCGTGAGGTTATTCTGGATAAAAAATTTGTTATCAAGCACCCGATGCCACGCAATCGATAGGCCCGGCTATTGGGTGGTAACGCTGTTCTTAGTGTTGTCTGTAGTTAAAACAGGAATCCCAAGTTTATGAGTCGTGCGAAAATTGCGATTGCCGGTTTCCAGCATGAAACCAATACATTTGCGCCCATGCCAACTACTCTGGAAGAGTTCGCTGCAGGCGGCTCCTGGCCTGGTATTACAGAAGGTGAGTCTGTACTCGATATCTTCGCTACGCTTAATATACCGATTGGCGGCTTTATCGAAGCGGCAAAAGACTGGACTCTGGTTCCCGTTCTCTGGACTGCTGCGGAGCCCGGAGGGTATGTCAGCCGCGAGGCCTTTGATAATATTTGTGCGCGAATAACTGCTGCGCTACAGCAGGCCGGTGATATTGATGGTGTCTATCTGGACCTGCACGGTGCGATGGTAGTTGATGGCTTTGAAGATGGTGAGTGTGAAGTTGTAAGACGGGTTAGAGAGGTAGTCGGAGAAGAAATTCCAATTGCAGTAAGCCTTGACTTGCACGGCAATTTATCTCCGGGTTTTTTTGAGCTGTGTAATTGCGTCACAATCTACCGGACGTACCCGCATATTGATATGGCCTCAACCGGCAGGCGCGCCAAGGAGTTGCTTCAAGCGCAATTGGAGTATCCGGCTGCCCTTAAGAAATCGTTTCGCCAGCTGGATTATCTACTGCCGATTACCATGCAGTCCACTTTGCGAGAACCAGCGCGGCGGTTGTACAAAATGCTGGAAGGTAGTTTGCCTGAAGGCGTTGTAAGTGCCGATATCGCTTTGGGCTTTCCGCCCGCCGATATACAACACTGCGGACCCTCGCTTTTATGTTATGGCACAGATCAGCTTGCCTGCGATCAATACGCGGACGCACTGCTCGATGCGCTACAGGCGAGCGAGTCTGAATTTATCGAGCCAATGATGAAAGCCTCTCTGGCAGTAAGTCTGGCAGTAGAGGTCTCTGATAAGTCATCCAGGCCAGTGGTCATTTGTGATCCGCAGGATAATCCGGGAGCGGGTGCAACCGGCGATACAACAGGTCTGCTCAGGGCATTAATACAGGGCGGAGCAGTAGATGCCTGGTTTGGGATGCTATGGGATCCGCAGGCGGCACTACTCGCGCATGAAGCTGGGGTTGGAGGTCGATTTGAAGTAGCGTTGGGTGGCCGATTCGCAGCACCGGGGGCGACAGATGCTGAGGCTCCTGTTGTTGAAGAAGTTGTAGTTGAAGCGTTAGGTGATGGAAATTTCACTTTCACCGGGCCCATGTATGGCGGTGCACGAGCGTGCCTGGGAAATATGGCGCTGCTTCGAATTGCCAGAGAAGACTGCGATGTTCACGTGATTGTCAGCACGGTGCGAACGCAAAATGCTGATCAGGAGATCTTTCGTCATCTGGGTGTTGAGCCATCGACCCGTCGGATAATCGTGGTGAAAAGTGCCGGACACTTTCTGGCCGACTATGAGCCAATTGCGGAGCAGGTTATATTTGCGGAAGCTGCCGGCGTGAATCCCTGTGTGCTGAAAGATATAGCCTATTCGAATTTAAGAAACGGCGTTAGGCTCGGGCCAGGTGGTCCTGTGTATACCGGGTGAGAGCAGGCATAGCTCAGTATCGGTGTTTTTCGGCATTAACTTATAGTGTTGTCTATGGATATTAAAATCCACCGAGGTGATCGGTCGATCCTGCTTTATAACCCGCAGTTAGCTAAAAGACCGGATCGAAGCCTGTTCGACTTTGCTGAATTACCGGTAGAGAGTTCAGGCTCCACTGCGCGGCTAGCTACCGGTCGCGGGCAGGTGCTGTACCGCCAGTTTGATGGTTTGTCTGTGGTTGTGAGGCACTATCGCAGAGGAGGGATGATTAGCAAGCTGAGCACGGATAGCTACTGGTACAGCGGGTTGCAGAAAACCCGGATGTGGCGTGAATTTGCATTGCTGCTTAAGCTATATCTAGATGGTTTGCCGGTCCCAATGCCGGTAGCAGCGCAGATCGAGAGACGGTCACTAGTGTGGTATCGCGGGGATCTGGCCACACAGAAAATAGATGGTGCAGTGACTCTGGTTGAATCAATATCCTCGGCACCGCTTGCGGATGCACAGTGGCAGGCCGTTGGTCAGGTATTACGAAGATTCCACGATAAAGGCTGTTACCACGCTGATCTCAATGCCGGGAATATTATGCTCGATCATCATGGTGCGGTATATCTGATCGACCTGGACCGTGGTTGCTTGTTGAATGCTGGAAACGTAACACGCTTTGCATCTAACCTGCGGCGTTTGAAGCGTTCTCTCGATACGTTTGCTGAAAAAAGACGTGGACTCCATTTTTCACCATCGGACTGGGAGGCACTGTTAACAGGCTATGGTGAGGTGCGCTGAAGCGGTATGCATTTGCTGATTTCAGACACATACAATTCCAGAGTAGATGTAGCCAGTGCTGAAACCGCCGCCAGTGCCGCCTGACCCATTTGCAACCGTAGCTCAGGTGTTGTCAGTAGCGTATCGATCGCATCGTGCAATTGGTGTTTTTCATCGATGATAAGCAGGGCCTGTTTCTCACTAAGTAAGGCGCGTTCTTCAGAGAAGTTCCACAGATTCGGTCCACATATAATGGGCCTGGCCCAGGCGGCAGGTTCTAGAATATTGTGTCCACCGGTTTGTGAGAACGATCCACCCATAAAGACCACTTCGGCCTCTGTGAATAGGCGATCCAGCTCCCCGGTGGTATCAGCCAGATAGATGCGAGTTGTCGGGGTGATTGGATGCCCGAGGCTGCGAACAGCATAAGAGAAACCTTCATTCGTTAGCTGCTGCTGAAGTTCTTCGCTACGCTGGGGATGGCGTGGTGCGATAACCAGTAGAACGCTGCTATCAATTTGTCTGCTAATAGAGGCAAGCAGTTGCTCTTCGGGAGCGTGGGTTGAAGCAGCCAGAATGTATCGCTTTCCGGCCAGTTCGGGGAGTACTTTTAGGTCGGCGTTGCCACGGTAGGCATTTTTCAAGTTACCCAGGGTCTTGATTCTAGAGTGTGGAACCCCCAACTGCTTGAAACCTTTCGCATCGGCGGTTGAGCGTGCCAGCACGCAGCAAATATGGCGAACTGAATCTCTATAGAGTTGCCTGATGAAACTGCCGGTATTGAGAGTCTTTCGACTTAATCGGCCATTGATAACGACAACCGGTATCGCGTGAGCTCCTGCTGTCGCTAGCAGGCAGGGCCAGAGCTCGGTCTCGACCAGAATCACAATCGATGGTTGTATCGACTTGAAAAGCTTGTCAGTTGCACCCGGGAAATCGATTGTGCAGTAACGCAAACTAATTGAATTGCCGGATAGTTTAGTAAGTATCTGATATGCCTCAGGGGTGTTGCAGGTGAGGGTGAATTTGCAATGGGGGAAATTATTCTGTAATGGTGTCAGTAGTGGTATCAGGGTGCGCGCTTCACCGACTGAGGCAGCATGCATCCAGATTGACGAGCATGCCGGTTCACGCGTCTGGAACCAGCCCATGCGCTGGGTAATAAACTGTCGTCCTCCCTTGCGTTTGATACTCTGCCGGATCGTATGCATCAGCAATATCGGAGACAGCAGATACAGCAGTAATTTATAGAAGGTTAATAGCCACGGTTTCATTAGTTACGAGTCTGGTTGTATGCACATTTGCTCAAGTGGTGCTGGATAAAGCCAGGCGAGGTTATGGCATGAAATGGTCGAGTACGATACCCTCCTGATTCGTTGGAAATTTGCTTTCCTTTGATCAGTTGGCCACAGGGTGAGAAAATCATGGTGAGGGTTTATATCAGAAGCCTGACAGGAGTGCACTTTGCCACATTTTAGTTTTGAGTATTCAGCAAATCTTGATCAGCAGGTTGATTTTAAAGCGATGAGCGCAAAGATACTCGCCACGGCACTTGAAACGGGTTTTTTCGAAATCGGTGCAGTGCGGGTGCGCGGTGTACGATGTGATGTGTACACCGTCGCTGATGATATGCCCGAAAACAGCTTTATTGATCTGTCGTTGCGCCTTGGGGAAGGCCGCAGTGAAACAGATAAAAAGACGATCGGTGATGCGATTTTTGCCATGCTGGAGGAATTCCTCCAGCCGCAACTTGCAGCGCCGCACTTTGCACTGTCGTTCGAGATTCGGGTAATTAACTCAGCGCTAAGCTGGAAGCGTAACGCGATACATCCACGATTGCGTAATTCCTGACTCGCGGCGACAGAAAGAACGATCGGGTAGGGTACACATCTCACAGAAGCCCTGAGCAATTGAAATCTGCTATTTAAACTCGGGCACACAATAAATACCATCGGAGAAAATTTTGGTAAACGCTAAACTTGCGAGTTTCAGTCATCAGGGCACGGAGAAATACGGTTTAATCCGCGACGATGGTGTCGTGGATCTGTCGGCTCGCTTTGCGTCCCGCTGGGCTAACCTGCATCAGGTGATAGAGGAATGCGCGCTTCGAAAACTGGCCGATGATGCGCAGGCACTCGATACTGACTTTGACCTTGCACAGATCGAGTACCTGATTCCGATTACTCAGCCTGAAAAAATAATTTGTGTTGGCGTGAATTACCCGGCGCGCAATGAAGAATATAAAGATGGCCAGGAGGCACCGCCCTATCCATCTCTGTTTCCCCGATTTGCAAGATCGTTTACCGGCCACCAGCAGGGCATTGTTCGAGCTGCCGCTTCGACACAGTTTGACTACGAAGGTGAAGTTGTCCTGGTGATAGGCAAAGCGGGCCGCCACATTTCCAGAGACAAGGCTCTGGAGCATATTGCGGCGGTCACTCTGTGTAACGAGGCCTGTCTGCGCGACTGGCTCCGTCATGCAAAATTCAATGTAACGCAAGGCAAGAACTTTGATTCCAGTGGATCGATAGGGCCTTGGCTCGTACCTTATGAGTCGGAGGAGCAGATTGCCGATATCCATCTGACAACCACCGTCAATGGTGAGTTGCGGCAGGATGATCGAACCAGCCGAATGATGTTCGACTTCCGCTATCTGATCAATTACATCTCCACATTCACTACGCTGGTGCCGGGCGATATTATTGTGACAGGTACACCCACTGGCGCCGGTGCCCGCTTTGATCCCCCGAAGTGGCTGCTGCCCGGTGATGTTGTTGAGGTTTCAGCCAGCGGTATCGGCACTCTGAGCAACACCGTAGTAGATGAAGAGGTAGCGAGCGTATGACTCCTGAGCAGCTTGGCGATGCAGCGGTGCGATTGTATGAGGCTGAAAAGTCCTGCTCCCAGATTGGTTTGCTGTCTGGTCAGTATCCGGGCATGACAATGGATGATGCCTATGCAGTGCAAAGTGCACTGGTGGACTACAAAGTGAAAGACGGGAGGCTGGTCAAGGGGTGGAAAATCGGTCTTACGTCGCGTGCAATGCAGCAGGCGCTGAATATTGATATCCCCGATTCGGGCATCTTGTTTGACGATATGTTTTTTGAAAATGGAGCTACGGTACCGGCAAATCGCTTTATTCAGCCGCGTGTAGAGGCGGAAATAGCGTTTGTTTTTAAAGACGATTTACCCAATACCAATGTCACCTTGTTTGATGTGTTGAACGCCACTGATTATATATGTCCTGCACTTGAGATTCTTGATACACGGATTGTTCGTAAAGACCCGGAAACAGGAAATATCAGGACGGTTGTCGATACCATCGCAGATAACGCTGCTAATGCCGGTATTGTGCTGGGCGGCTTTCCTCGAAAACCGACTGAGCTGGATCTCCGATGGGTCGGTGCTATTGTGTCGCGCAATGCGCAGGTTGAAGAAACAGGGTTAGGAGCAGGTGTGCTGAATCATCCGGCGCAGGGTATTGTATGGCTTGCAAACCGCCTGGCCCAATACAATCAGACCATAACCGCAGGTCAGGTTGTGATCTCCGGATCCTTCATCAGGCCGGTGGAAACGTCGCATCAAACGACAATTACCGCTGACTACGGCGAACTTGGTTCTGTGAGCGTGTTCTTTGAATAGATATTTAACCGGTTTCAGACTGTGGAACCTGTTGAGATTCAACCGGAAACCGCTTATAAATATTGTGACTGCATTAAAATGCAGTAATAAACTGAAGCAACCTAAAGGAGTTATAGGGTTGTTTCATTCTTGTATCGCTGTGTGTCAGAACTAGTGCAATCTATAGGCAATAGATAATAAGTCCTTCTACTTTGCACAGCGCTTTCGCCACTGCGCTACCGTGAGTCCCATGGTGTAGGTCAGGGCTTGCGCTACTGTGGAAAAAACCAAGGATAACTGACAATGAGTTCCAATCCGGACCGCGCCTATTGTGCTCGCGAGCGTCCGTTCGCAATGAATCCAGTTGGGTTAGATTCAACTAGTGACGACGCCGAGGCGAATAAACACAACGCAGGTGAAGCTGCTGTTGCCGACACCCCGGATAATCAGCTATTACTCAACAATGAGGACTATCATCGATTGGTGATGAGGCTGCAGAATCGTATTGAATTGTTAGAGTCACAAGTGAAAGCTACAGAGAACAGCCTTGATCGTGAGGCCCGGCGAGTTCGAATACAGCGAAAACTGGTTAACTATCTGCGTCACCGTGTTGGTGATCAGGGAAGCGAGCTGAAAGAGGCTCAGGCGAAGCTTGATAGTTACGCCACCAGCGTACAGAAAAATATAGAAGAACCTGTTCGCGATGTGCGTGTGCAGTCGCTGCGCGGAGCACTGATGAGAATCGGTGGTGTGGCACCCGATTCAGATCTCGCTGAACCAGATAAGGTTCCGGGGCCATCTAGCTATGGGAAAATTGATGCGAGTGAATTTTTACCCGTAGAGGAAGCCGAGCAGCCTGGAATATTTTTAAGAATTATTGATGCACTAGGAGCTATTCGCCGAGCGCTTGTGCAGAGTGTTACGGCAAAGGTGCCTGCCTGAATTCTGATTCCGACAGTCCGGATATAGATAGACTGAATATAAATTGGATACAGTACTGGCAATAGAGTGAGTCTGTGCTTCTATTTTCCGGATTACATCTTTGCTTTGTATCAGCCTGAGTGTTCAGGCTGATGCCCTGGAATATTGCGGATAATATAGATAGATCAACACGCTGACAGGTAAAATCTAGTCGCTCTAGAACATAACTACTGATCGGATTGATTCGCCTTTGTGCATCAGGTCGAAAGCAGTATTTATATCATCCAGCCCCATGGTGTGCGTAATAAGGGGGTCGATTTCAATTTTTCCGTCCATATACCAGTCAACAATTTTTGGAACATCGGTACGACCTCTGGCCCCACCGAAAGCAGTTCCACGCCAGTTGCGCCCGGTTACCAGTTGAAAGGGACGGGTGGAAATTTCTGCACCTGCCGGTGCGACACCAATGATGATCGATGTACCCCAGCCTTTATGGCAGCATTCCAGTGCCTGGCGCATTACCTCAACATTGCCAATGCACTCGAAAGAATAGTCCGCTCCGCCTTTAGTTAAGTTAACCAGATAGGGAACCAGTTCTTCTTCAACTTCAGAAGGGTTGACGAAATGGGTCATCCCGAAGCGCTCAGCCATTTCTTTTCGGGCTGGATTCAAATCTACGCCGACAATCATATTGGCCCCGGCCAGTCGAGCTCCCTGAATCACATTCAACCCTATGCCGCCCAAACCGAAAACCACAACGTTGTCACCCGGTTTAACTTGTGCGGTATTGATTACGGCTCCAATACCGGTAGTAACACCACAGCCGATGTAGCAGATTTTATCGAAAGGTGCATCTTCGCGAACTTTTGCCAGTGCGATTTCCGGCACGACAGTGAAGTTCGAGAAAGTGGAGGTGCCCATGTAATGAAATATTTTGTCGTTGCCACGGGAAAAGCGACTCGTGCTGTCAGGCATGACACCCTGGCCCTGAGTTTCACGAATCTGCTGGCATAGATTGGTCTTGCCTGATGTGCAGTAATCGCAAACGCGACATTCGGGTGTGTAGAGAGGGATAACATGATCTCCCTTTTTCAGGCCAGTGACACCGGCACCAACTTCAACGACGACACCAGCTCCCTCATGACCGAGAATTGCCGGAAATATTCCTTCCGGATCAGCGCCGGACAGCGTGAATTCATCTGTATGGCAGATGCCGGTGGCCTTTATTTCAACCAGAACCTCTCCTGCCTTGGGGCCTTGAACCTCAACTGTACCAACTTCCAGTGGCTCACCGGCTTTCACTGCAATTGCTGCTCTCGATTCCATTTTTATCCTTCGTTAAAGAGATTTGGGTGTAAGTGATCTCAATGACTTGTGGCCTGAAAGCCGGCGTTGTCATTGAAAACGGTCTGGTGCGCCCCGCAGGATTCGAACCTGCGACCTCGCCCTTAGGAGGGGCACGCTCTATCCAGCTGAGCTAGGGGCGCCGAACTGCTAGTTTAAGCGTGTCAGCCTAAAACTACAATCAGCGCTGGTCGTTGCCGATGTCTCAATTAATTACTGATACAGCCGCTAAAGTCGCTAGCAACAGTAGTACACATCCAATGTTCGCTATTGTTGAGGTATTCGTGTACTTGATGAATGGTGGGTAAAATATGGGCGCTAGCGCACAGATAGATATGACGGAAAAACGCAGTTATCGTCGCATCTCGGACGCCGTGGCTTTGTATATCGAGATTGTTGATCCTGCCGTGGCGAATAGTGCCCGATTTGAGCTTCCGGAACTTCCGGATCACCCAACACATGTTGTTAACCTGAGTCCGTCAGGACTGAAGTGTTATCACTCTGAGCCATTTAATGATCAGGATTCAGTAGCACTGAGTATGATGTTATTCCCCGAACAAACGCGGCTGGAACTGCAAGCAACTGTGGTTAATTATGGCGAATTGCCCAGCGGTGGTCAGAAAGATCGCTTCTTTGCCGGGCTGGCATTCAAAAATTTAAGTGATGAATCCAGAGATATTCTGCTGCAGCACATTGATTCGATAGTGCGACGATCTTTTGGTGGTGCAGTAAAGTTAGTCTACAAAGCGTAAGTTGCAGAGCTGTGCTATCGCTGATGAGCTGAGCTGATCGGATTTGTCTACGCGTTCGAGTGCAATCTAGTTTGTGCTTGTTGGAAGGTTTTTCGTTAGTAGTGCCGTTAGTCGAGTTGGTAGCCAGGGATATCCACTGAACAATTTTTCAGACCCGATAAATCCGACATGCCCGCCATGTCTGGCGAGTTCGAATGTTACCGCAGGACTCAACGCCTCGTTACTCTTCGGAATGCATGCTTCACTGAAAAACGGGTCATCCCGCGCGAAGATAATATGCGTAGGTGTGTTTATATTAGCCAGATCATCCAGTGTACTGGCTTTTTCGTAGTAGTCGTGGACTGAGTCGAATCCGTGCAAAACGGCGGTGATTTTGTCATCGAACTCCCAAAAATCACCCACCTTCTCGTAGTTTAAATCGCTGAGACCTAGCGCGGGATAGCGTTTGTCCTTGTTTCGTATCGCGCGCTTCATTTGTCGAATCAGCGCCCATTGGTACAGACGTGAAAATCCTTTGCTCATACGTTTTGCGCCTTCTTCCAGCACCAGTGGTGGAGACACAGACACTGAATATCGCAATGGCGTTGCAGGGTGTGTTGCGAGGTATTTAAGTAACGCATTACCGCCTAAAGAAAAGCCTATTGCCGCGAGCGAGCGCTGGCTGAATCGATGCGCTAGCGTATCAATGATAAATTTAATGTCTGTCGTATGACCGGAGTGGTATGACCCGCGAGTTCGGTTCGGCTCGCCACTGCAGCCTCTGAAGTGCATTAACACTGCGGGTATTCCCGAGTCGAACAGCGACTGCATCAGGGAGCGTGCGTAGCTTGAATTCGATGATCCGGTAAGGCCGTGAAAGATGACGACCAACGTGCCGGGCAGCTGATCTGGATCGCACTGATTCCAATCGAGATCGAGAAAATCACCGTCTGGAGTGTCGACTCGTTCCCGGCGCATTTGCGGTGAGGGTAGTTGTTGAACTTTAGCGGCCCAAAGCGTTTGCAGGTGTGGATTACGAAGCCACCATGCGGGCTGAAAACGGCTCTTTATTATCATTCAGGAAAGCATACCAGTGGATGGCTTTGGGTAGACTTATATATGCAGTTACTGCAGCTAAAACAATAAAAAAGAAGATTAGCAATGAGAATTCTAGTGTCCAATGACGACGGCTGGCACGCGCCGGGTATTCTGGCATTAGCCGAGGCTATGCGTGAGCTTGCAGATGTGAGGGTGGTCGCACCGGACAGAAATCGAAGTGCGGCGAGTAATTCACTGACCTTATCAAGGCCCATTCGCATCACCGACCACGGGGAAGGCGTCTACTCTGCAGAGGGTACGCCGGTTGATTGTGTCAACCTGGCGCTAAACGGACTCTTTGACTGGACGCCGGATCTGGTTGTCAGCGGCATAAACAACGGGCCGAACCTGGGGCACGACGTAGTCTATTCAGGTACTGTGGCGGCCGCCATGGAGGGGCGATTTCACGGGGTTCCGGCGGTGGCATTTTCGCTCGCCGGTTTTACCGGGCATTATGAGACTGCGGCTCGAATCTCAGCGGAGATTATTAAGCGCTGCATAGAGTATCCCTTGCCGGAACATAGCATTCTTAATGTGAATATTCCCTCGGTGCCGTACCGGCAACTGCAGGGTCGCGAAGTGACACGCCTTGGCAGTCGACATCCATCGCAAAATGCCATACGGCAGCTGGACCCGCGCGGAGAGCCGATATACTGGATTGGTGGAATTGGAGAAGCGCTGGATGATGCCGAAGGTACAGATTTTCACGCAATTCACAGCAATCGAGTTTCGGTGACACCGCTGGATGTTGACATGACTCACCATCATCGTGTCTCAATGCTCGATGACTGGTTGCCTGGGTCCGCTGCATGAATATGGAAGCTAGAATCCGGGGTATCGGCATGACCTCGCAACGAACCCGGTTGCGTCTTGTGGATCGGCTGCGAGCCTCAGGCATTAAGGACGAATCGGTGCTGCAGGCTATGGCCGATGTTCCCAGGCATTGCTTTGTCGATGAAGCGATGGCAAGCAGGGCATACGATGATTGCTCTTTACCGATCGGCGAAGGGCAGACAATATCGCAGCCCTATGTCGTTGCCCTGATGACGGAACTTGTAGTCAACAGTGGCCTTAACGGTAAGAAAATCAACAAAGTATTGGAAATTGGAACCGGCTCGGGCTATCAGGCGGCGGTATTGTCAAAACTGGTGCCAACTGTGTATACCCTTGAGCGGGTAAGAACGCTGGTGCATCGAGCCGGAGATCGCCTGCGTCAACTGGGCCTGCGTAACATTCGAACGCGCTACACCGATGGCGTTGAAGGTTGGTCTGAGAACGGTCCATTCGATGCGGTAATCGTAACGGCGGCGATGGAAACGGTACCGCAGGCCTTGCTGGGTCAGGTGGCTGATGGCGGGGTGCTCGTCGGACCCGTGGGGGCACAGCAGGGGACCCAGCAATTGGCCACCATGCGGTGTCGTGCAGGTCAGGCGCCGCAGCTTCAGAAAATAGAAGAAGTTCGATTTGTACCGTTTCTCTCGGGCAAGTGCTAGTTGACTCCTGGCCCGAGTATGGAATGGTGTCCTGTTGATGGCCGCGTAAGGTTTTTGGGCATTTGATGATTGGTGCGTTTTATTAATCGCTGGTCGAATGCGACAGTTATGTTACAAGTAAGTAGTAACTGCATTAACTACCCACTCTTCCTTCCTGTTTTTATTGCAGTTTTTTATTCCAATGTTTAAAGTTCACAGCAAGAGACAAGTAGTCTGCACGCACAGCTACTGCTCATCGCTTGCTCATTAGGCCAGGTCCGTAACCCGATCGCCAGATTGGCTAGAGATCGTTCGCGAAATTCCCCTCACGCGAGCCTTCGTACCCCCGATTGAGCGTGAGTCATCACTGCATCAGAAAGGTCGAATATGAATTACAAAAGGTTAAGCACCCTGGTATGTGCTAGCTCTCTGCTAACACTGGGCGGCTGTAGCGTACTGGAAACGGTTGAGTTACCCAGTATCAATTTGCCGAGCATTGGTCTGCCGGACATTCGATTTGATTCGAATACTTATATAGTGCAGCCGGGTGACACGCTTAAGTCTGTTGCCAATCGCTATCAGATTGATTCTGATTCGCTAGTCGCTGTTAATGCGCTTACCAGCGATGAACTCATTCCCGGGCAGCGATTGATCCTGGTACGTGATGAAGACACGTTTGAGCAAATGGCAGTGGGCGATGCGGTAGCCGCCGAACAGCTGGTTTTGGTTCCGGCGGTAAGTTCAGGAGACGCTATTCTGAAATCCGGTAGTGATGGATCTGAAAAGGTTATTGGTATACGTGATACCACGGGTGGCGATGTCCTGCTGAATGATGAGCCGGTTTTTGTATCTCAGTTACCATCGTTACCGCCATCCGGTGATATTGCTGAACCTCTGGCGAACCTCCCTGATCCCACACTGATCGATGATATACGTGTAGAACAGACAGTTGCAAAAGTGGAACGACCAGAAGGAATGGAAACAATTGTCGGTCAGAGCGGCGATGCAGACAGCCCGCCAATTATTCCATTGGCCGATACGGTTGCTATTCAGGACGACATCAATGTACCTGCTGCAGTCAAACGTGTGACAGTGGCCCCCGATGCTGACGGCTGGAACTGGCCGGCGTTGGGTAAGATAACCCGGGAATTTGATTTACGTGAAATAAATCGACAAGGACTCGACATCGACGCAGGGCCTGGTGCTGGTGTTCAGGCAGCGGCTGATGGCGAGGTGGTTTATAGTGGCAGAGATCTGGCGAGTTATGGAAATTTGGTAATCTTGCGGCATAAAGATAACTTTCTAACGGCTTATTCGAAAGTTAGTGATATTTATGTCAAGGAAAATCAAACAGTTAAGGCAGGAGATTTGATTGCAGTTGTTGGTAGTGAGCAATCAGATGGAACAGAACTGCACTTTGAAATCCGACGAAATGGTGAGCCGGTCAATCCGGTGGACTATCTTCCGTCACTCTAATTTAGTCTTTGGCACGTTTTTTGCTTATCCAGAACCCGAAGTTGTTATTGTGCGCCACGGAGTTGGCGCAATCGGGTTTTCCGGGTGAGACTGATAAATAACAACTTCGCTGAAATTACAAAAATAAAATAACAATTTTTCTAGTATAGCGGAGATTTATCAATGGGCCAGAGTCAACTAGCAACATGGGATTCAAGTGAAGATAGCGAAGATCGTGCAACTGTGCACGATACGCGCGTAGAAGATGTTTCGGAAGAAGAAGTTGAAGAGGAGGAGTTAGATGAAGAGGACGAAGAAACGTTTGCAGCGCAACTGACGCGAACCAAAGAGAAATCACCAAGTAACAAAGCGCGCTCACGCGATATGGACGCCACGCGCCTGTACCTTAAAGAGATTGAGCACTCACCGCTTTTAACTGCAGACGAAGAAAAATCTTATACACGATTGGCGCAAAAGGGCGATGAAAAAGCTCGTGCCAAGATGATCGAGTGTAACCTTCGATTAGTAGTCAAAATAGCCAGACGCTATCTGAACCGTGGATTGACACTTCTGGATCTGATAGAAGAAGGAAATCTGGGTTTGATTCATTCGGTTGAGAAATTTGACCCGGAACGGGGATTCAGGTTCTCTACTTATGCCACATGGTGGATCCGTCAGACTATTGAACGTGCGTTGATGAACCAGACGCGAACGATTCGGTTGCCGATTCACGTCGTTAAAGAAATGAACGTCTATCTGAAAGCTGAGCGTCGTCTGCAGCAGAAAATGGACAAAGAACCTACCGCTGAAGATATAGCTGCAGAGTGCGAAAAGCCGGTTGCTGATGTAAAGCGCCTGTTGGGTCTGAGAGATCGTGTCTCTTCAGTTGATGTGGCTATGGGGCCTGATGGTGATCGTCCGCTACTGGATATTATCCCCGACGATAACAACCCTGATCCAGCGTGGAAGCTTCAGGACGACAATATCCATAAGCAAATCAACAACTGGCTGATGAAGCTCGAGAGTAAGCACCGTGAGGTTGTCGTCCGTCGCTTCGGATTACACGGATATGAGCGAACAACGCTTGAAGATGTAGGCAAAGAGCTTGGTGTTACAAGAGAAAGAGTCCGTCAGATCCAGATGGAAGCGTTGAAAAAGCTGCGACGTATTCTCGAGGGATCTGGATATACCTGGGAAGCACTGCTGGAAGGGCAATAGGCTATCGATACCTGCTGGTGATCGCTCGTTTGCTGCGATCACCGAGTGTCGATAAGTTGACGCTCGGTCGCCAAAAGTGTGACGTCAGTCAAATTAACGTCATATGAATGATGAGCCGATGTTTTAGCATCACAGCGTTCAGTTTCTTCAGGTCGGTTTTTATTAGCGTTACCTCCGTAAAAACATCACAAGGTCGCAAGCTCGGAGGCTTCGCGATCAATTGGGCACGTGGTATTCTGAATATCATAAAGTGGATGCCTCGGGCGCTTTTTGCCCGATTCCGGATGGAAGGGGCCAGACATCCCCGGAAACGTATTTATCTGAAAAAAGGAGGAGGGCTGAAGGCCGGTTCGGCTTGAAGTGGTCGATCTTGCAAGAAGCGCCTGTTGTCTACAAGCTGCAACAGGTGGAAAGACAATGATGGCGACTGCTTTCACAATCGCCGTATCTTCCGAAGTAAAACGCACTTGCTTATGTAAACGCACTTGCTTGTGTAAGAAACAATCCCCGTTTAACTGAAACTGGCTTGGGCAGTCGGGTTGCAAAAGCAATTCAACCGACCCCGGTTTGTGCAGTTACACAAGTTTAAGTAACACCCAGACAAATAACATCACACCGCCTAAAAGTGCTGCTGCTGTCATCCAGTCGCTGCTGCTGCCTTTGGGTCCATCAGCCATCCATGCTTTAGCAGCGGGCCACAGCCTGATTACAAAAAAAAGCATCATTCCTGCGGCGAGAAGTTTCCAGATTATTCCGCTTTCCACATGAAATCCTGTTTACGAGTTTATGGTTGAAATCAAGTCAAAAAAAACCCCGGATTACCGGGGTTTTTCTTAACAATACAGCTTAAATATGCAGAACAGTGTCGGGACTAGTCGTCGCCAGCGATGCCTAGCAGCAGCAACAGGCTTTGGAAGATGTTGTAGATTGACAGGAAAAGACTGACTGTTGCCATTATGTAATTGGTCTCACCGCCATTGATGATGCGACTGGTGTCGAATAGTATGAAACCGCTCATCAACAGGATGATTGCCGCTGACAATACTATCTGCAGGGCTGGCATCTGCATGAAAATATTGGCGATCATTGCCAGTAGCACAACAATAAACCCGGCCATCAGAAAGCCGCCCATGAATGAGAAGTCTTTCTTGCTTACCAGAGCGTAACCCGATAAGCCCATGAAAATAACACCGGTGCCACCGAGGGCGGTTGCCACCATGGTGGTGCCGTTAGAGGTAGCGAGGTAGTGATTTAGCGTCGGACCGAGACCAACACCCAGTAGTCCGGTAACCGCAAATACAATCCAGATTCCATTGGCAGACTGTGCCGCCTTCGGTAACACGAAAAACAACAGGCCCATTGCGGCCAGGCTGCAGATGAGTGAAACGCCGTGAGGCAGTTGTAAGAAGTAGGAGACGGTAGCTGTAAATGCGCTGAAAAGAAGCGTCAGCGAAAGTAGCCGGTAGGTATCTCGCAGAACTTTGTTTGTGGTTAACTCGCTTGCGCGATCAACGGTTTGAATAGCCAATTTTTAAACTCCACTTAATCAAGGTGATACATTCTCGCAGATACATGCTATCCGCGCATCAACAATTAACAATAGGGTGTAAGTGACAATATTTCAATATCTCAAAATTGCACCGAAATTGGCACAATCGCGATTTATTGTTTATACTTAGCGGCTGAATTCGACGATAACGAAATTCACCGGAGAGGTGGCAGAGTGGTCGAATGCGGCGGTCTTGAAAACCGTTGAGGGGTTAAACCCTCCGGGGGTTCGAATCCCTCCCTCTCCGCCATTGAATTCAGCTAAGTTGTTGTTATTATTAGTAAAATAATTCCAAGCGAAGAATATGGCCCACCAATAAGCCCACCAATTGTTTTTCAAGCATCTGTGGTTACAGCTTAGAATTGACATCGGGACAGGCACGTCGCACTATTTCGCAAAAGCCCTAGGCCTTTCCGACTATTCGGGCCGCTGTTACCAAGTCGATCAAATTCTTCGCTGAAGCCGAACAAAAGATAATTCGGCGGTCTCTTCCTTCAGCACGTAGGTATCTCCCCCGCGAAAGGTCTCACTAAGTTTCTTTACTGAGCTGCGGATGCAGTCAATCTGCTCAACCGGAACTTTGGGTTAGCTAAAGGTCCCGCTCAATAAACCCAGCGACTTGATCAGCGCAAACTTGCGATCTCTGCGATCTGCGTTGCTGCTGCGCCTGAGCTTATTTCGCATGTTGTGTGAATTGTCTGGAGACCACCTATGAAAATTGTTGAAATGAGTGCCAGTGCCAGTGCCAGTGCCAGTGCCGGTGCCGGTGCCGGTGCGAGTGCCAGAAACTCTATGTCGTATGAATACTCGCTCTCTCAAATTTGCTGTGACGACGCGAGGCAAAGTCACGATGGCTAATCCTCAGATCGAGAACGGCTACACGCGTGTCGCCAATGAGCTGCTGGAGGCGCTACTGCTGGCGAATCTAAGCAAGCGTCAGTTAATGGTAGTGTTGGCAGTAATTCGCCAGACCTATGGGTATAACCGGAAATCTGATCGCATCAGCGGCAGTCAGATTGCCGTACTTACTGGCCTCCGGAGAAACCATTGCAGCGTCGCGGTGGCGGAACTCACTGAGATGAAAATTCTGCGCCGATCCGGTAGTCAGCTCGGTGTGCAAAAAGACCATGAGCAATGGTCCCTTAGTAGTCCCAATTCGGGATCAGGGTCCCGAAACAGGACTGTTCCAAAACAGGACCATATTAGTCCCGAATCAGGACCAGAGTTCCAAAATGGGACAGTCCCGAAACAGGACTACTCAAGTCCCGATTCAGGACTAGATGAGTCCCAAAACAGGACCAAAAATAGTCCTAAAACGGGACACACAAAAGACAGTAAAGACATTTCTAAAGACAGTTTTAAAGACAAACGCGCGAAAGCGCTTGAGCAACGGTTCGACTCATGGTGGCAATGCTATCCGAAAAAACGCAATCGAGGGCAGGCGCTGAAAGTTTGGAAATTGATAAAGCCGGATGGAGAACTGACGGCGCAAATGATCGTTGCTACCGAGGTAGCGAAAAAATCACCTGACTGGCAGAAGGCGAGGGGGCAGTACATTCCGTACCCGGCCACCTGGTTGCGTGCTCAGGGTTGGCTTGATCAATTTGTTGTGGACATCCATTCAACGTCAACCGAGAGCGAGGCTTGCGCGAAAACGATTGAAAATTTGAATCTACTGTTTGGAGATACCGATGGAGAAAACCACGTTCGCAAAGCAGATGGCTTACTTGTCAGCCGCCTATGAGTGCACAATCACCAAAGAGCGTGTTGCCGTTTACTGGCATCAACTCGGCAACTTGCCGGATAGTGCATTCTCGGAGGCGGTTGTGGCTCACGTGAATGCAAACCGCAGTTTCCCACGGGTGTGTGAGCTACGTGAACTGGCTCAAGCGGTGATTCGCAGAACAGGGCCGAAGGTGCTGGAGCCACCGAGAGTGAGCACGGAGGCAGTGTTACGAGGGCATGCGCGTATCTTGGGCGTCAACGAAGAGGAGTACATTAGTGAGATGCTTAAGCGCGATTGAACGGAGGCGCCTATCGACTTGACGATGGCGAATAACCCTGAGAGTTCGAGTCTCTCCCTCGGTACCAAGCCCTGTCCGGGACTCTTTGACAGAAGTGGAAATTATTTGCCATAACAAGCACTTAGCTTGATCTGTCTTTTTCTGTCCATGTATCTTCAAGCACGTTTTGACATAAACGTGCGAAAAACGTGCGAAATTTTTTGAAGATACTGTCATGGCAAAACCCACAAAATACGTCACCAAAAAGGGTGCAGTTCGCTACCGGATTGACCCCATCTTCAAAGGCAGACGGCTAGGTTCCAGAACCTTCAATACCGCTGCTGAAGCCCGTCAATATGAGCGAGAAATTCTAAGCAAGGCGTCCAAAGGCGGGGTAGATCTTACCCACACCTTCGGGGACGCGATGGAACGATATCGCCTGGAAATCTCTCCTAGAAAAAAGAGCGCTCGCTGGGAAGATATCCGAATGAGGAAAGTCCAGCGCGATGAAATTGCGCGCATAAAACTCGCAGCCTTGTCCCACGAGGATTTTGAAGACTGGATTGAGCGTGAGCGTGCCAAGGGTTTAAAGGATGCATCAATCCGGCGAGAGTTCGGCGTGTTGTGCCAGGTATGTCGAATGTGCCGGAAATGGCGATGGATGACGCACAACCCGACCGAGTTAGTAGAGAAGCCCAAAAACAGCAAGCCGCGAAAACGGCGGATCTCTAATCAGGAAATCGAGGCAATCTGTGCAGAGCTGAAAGTCAACCTGCCTTGTAAATATGTTTACCAGGAAGTCGGCTTAGTGTGGTTGCTCGCGATAGAGACCGGTATGCGATGTTCAGAAATCACCACGTTGGAAAAACGCCAGTTATTTTTGGAAGATTACTATCTTCATCTGGAGGAAACGAAAAATGGCGACGAACGAGATGTTCCATTAAGCCCACGTGCAATCGAGATTATAAATTCTGTGCCGGGTCGCGGGGATCGGGTGTTCCGAGTCCGATCAAAATCTGTTGACACTATCTATCGAAATGCACGGGACAAACTCAACATCAAAGACCTTAGATTTCACGACAGCCGACATGAAGCTGCCAGCAGGTTTGTTCGCGATAACAAATACAATTTGATGGAGCTGTGTGCTGTGATGGGCTGGCGAGATCCGAAGATGGCTCAAGATTATTATGCGCCAACCGCAAGTGAGCTCGCTCGGCGTTTGAGAGATTAATATTAGTCGCTGTCTGGGTATATACCGCTTTCGTAGTCTAAGTGTATTTTAATCAGCTTGTATAGTGCCGGGCGGGGGGATTAACACAGAGGAAGCTGGACTATTGCTTGTACCTTATCAGTACTGCGCATTTGGGGAATGTGAGAATAATTTTACAGAAACTCAGCATGCGTGAGATTGAGATGGTAGCGATCCTCATTCGCAAACAAAACGTGAGACTGGCGAGTAAGTTTTCGGCATGGCTCCGACGAAATACAATCCCCATAACGCAATTCGGCAGAGGTCTGTGACCCAGAGCCCGCGGTTTTCTCCATTATGCGTTTGATTACACCTGCCGGCAGATTTCTGCGGTTGGTGCAGGTATCGGTGTGGTGGCTGATATCATCAAACGCTTACCAAATCCCGTCTGTCAGTGCCCAACTCATGACAGTCCGCTTTCTTGGGAAATCGATGAGGCCATCTACCTAAAGCTGCATTCATATTTAACTGACGGATACGACTCGCATGCAATTAGTCATCCCCTTGATTGGAAGCACGATCAGGTCTGTTCAAAGTTAGACTAAAGACGATAAAAAACTGCGGGACGTTATAACTCAGTATCTCTTGCTCAAAAGTAGTTTTAGTGCTTAGACGGCCAACATTTTCGCGTTAGGGTGTTATAAAGTATCAAACTCTCCATCCCACGCTAGAAAGAGAGTTGGTTTTCTACTCAACACAGCGGCGTTGAACGGATCACCAGGGTATAAGAAAGAGTGTAATTGCCGGAAAAAGTACCAGTAACACCACTCTGAATAAATCGCTGAAAACAAAAAACATCACCGCTTTGTAGGTGGCAACGATCGGGGTTGATTTATCCATTGCGTTAATAATAAATAAGTTCATGCCCACTGGTGGAGTGATCAAGCCCACTTCCACAACGATCAGTACCAGAATACCAAACCAGATACCCACTTGTTCAATGTTCACTCGGGCGAGTGCGCCTTTGCTGACACCACGCAGTTTCATAGCCTTAATTTGTTCGCGCGTTAACTCCGCGCCTTCTGCAAGACTCGCCTTAATGCTTTGAAGCATCTCCGGAGCAAGGTCAACGCCTTGCTTTAATGCTGCAGTTGCTCGTTTAGCGTGAAGCTCAGCCATCGTCACCATGCCGAAGTCGAGCTCCATGACGATTGGCCAGAAGATCGGGATAGTCAGCAGCACCATAGACAAGCTGTCCATAACACAACCGAGGATCAGGTAGAAAACCAGGATCACTATTAGTACCGTGATCGGATTAAAACCCTGATCACCTACCCATAACGCCAGTTCCTGCGGTACCTGAGTAAGCGCAAGAAACCCGTTGTAAAATCCAGCGCCCAGTACAATGAAAAAAATCATCGCAGTTGAGCGTGCAGTGACCAGGAAACTTTCACTCAGAGTGTGGCGATTTAATCCGCCATTAAAAAAGGCGATAAGTCCTGTTCCAAAAGCGCCGACAGCAGCGCCTTCGGTGGGGGTGAACCACCCAAGGTATATCCCGCCGACTACCAGCAGGAACACCAGCAACACCGGCCATACCCCCAGCAATGCGATGAATCTTTCCCGGTATGGCATTCTTTCTTTAGTACCCGCAGCAGCCGGGTTCAGCCTTACATAAATGGATATCGCTATGACATAACCGACAGCAGCCAACATACCGGGAATAAAAGCGGCGAGAAAAAGTTTTGCGATATTTTGTTCAGTTAAGATGGCATAGATAACAAGCACTACAGACGGCGGTATGAGTATGCCCAGTGTGCCGCCGGCCGCCAGAGTCGCAGTAGAGAATCCGCCGGCATAGCCGTACTTGCGCATTTCCGGAAGGGCCACACGACTCATTGTTGCAGCGGTAGCCAGTGACGAACCACAAATGGCACCGAAGCCCGCACAAGCGCCAACCGCTGCCATTGCTATGCCGCCCTTGCGGTGGCCCAGCCAACTTTCTGCTGCCTTAAACAAAGAACCCGACATACCGCCAACAGTGGCAAACTGCCCCATCAGCAGAAACATGGGAACTATTGAAAGCGAGTAACTGGAGAACGTGGTAAACGTCTCTGATTTAAGACGTGCAAACGGTATTGTCGTTTCACCGGTAACTATGACTAACCCGACCAATCCGACCAGAAACATCGTCAGCCCTATTGGTACCCTTAGAAATATAAGGACAAGTACAGCCGGGAACGACAGTATGCCGATAGTAAAGTCTGTCAACTCAGCTCGCCCTGATCCGACGGCAGAATAGCTTTACTGGCAGCAAGTTCGGCGGCTCGAACTATGGCGATGTAGATCGCAACAATAGCGGCTACTGCCGCCCCGGTCAGGCACACGGCGTAGGCCCACCATATCGGAAATTCGAGCAACAGTGTGGTTTGACCAGAGCGCATCTTGGATTGCATTCCGCTGAAAAGCTGGACTGCGATTAGCAGCAATACCAGTGCGAACAGCACGTCTATAATAAATTGCAAAATGCGGTTCACTGCTGGAGACATTGCCCTGGCTAAGAGCTCTACCGATGCGTGGCTTCCGGTAATCTGGCAAAGCGGAAGAAAAGCGAATATCGCAAAAGCCACACCCGCCTCAATTAATTCAAAATCACCGTTAACCGGACCAACACCTGAGTCCAGCGTCCAGGCAGCAAAACCCGGTGCTAAAGATTCCATGAAATCGGTGTGAAAGAAGCCGTTTAGTGATCTGCCAATGACTGAGACGCAGGTCAGAACAATCAAAGCCAATAGCATAGCACCACCAAGGTATGCCATGAGGCGTGAGAGACTATTGAAAAAGTGGTACACGGGCTAGTTATTCAACACTGTGGTGCCGAATGACACCACAGCGCTTCATATCGCTATTTAACGTTTTCGTTGTAGTATTCAATCAACTGACGGGCACGTGCAATCAGGGCTTCACCATCGATATCTTTTTCTTTTAAGTCCGCTACCCAGTCTGCATAAATGGGTTCTACCACAGGTCTCCAAACACTTGCTGCGGTATCCGCATCAATGGTGATGATGTTATTCCCCGCGTCAACGGCAACCTCCCGAGCGGGACCATCGGCATCGGCCTGCGTACCGCCGGCAAAGATTGAGAATTCTAACCCTGAGTTATCGTCCACCACCTGTTGCAGGTCTGCTGGCAAGGCGTTGTATGCATCTTTATTCATTACAAAAACGAACGTCAATGTGTAAAGTGCTGTGCCTTCGAACTCAGTGTGGTTTTCCACAAGCTCCGGTACTTTTAGCGCTGGTGTGACCTCCCACGGAATGGTGGTGCCGTCAATAACACCTTTGGCCAGACCTTCAGCTACTGCCGGTACCGGCATACCGACGGGTGTTGCTCCTGTGGCTTCAAGTAGTTTATTGACCAGTCTGGATCCACCACGAATTTTCATACCTTCGAGATCCTCCGGAGATTCTACCGGGTCGGCGGTATGAAACAGTCCCGGGCCGTGAACCCATGTGCCCAGCATGTGGACGTCGGAGAATTGCTCCTGCATACCTTCTTCGTACATAACCCAGTACGCATATGAAGCGGCTCTGGCGTCATCTACCATGAAAGGCAGTTCAAACACTTCCGTAGAAGGGAATCGACCGGGGGTATAACCCACTACTGTCCAGCCAATGTCGATAACGCCATCAGCCACCTGATCGTATAATTCGGGCGGCTTACCACCGAGCGCCATGCCCGCGTAGCGTTCAACTTTTATTCTTCCTTCCGAGTCCTTTTCTACATTGTCGGCCCACACATCAAGAACCAGCTTTGGCACATTTGCCTGAGGTGGCAGGAAGTGCTGCAGTTTAAGTGTGTGTTCCTGAGCGATAGCATTCAGCGGTGCCAGCGCACTCATCAAACCGGCGCAAAGTCCAGCCAGTACAATTCTGCGTGCAAACATGGTGTTCCTCTCTGTAGTGGTGTACCCGCCGGGCTGAATTAATCAGACCGGAGTGGTTAATTAAAGGGGTATCAAGCCTCTCTTTACAACTTGCGACCAGACACCTTATAGTTATGATACATAGCAATACACTCGTATAGCAACCTGCACGTGCAGAAGATCATGTACAAATTGGCAGAGTTTATAGAATATGCCCACCAGACCCGCTCGATTGTCCAGGGAAACCTCTAACGTGATGCTTGATGAGACGCTCCGACGTTTTCTGGGCTATCGCCTAAAACGCGCTTTCACTAGCATCCGTGCTGAAATACTCCAACGGCTTGAACCCCTCGGGCTGCGCATTACCACTTTTTCAGCCCTGGTCCTGATTGTGGACAATCCGGGGCTCAGGCAATCGGAGCTGGCTTGCGCGCTGGACATTAAACGCTCAAACATGGTGGCGATTGTTGATGATCTGGAAAACAAAGGCTTAATAAAAAGAAAAGCAATGCCAACGGATCGGCGTGCATTTGCACTATTTGCCACCAAAGCAGGACAGGAAACCTACCATCAGGCGGTGACTGTCACCTCCGATTATGAAACACAGGTGGCCGGATCTCTCAGTGCCGGGGAACTCAATCATCTTCTCTCTATTCTGGATAAAATAGAAACTTCTGCAGGTGAAGCGTAATGGCATCATCCAATGGATATGTTCGACACAAGGTAGTCAGTGAATTTCGGGATAATGGGGAACTCCTGTTGTCTTCCGGTTGGTCGCTGGGGCCGGTCGCGCGCAATACCAGTGAATGGTTGCACCACTGGTCTAACACGACTCCCGATCAAATATTTTTAAAGGAGAGGTCGGGAAAGGGCTGGCGTGAAATTACATGCAAGATGATGGAACATATTGTTCTTCCAAAAACACTTACCTGCAATGTAAGCCTCTACGCTGATGCTTGCTGCGCACTACATCGGCGTGCCTATCGCACCACTCGCAGAGCAATACTCACTGATACCTGAAGCCCGTGAACGGCTTAACTACTGCGTGCATAAAATCAAACCTGCAATTGCCTATGCTGTGGACGGAGAAAGGTTTGGCAACGCATTGAATGCAGAGTCTCTGGCGAATGTAACAAAACTCATATCAACCAATGCAGGTGGTCGGGGTGTTTCGTTTGATGAGTTGCTAAAGACATCACCCTGTGGCGCTCTCGATGCAGCAGCGGCCCGGGTAGGGCCGGAAACTTTGGCAAAGATTCTGTTCACTTCAGGTTCCACTGGTAATCCAAAGGGAGTACCTCAATCACAACAGATGATTACGGTAAATCAGGCCCAGTACCTGAGTTGCCTGCCGATGCTTGCCGAGCGGCCGCCAGTGATTGTCGACTGGTTGCCATGGAATCACGTGTTCGCTGGCAACTCGAACTTCTACATGATTTTATCTAACGGCGGCACACTGGTACTTGATGACGGTAAACCGGTGAAGGGTTTATTTGACCGAACATTGGAAAACCTGTCGATGCAGGTGGGTACTTTAAGTTTTAACGTACCCATCGCCTATACGATGCTGATTGATGCATTCCACCGCGACAAATTGTTGCGGCAACGTTTTTTTGCCGATCTTGATATGATTTTCTACGCCGGTGCTTCATTGCCACCTGATGTGTGGGATACGCTAAAAAGAATGTCAATCGAGGTGACGGGTAAAGTGCCAATGATGACATCCAGCTGGGGCTTGACTGAAACAGCGCCCGCCTGTCTTATGCATTATCAGGGAGGTGCGGAGTCCGGCATGATTGGCGTGCCGTTTCCCGAGCTCAGTGCCAAACTAATTCCGTATCAGGATGATCGATTTGAAATTCGAGTGAAGGGCCCGAATGTCATCACTGCCTATTTCGACGAGCCTGAAAAAGACGCGGTTTCATTTGATGATGAAGGTTACTTCATCACCAACGATGCTATTCGATTTGTTGATCCCGATGACTTTGACCAGGGGGTGCGCTTTGCCGGGCGTATCACCGAGGACTTTAAGCTATTGTCCGGCACCTGGGTGCAGGCGGCCGAGCTTCGTTTGCAGGTACTCAAGCAGCTTGAAGGGCTGGTGCAGGATGTGGTTGTGACCGGTGCAGATCGTCATGATATCGGGTTGCTTGTGTTTCCTTCACCGTCTATTGCACCCACTGGAGACAATGAAGTCATTACAGATGCTGACTATTTGAGCACTGTTTCTGAAAAGCTTCAGCAACTGTCTGCGACGACTACCGGCTCATCGAATCGAATCGCAAGGGCATTGGTTATGGCACAGCCGCCATCCATTAAAGATGCTGAGATTACTGCCAAAGGGAGCCTGAACATCAGCGCAATTTTAAGTTGCAGGCAGCGGCTGCTCACTCGCCTTTATGATGATTCAGACACGGCCACAATGTTGTTTAACTCACCAACCAATTGATACAGCAGTATGTTGCAGCGTATTGGATAAGCAGCGACTATTGTGCGCGTGAAATACCGTGGCTAGGTCACACTACGCCAGCAACACTGGCAATTGTGTAGTGCCGCGAAACCCGAATCCTTTCCATACTACCTGGTCCAGGTCGGGGATGCGCATGTTAGGAAATCGCTCAAACAGAATTGGCAACATGATTTCACCAACCGCTTTTCTGGCTACCCGATTTCCCTGACACAGATGTGGGCCGATGCCGAATGCCTGGTGCGGACCGGGGTCGGTTCTGTAGACGTCAAACTCCTCACCATTCTGGTACAAGTCTTCGTCTCTGTTGGCACTGGCCTGTATCGTCATGACCACTTCATCCTTGGGAATATGGTAACCGCGAATTTCCACGTCTTCTTTGGCAACGCGGGAAGAGACCTGAATCGGTGCCACCCATCGTATGCCTTCTTCAAACGCCTTATCCCAATCATTGTTTCGGGTGACTGCTTCGAGTTGGTCCGGATTGGTTAGCAGTCCATAGATAATGGTGTTTAGCGCATCCCGGGGTTCGTTGATGCCACCTCCAATCGCGATCTTGATGTTGGCGTACATTTGTTTTTTCGGGATCGGATTTTCTGCGTTTAGCATTAATGAAAATGCTGAATTATTAGGCTGGGCCAAATGACGATCGGTGATGCTGTCCAACAGCGCATGTATTTGTTCGTTGGCAAGGTCTGATCGTTCAAACAGTTTGTCCTGCCATCCGAAGTTGCCGGCCCCTTCGATTAACGCCTGTGACCATTCCTGCATCTGTTCGTCGGTGGCTTCGTCCATACCCAGCAGAATAGCCAGTCCTCTGGCAGCGTAAGGTCCGGAGAGTGCATCGAACAAATCAACTACCTCGCCCTTAGGCAGTCTATCGACGTATTCCCTGGCGACCTTCTCATAGTGCGGTAACCAGTCGTTGGCGATAACTTTGGGACTGAATGCGCCGTTCATTGCCATGCGTTCGCGTCTGTGTTCCTGACCGTCTTTACGCATTAGAGTGTGCGACCACATCGCGCGCTTCATTGGCGTTGACGGGTCGTTGGTGCTGAAGAGATCAGGAGTCGCTTTAACAAAACGGGTATCTTCCGCTTTTGTCAGCATAGTGCGCCGCGCTGCTTTGACATGCAGCACGGGATTCTCTTTGCGCAGACGTTGATAAATCGGATAGGGGTCGGTGTCCAGCTGGGCGAGCGTAATCTCCTCGTCTACCGGGATTGTCTTGGTGCTGGTCATTTATCCTCCAGAGTCATCGCCTGCATTAGCATGCCTTTGAACTACTGATTTGCACCGCGGATAGCCTCCACCATGGCGCTGGTAACCTCTGCGGTTGTAGCGTTTCCGCCAACGTCCGGTGTCATGATGCCGGACGCACAAACCTGATCGATAGCGTCGGTAAGTCGATCCGCAATCTGCTGTTCGCCGAGGTGCTCAAGCATTTGCGCAGCGGTCCAGAAGCTCGCCACCGGATTGGCAATTCCTTTCCCGGTGATGTCGAACGCCGAACCGTGAATGGGCTCAAACATCGACGGATAGCGTCGCTCCGGATCAATATTGGCAGTCGGAGCAACCCCGAGCGAACCGGCCAGCGCACCTGCCAGGTCAGACAAAATATCTGCGTGCAGATTGGTCGCGACGATTGTGTCCAGGCTTTGAGGTTGCAGTACCATGCGGGTGGTCATTGCATCGACCAGCATCTTATCCCAGGTAACATCGGGAAACTCCGTGGCTACCTGTTCGGCAATCTCATCCCACATGACCATACCGTGTCGCTGTGCGTTGGATTTGGTCACCACGGTCAATAGCTTTCTGGGTCTGTCTTGTGCCGTGCGGAAAGCGTAGCGCATTATTCGCTCAACACCCACGCGCGTAAAAACAGAGATCTCGGTGGCAACTTCTTCAGGCAGGCCACGATGTACTCTGCCACCGGCACCCGAGTATTCCCCTTCAGAATTTTCGCGAATAATCACCCAGTCCAGATCACCAGGACCCACCGAGGCCAGTGGTGCTTTTATACCGGGCAGGATTTTAGTCGGTCGGACATTGGCATACTGATCAAAGCCCTGGCAAATCGGAAGGCGCACACCCCAAAGCGTAATGTGGTCCGGTACGTCTGGTGCGCCGACAGCACCGAAATAGATCGCATCAAAGCCTTGCAACAGCTGAGGACCATTTTCCGGCATCATCATGCCATGAGCTTTGTAGTAGTCTGATCCCCAGTTAAAGGTTTCGACTTCAAACTTAAAACTACCGTAGCGATTCTCAAGCGCCTGTAACACTTCAAGCCCTGCATTAATCACCTCCGGACCAATACCGTCGGCAGGTATAGCTGCAATCTTGTAAGTTTTCATAACAATTTGTACCTGATTGGGTTAGCGAAGGGCATATAGGCTGACCTTGACGGAGGATTTTTCCCGGTGGCCGACCCCGGCAAACAAAGTGCGGTTTACCCAGCCGTATGCTGGATCGCCGGTTTCCAGTCTCGCCTGCGTTCTCATGTAGTAGCTATCTGGTGGAACACGCTCACCACGAGCGATGGCGTCCAACACATCGTCGGGGCCGTGCCGGAAACCATAGTTGATAATTTCAATGGTGGCACCATCGTCAGTTTGCATCGCATACCGGGTATCCAGTTCAGCCAGGCCATCGTTAAACACCGTTTGCCAGTCTGCACCGATGTTGAGTATTTTTCCATTCAGTAAAGGGCCGCTCACCGTGCCGCCGATAATCGGTATGATTCTTCGCTTGCCACCGCGACCGATGCCCAATTCTTCTATCGGGGCGAGGTCAATGTTGAGATCACAGACGTGGTCCAGGGTAGGGGCGGGTAGTTTCATTGAGTCAGCTGCTTTCTAAACTTAGGTGGTCTTTTTTCCAGAGCGGCGCGCAGACCTTCCTTAGCGCCGTCAGAGGTTTGTGACATTGCAGCGGCCAGACTTTCAGCGAACAGACCATCGCCGCGTGACATATCGTTGATCCTTTGAAACACCAGTTATGCCAATTCAATTTTGAAGAAAAGGATGTTGTTTGACCTCGACTTTATATCTGATCTACTGTCTTATGCGAATAACTGCGCCTATTCTACATGTTGCGCCTACTGAGCGAAAACTCTTCAACAAAAGCTGACGACACAAGCAATGTTAAAAAGTTCTACGCTAATCGCGTTGACACAGGGCTCTCATCCATTTGCGCAATCAATTGATGATTAAGCTGTAGAGAAAGTGCAGCTTTAGTATCCTGGTGTGCGGGGCTGTCCCACAAATTGTGTGTCTCATCGGAATCGTTTTGTAAATCGTACAACTCACCCCAGGACTCGCCACCATAGACGGTGTAGCGCCACCGCACTGTATGCAACGATCGCACTCTCGCCGCCGAGCGAAGTCCCAGACGTACGGCACCATCGTTGTATTCGACCAGTAAGTCTTCACGCTGCGGAGTACTGTTACGCAGGGTTGCTAGAAAGCTCCTTCCCTGAACGCCTCGATACGGCTGTAGTCCGGCGCGCTCAAGCACGCTCGGAGCAATATCAATTGTCGAGGCAAGAGAGCTATGAGAGGTGGCTGAACGGCTTTGTGGGTCTGACCATAACATCGGCACACGCGTTATCGATTTAAAAGGCATTGGCCCTTTCAATAGCAGATTGAAGTCGCCCAGGTAATCGCCATGGTCCGAATTAAAAATGATAACAGTATTGTCAAATTGCCCAGTGGCTTTCAATGCATCAACGATCCTGCCCACCTCATCATCTACCATTGTGATCATTCCGGCTGTTAACGCCATTGCCTCTTTAATGTGCTGATTATCAACCCGCATTGCGGTCTGTTGTGTTAATTGTTTACCTCCATTCCTCCAATTATCCGTGAGCCACTGCATAGGCGGTGTTGGGTTTTTGTGTTCATCAAACGGCAGAGTAATGTCAAATTCATCAGGTGAGTACATATCCCAGTACTTTCCAGGAGGATTGAATGGATGGTGTGGATCCGGGAACGTTACAAATGCGAAAAACGGCTGATGATGTTGGTAATTCTGTAGCCACTCAACGGTGCGGTCAGCAATATAACGAGTGGGATATAGGGTTTCTGGAATTGGTGTTCGATATGCTTGTGGACAACTGTAGTTATGGCTTAGTTGATTGCTGTCATCATGCATAACCTGCCAATCCGCACACTGTTCCCTAAACCATTGTTGGTAGTGCCCGCCACACCGGTCACCGTGCGCGGTGACCATATCTACGTGTTGAAAACCATAATACGGTGTGCGGATGTTGAATTTTTCGGCACCTGCATAGTGTTCCGGTTGTTCCTGATCCGGATCGAGGTAGCCACTTCTCCAGGCCTCTTCAATGAGTAACGACTCATTGGACTCAGCTCGCAAAGGCGGTGTGGCAAGAAATGGCTGCAAATGACTCTTGCCGAAACTCGCCGTTCGATAGCCGCCGGCCGCCAGTACATCTACAAACGTATTAGCACGCTCGGACAAATAGCAACCGTTGTAGCGAAGACCGTGCACAGACGGCATACGTCCTGTGAGAAATGACGCCCGGTTTGGCATACACACAGGGGAGGCCACATGGAAGTTTGTGAACTTCGCGCCTTGTTGTGCAATTTGGTCGATATTCGGCGTATTTACAATCGGATGACCGTAGCAACCCAGCCAATCAGCACGGTGTTGATCAGTCATAATGTATAGAAAATTCGGCTGCCTCATGATACTCATTCGCTTTAGACTCTCTAGTCACTCAAATATTGAACGCGTTAGCACAGGATGTACTGCCATGTATTCGTCTCTGATCTAATCTTCAACTGGCTGCATAAAAACGGTTCAGATATTTTCTCGACCACTGTCATCGAGACCAACAAGGTCCATTACGATTGAAAGCGGCAAGATCTGCGCAAACTCGGTGACGCCATCAAACTCACCTTTTTTCACCAACGCCTCGGCTAAATTTTGGGCAGACAAACGGATGAAGTCTTCCAGCGGCTGAATGTTTTTTGGACGCAGCGGCGTTGCAGTGAGTGATCGACGCTTGCGATGAACATCTCCGTCCGAATTCACAGTGGAGCCGATTAACATTTTGTTGACGTCATCAGAGATTGAAATTCCACGGCCGGAGATAAACACATCCGGATTGCGTAAAACCTCCACCACTTCAGCATGACGTGCTACTGCATAGGAGTTCTGCTTTGGCAGCCAAACCACCGGGCCCAACTCGCGCATCTCTGCATAGTGAGGAATCGGATCTTTGATAAATTCGTCTGAATAGAAGTCTGTTTTGTACGTTACAACTTGCATTGATCACCTCCGTTCATTGCGAAGTGTAGGTCAATTGTCCGTTTCCGGTTTATCGACAGTGAGTGGAGCCGTTTCCGATTTTTAGCAGTATTTTTATCGGAATTTTGGCGGCCGCTTTTCAAGGAACGCACGCAAACCCTCTTTAGCGCCATCTGAGGTTTGCGACATAGCAGCCGCTAAACTTTCGGTAAAGAGTCCGTCACTGCGGGACATATCATTAATTCGTGGTAGTGCCTGTATCATCAGGTAGTTTGAAAACGGTGCGTTGTCTGCGATTTTTCTCGCGAGCTTTTTCGCCAAAGGCAGCGCTTCATTTTCACCGACCGAATAGTGTGCAAGACCCAGTTGTACGCCGTCATCAGCATTGTACTTGCGGCCGGTCAGCATCATCTCCCGCATTCGATCAGCGCCCAGAATCCGGCCGACTCTGACCGTTGCACCACCGCCAACAAAGATACCTCTGCGTCCTTCCGGCAGCTGGAATATCACACTCGGCTCGGCAATTCTCACATGAGCGGAGCTTGCAATCTCAAGCCCACCGCCAATCACTGCACCGGTAAGGGCTGCGACCACCGGCAGGCCACCGTATTCGATACTGTCGGCCACACGGTGCCAATTACGCGAGTGATAGACGCCGGGTACCGGCTCGCGATGTTCATGTTCCGCGAGGTCCAGCCCGGCACAGAAGTGGCCACCACTACCTGTCAGTATCACCGCGTTCACACCATCAGGCGGGTTGCCAAAGAACTGATCGAGCTCATCAATCAGCTGATCATTCATGGCATTGCGTTTTTCCGGACGGTCAAAGGTTACCGTCGCAATATCATCTTCTATGGTGGTCTTTATCGTTGCTGCGGTGTCGGGCACAGTGGTCTCGCATGGCAGAATTATTTGTTATATTGTATAACGGTTTTCGTTGTGATGTAACTTGCCTGGATCAGAGGAGACTGCATGGTAGATTTCGCCAAAGTCAAAGCTATTGACATACATACACACGCTGAAGAGCCGTGTAGTGACTGTCGTGATGATGGTTATAACGAGTTTCAGGCAGGAATGGCGGCGTACTTCAAGAACCCTGCTGGCGCAAAAGGCATGTTGCCAACCGTGCAGGACACAGCCAATTACTATCGCGAGCGAAACATTGCCGCGGTTATCTTCCCGGTAGATGCAGAACGTGAAACCGGCTTTAAGCGCTACTCTAATGAAGAAGTTGCTGAGCTATGCGCCGAGAACGATGACATCTTAATACCGTTTGCCTCTGTCGATCCGCACAAGGGTAAGGCAGGTGCAAAAGAAGTAAAAAGACTGGTGAAAGATTTTGGGGTTCGTGGTTTTAAGTTTCATCCGACCATGCAAGGTTTTTTCCCAAACGACCGGGAAGCCTGTTACACCGTGCTTGAAGCCTGCGCGGAAGAGGGAGTGATCACGTTGTTTCATACCGGACAGACCGGCGTAGGGTCTGGTATGCGCGGTGGTATGGGAATGCGGCTTAAATATTCCAACCCGATGCACCTTGATGATGTAGCGGTCGATTTTCCGGATATGCCCATTATTCTTGCGCATCCTTCTTTTCCGTGGACAGAGGAAGGCTTGGCGGTGGCGCAACATAAACCTAACGTCTATTACGATATGTCTGGCTGGTCGCCCAAGTATTTTCCGGAAACGTTCATTCGTTACGCAAACTCAATCTTGAAAAAGAAAATGTTATTCGGTTCGGACTGGCCAGCGATTACCCCCGACAGATGGCTGGCAGACTTTGAAAAAGCACCGTTTAAAGATGAGGTTCGGCCATTAATCCTTAAGGAGAACGCATTGCGATTACTGGGCGAGACTGGAGGCAGCTGAGCGATGCAATTTTATATGGATGGTTTTAAACCCGGTGATCCATTCATAGCGCCAGAATCCCCTGAACGTGAAAAATGGAGTAAATCAAACGTTGATGTTCTGATTGTGGGTTGTGGTCCTGCAGGCCTCACACTGGCAGCTCAGCTTTCAGCGTTTGCCGATATCAATACGAGAGTCATCGACAGCAAGAACGGGCCACTACAAATGGGGCAGGCTGACGGGCTGGCCTGCAGAACGCTTGAGATGTTCGAAGCGTTTAACTTCAGTGATCGTGTGATACGTGAAGCTTACAACGTGGTTGAAACGGTATTCTGGAGCCCGGACCCCGCAACGCCACAACATATCACCCGGTCCGGCCGTATTCAGGATGTTGAGGACGATCTGTCTGAGTTTCCGCATCTGATACTGAGCCAGGCGCGTGTGCACGATATGTTTCTTCAGAAGATGGTCCATTCGCCGTGTCGATTGCAGCCAGACTATAGCCACCGATTTATATCGCTGGAACAACAGAAAGACAAAGTGGCTGTTGTGCTAGAACAAGCTGACGGCGCTCGAGAGGCAATCAAAGCAAAATATGTGATTGGTTGTGATGGTGCGAGAAGTCAAGTGAGGCAATCAATCGGCCTTGCACTGGAAGGTGATTCCGCGAATCAGGCATGGGGCGTGATGGATGTTCTGGTCAACACCGACTTTCCAGATATTCGATTTAAATCGGTGATAAGGTCATCATCTGAAGGCAATATATTGATCATACCCAGAGAGGGCGGCTATCTGGTTCGACTCTACATAGAGCTTGAGAAACTCGCACCTGATGAGCGCGTGTCTTCGAAAGAACTCGACGTGTCGAACCTGATTAATGCCGCGCAGCGGATCTTTAAGCCTTACACTTTTGAAGTGAAAGACGTCGTATGGTGGTCGGCTTATGAAATAGGACAGCGTTTATGCAATCACTTTGATAACGCAGGCCGGGATAACTCGGATCAGAATAACGTTGATCAGCCGCGCGTTTTTATAGCTGGAGACGCATGTCATACCCATAGTCCAAAAGCCGGACAGGGCATGAATGTCTCGATGGCGGATTCTTTTAATCTTGGTTGGAAACTCGCCTCGGTGCTCAGAGGTTTGTCACCACCGGCATTGCTAAAGACGTATTCGGCAGAACGGCAGCATATAGCTAAAGAGCTGATCGAATTTGATCGTCATTGGGCGGCGCGCTTTAGTGAAACCACCAAAGAATCCGATGAAGGTGAAACTAAGAGTATGGATGCAGAAGAGTTTCAAAACTACTTTACTCAGCACGGCCGCTATACGGCGGGTGTGTCTGTCAAATATCCCGCTTCTGTTTTAGTGGCAAGTGATGAACACCAAAAACTGGCCGCTGGGCTTATCATTGGTATGCGTTTTCACTCGGCATTGGTAACCCGTGTTGCCGACGCTGAGGCTTTACAGCTGGGCCATACCGTTGAAGCGGATGGCAGATGGCGTTTGTTCGCATTTGCAAGTCACGACTACCCGTCATCTAAACAATCTCCGGTTTGGCAGCTTTGTGATTTTCTGGCAACAGACGCCGACTCTCCGCTGCAAAAGTACAATCCCGCAGGTGCGGACCCAGATTCAGTTATCGATTTCAATGTTGTTTTTCAACAGGCGCATCATGAAGTGAATATTCACGAGTGTCACCCGGTGACAATGCCGACTAAAGGCAAACTCGGCGTTCAGGATATCAACAAGGTGTTTAGCGCTGAAGTTAGAAACCACAGAAATATTTATGATGCGCGTAAGATTAGTCGGACGGGGTGTGTGGTTGTTGTAAGGCCGGATCAGTTTGTCGCTGATGTTATGCCGCTCACGGATTTTCAGAGGCTAAGTGAATTCTTCGTTGGAATCTTAAACAAGCCGGATCATACACGTACCAATGCAAGCTGACTCCTTTACCGAATTTAAAGCGCCCGTCGACGATATACTATTTTCGTTAAAGTACATCGCAAAAGCGGAACAGCTTTCTGACTGGGATGAAGACACCACTCGTGATCTGCTAGCGCACTTTGCAAGCTTTGCAGAACAAGTCATAGCACCGACAAACCGAGTAGGAGACGTGGAGGGTGCTAGGTTAATAGATGGCCGGGTCAAGTTACCTGATGTATTCCAGTCTGCTTATAGACAATTAGCTGAAGCCGGTTGGCAAGGGCTCACTGCGCCTGATGATTATGGTGGCATGGATGTCAGCCCGGTAATCGCTTCGGGAGTGTCCGAAATATTTTCAGGCGCAAACCATTCGCTTCAAATGGTGTGTAATCTGGTGCCTGGCGCCATAACGATACTCAATAGATTTGGCAGTAAAGAACAAAAGCAACGTTGGATACCGCAACTCGCGAGTGGCCAAACACTCTCGACCATGTGTCTGACAGAACCCGCTGCGGGTTCAGACTTATCGGCTATCGCCTGTCGTGGTGATGTGGTTTCTGAATCATGGGTTATCAACGGCGAGAAGATCTTTATCTCCGGTGGTGACCAGAACATTTCAGAAGATATTCTTCACGTCGTCTTAGCTCGAACCGAGGGTGGCGCAAGCGGTATCAAGGGCCTTTCTGTGTTTTTGGTGTGCAAAGATCCTTCGGTAAAAATCACAAGAATAGAATCGAAGCTAGGCCTGCACGCTTCACCAACCTGTCAAATGCGTTTTGAAAATTCACCGGCTGAACTAATTGGTGAACGCGGTCAAGGCATACAAGTCATGTTCGCATTGATGAACCATGCGCGAATAGATGTGGCCCTGCAAGGGGTTGCTCATGCCGCACATGCCTGGAAAATCGCTTCGGAATATGCTTGCCAGAGGCAACAGTCTGGCAGTTATCTGCATCAGCATTCAGATGTTCACCGTATGTTATGTAAGCAGCAAACCCTTGCCATCACAGCGCGCTCGTTGTGTCATCTTGCACTGGTAAATGCAGAAATGGGCAGCGAAGCTGCTCTGGTTGAATTTATGACCTCGCTTTGCAAGATCGCAGGTTCAGAAGCTGGCATAGAGTCAGCAGATCTCGGTATCCAGATACTGGGTGGCTATGGCTATCTGGAAGAATACGGAATCAGTCAGATCTGGCGTGATGCAAGAATCACTGCAATTTACGAGGGCACCAACGGCATTCATGCAAAGTCACTGGTGACACGGGGTTTGAGAAAAAATGGTGGGGCAGACGCATTCGCAGAGTTACTGGTCGAGTTGGCAGATGCAGATCAGGAAGCGAAACTGCAGATTGAAAACTGGAAGAAACTTGGCACGCGATTGATGCACAGTAATGATCCACTTTCACACTCACGCAAATATGTAGAAGCAACACTCCAAGTTTTCGAACAGTCTCTTTGGCAAAGAATCGAGAGCGCAGCCGGTCAACACCCTGATTCGGATAAGATGCAAGCGTTGATAGCGTTTCATAAAAACAGTAAATATTCGTCGTAAACATCAATCGCTACAAAAAACGAACTAAAAGAGAATAATTTATGAATGTATCTGGTCTATCAGCAATAGTGACTGGTGGCGGCTCTGGTCTTGGGGCCGCAACCGTAAAAAGTCTGTGCGAACAGGGCATGAAAGTGGCGGCACTTGATGTTAATCAGCAAGCACTGGATGCAATCACCTCAGAAACGGGTGCGCTCGGGCTGCTATGCGATGTAGCGGATGAAGATTCGCCAATGGAAGCTTTATCCAGGGCGCAGAAGCAGCACGGGGTTGCACGGTTGCTCGTTAACTGTGCTGGTATCGGGGTACCACAGCGGATCGTATCTCGCGATGGTGCAAGTCCGCTGTCTGATTTCAAGAAAATTATCGATATCAACCTTGTCGGCACCTACAACATGATTCGGCTATTTGCTGAGCAGCTAATACCGGCTGACGCGCTGGATGAAAATGGTGAGAGAGGAGTAATTGTCAACACTGCTTCGGTTGCAGCCTATGATGGACAGATAGGACAAGCTGCTTATAGTGCATCTAAAGGCGGCATCGTAGCGTTGAATCTTGTGGCCGCCAGAGAATTCGCAAGCTTCGGAATTCGATCAATGACTATCGCTCCAGGTCTAATGGCTACGCCGATGTTGCTTGGTCTTCCTGAAGAAGCACAGGTAAGTCTCGCAGGGCAAGTGCCGTTCCCAAAACGACTTGGCCATCCTGATGAGTATGCATCATTGGTTTTAGAAATTTGTCGCAATCAATTACTAAATGGAGAAGTCATTCGAATGGACGGTGCAATTCGAATGGCACCGAAGTAGCAAGATTTCTTTCCACCCTAATTCACTTGTTTAACTTCAATTCAGCTAATGATAGATATATCCGTAGAAGATGAATCCACATTTCAGCGTGATGGCTTACTGGTGATAGATCGTATAGTCGATACAGATCGCCTGCCTGCATTGCACCGTGCGTTTGATGAATTGTTTTCTGGACGCTTCGAAACCGGCGTTCGTCCAGATGAAGTTAATTGGCAAAATGTCGATGGCGATCCGAGCCTGACCCGACAGATTTCCAATGGCTGGAAGGCAAACCGGGAAATAGCCAGTGTCGTGTTGGATGAGAATATTGCCCGTGCCATTGCAGAATTGGCAGGATGGTCTGGCGTACGCATCATGATCGATAACGTACTGTGGAAGCCGGTCGGAGTGAAATCGCTCGGCTACCATCAGGATTCCGCCTACTTGTCATGGTTTACACCGTCTGATCTGTTAACCTGCTGGATTGCACTCGACGAAACCAGCGCTGGCGGCGGTACAATGGAACTCGTCCGAGGTTCACATCGGTGGGCAGAATCGAAACCAGCAGGAGACTTTCACGCACCGGAGGATTATAGGCTACCCATGCGGGAAGCAGCTGCGAAAGCCGGTGTTAAACCCGATATCGTACATATTGAAGTGCCAGCTGGTGGTGGTTCTTTCCATCATGGCTGGACTTGGCACGGTTCAGGACAGAATTCTGGATTAAAACCCCGACGTGCGCTAGTGCTTCACGCAATGCAAGCGGCTGTAGAGTATGATCCCTTGAATTTCAATGAGGGAATCGGACCAATATACAGTCGCTACAAGCGACTTGGTGACAACCATTTGGATGAGAATTATTTTCCGATACTGTGGCGAGAAGATGGATACCGTACTCCCCAGATCGCAGATTATCTGAATTCCTAATGTCTACTATACAGCCTGGATGCCTGATCCTTGCTTGTGCTGATCTCGATGCCCGTCTATTGTGTACCTGAGATTGCAAATTTAGTCGCAACTCATCTTGGACTCGAGATCTTGTGACGCTTTCTACGCTTCCCGAGGAATACAATGACCGGATTATTGCACTGGCTCCATACAACTGCCCGAGGGACTGGACACGCGTCAGGAACACGGATGATCGTCCGGTTATCGAAAAAGCCGGCCCATGCAAGGTATTTCCCCGTGGGGACCGCCTTTTGGGGGTACTCAATTTTGCTATAGACGCATAGCCCGGCTCACATTAGCCCCCATCTCTCCAACCAATAATCGCACACCTTGTGCAATCTGCAACGTGGCTGCCTCTGCGGACCGCAGAAACACACGGCCTTGATCCGTTTGTTCTACCCTTCGTGTTGAGCGTTTTAAAGATCGTGCCCGAGCAACTGTTCCAGCTATCGAACGCTCCAACTGACTGCCGGTTGAGTAAGCCCAAGATTTTCGGCAGCCAGTACGAAACTCTTTTTCTGCGCCACCATCACAAATCAGCGCAATTGCCGGAGTCTAACTTTTCTGAGTACCGTGCTTACATTCATGAAAAACAAGTAGGTACTGTTTAATCTGGTTGGTCATCTTCAACTCGGTCGATTACCGGCGTTTTAATGTTATCGGGGTCGTTCAATAGACAGACACAGAAGGGTGCGATCACCAACCTGAAAGCTAAAGTCCCTTCTATATGTCCGCTATTTATTCCCGCTAAACTGGTCAGCAACATGGATTCCAATTGGAATCCACGATGCTCGTAAGAATTGCATTCGTTTTCACGGTAATAGAAATTAACGACGAAAGACAACAGGCATACGTCACTACCGCGAGTGATTGGGGTAGTGACGTATGCCGCAGGCTACGTATTAGCGCGCTCTGCGCACGTTTACTTGACGTGATACGTGAGTGATGGTAGCGTAATCACTGTTGTAAGCAGTGCGCCCCCGCTGGCACATAATGCGCACTCAGACCTTCTGGTCCGCCAGCACTTAAACGTCTTAAAAAAACGTTTACCTCCGTTAACGTTTCAATAACGCCAATAAGTCGTACCTCATCGCTGATACCTATTAGCCAGGCTTCGGACTGCTTAAGACATCTTACGTCCGCTTTGGTGTGCTTCGGGTTTGTGCACCGAAGATCCGTGTCTATCGTTCGCCGTCAGGGGTTCCTTAGCGGTCACGAAAATGCCAGATGGCGCGGAAAAAAAGGCAGTGCTTACTTGAGGAATTCGGAGATGCATCCGGATCGGCTCTTTAGCCATGCGACGCTTAGTCACCCTGAGTCCCGTAAGGGAAACGTCGGCCAGATCGGCGGTTGGTGATTAACACTTACCGAACTGATGTTCCTGAGTGTCGCCCCACTGCGCCAATAACCCTTGTTTTAATCGATATCTGGCGTCGACATGAGAAAGTTAAACTGGAGCTTGAAGGCATTGTGTGATCGGAATAAAGACGGGGCATACGCGACACAGGCGGCACGTAGAAGAGTGCTGCAATTGGTGGCTAATCAGTTGCACGAACTCAATTATCGTCGTATTTCAAACGCGAATAATCTCAAGCCCAAACATGTTTACGCGTTGGTGCAGCATTGGTCAGATCAGGGTTTGTCTAATGCAACCATGAAGAATCGTTTGTCGCATTTACGGTGGCTGGCCGAAAAAACCAACAACCGATCTCTGGTGAAGCGCAACGACGACTACGGCATTGCTCGACGAGAGTATATCGGACATAACCGCAGCCTCGAATTCACTGACGAGAAGATGAATCGAATTCAGCACGAGCACGTTCGTTGTGCGGCTTTGTTGCAGCGTGAATTCGGGCTCAGACGTGAAGAGGCGCTGAAGTTCAAACCCTCAATGGCTCATCATGCCACGCATATAAAAATATATCCGTCGTGGGCGAAAGGTGGGCGAGGGCGTGAGGTGCCCATCCTTTTTAAATCACAGGAAGAGGCGCTAAGGCAAGCCCATGCGGTTGCAGGAAGTGGCAGCTTAATTCCAGCAGATAAGACCTACAGACAGTTTGTCAAAATCTTCGAGAAAGAAATGTTAGCTGCTGGTCTTGGCAAATCACATGGGGCAAGACATCACTATGCACAGATGCGCTATGAACAGTTAACCGGCTTTCAGTGTGTGGCCAACGGCGGTTTACCACCCTCAAAGATGCATGATGCTGATCGTCAGAAAGATGAAGCGGCAAGACAAGTTATCTCTCGTGAGTTAGGACATGAAAGAAAACAGATTGTATCCGTTTATCTTGGTGGGTAATGGTGAGAATGTCTTCACAAAAATACCGTATCAGGTTTTTACATCAAAATAATGAATTGATAATTTAAAGCTGTGAATCAGTGTTTTCATTTGATTCATGGTGTTTTGCCAGGGGGAGCTAAGATGATACTCAGAAGTATTGGCCGGGCACGTACTGAGAATAAAGATCGTGTCGCTAAAGCCAGAGAAAAAGCCCGTAGCAAGCAGGATGAAGTCAGGCGGCGTCGGGAGGAAGAACAACGACTCCGCGATGAAGACGAACGTGATCGTCTGAGGGAGGAGCACGATCAGCGAGAACGCTTGCGCCGCGAAGATCAGGAGCGCCGATTACAAGAGCAACGTGAGCTGGGCCAACAGCGTCAGAACGCAAGTATCAAGGGTGATCGCCATGATTAAACGTCGCCGAATTAACGTGTATTTCAGCCATGAGAATACATCGTTTATGAATGACCATGGTTGTCCGTCCCGACATTCCAATGTGGCCCTTGATTTCCATCGAGATAATCTCTACGAGGCGTATGCTCGCATCGATAACAAATTCGATGAGGGGGAAAAGAAAGCCATCATCACGGTGCTGAGTCATTGTATTGAGCGCATATTCGACACCACTGACCTGGATGGGTTTCGGCAAATTGTCACTGACGTTTCCAGGCAACGATTGCTGAGTAAAGAATGGCGATCTGCCGAGTCCATCTTACTGAATCGTACGTCGTTTATCGAAGCGGAAGCGATCATGAGTACCGTGCTGAGACATCACTTCGATGAAACTGGTCGTCCCTGGGATGCCCGCAAACAGAGCGGTAAGAGATGAAAACATCACTTCTGTTGTTCTTACTCTGGATACCGGTGTCGGCAGTGGCCTTCACAACTGATCCGGCGGTCATTAATGATGACTCGACACAAGGCGAGGTACACAATACACCGCCTCAAATATCACCGACGCGAACCATCGGCGTCGAGCACGTCGTAAACATCCACGGACGTATCGTCGAGATACCGGATGACTTTGTGGTGATGGCAACTGTTGGAGGCCGGGAGTCCGCGCCATCGCAAACAAAACCTTGGGTAAGACCGCCGAACTCCGTTAGTGGTATTCAGCGTCTTTATCAGGGTGAGCAGGTCAGTCTGGAGGAGATTGAGTCGATGGAACTCGAATCCCCGCTCGTGGTTCAAACTGAATCAGCACAGGGTAACTCGAGTTTCCATCAAAGTGTGATTACGCCCGACCCGTTACCGGTATCCCGGCATCGGAATGAGCATGGTGAGAGTCCACTCACCGGTTTTCGGGACGTAGGCATTTCCTCCGTCAGTGCCGGTCACGCGCTCACCGAATATCGCCCCTGGACTAAAGCCGACTTAGACCCGTTTACGACACCGGTCAGTTGGCGATTTACACCGGGCACCACCGTCGGGGAGGCGGTTCGCCGTCTTGCCGCGTTTATCGGGTACCAAGTCGGTGAGGCATCACAGCAGGTGAACGCGGTGTATGCCATGCCGCTGCCGTATGTGCATCGAGTCGTTCGGCACCTCAAAGTGCAAACAGCTTTCGAGATCATTGGTGGGGCCGGGATGTTTGTCGTGGTCGATCATCGCAAGCGTGAAATCGCCCATTACATCAAGGCGCTGGGTGAAGCCGAATCCGCGTTACCCGGATGTTTTGAACTCGGGTTTGTCGAGTGGGAAAGTCCGACCACAGGCTATTGCCGTGTGAGGGAAAAGCGATGCCGATTGTAGCTCTGTTAATAGCCTTAATGATGAGTCCAATGGTCGCGGCTGAATCTGCTCACCAACCGGAGGTCACATACGCTACTTTGTCAGCGATAGATCGTGAGATCGCCACAGAACGTTATGGGCTTGATGAAAACGAGTGGGATCGCGTGCTGTATCTTTCGGCAGTAGACCGTCACTTCGGTGATAACCTGTCCCCGATTGAACTGCTGGGCAAGTATGCAGAGACCGATGCAGATCGGGAGCGATATGCACGCCTTTATACCGCCGTCACCATCGATCAAATGCGTCGTAGTCAGGCGTGGGCACTGGCGATACAAAAGGTGGCTCAGGAGCGCGACCTCGCCCGGGAAGTGCTGGACTCGACGCCGCAGATAGAAGCCGGACTAGATCGGCTGGGTATCCGTCCACCCGTCACCGATGCCACCCGTGCGCTGTATCAACGCCGTCAAACATCTCAGCAATCTGCAACCACCCTGTTTGTGTCTCTTGCCTGCGAAGCACCCTGTGGTGATTTGGCTGGTAAGTTATCAAGGCAAGTGTTGGCGGGATTCAAAGACAAGCTCGATATTGTATTTATCGGGAGTGAGGCGAAGGATCAGAATGACATTATCGACTGGGTAAACACGCAAGCGATAAATACCGGGTTGCTGCGCGATGGTTCCGTTGAATTGCACTTGGACAGTCAGCACTGGCGTGCACTCAGGACTTCAGACGATGTGCCTCGAGTGATTGAACCATGATCAACAGGATAGCGTCATTACTGTGCTTTGTTCTGGTGATACCCGGTGCCTCAAAAGCCAATGATTACGTCGTGCCAACGGCCTATAAGACGGTATCCCACTACCACGCTGTACCAGCACGACTTCTCTACTGTATTGCATTGACCGAAACACAGAAGCAGCTATCGGATGGGTCGATTAGACCCTGGCCATGGACGCTGAATATCGCAGGTCAAGGCCGTTACTTCGATTCCCGTGCGGAGATGCAGCAAGCCGTCACACAGGCGATCAACCTGGGTGTGACTAACATCGATATCGGATTGATGCAAATCAACATTCAGTATCACCTGCATCGATCCTATTCCCTCAACGATCTGATGCGACCGGAGGACAACCTCAATATTGCCGCTGAGATTCTGTACGACGAATTCCGCCGTTGCCACGGGGATTGGTGGTGTGCGGTCGGTGCCTATCACTCGCCCACACCACACAGAGCACAACGTTACATCGACAAGGTAAAACGATGGTTCGACCGAGTCTTCTAGCCGCCACTTTGCTCTGCGGTTGTCAGGTACTGGCAGGGGGAGTCTATGAGGGCTTTAGTGCGCCAGAGATGACCTTTCCCGTCGAGACGCCGGGCATGCAGGCGGCGATTGGTGTCATTGATCGCAAGCTCGACTACGCCCCGTTACGCTCGATTGCGATTATCGGCGCCGATGAGATTTCCAGACAATGGTTAACGATTAACGAGGATTACCTACGGTCACTGGGGGCGATTGGCATTGTTGTCAATGTGGAGTCATTCGAACAGCTTGAAATACTCCGTCAATATTCCTCCATACCGTTGATGGCGCTGCCGGGTGCGTGGGCGGTCGACCACTATGGACCGGTGTATCCCATACTGATCGATGCACGGGCAGGGCGGGTGCGCCAATGAGTGACAAGTATCAGATCGAAGTGCTGTTGCGTCCGGCGGTGGAATTCTATGCGGCGATTGTGACCTTTGCTGCGGCCTTTATTCTGCTGCAACTGCCACAGGTATTGATGATGCCGCCGGTGGTGGCGGGCGGTTGTGCGGCATTCTTTATTCTACTCGGTCTCTATGATGTCTGGCGTGGCTGCCGCATCCTCCGTTACCGCCGGCGCATGAGTCGTGAGAAACCGCTGCAGATCAACAACAAACGCGTACCTGTCTACGATGATCGGCTGTATCTTGGTGAAGGTTTCGAGTGGGGCCAGAAACACACGCAACGATACATCGACACCTTCGATAATCAATACAAACACTATATCAAGCGTGAGGAATATTACACGGTCAGAAAGATTGAAAAGGGGCTCAAAAAACTGCCAGTCATCAAGCTGCTGACCCGGTTTACCGGCAGTTACTCCATGTTCAATCCATGGCCACCGAGATCCACCTTGTTTGGTGACAGCTGTCTGCACGGGGTGGAAGGTAGGCGACGGGCACAGAGTATCGGTCTGCGCGAACGTCGGCAGCACATGTATTTTGCCGGTACCACCGGCACCGGTAAAACCGAAGCGCTCGAAATGTTGGTCATGCAGGATATTCATCGATCCTCACAAGATGTCGTGATCGTGTTTGATCCGAAGGGCTCTGCCTCACTGATGCAAACCATGTATGCCGAAGCCCACCGCGCCGGTCGGGGCGATGATCTGGTGATCTTTCATCTCGGGTTTCCGGACGTTTCAGCCATGTACGATGCGACCGGCAACTACACCCGGATTACCGAGATTGCCTCGCGACTGGCAAGACAGTTACCGGGCGATGGTGAGTCTGCGGTATTCAGAGAATTCGGCTGGCAGTTCATCAACCTGATTGTTCGTGTCTGTGATGCGATGGGGGAGCCTGCGAATCTCAACGCCATTAAACGCTACATCTCGGATATGGGTGGGCTCATGTGCCGCTACGGCAAGCATCAATTGCGGAAAAGTGAGCGCTTGTCTCTGTTCGATACCGCATTGAACAAGGCGAAGGAAGACCGGGGCAGGACGCGTGAGGAGGTTGCCATGCTCGCAGTCCTTGCCGGTGAGGGGAGTGATCTGCTCGATGGTAATGACATCCTTCGCGATCTTTATGAAACCGCACGGATGGATCCCGGTTACTACCGCAAGCTGGTTGCCTCGGTCAGGCCGTTGCTGGACAAGATGACTTCTGGACAACTGGATCTGATCATGAGTCCGAGTACAGAAGCCATTAAAAGTGGTCGTCAGTTACTCGACTGGGAGCAGGTGATTCGCCGACGACAAATCGTCTACGTCGGTCTCGATGCGATGGCAGAACACATGGTGGCACAGGCCACCGGTAAGGCGATGTTATCCGATCTCGTCGCCACCGCCTCACGCATTTACAAGGAAGGGGTACTGGGCGATATCCCCGGTGGCATCCCGGACGAGTCGTTTAACGTGTGGCTGCATATGGATGAGGTGGATGCGTTGATGGGGGATGAGTTCATCCCGATGGTCAACAAGATACGCGGTGCCGGTGTCGGGGTGGCGGCCTATTCACAAACCGTACAAGACTTTGAAGTGGCCCTGGGCAATCGCGCAAAGCGAGATGTCGTCACCTCCAACTTCAACAGCCTGGTGATGTTTAGAATCAAGAATACCGAAACGGCCTCCCTGCTGACTGATCAGGTCCCGAAAGTCAAAACGGTGAGCATGATCAATATCACGCAAGCCAGAGACACCGACAACATGCTCGACGGCTCGGTGTTTGTCAGCAGCAATGAAGATCGTGTCACCAGTGTCGAGACTGACATGATCACACCCAACATGGTGATGTCACTACCGACTGGTCATGCCTTTGCGTCCATTGAGGGGGGTCGAATCATCAAGCTGAATTTCCCGTGGCGGGTTAGAAACTATGGTGACTTCCCGGATTCCATCCGGCAGATGGGTGATGCAATGCGTCGTCGCTATCAAAGCCGTGCGGAGTGGTATGACGCATGAGTACGCATCCGGTCAGTGCCCCCGCTCACGGACTGGTCTATGCAGTGGCCAGTACGGTGGTCAGGCTGTTGGGTGTACTGATCACGGCACTGGCGTTGTCTATTGTGATTGAGTGGCTGGGTATGACATTTTTCTGGGCAGAGCAGGGCGCAGAGAAGAGTCGGCAGATGGTCGCCACAGAACTCGTTTACTTAGATCGGCATCGCGAGCTAAACCCGATGATCGGTCACATGGATGAATGGGTGCTGGATGGCGTGTCGGTGATCCGAGTATTCCTGATCGACCTCGGTTTAGGATTTCTGGCGAAGCACTTCGTGGTGATGGGTGCCTATATCGATGCCACGCTGAACATCATCATGGTGTTTATGTTGCGACTGGCAGTGATGCTGTTCTCAATGCCGGTGTATGTGTTCTTTGCCTGTGTCGGGGCGACCCGGGGACTGGTGAATCGGGAGTTAAGAAAATGGGGTGGCGGGCGCGAGAGTTCCGGGCTCTTTCATCTGTTTATGCGGCTGGTACCGATGGGCTTTGTCGGCTCCTGGGTGGTGTATCTGACCTGGCCCTGGTCGATTAATCCCAACGTGGTGGTATTGCCGTTCGCGATGTTCTTTGGCGGCACCATCATGGCGATGACGTATCGCTATAAAAAGTATATGTAGGAGGGGAGTGTGAAAAGACTATCTATCGTCTGCTTACTGTTAGCCATGTTGATGCCGATGAAGGTGTCCGCCAATGGCAATCTAACGGATCTGATCACCGAGCTTCAGCACATCAAAAAGATGGTGGCTCAGCAGAAGAAGGTGGCTAATAGTGATGGTCAACGTATCGTGTTTCGCTATGATCTGGTGGAACATCGAATCGATACCCTCATTGTTGATATCGAAAAACACCTGGCACTGATGAGCGTGCAACCGCGTCGTCAGCTGACCAATGAAGGGTATTCACGATGATTGATCTTTATACCGCACTCGGTGGTTATCGAATGGCATGGCTATCCGATGTGTTAATGGGGTTGTTCATCATCGCCTCTGTCTATGGCGCGATAGCGTTGTATCGAGAGATATCACAGGGTGGCAGCGTACTGCATTCGATGTGGGGTCTGGTACGTCTGGGTATTATCTTATTACTCGGAGGATTGTTAATTACCTCACTAACGATCAATTGATGGTTTGTTTGTGAACAATAATTTGCTAGACTGACTTCGCGGTTATACAAAGCATCACGTGTAACCGATCACTTCAACACACGCCAAGACCGTTCTAGTCGGGCGTCGCCAGTGCCGTCCCCTAGTGGTGAAAGTGCACAGCACCAACAGCAATCATCACACTGATACTTCAGTGCCTTGAGACTGTTTCGTGTTGTCACTTTTTATACACCACGTTATGGGGATCACTCATGAAACGCATTACCCGTCGTACCTCTCATCTCTTCGCCGCTTTACTTGCAGCGCTATACGCGTTGCCAGGCACTTTATACGCACAGGAAGTGGCCACCGAGGCATTAAACACTGTCACTGAAGGCCTGACGCAGGGCATGACCCTGATACTTAACCTCGTCAGTGCCGCCGTCTTTGTGATTATCGCCTGGGCCATCATCACCAAATTCAACGATGCCAGACGCGGTCGCTCCGACTGGGGTGAAGTGGTGGTGCCTTTTATCGCCGGTGCCGTGGTACTCGCCTTTGTCGGGTGGCTTAACACCGAGGGACAAACCGCCATCGAAAGTTTGGGTGCTACAGGTTAAGTGATCTGTGCCGGGGCCTATCGTAATGCTTTGAAAACCACTAACAAAGTCGATAGGACCCCGGCGGATCGCTTACTCAACAAGACATCAGGCGCTGGCAGGAGTTAAACCATGGTCATGGCATCGGAAGTGGATACGGAAGCGGATGTGTTCAGAGGGTGTACCTCCACCGAGCTGATCACTATCATCATTATATCCATCGTGATCTGGACACCACTGATGGCCACTCTGGGCATCGTTGTGCTGGGCAGCGTGATGATGGGCCTCGGGTTGGTGCTGGTGATGACCATCATCACGGTGTTTATAGCCTCAGCCGTCGTGCAGTGGGTAAAGCGGGATAAACCGGAGGGACATTATCAGTTAGTGATTCAGCGTTTTCTCGGTAAACATAAGATCAGAAAAAGCGGTTTTATTCTGCATCATGGTGAGCTGTCACTCGGGCGCAACAAGGCGGGTGAGCGATGAAGTATGCCGCCGAGCGCGATGCCAAGGACGCGCACATCAAAACCCTGTACTTCGCGATCCTGGTATTACTCACGGGATGTCTGGGGTTGTGGTACGGCCGGCAGAAGTCACCCGAGAACCTGCGCATCACCATACCTCCCGATCTGCGTCATGGTGCCGTGGTCAAACCCGGTGAATATATCGCCGCGACCATTGAAGCATTTGCCAAGAGTACCTTCCGCGAACTGCACCGGTGGGAGGAAGACGGTGCGGTGGATTATGGCCGTAAGCTCTTTCATCTGCAGGCGTATCTGACACCGCGCTATCGGCAGTGGTTGCTCGATGATATTGAGAACAAGGCGGCCGCCGGCGAACTCAACGGACGCGAGCGCTACACGCTTGAGATTGGTGGTACCACCTACGATGAAGACAATGTGCAGTCACTCGATGACGGCTCCTGGCTGGTGCATGTCCGGCTGATTATTGTCGAGCGCGTTGACCGGGTCGAGGTGAAACGCGTGGGTGTGCACTACCCGTTGCGCGTCTTAAAGATGAACATCAGCCCGACCAAGAATGTCTGGGGGCTCGCCATCGATGGCTATCCGGTGGGTATGCAGGAAAGCATCATAGAAGAGGCTGTGTCGGAGCGTGACTCATGAAAGCGCTGATCATCCTGCTGGTACTGAGCATCAGTCTCCTGTCGACCGCCATCGCCGATACTACACTGCAATGGCGTGGTGAGCCCTTAACCCTCCAGATTCCTGTCGGCGTCGAACGGGTGATCCGCTTCGATGCGAACAAGATGCAGGTGGGCATCCCGCGTGATCTGGCCGGTATCGCCAGTGCGGAATCCAACAACGGCTTTGTGTATCTGCGTGCGGCCCGGCCGTTTGAGCAGAAGCGGTTCCGTTTCAGAGACAAGGAAACCGGACGGATCTATGCCATCGATGTGAGTGCCCGTGAGGGCGGTGCATTTCAGCCGGTACGTATTGTCGATGATATGAGTGCACCGTCGGTCCCGAACCACCCGGCGACTGACATCAACCCACCGACTGACCCGACCTGGTCTGCTTTAGCAGATACCAACCGCATACCGGCTGGCGGCGAGGACGCCGATGAGTCAGCAGCGCATGAAGACACCACACCAGTCACCCATCCCTACACCGCATTAACTCGCTATGCGATGCAACAACTCTATGCGCCGGCGCGTTTGATCACACCACTCGATGATCTGGTCACGGTCAATGTCACCAGAGAGACGTTAAACGCGTTGGTGCCGGGGGCCCGCATCTCTGCACACGTACTGGGTCAGTGGCGCAATGTGGATCACCTCGTCACTGCCATCGTGCTGCATAACCACAGTGATCAATCAGTGCATCTCGATCCGCGCGCCATGCGCGGCAAACAGTTCTGGCTCAGCGCCGCGTTAATTCGTGACTGGTTATCCCCGGTCAATCAACCCGGTGAACGCACCGGTCTGGTCGTGATCTCTCATCAACAATGGACGGACTACCCATGGCTCAAGCGCTAAAGACCAATCGTCTCATCCCGATCCTGGCCAGTGTCTTTGTCGCCATGGCGTCGAGCGTATTTTTTATCGTCAAAAAAGATGAAAAGGGTGCTCAGCGTGTGGTGGCGGATAGCGGCAGATTCATGTCGCGAGCACCAATCCCGAAGACCGCTGATGCCGACACGCCCAACGACACGATACGGGCGCTGCGTGGCCAGTACGAAAAGATGAACGCCAGGCTGTCGAGTGTCACGCAACTGAATGAGTCCCTTAAGCAACAGCGAGATGATGCGGAAGATACCGTGACGGATATGCAGGCCAGGTATCAGACGATGCTCGATGAGACCCTGCAACAGCAACAAGAAACCCTGGCCCTGCAGCGCGAGGCCCATGAAGAAAAAATGGATGTGCTGCTAAACAAACTCAATCACGTAATGAACCAGCGCATCGAGCGCGATGCTGCCTCATTGATCAGCGCACAACAGATCGATGAACCTTCGAAGGAAGCATCCGCACTACCGGCGGGCTTTGGTTTTGGGGTGCAGTCCGGTGAATTTATCTCCGGTGAAAAAATGATTGATGTGTTCTGGATTGAACCACTGGATGAGTCCATCAATCACCGCCAGCAACTGAGTGTCAGCACGGACGCGGTGACGAAGGATTCGGTGCAATCGCGATTGTTAACGCCACTGACGCCTGCAAAAAACCTCGTCCATAAAACCCTGAGCGTGGTGGGAGCGGCAAAATGAGAACGCTCATACTCACCATACTGCTGTGTGTCTCAATATCTGCATCGGCGCAACAAAGACGACTGGCCAATCCCGACGCCACTCCCTGGTTCACGATTCCCGATCTCTCGATACTGGCCAATTCCATCGCCATTACCTCCCTGGTCGGTAAGGTCTATCTCGATAATGACATCGTGAATCCACGCCTCTTTAAAGTGCTGGTCGGTCGGGAAAACCTCACGGCCAACTTTCATGAACTGCCATTGGAAATCGAGGGCATGATCTTCGAGGGATTTGCCACCGGAGAATTCACCACACGCTGTGTCTACGGTGATCTGATTGCTGCGACCTTTATCTTCACCGATGGCAGTGTGCAGAGTTTTTATCCAGGCGACCCGGGGACACGTCCACAGCGCAACGCCGAGCCGATGCGACGACTTGGTTATATCTCAGACCCCTACGGTAACCCCTGTGTGTCAGGCCGCTTGATCACTGACGCCCCTGAGTATCTGGGCTCAAGCTTTCTGCTATCCGGTGCAGCCGCCTATGCACGGGCATTAAAACTCGCAGAAACCCAAAGCCGTGATCGCTTTAACCGAGACGGTGACCTGATAGGTACCGACCGTGTGCTGACCGGTGATGTCAATCGATTTGCCGCCGCCTCGGCACTGTCCGGTGCAGCGGATAAGACCACTGAATGGCTCGATCAACGCTACCGCATCAGCACTGATGTGATTTATGCCCCCGCCGGTCAGCGTGTCGATCTGCATATTCAACAGGAACTGCGGCTTGATAAACGACCATCGCAACGACAAGTGAGGTACAGCCATCGTGCAAAACATCAACCTGATCTGGATTAGCCTCATCTTGTTGCTCACGGGCTGTTCCAGTCAGCGCGTAGCGGATGCGATGCGCACCGACGGCATTGAATCCCGCGAGCTGTACCGGCAACACCGTCAACAGGGTCAACAAAGGCCGTACACAGAAAAATCGACACTGCAGCCTATCGACGCCGATGCCTATCGCGGCTATACCCGCCATGCATTAAACGAACAGTCACAACTCTTCAAGGTATTACCGAACCCGAAGATCGCGATCTATGTATTTCCGCACCTCGCAACCAGCGACAACGCGCCGGTGCCGGGTTACACCACATCGGTCACGCTGTATCCACGGGATGAGTACGCGTTACCCGAAGACACGTTATCAATAGACCAGGCTGCAACGGAGAAACAGCCATGATGACGATGATACTGATCGGTATCGCCTTAAGCGGTGTGCTGCTGTTTGGCTATGCCACCTACAGCACACAACGCACAGCACCGGTCGCCGCCACCACGAACAGAAAAAGAATTCCACCCACCGTCAGCCGACTGCAGCAGGCCTATGACAGTGGCCCGAGCTTTACCGACATGTTGCCGTGGCTTGAGTACCTGCCTGACAGCCAGCAACTGCTGTTGATGGACGGTCATTCCCGGGTGGCCTGTTATGAATTACACCCGTTTCCAACCGAAGGTCGAACCCGTGAGTACATGGATAACGCGGTCGAGAGTATCGCCTCCATGCTCGCCGAGAGTTTTAGCGAATACAAGCAGGACCCGTGGGTACTGCAGTTCTATGTGAATAACGAAAAGGCGCTCGATACCCACTTACAACAAGTCCGCGATTATGTTTCTTCCAATGCCAGAGGCAGCGAGTTTACCGAAGCCTTCCTGAATTTATATGCCGAACATTTGCGTGATGTCACCACCGGTGATGGTTACTTTGAAGATGACATGGTGACCGGTTCCATGTGGGGTGGTTGTGCCTCGCGTATACGCATGGTGATCTACCGCAAGTACAACGAGTCCACACCGGTCGAGGATCCCGCGCTCGAACTGCAGGATATGACCGAAACCCTGGAAGCGAACATGGACACGATGGGCATTCGCTTTCGTCGCATGACCGGTGAGGATTTTTATTACTGGATGCTGTTCTGGTTCAATCCCAGTCCGTCTGTGACTGGCGGACGACTCGATGAGTTACGAGCAGCGTGTCCGTACCCCGGAGACGATGACCTGCCCATCGGCAGTGACCTGTCAGAACTCTTGTGTCTGAACCGGCCTTATTTCGATGACGAGAAGGGCTATGTGTATTTTGATGATATGCCCCATGCCGTACTGCAGGTGATCTCGGCCAGAACCAAACCAAAACCCGGACACTTAACCGGTGAACGTGACAAGGGCAGTACGCTATTGGATAAATTGCCCGAGGGTACCGTGCTGTCATATACATTGACGATGGTGGCACAAGATGAAGTCAGCAACCACGTCACCGCCATCCGTGATCGTGCTGTCGGAGACACCGCCGACAGTAAAATCAAACGCGATACCGCAGAAGAAGTGCTCGAACACCAGGCCGGTGGTGACAAAATCTACGCACTGGAACTGGCCATCTATGCCAGAGCCGAGGATGACCGCACTTTAAAGCGACGCCTTGATCGCATACAAACACAACTGACGATGTCGGGGTTAATGTCAGTGCCGGTTTCCAAAGAAGTGATTCCGATTGATAACTACATGAAGAATCTACCTGCCGTCTATTCACCGTACTACGACCGAAAATCCCGCCGTAAATCCAAACCGTTCTTTGTGTCGCATGCCGCCGCCCTCGCACCGGTCTATGGTCGCAGCCGCGGTACCGGCCATGCATCGATGTTCTTCTTCAACCGTACCGGTGAGCCTGCGGTGTTTGATCCACTGAACTATCAGGATCGCACCAAAAGCGCTCACATGCTGGTGTTCGGTCCGACCGGTGCGGGTAAATCATCGATGCTGCTATGGGTGTTAACGACCATGCTTGCCATGCATCGACCGCGACTGTTCATTATCGAGGCGGGCAATTCGTTTGGCTTGTTTGGTCAGTGGCTGCGACGACTCAATGTCTCCGTCAATCAAAGGCGGTTGTCGATGGATGAAGACATCAGCATTCCTCCGTTTATCAATGCGATGAAACTGCTGGATCTAAAGGACCGTGAAAAAGTCATCACCGAGTTTGAAGATGAACTGATTGATCAGGAAGAAGAGGGTGATGCCGCCCGTGACTACCTCGGTGAAATGGAACTGACCAGTCAGATCATGGTCTCCGGTGCCGGTGCAGAACGGTTAAGTCGAGCACAACGACTGGCCATTCGATCAGCACTGGTGCGTGCCGCTGAAGTGGTCTACCAGGAATATGGCAGTGACGGCATCGTGATCCCTGCGGATGTGGCCGATCAGATGGAAGCGATGTCCTCAGAGGAAGCCTACCACCATCACTCCCGCGAGATACTGGAGATGTCCTATGCCATGCGACTCTTTTGTGATGGCTTAAACGGCCATCTCTTCAACCGTCGTGAGGGTCAGTTATGGGAAGAGGTCGATTGCACCATTGTCGATCTTGCCAAAGCCACGGAAGACGGCAACGAAGAAACCCTGGCAGTGGCTTACGTGTCACTGCTGCAAAACGTCAACGCGCTGCTTGAACGTGAACAGATGAGTGATCGGCACACCATTGTGCTGACCGACGAGGGCCATCTGATCTTCAATAACGATTTATTGCCGCCGTTTGTCATCAAGGCCACCAAGATGTGGCGCAAGCTCGGTGGCTGGTACTGGCTGGCGACCCAAAACGTCGATGACATGCCGGGTACTGCAGAGCGCATGTTGAACATGATGGAGTGGTGGCTGTGTCTGGCGATGCCGAAAGATGAAGTCGACAAGATTTCACGGTTTAAAGAACTGAATGAAGAGCAGCGCCAGATGATGCTCAACTGTGTGAAGAACCCGAACAAGTATGTCGAAGGTGTAGTGCTGTCGGAACGGCTGCAAATGTTGTTCAGAAATGTACCGCCGTCGCTACCACTGGCACTCGCCCAAACCGAGAAACATGAAAAGGCCGCCCGCATGGATATCTGTCGCGAGTTGGAGTTAACCGGTAAGGAGGCTGAGCTCGATGCTGCAATTGAAATCAGTGAACGCATCCGTCGCCAACGGTTAGGGAGTACCGAATGAAAGCACTGACGATATTTATGCTGTTATGCACCACTACTTCGATACACGCAGACGAGCTACTGATCTTTAAGCGATTGTCTGACGACATCGGTACACGTCAATTCCCGATCAAACATACCGTCTGGCATGTGGATGCATTGACCTTCGGTACCGCACCCCTGTTAGCTCAGGCAAACACCATCGGTGGTATCGAGGGGCAACAACAGCTTGAAGCACAGTTCAATCAAATCGATCCCTCAGTATGGATTGCCCTGTGGACGATGACATTCTCCGCCAGAGAGAAGATGGCGCACTACGGACTGCAACAAGTGCCATCAGCGGTATGGCTGGATGAGTCCGGCACAGTCGTCAACACCTGGCCATCCTTCACCCATGTCGATCAACTGAGGTTCGACATCAACGCAGATCACAACCGCATAGCCAATACCGGAGCATCACGATGACAAAACCCATCATCGCTACGGCACTGACCTTGAGCCTGTTACCACACCAGGCAACGGCTCGCACCAACTTTCTGGAAGTCTTTGCCAAAAGCAACGAGCCACAGTGTGTCGAATTACAACTGGAAGGCTTTGCGTTATTTGCGCGATTGTCGCTGTCAGGCATCCGCTTTTATGCCAGCCCGATCACCGCGCAATATAACCCTGACTTTGTGGTGTCTGCCTATCCAAGACTTGGCAACAGCCCGATCCTTGAAAGTGTGGTTGGCTTTGGGCCGGCGCAAAACCTGATCTCACAACCGGTGCTTGAAGCACTGACCGGACGCGATGCCCCCGAGACCTATCGGGATGTGTCGCTATGGTCCGGTCAGCAATCCGAAGGCATGAAAACCCAACGCACGGGTTTGCAATACTTTGAGACGGAAGTGTTCGGTCATCCCGGTAATATCTTCACACTGGTCTCTGATCGAGTACAAAAGATCAACCGCGTACCCGACATGGGTGAACTGGGCAGCACCGCTTTCAGAGCGATGAATCAACAGCTAAGCCGTAACGCGGACAGGGCAGTGGATGTCATCGCCAATGCCAGTACGCGTCTCGGTGACAGCTGGAACGAAGGCGTCGATTTTAATCCGCGACTGGTCGCCGCCAATGCCATCACCGGGAATCTGGCCCGCCTTGCCAATGACCCGGCAGTGTCCGGTGGTATTGAGCAGGCGATAGATCGAGGGGAGGTTAACGAGGGTGAACAAACGTTGTTAACTCGACTGCTCGATGCCGGTGTCTCACAAGCCAATGACACCATCACAGACCTGGGCATAGACGAACCCAACGATACTGGGCAAGAGGTTGGCTTGAATGATCTCACCCGCATCGACGTTGCCGGACTGCCTGGTGATGTGGTCGATACCTTGCGCCAGTCACTGGCCGATCTGACCCCGGCATCCATTATCGATTCACTGGCACCACCGGCGTACGGTCAGACACTGGCGATGGCCGAACAGGTACAGTCACTGTTTGAATCCACCCGTGATCTCAGTGATCTGCAGGGTGAGATTTCATCACTGGGCTTTGGTGTCTCTGCTGAATTGATGACCTGGCGTGGCTTGTGTCCCTCCGATACCACGATGTTCTCGCCTTATTATCTATCCGGTTTAAATGTGCCTGCCTGGCGTTTCAATATTCCGGAGATTGCCGATCCCAGAACCTATATTCCATTTTCAAAACGCACAACCGTCGGTGAGTTTTTTCCGGGTACCGTGGGTGGACCACGTGAGTTACTGGAAGGATTAGCCGAGGTTCAGAACTACGGCAGTGTGTATCCACGCAACGGTTACCTGCTGCAGGCAGATCCGGTGAAGGCCGCGGCAGTCACGGCCTTCCGTGCTGCCCATGTCGTCACGCGCCGCAATCAGGCACATGTCTATCGGTATGCTGCACCGAGGAATCGATCTCGCCTGCGTGAGATGGATGCGGCCTATATCGCGCTTGATTCCAGTCTCGACAGTCGTGCTGAAAGCACCATGCAACTGGAACCCTATCTACAGGAAACCGGGCGCTGGCAACTGATCTACACGAAGGGTGGTCAGGAGGATACCCAGTGTCATCGATTCGGAGCGCCCGACGTCAATCCTCCAATACAAGACAACATCAATAGCGCCAACCCACTCACTAACAACGACGATTCAGCCTTCGCCACGCAGTGGACAGACAATCGCCGCAGTGAAGATGGCGCTTATGTCTTCAATCTATGGCGACGCTACCGCTGTGCACCGGAACCACGCAAGCCACGATTTGGCACGGTCCGGCATCTCGGCAACCTGGTCATCCCGACCATTACAATACTGGAGTAAGCGAGGTCACCATGCGATTCACCGTACTGCTGTTACTCGGTCTGGCCGTCAACACTTTATACGCACAGGAACAGAAGTCACCCTTGTCCGGTTCTCTGTACTACGAGATGGGGGGTGGTCAGTCGTTCTCACGACCCTTAAACGAAGAAAACACCACCGGTGTCGAAATCGGTGTCGGTGCCGACCTTCGGTTACCCCTATCGTGTGATATCTGGGATGGCAAACACCTCGACCCCGACGTCTGGGGGGAAATCATCCTCGACTATGCCGAAGGTCAGATCAATCAACTGGGTATGGCCATTGTCGCGCAGCTTGGTGAACTTGGCACCGGTATTGCGGTCGCCGCCCTGCAACGGGCACTACCTGGTATCTATGACTACTCGCAAAATCTACAGGCACAACTGACGGCCAAAATTGATATCGCCAAACGCTCCTGTGAACAGGTGGTCAGTGATATCAATCAGGGCATCAACCCGCTTGATCCATGGAAGCGCATCGGGGTCGCGGTAGGATGGCGCAGCACACTCACCGAAGCCTACAGTGATGAGAACCAGACAGACAATGGTGCCGCCCCCAGTATCTTAAGCGCACAACGTGATATTGCTGAACGTGGTACCACCGCACCCATCCCTTGGTTTGGAGGAGAGGCAGGTTCAGAAGAAAGACCAATACAAGTAGTCGCCGATCTCGTCACTGCCGGTTATAACCTGGAGCAAGGTTCCAGTGATCTGGCTGCCAACAGTAATGCCGCTGGCAGCACCGCCACCGTACCCACCACTATTCTCGGTGATCAGGAAATAGAAACACGTCTTGCCTCCCTTTGGCCATCCAGTGAAGCCGCGGTCGAATGGGCCACCCGCTTTCTCGGTGAACAAACCGTCTATACCTGCGAAACACTTGCCTGTAATTCATCCATGGATGCCGGTGTCGGTCTGTCTTTACTGGCACAGGAAGAGGCCACTGCACTGGTCACGGCATGGCAGGACCTCATCAGCACTGACGCGATTCCGACTGTTGCCAATATGCGTGAAGTCTCCAGTCAGGAAGTCATGATCACGCCCAAGGTCTATCAGGCACTGATGCGTTTTGAAACACAGGATCAGGATGTCTATATCGGTCGATTGATTTCCGATGTGGCACTGGCAAGAACCGTGGAGCGTGCCATGGCGATCCGCAAACTGATCAGCACCAGCTCACGATCTCCCATCGTGCAGGGCTATGTACAGGCCGCCGAAGTCGCCAAAGCACTCACTGACCGAATCAAGGACGAGGTGGAAGACCTGTTATGGTCCGTCAACACTGAAAAGGGACTGGCCAGCACCGCCGCCGGTGCTATCCTGCGCTATGACGCAAGACGCACCCTGGTCGGTGCACAACAGATCGGTAATATGCCTTTTGATACCGGCCAAAACACTTTTTACGATCGACCGGTCAGTGACTGATGGTGTCATCGATCGTCAAGATAGCACTGCTGATCATCGTCAGCCTTGGCATGGTCATCATCATGCCACTGATCACGCCCGACTCACCGGAAATACTCGATCACAACATCGATCGGTTTAACCGCTTTGCACTGGGTTTCCTGTGCGTCAGAGTCATTGTAGTTGGACTGCTCTTTACCATCGGTTGGAGATTCACGAACCACTACTTCATTCAGCATCATGCAATCGATTTGACTCGAGTCAGAAAACGCTGGGCCATCTTCTATCTGTTAATCGAAGCCGTCATTCTCATGCAAATACTCAAAGGAGGGTGGTAGATGTTTGTCGACAGCTCCCTGCATGTCTACACCGCCGTCATTGGCTGGAAATACTACAGCCTCATGTGGTCGGTACTGGTGGCCAGTGGCATGGTACTGGTGCCGATCCTGTTTGTATTTTTTGATGTGGTGTTATCGAGAAAAGAACAGGGTTCGTTTCTCACGTCCACAAGAAGTGATGATCTGATTGCCGCCATCGAAGGCAAGATCATACGCCTGCTTATCGTGATGTTCTTTGTCGTAATGCCCTGGAACAATGTGACCCTCGATGCCAACTCCATCCGCGCCACCGAAAGTCCCAACGACTTAAGATCACCTCCGGGCATCGCCACCTCATCCACCTGTGGTGACAGCAGATCCACACTGGATGACATCACCGCCCCCTATACCGGCAGCGGATCCATCTGCGGCGAACAATCCGTGATGCCATTGTGGTGGTATCTTGTCATGCGGGTTTCTAACGCACTGGCAGGCGTTGTCGTCAATGAAGTGGGGCAGGTCAATAACAATAGCTTCAGAGCCCTGGTCGCCTACAACCAGGGTGCCGTTGTACAGGACACCAACCTCAAGCTCGCCATCAATGACTTCGTTAAACAGTGCTATCAACCAGCGATGTCCGCCTACATCGAACGATCAAGGCAAATCGGTGATTCGGATACCGACAGACGAGGACGCGAACTCGACTGGATCGGTGCACCTTACTTTATTGAAAACGATTACCCGGAACGACGCACCCGCGATGAAGTCGCGTTCCCCGGCGGTGAAACCCCCAACCGCGATCCGAGTTATGCCCCATCTACAGAAACCGAAGGCAAAAGCCAGGTACTCTGTTCAACGTTCTACGAGGCAATAGAAGAGGGCGTCTATACCGAAGCCACCAGTGATATCGCAGGTGACAACCGCGCCGGAAAACTCCAACGACTACAGGCCGCTATCCTCTGGTTCGGTACCGACAATCGCGAAAAAGTCGTGAAAATGTATCTGACCAATACCGAGTATGTTCCAAGCTACACCACTGAGCAGATCGCCAATCTCGACGGGACTTCGTTCATCGGTAACATTCTGCAGGACGCCTTCACCAGTACCGAACTCACCAAACTCTCGTTCCGATCCATGTTCGTCAGCGATGCCTTAAAAAAAGCACTGCCACTAATCCAGGCCTACCTGTTGATGTTTATCTACGTTATGCTGCCGTTTGGTTTGATTCTGTCAGGATACAGCTGGGACTTCGTCATTAAGTCCTCGGCGCTGATCTTTTTCATCACGTTCTGGTCAGCGCTGTGGGCACTGTGCGCCTGGGCAGATGAAAGCCTGGCCTATGCCCTCTGGGACGAAGGCGATGGCATCATGGGTGCCATTATGGGATTTGGCAAACACGAAAACAGCCTCGAAATGATCAACATGAAACTCTTACATTCCATGATCACTGCAGGCCTGTATATACTGGTGCCAACTGTCGCCGGATGGGTGATGATGACTGCGGGGCATAGTTTCTATTCTGTTAATGCTGGAAGTCCCAACGTCGGTACGGCTGGTGCCAGCGGTGCCGGTCGTGTCATCGGTAATGTTTCGAGCAATACCTACAGGAGTCTTAGTAATGCGCGTAAACAGTGATGCAGGAAAGGTCATGAGATTTATTCTGGCCTTGGAAAGTCGCGTCAATGCCTTCTGTGAGTTACTTGGAAAAAAATATCCCGAAGAGTCTGATATAGATGAGCGCTCAGTGGGTCGAAAGGAAACAACCGAACATGTACACGAAGAGGAAGACGACGTATTTGGTCATCGTACGTGGATATTTGACAACGATGATGTAGCAATAGGTAATCAAATGTTCGAAGAAAACAAATAGAGCTGTACCACTTCGCTAGTGGTGTCGATTTGCCAAAATCCGGTTTACGTTGGCTGAGATCCGGATAACCTTTAAACGAAAAGGTGCCAACAACTAACCCACCGTCGCGGGAATTCGCTTCCCGTATCGGGGTGTGTTTCTGCGATACACCTAGCGGAGACACACATGCACCGAAAACACGCGGCAATCCTTGATGCCGATCCGGACTATCATATTTTCGCTGATAAATACGATGCTGAAACTGCACACTTACGACTCATTGGTGGATTTGACCCGGAGATCGAAGAATTCGTTTCCCGAGTTGAAGAGATGTATGTAGATGCACAGGCTTATCAGAAGAAGGCCGAAGTCGGAACGAAGTAGGTTCGATAAACTCGTGAAGGCAGTGTTCGCTCTGCCTTCACACATCGTAAGATTACCTCTAATTACCACGGCTATTGCGATGGTGTGTGGCTGCGAACGGGGAGAATGTGCCCTTTGCTGTCCTTCGCACATATTGCGCGAACGACAGCTTTAGAGATGCCCGTTTATTTTGAGTCACGAAGCCGCGAGATTGTAACGACTATCCACAGCCATTGTGTTTCCTCCACATACTTTCATCATGTCCTTCTGGTACATTCTTACATGGATCAGTGCTGGTGTAACCACGTATACGATTGTAAGTGTCAATCTGATCCTCAGAAAGAATTTCTGGCATCTTTAAGTGTGCAGACAGATGGACAAACCTCAGTTCGGTACGGATAGTACCGATTTTATTGAGCAACGCTCGAAGTTCGACTGTTTCAGGTATATCGTTGCTGAACCTTTCATCTAGTATACTTTCCTGATCAATCAGCTGTGCACCGAGCAGCTTTGCCGAGGACCGCATTTGGTTAAAAACATCGGTAATCTGCATTACTTGTGATTCTGATAAGCTGATTTCGTCGCGCATTTCCAGTAAGTGCAAAGGACCAGGCACCCCATTAAGCTCAGCAGATTTAGCCAGCCCCCACCCAGCACCGGCTTTCAGATCAGCAATATCTGCAGCGGACAGGCTTTTGATGCTACGGTGCTGTTCACCAGCGTAAGGCGAATGGTGTTCGCTTTCTGCAAAAGATAGGTTGGTTAAAAATATCAGACCAGTGGCTAGCAATATAAAACGCGCTTTCATGGATTGGTTCCTTGTGTTAGTAACTTGAATACACCTCTGATTCACCGGTCGACGTGAACGACAATACATCGTAATCATTCGGCTCACGGCTTCCCATGCCAGGTGACAATGCGGGCATGCCCGGGGCCGTCAGACCTCTGATGTCTTCTGGTTTCTCAGCTAACAGTTTTTTGATATCCGTCACTGGAACATGCCCCTCAATCAAGTAGTCACCTATTGTCGCCGTATGACAGGATGCCAACTTTGACGATGGCAATCCGAGTTGAGTTTTGACAGAGTCCATATCATCTCTGTTCTCAGAGGTTACAGAGAACCCTTCCTCTTCAAGGTAATCAACCCAGGCTGCACAACACCCGCAGGTCGGACTTTTATAAACGGTCATTCGCATCGGGTTTTCACTGGCGAGGGCCGACTTATCTGCAGAAGTCACTATGTCCTGCGAAACCTGTGGAGCATTTGGCTCTTGTTGACCGCAGGCAACGGTGAGCAATGTACCTAACAATAAAGGGATCAATATTTTCATTGTTTAATCTCGATTAAATAATTTTTCGATTAAAGATGATTCTTTTTTTGGTTGAACCGGTCTAAAAACATTGGGATCGTTACCGTTAAGTAACTCCTGATATTCCCTTTCCTGCTCAGGCCAGCGGCTCTTTATATAAGACAACACCGCAACAATATCAGTGTCGACGATAACGCCTTTATAAGCAGGCATGCGTGTTTTGTAGTTTTCGTCACGAATGACCACCGAAGCTCCGTATTTTGTGATTTCAAACAGTAGATCATCTCGATGGTGCCAGGTGTGACCCGTCTCATCGTGTGGAGGTGCGGGTAAATAACCTTCTGCATCCCGTTGGCGCCAATCTGGCTGACCCTCCAGCATTGCCCCATGACAGGTAGCGCAATGGAGGTTGTAGACTTCCTCGCCCCTAGCAACTACCGCCATGTCTTCTGCCTGCAATCGCGTCTCAACCCCATCTGTACCGAGGTCCTGAGCAGGTACGTGACCAGCTGATAAAAGCAGTAATAAAAAGAGTGCGCTGGAAATAGTCTGTTTCACCTCGAGTGTCTCCTAAGCAATCAAACGATATAAGGTATAGCTACCCATCTGTATCATCATGATATTTTCGGTCAGAGATACAAAGCCCAATGGCACACGGCTGTCTCCCCCGACACAGGCACATTTGAGTTTGAACTGATCGGCGGCGCGATCTGTGAGTAGACAATTCTCTAATTCAACCCCCTCGCACCGAGGTAAATTAGTGGCTCTCAGCACACGAGGAAAAAAGTGATTATCAGTTTCCATCCAATACACGGTCGCTTGTCTAAGTTGATACTCACGTCCTAGAATCTCCCGCAATTCACTACTCTTGTCTATAGTTCTTGTGACAGGACTTACAACTACGGGCAACTGTAAGAAAGGTTTTTCGAAGCTTCTTGTCGCTGACCTGATCATCGAGCGCTGTCTGTAGCTCACCGTTGACAGCAATAAATTGATTGATCTGTTCTTCAAATCCATCCCAGTCGTCCCAGATTGATGGCAAGGCTTCGGTATCGGATCCCATACGACTTTCATGCGTATCCGGAAACTGAGTAAACAACGCCTCGCCATGACTGGCAAATGACTCAGACGCCTGACGAATATAGGTTCTGTCTAACTCTTTTTCACCTTTAAACATTTTTGCGATCAATTTAGTCCGGTCGCTCATGTCACTCATTGCATCCATACGTTCTTTGACAATCCCGGTCGCTCCCTGATGCGCGACTGGCGCGGTGACACCCACGATGAAAATGGTAACAGCCATGAAAAAATATTTAGCCATAACAGACCCCTTTATTACATAACACATGAAAAACAGCGGGGCTTTAATCTGCCCCGCCGTGCTTCACAGCAAAGACTGTAAACAATCATTTCCCGCTTCAGCTGGTTTGCAAAATCCAACAATACGCAGGGAGTCGTCACGTCCAATTTTCATCAGAAAACCAATTTCATCACCTTCCTTGAGCGTGCTGACATCTACCTCATTCACATAGCCGAACCCCATGTTCATCGCCCCCATGGTGGTGCCTTGAATAGCCCCATGGTCAATCATTACCATATCGTCGGTAAAGCCGGTAACCTTACCCTTAGCGGCCGCCATGTTTTCAGGCAGATTATCCACCAGTTTTACATCACTACTTTTCTGATCACCGCTCTGATGATCGCCGTGATCTCCGTGGTTATGATCACCACAACCGATGAGCAGTGTAGACAATGCAAAGGCACTAAATATTAGTCTCATTTATTACTCGTCAATCCAAATTCAAAGGTTATTTCTGCGCTTATCAGCATGCTTATTTACAGTAAACCCTGGAGGCAGTCATCGCCGTCGCTGGATGGCTTACACAATGCCGAGATCCGGAACGATCCGTCACGTCCAATTTTCATCAAGAAAGCAATCTCATCACCTTCGGCTAGTTCGCTGACATCAACACTCTTAAGAAAGTTAAACCCCATGGTCATTGCACCCATCGTAGAACCCTGTATCGGGCCGTGGTCAATGATCAGTTGCTTCTCGCCGATTCCTTTCACCACGCCTGTGGCTGCAGCCATTTTCTTTGGCAGGTTCTCAACCAGCATGGTGTCAGCACTGGCAATCGTGCCCACGCCAAAACTGGCAATTACGGCGAGGTGTCTAAGTAGTTTTTTCATGAATAATAGCCTCTTACAGGTTTTAGTCTTGCTTGACGTTGTGAATAGTCATCACGTGGTTGCGCGATGTGTTTTGAAAGCTGAGATGCGGTATACACAAAATACAGCACGGGGATAACAAACAAAGTGGACACTACGGTTGATGCCATGCCACCGATCATTGGCAGCGCGATTCTGCGCATGACATCCGAACCCAGTCCATCGGTAAGAAAAATAGGCGCAAGGCCAGCAAAAATAGTGATGGCGGTCATTAACTTCGGCCTCACTCGCATCGCGGCCCCCCGGCTAATGGCACCGAACAGCTGATGGCGACTAACCGGTTTGACCCGACGCACTTCGCCGTCGATGTACAACAACATGATCACTGCGGTTTCAACGGCGATACCGCCAAGTGCGATGAAGCCGACGGCCACCGCAACCGAGAAGTTATATCCGGCCAGGTGTACTGCCCACAGGCCGCCAGCTAACGCAAACGGCAGACAGGCCATGACCATCAATGTACGGTCAAGTCTGCCAAAATGCAGCATCAACAACACAAGTATCAGCAAAACAGTTGCCGGTATGGCAATTCGCAGTCGTTCGTTGGCACGCTGTAGTTGTTCATACTGGCCTGAAAATGTGACCGCATAGCCCGGTGGTAAAGTGACTTGTTCCGCGACGATCTGTCTGGCTTCATCGACATAGCCACCCATATCTCGACCATCAATATCCACAAACACCCAGCCGGTCAGACGCGCATTCTCAGAGCGAATCATTGGAGGACCTTCTACGTACTGAATGCTCGCCAAATCGCCCAGTGGTATATGTGCTCCACTCGGTGCCGGTACCAGAATATCCTGCAAGTCCTGTGAACTTTCCCTAAATCTGCGATCGTAACGCAGCATGATGTTATAGCGTTCGCGGCCCTCTACCGATTGGGCCAGCTGCATCCCGCCGAGGGCCGTTTGCACCACAGACTGAAAGGTACCCATATCAATATTGTGTCTTGCCAGTGCAGTGCGATCAGGAACGAGATCAAGATATTTTCCACCGAGCACACGATCAGCAAAGGCTGAACGCGTGCCTGGCACATCGGTAATCGCCAATTCGATTTCTCTAGCAATTCGTTCCAGCTCTGCCAGATCATCACCCGTGACTTTGATACCAATCGGCGTCCGGACACCGGTGGATACCATATCCATCCGAATTTTAATCGGATAACCCCATGAGTTTACCAAGCCCGGCATTTTCAGTTTCGCATCCAGCTCTGCGATGATATCGTCCACCGTCATCCCAACACGCCAATCATCCTTTGGCTTGAGTTGTATCCAGGTTTCTATCATCGTGAGAGGCGCCGGGTCTGTGGCTGTATCGGCTCTGCCGGCTTTGCCGAATACATTGTCCACCTCGGGTACCGTCTGCATCAGTCGATTGGTCTGGCCCAGCACCTCCCGCATTTTCGTGACCGACACACCCGGCAACGTGGTTGGCATATATAACAATTCACCTTCATACAGCGCAGGCATAAACTCCTTTCCCAGACGCTGCAACGGGTAAATCAGACTCAGCGTCATCACGACGGCTAGAAACAAGGTAACCCACTTGATACGCAGCGCAACATGCAGCACCGGCTTGTACATGCCAACAAAGAAACGATTAAGCGGATTGGCTTCCTCGCGTTTAAACCGGCCCCGCATCAGATACAGCATCAATACCGGCACCAGTGTCACAGACAACAACGCTGCAAAGGCCATGGCGTAGGTTTTGGTGTATGCCAGGGGACTAAACAGTCTCAAGCTCTCACCGGTGAGCGCGAATACAGGCAAAAAAGACACAGTAATAATCAACAATGAAAAGAAGATGCCCGGCCCCACTTCGGTGGCCGCCGCCAGGAGCGCTTCCCGACGTTCCTTATGACTGTGCCTGCGGGGCAACTCCGACAGCTTGCGACTGGCGTTTTCTACCAGCACGATAGACGCATCGACCATCGCACCAATGGCGATGGCAATACCTCCCAAAGACATAATATTAGCCGTCACACCCTGCCATGACATGATCAAAAAAGCGCCCAGCACTCCCAGCGGCAATGTAATCAATGCCACCAGAGAAGAGCGTACATGCAACAGAAAAATAAATACCACCAGTGACACGGCAACACCTTCTTCTACCAGTTTGTGCATCAAGTATTTGACAGATCCCTGAATCAGGGGCGCTCGATCGTAAACCGTTTCTATCTCGACACCAGGCGGTAAACCATTTTTCAGATCATCAAGCTTGTCTTTGACACGCTCGATCACACGTAACGCATTTTCACCATCACGCATTACCACAATGCCAGCTACGGTTTCGCCTTCACCGTTGAGATCGACTACACCTCGTCGCAATGCTGGGCCTTCTACGATTCTGGCGACATCACGCAGCAATACGGGAGTGCCATCGGCGGCCTTGACCACGACTGCTTCAAGGTCAGCACGTTCACTGATATAACCCGATGATCGGATCACATACTCCGACTCGGCCTGCTCCAGTACCCGCCCCCCAACCTCAGAGGATGCCTGCCTGACAGCATCGCGTATTCGTGCAATCGTTACATCAAAACTTCGCAATTTATCGGGGTCAATTAGCACCTGGTACTCACGGACAAAGCCGCCGACAGAGGCCACTTCTGCGACACCTTCTACCCCGGCCAGCTCGAGCGATAGAAACCAGTCCTGAATAGAGCGCAACTCGGCCAGATCAGTGTTACCGGAGCGATCTATCAGTGCATACTGATACACCCATCCGACACCGGTAGCATCCGGCCCGATCTGAGGTGTTGCACCTTCGGGCAGCTGCGAGCCGAGACTCGACAAGGCTTCCAGCACTCTTGAACGAGCCCAGTACAAATCGACATCATCTTCAAAGATCACATAAACAAAGCTGGTACCGAACATCGAACTGCCACGAACATCTTTAGTGCGCGGTAGCCCAAGCAGTGTGGTCGATAAAGGATAAGTCACCAGATCTTCAACAATCTGCGGACTTTGCCCAGCAAAGTCGGTGCGGATAATCACCTGTGTGTCGGTCAGATCCGGTACCGCATCAAGGGGCGTGTTCAGCACTGCTATAGAGCCGCTGACCGTCAGTGCGAGTGTCAGTATTAAAACGATTAACTGGTTTTTTACTGACCATCGAATCACCGACGCAACCCAGGAGGTAGACGGATCGTGCGAGGTCAGCGCATTATCACCGGGTTCAGTCACCGCTACTCATCTCCATCTAGCATGGCTGTTTCGGTCTCAATGCCGGCCATCGGATCAGGCCAAGGTGTTCGAGTGGCGTCGCCATCACCGTAGGGATTGATTGGATCATCGCCTTCCTGAATCCAGGCTCGACCACTCGCATTGTCAGTGAAATAGGCCACGCCCGCGTCACGGTAGCGAATGGGTGCACCCTGCATAAACCACGGTTCCATCGCACCCACAAGGTCAGCCAGTACCTGCGCCAAGCCCTCACCATCCGGGCTTTGTTTGGCATTGCGTAATGCATCCGATGCACTTTCTATAATCGGCACCAGCCGAGTATTATCGAACTGCGCGATTAGCCCTTCACCATACTGCAACGCTGGATCAACAAAGTACACGTCGATCTCGTAACCATCGATCAGCGCCTCGTGAAAGTACAAAGCCATATCTGTGAAGTGATCAATACCAGCTAATGTGGTGGCGTCCACCGGTAACTCCTGCAGCGGTGTGTCCGGCGTGGCGTCAATCTTATTCGGTGCCTCCATCTTGGAGAAACCTTCGCGCAGATTCACTTCACTGTCGAGCATAAATTGCCCGCTCGACACCACGCGCTCTCCCTCTTCAAGTCCGCCGGTTACCTGCGTGTATTGCGCAGCCGCCATACCGACTTCTATTTGCTTGGCTTTAAAGCGTCCATCACCGAGTGAGACAATCACATGCGCACCAAGCGAACTATACAAGACAGATTCGGTCGGGATAACCAGTAACGAATCACTCTGCAGAGACACATCAATATCGGCGTAAGCACCCGGGCGCAAATCCCCGGCAGCATTATCCACTTCTATTCTGACCCTGGCTGTTCTGGTTGTGGTATCGATAGTCGGGTAGATATAGTCCACCACACCGTCAGGATCAGCATTTGGGGCGCTGGGAAATGTCAGGCTGACTGATTGCCCGGTTCTGATCAGCGGCAAATCACGCTCTGCAATTGACGCGATCACCCACACATCGTCATAAGACTGCAAACGCAATATCTCTGATCCCGGTTTGATGTAGTCACCTTCCCGCACCAGCAGCTTGGCTACTGTGCCACCGGTTTCTGCATACACCGGTACTCGCTCAACCACCTGGCCACTGTGTGAAATGCTGTGAATGGTACTGTTCTGCATGCCCAGTGATCGCAGGCGCTGCTTGACGGCATCGATACGTTTTTTATTACCGATGCGCATTGAATTGATATAGTCTTTTTGTGCCGCGATAAGATTGGGGCTGTACACACGGAACAACAAGTCTCCGCGGTTAACCGTATCTCCTTCTGCATTGACCGATAATCCTTCTATCCAGCCTTCAAACTTGGATACCGATACGTTTTCAAGTCGTTCATTGGTTTCAACCGTACCGAACAACCGCAGTGACTCGTTTATCTGCTCTCGAGCTACAGTCGTTGTGCGAATACCCATGGTTTGTATCATCTCAGGTGACACCGCCACCTCAGTGACACCACTGTTGCCGCCACCTGATGATGCCGGAACCAGATCCATACCACAGATAGGACAGATTCCAGCAGGATCAGTGGCTAGAAAGTGTGGATGCATTGGACAGGTATATTGCCCGCTGCCTTCATCAATGGTTTGCGATTGACTGCCCGTATCTGACTGCTCCGTTTGTGCATAACTATTTACCATGGCCAGTTGCCAGGCGATGGCGCCAACGGTCAGTAATTTCAGTGCTGATTTCGCAGGATCGTTACAACAGGTTTTAAATACTGGCGAATTATTCATGACTTTCACCATTTGGGTCTGCAAGCAGTGAATTGATACGGGCGGCATAGATATCTACGGTCGTGTGTTCAGCAATTAGTTCCGCACGCAGCTTCAGCAACGCGATATCGCCATCGACAATCGGCGCAAAATAGCCGATGCCGGCTTCATAGCTGATCATCTGCGTTTCTATTTTGTCCTGTATCGCATTGACTTCCTGTTGCAGTAAATTGATATTCTCGACAGATGCCTGCAAGCGTGCATTGAAAGCGGTGTAGTTTGCCAGTGCGTCGCGCTGTGCCAGCAACAAGCTTTGACGCGCGGCTTCAACAGACGCCTCAGCTGCCCGCTGTTCCGGTGCCTGGCTTTGCCGGTACCATAGCGGTGCGCTAAAAAACACCTGGCCGGATACCCAGTCATCACCTTTGAAGTTTTCACCGGACTCGCGTTGTTGATAGGCCAGTTGCACACCCCAGCGTTTAAAGCGTAACGCGTCGGCGATCGTTAAAGACTCGCTAACGCTTTTAAGTTCTGCCTGTGCAATGCGTACGGCGTGAAATTGTTCGTATGCACCTGACCAGTCGATAGCGGACATCGCGGGTACGTTAAGCCCGGGTACGTCACCGGTCAGCGCGATTAGCTTCGCGTCGTGCTCGAGGGTTTGTGCATTCAGGTTATTAATCAGTCCAGACACCCGTGCCCGTTCAGCATCTATTTCGGGCAGTCGAAAAACAGACGGATTACCCGCTTCTATTTCACTCTGCACAACCTCGGTCAGCTGGTCGTATTTCAGCAGGCGTTCACGGGCAAGGTCGATCTGTTGATTGATTCGACGTTTTTCAATGAGATGTTCGACTACCTCCGCTACCAAAGACTCGCGCTTTGCCGTGACCATAAGATCGATAGCTTCGGACTGCGCCAGCGCCTGATCAGCTCTTGCACTGCGACCTTTGCGACTGGGAAACTCTTGTCGAATGCCAATGAGTTTATTAGTCGGGAGAAACTCATCAAACGATGGGCTCGAAATAGAAATGTTATTGATGCCCAGTGAGACAGTCGGATCCGGTAACGCAAGCGTTGCCTGACTACGTTCCAGCAGAGCCTGCTTTCGATTTTCCAGTGCAAGCAGTGCCGGATGATCCCGCAGCATTGCCCGTATCGATTCAATAACGTCACGATTGACCGCGGGCTCAGTGATGGTTGTGCTTTTGGTTGCACTGATTGCGCTGTCTTTGAGCTCTATTTCAACGGCGTTGTCAGGTGTCTGTGGATACTCGCTCCAGCTGACCTCTGATGCCATCACCGGCATAGCGCCCAACACGCCCACTAATACATTGGCTGCAAGCTTTGCGACCGAGACGGGCGCTATCGTGCATCTCGCGGCAGCCGGTATAAATCTGCTCATGAAATTCCCAGTTAATACGTAGTAACCAATTCCCCGTGTCCGCAGGGCGAGTAGCCGCTGACCTAGTTGCGCAGACAGGAGGTTGTTGGCGCTGCTAAAGCGCCAGAAGCCGCGTTTACACGCAGGCGTTACATATCAAATGGAGGGTGGGCGGTAAATCGAGTCGGGTGGAAGATGAGGCAGGTTCTGCTGTGGCAACGGACGGTGCGTCTCGTGCTTCAGAGCAGTGTTGACAAACGATGCTTGCGTCAGCAACGAAACGCAGCTGCCGCATCTGGTCATAGCGCATTTGAGCTCGCAATCGCTCGCGGCATCAGCAGAATGAGCGGCGTGCATAGCAGCGTCGGCGTGTATTTGAGCTGGCTGTTTTTGTTGATTATGACAAGGATGCTGCTTGTGGCCAGTAGCGTGGTCCGAACCATTTTCACCGATGGTGTGAGTGCTGTGATCTGACCCATCGGCCACATCATGCGCAAGAAATGGGGCTTGCGCATGCACTGGCGAAAAGAAAACTGCCGTCGATGAAAACAGCCATAAGACAATCATCACCAGATTGGTAATTTTTGCTTTTCGCATTGTATGGCTGGGAGTAGTTTTCATTAGTTAGTTTCCGTCCATAAAGACCTGAATTTTGCGATTTGACGGTGGCTAGATTAAAT
>MDLA01000114.1 GCA_001730015.1 Chromatiales bacterium (ex Bugula neritina AB1) | reverse complement strand
TGGGATTTTCACCCACTGAAGAGTGCGACCTTTCCACGGCGCACTGAATAATGCGGGTTAATGATTTATTGAATTAATTGCCTTACAGTAAAACTTACCGCATTTGTTCCAGCATCCGCTTCAGTTCACCATGAGCCACCAGCCACCAGCCACCATATGAATCCCGACTTATTAAGCCGTTTTCCGTCTGTAGCCGATCTCGCCGCCACTGCGAAAAGCCGCATACCCCATTTCAGCTGGGAGTATCTTGACAGCGCAACCGGTATTGAACACTGCGCCGCCCGCAATATCAGTGCACTTCAGGATGTGACCCTGGTTCCGCGATTTATGAAAGGCGAGCTAAATCCAGATCTTTCCACCGAACTGTTTGGCGTTCAATACAACGCACCTTTCGGTATTGCGCCCGTTGGCCTGACCGGTCTCATGTGGCCCGGCATCGAGCACATGCTCGCCAGAACCGCCGCTAAGTATCGCATACCCTATTGCCTGAGCACTGTCGCTACTGAGACTCCGGAATCGATCGGTTCACAGGTCAACGGTATGGGCTGGTTCCAGCTCTACCCGCCCAAAGACACCGGCATGCGCCGCGACTTACTCGATCGTGCACAACAGGCCGGCATGACAACCCTTGTCATTACCGCCGACACCCCCACCCAGAGCCAGCGTGAACGGCAACGACGAGCTGAAGTTGCAGTACCGCCCCGACGCACCATTAAAACCTGGTGGCGCGCTGCCATTCGACCGCGCTGGTCGCTTGCAACCGTCGCTCACGGGCTACCGCGCTTCCGCACCCTGGAAAAATACGTCAGCAGTACCGACGTTGCCGAAATCGGTGCCTTTATGAACACCAGCATGGGTCCCATCAGCTGGGAATATATAGAGCAGACACGTCAGGAGTGGGATGGGCCGTTGCTGATAAAAGGCATTCTAGACAAACGAGACGCACGACTATGCATCTCATGCGGCGCTGATGGTGTGATCGTTTCAAATCACGGTGGCAGACAATTCGACGGAGCACCCGCTACCATTGACGTACTCCCGGCAATTGCCGAAGAACTGTCCGGTGATGGTGTAGTCGTCTTTGACAGCGGTATTCGCGGTGGACTGGACGTCTGCCGCGCACTGGCACTGGGCGCACAATTTGTTATGTTGGGACGCGCGTTTGTATTCGGTGCTGCCGCACTCGGACAGCGAGGCAGTGACCACGTAGCAGACTTGCTGATGGCAGATATGCGATCCAATCTCGGCAATCTGGGCTGTCTCGACCTTAATAATTTGCCTTCGCACCTACCCGAATGATAGACCAGTAAGAATACAAAACCCGGTAATATTCTTAGTTTTTACATCAAGCAGGCAGGCAACCTGGAGAAAGCCATGACAGAAAAAAGCAATCCGTTTCCCGACACTAAATTCAAAGCGTTCAAGTTCTCACAGTCGGATATGACTGGGGCTAAATTCAATGGCGTTGATCTCACTGACTGCCATTTCTGGGCGGTCCTCAAAAATGCACAATTTAAAGATTGCAATATGGAGTCAGCTGAATTCTACGATGTTAATTTGTCAGGCAGTTCATACGAAGACATCAATCTAGGCAACGCAACATTCAACAATATCAATATGTCTGGAGTAACATTGACCAATCTCGACATGTCAAATGTTGAAATTGACCAGGCGAACCTCACGGGTATGAAAATTAACGGAGTGCTTGTTACCGAGCTGCTGGAACTGTATGACAAAACCAGCTGACAAAACCCACCGGCCACAGAGCATCGGGAAAAGGACTCGACCCTGTGCTGCATTAAATTTCGAGTTCAGAAGCTTATAGAGTTGTATAAAAAGTGCTGCACGGAGTTTTTACTGGATTGAGCCTGGTCTTTCGTAAGTGATATTCAGGAAAAATGAGTACAGCGCCTTAGATGCTGCTATAGAAGCAGCGCAGCGGTTCCGGGCCGGAATTTTACGCAACACCAGGGTCGAATCAGGGCAGCGGCTGAAATTACGATATAGCACTCCACGATCACGTAAAAGATACATTTCATCGCTGTAGCCATTCACAGCATCACAGCGTGCCGGAATCAAGCAGCATCTCAATATAGTTAGCCACCCCATGTTCAGTATTAGGCAATGTTACGGCATCCGCCTTTGCTTTAACGACATCAATAGCATTGCCCATCGCCACAGCATGTCCCGCCCGGCTGAACATCGGTAAATCATTGTGGTTATCACCAAACGCTATGGTTTCTTTCATTTCAAACCCGAACGCCGCTGCTGTTTTCTCCAGACCCGAGCCCTTGTGCGATCCCGGTGCGGTGATCTCTACGAATGGAGCGCCCGAGGTTGTGATTTCGCACAAATCACTACCCAGCAGGTCTGTTATCTCTTCTTGCAGTTGAAGCCGAACCACATCCGGACGCCTGACTTTAAGTTTGTAGAGATCCTGAGACCACGGATCACCCGATTGGCCTCCACTTTCTAACTCTCCGCTGCCATCGTCCAATTTTATAAACGCATCGTCGAAGCCAATGCCACCACGGGTTTCCCAGCCGAATGATACGTCGGCAGCAGCGCGGCGCAGCCGCAATACAATATCCGCCACTACTGCCTGCGGTATTCCGGTTTCCCAGACCAGCCGGTCGTTATGGATATCCCATGCATAAGCACCATTGGAGCACACAACGTGATTTATGCCGCGCACCGATGCAAGCCGATCACTGGCTGTCAGTCTACTGCGGCCGGTAACTGCAACAATAGAATGCCCTGCATCGACAAGCCGCTGAACGACCTTGCAGGTTCGCTGTGACGGATAACCATCGCCGTCGAACAACGTGCCGTCGCAATCTACTGCGAAAAGTCTGCGCCCTTCCGAGGTGCTCATTGATAGTTGCCAGCCTTTGGGTTATTAACAGGAATTTCCTGACCAGATTCTACATGACATTCTATGTAACATTTACGGTTTCCAAAACAACAGGAGATCAATTCTGGTCAGAAGCGAGCCCTTCAAGGCAATTCCCCTCATGCTTTAACTGGTGTATTTTTACGTGCATCAGTCAGTTTCTTTCCGAGGCTATTCCTGCACAAAGATAATTCAGCAGATTCCGCCACATTATAACTGTATGACACGCAGAATTTTTTTACAGCAGCAACTTGAGAAATGCCATCTGTTACTTCCACTAACGGGTAAAATCACCCCGCTCACTGCAGATGGCTATTAGAACAACCAGTACCACACCAGGGAAAATATATGTCTTGTTATGCAATCGGCCACATCACGGTAACTAACCCGGATGGCTACAAAGAATACGCTGCGCAGGTGCCCGCTTTGATCGCCGCACATGGTGGAAAATATCTGGTTCGCGGCGGAGAATGCACTGACGTAGAAGGCACCATGCCGCACCAACGCCATGTTGTATTGGAGTTCCCGACCCGGCAGTCACTGGAGGGCTGGTACCATTCAGCGGAGTATCAACAGATACTGAAAATCCGTTTAGCCAATTCCGAAGGGGTAATGACTATCGTTGACGGGTTTGACGGGTTTGACGGGTAATACCGCTCTAGCCACAGCCTCTATAATATCGGTTCCTGAATCAGCTTGTTAGCCTCTACAAACTGTCGCGCATTATCAATGAGCCATGCACACACGTTATCGATCTCACTACTACGTCTGGCACTGTGTCGGGACAACAAATAGTAGGAACGCTCCGGGATCAGATCTATATCAAAGGGGCGCACTAAACGGCCCGCTTCCACATCGCTATTCAGAAACGGAAACGCGCCCAATGCCACCCCTTGCCCGTCAATGGCTGCCTGCACCGCAATATTAGAGTCCATTATCACAGTTTCCTGTGCCGGCTCAAGATTCCGTTGTCCGGCAACACGAAGCCAAGCATTCCACTCGCCTCTGTCACGCTGGTGGATTATAGGGTAGCGCGCAAGATCTGATGGATGCCGAAGCTCGCCGTATCGTGCTATCAGGTCCTGATTAACCACGGGGGCATAGACAACCGGGAATAATGGCGTGACATCCAGCCCGTCCCACTCCCCGGTTCCCCAGTCAACAGCAAGATGGCTGGTAAGCGACTCCACACTAGTGATGCGCGGAGAATGATCGAGTACCAGCTCAATAGTCGGGTGACGCTCTCGAAAATCGGCGAGCCTCGGAATCAGCCAGCGGGCACCGAAAATGGGGCCAACAGCCAGCTTAACTGATCTGCTCGCCGGTGTTATATGGGTATCGATCTCGGCGCGGATATCCGAAAAAGCCCGTTGCAGCACAACAGACAGTGAGCGCCCTTCATCGGTCAGCACGATTGCACGTGTTTTGCGAATGAATAAGGCGCAGCCCCAGTTCTTCTCCAGCTCACGGATCTGATTGGATACGGTTGTCGGGCTGACAAACAACTCTTCCGCTGCTTCCTTGAAGCTCAGACGCCGAGCGGCTGCTTCGAATGTACGCAGCGCGGTTAGCGGCAATCTGGTTTTTCGTGCTGCCACACAGATTTTCCATGCATTAGATTTGATTTACTTATACAGCGGATAATTGTGATTTGTCTATCTGTTCTGCGAAGTCAATTCTTCAAACATTGAGATCTCCGCTCGTGGTGATAGGAAAAATCGAACAATGGTTGAAAATACCGCCAACGCGGCATCGGGAAAACGCCGTAAACGCACAAGAAAGGGGCGCAAAACCACCGCACCGGAGCAACTCGCCTCGAACCGCGGTTGCGGCGGGCGTTACCGTCCACTGAAAAGCGCCAGCATTGAATCCATTCACCAGGCGGTGTTGCAAATACTGGCTGAGGTCGGCATGGCTGAAGCTACCGACGACGCAATTTCAATAGTAACCGGCAACGGCGGCAGGCTTAGTGACAACGGCCGCCTGTGCTTTCCCGCAGAACTGGTTGCACGAACGCTTCGCGGGCTTAAAAAAAATATTACGTTGCATGGACAGCAGCCGGGCCATGAGCTCTACCTCAGCGATCAGCAGGTGCACGTTGGCTCCGGTGGCGCGGCGCCTATGGTCGTTGATATCAACACCGGCCAGTATCGGGACGCCACCCTGGTAGATCTTTACGATGCAGCACGGCTTGTTGATGCACTGGACAACGTACATTTCTTCAGCCGTTCACTGGTCGCACGAGACATGCCCGATGATCTGCTGCTTGATATAAACACCGCGTATGCGTCGCTGACAGGAACCCGGAAGCATGTGATGGTCAGTGCATCATGTGGCGACAATGTAGCCGCAATAGCCGATCTGTGCTTTACCATTGCCGGATCACGCGCTGCATTTATGGAAAAACCCTTTTTATCGATAAATGTAAACCATACCGTTTCGCCACTTCGGTATTCACAAGATGCCTGCGATGTGCTTCGCGAAGCAGCGCTGGCCGGTATACCGGTGCACATCAATACCTTCGCCCAGCTAGGAGCGTCCAGCCCGGTGACTATCGCTGCCTGTGTCGCTCAAACCATGGCCGAAACTCTGGCTGGCATGATCTATTCCTGGCTGATCAACCCTGAAGTAAAAGCGATCTTCGGTCCACGCCCTATGGTGACCGATCTGCGCACCGGAGCCATGGCAGGCGGCGCCGGTGAACAGGCGCTACTGACGGCGGCCAGTGTGCAAATGGCCCGGCATTACGGCTTGTCTAATTCAACGATAGCGGGTGCCACTGACAGTAAGATAAACGATGCGCAAAGCGGCTATGAAAAAAGTCTTTCGGTATCGCTGGCAGCACAAACCGGCTGCAACATGATTACCCAGGCCTGCGGTATGCAGGCAGGCTTAATGGCCTGCTCATTCGAAAGTTATGTTACCGACAACGATATGCTTGGCACCATCATGCGAACACTTTCTCCAATAGATACGTCGGGTGATATTTTATCGGTAGATAGTATCGCCAATGTCGTCAATGGCGACGGCCATTATCTGGGACAAACTGAAACTCTCAACCGCATGCAGACCGATTTTCTATATCCGGGAATCGCTGACCGACGCAATCATGAAGTCTGGGCCGAAGACGGTGCGCCCGATATACGCACTGTCGCAAACAAGCGGGCAAAGCAGCTGCTCGAATCACATTTCCCTTCGCATATTAGTCCGCAGGCAGACAAGCTGATTCGAGATCGTTATGACATACGGCTCGACAAATACCGAATGCAGAGCTCATGAATTCATCTGCACAAATTTTAGCTATTGGCGGCGGTGGATTTACCCATGCAACCGACCCTGTGCTGGAAACGTATTTACTTTCTATATCGCCTGTAAACAACCCGTCCATCGGCTTTCTGCCTACTGCCAGCGGTGATTCCGAAACCAGGATAAAGCGTTTTTATTCGCGCTTTTCAGCCGAAACCTGCCGGCCCGACCACCTCGCGCTATTCGGTTCCGTCAGTGAAGTCGAGCGCTGGGTGAAAACACAGGACATCATCTATGTTGGCGGAGGCAATACCAAGAGTATGCTGGGCGTCTGGCGCGAATGGGGCCTGCCCGAACTGCTGCGCGAAGCATGTCACCGTGGCACCATACTCAGCGGCGTGAGTGCCGGGGCAGTGTGCTGGTTTGACATTGCCTTGTCAGACAGTGGCGGACGAGGGCTCGAGCCGCTGCCTATGCTGCAACTGCTACGTGGCAGCTGTTGTCCGCATTACACCAACGAGCCAAATCGCCAACAAGCGTTTGAATCACAGATTCAAAGCGGCAAACTTCCCGCGGGTTTCGGTATCGACGACGGCGTCGCGCTGCACTTTAGCAATGGCAATCTCGAGAAAGTGATAAAAACCCGCGAGCAGGCTGCAGCATACTCGGTCTGTGCGGGAGCTACAGCGCCCGTAGTTAAGCAGTTATCCTGATGCAATCAAAACTGATACTTTATCGAATAAGTTCAGCGATTGATAGAATTCGATACATATCACGCAACACCGGCTTTTCAATCAGTTTCCCATCAATGACTACCAAGCCGGTATCGGCTTCCTCAAAAGTTTGCATTACTCTGCGGGCACGTGCAATTTCTTCTTCCGATGGGGTAAATACACCATTCAGTGCGGCAATCTGTTTTGGATGAACGGATCCGTTTCCAGAGAAGCCCAATGACCTGCCTTTTTCGGGCTCCGCGACCATGCCGCCAGGGTCCTCCAGATCCAGATAGGGCACAACGATTACATCGCCCCCGCACTGGCAGCGGCGTGCACAACGCGCGAGCGCGCATACAACAACGGCTCCCAGGCGTTCTGACAGCGGAGCTCAGCCGCCATATCGACAACGCCGAGGACAAAGCATCAATTCTTGCACTGCAATGCGCAATTTCAAACGCCGTCTGCAACCCCCGATTTGTTTCGATAATCACATGCAAGCGGGTATCGTGGCCACACTCTGTGAGCAGATCATCCACACAGACTACCTCTTCCGGCGTAAGTACCTTCGGCAGCATAAGTGCCGGCAGAGGAATAAAGCCGCGACGTGGGCGGGGCGCTCGCACTACCGAAACTCATACTGATTAGGTCCGTATAATGTTATCGATAAAACCAAAAATTAATGCTTATAGATTGTCCTTGTAACAATCGCTAGGAGCTTGTCTGCAGACTACTCAGGCTTTATCTGCACCGGGATCGGCAGCCTCGGCCGCAGCCGCACCAATGGCTTTAATCTGCGCCTTGTCAATTTCATCGGCTTTTTCAAGGCCTGGAATATGCACCATTACCTGCTTGCGTGCGAACGGTATCCCCGCCTCTTCAAATGCTTTTTGAACCCTCACATACACTTCTTTTCGGATCATGAACTGCTGGCCGGGCTTAGCCATAAATTTGCCGCGGACAACCATACCGTTGTCATCAACCTCGGCAACCCCCTGTGATTTGAACGGTTGCAGGAAGTCTTTCCCTAGAATCGGATGTTGCAAAAGATCGGCGCCAATCGTTTTGAAGATCTTTTTTACCTTTTGAATATCGGTATCAAAGGGAACCCGGAATCGCAGCTTAACAATGACCCAGTCACGTGAAAAATTGGTCAGCTTGGGGATTTCTCCGTAGGGTACGGTATGCACCAGTCCTTGGTGATGTCGAAGCCTAAGTGACCGCAACGCTATTCGCTCGACCGTGCCCATGGTCCCTCCCACATCAATATACTCACCCACACGAAACGCATCGTCCGCCAGAAAAAACAAACCGGAAACGATATCCTTCACCAGCGTTTGGGCGCCAAATCCTATCGCCAAACCGACAACTCCCGCACCAGCTAACAGCGGTGCCGTGTTTATTCCCAGTGTATCCAGCACCACAATAAAGGTGACAATCACGATTAAAAACTGCGCTGTCTTTCGAACAATGGGCAGCAGCGTGGCTACGCGAGACAACCCAACACCACCTATCTCGCCCGCTGCTTCACCATCTTCCTCTGCCCCTGGCCCACCCTCTATAGCAAGCCAATAACCGATCAGCGCAGATACCAGTTCCCAGGAAATATAGGAAATGAGCACAATCAACAGAAGCTCGACCAATAATCCCGCTGCTTGAGCTCCCAGCCCTGCGTTAGCGAGATCGAGGATATTAAGCCCCCACAATCGTGCCAGTAGATACATAACGACACCAACCACCAGAATTCGCCCAACTCGCAATAGCCCACGTTGCATAGCTCGACGTGATTTAGCCGCACTCGCCGTTTCGTCTTTAGCAGCACGTACCCCTCTTGAGACGAATAGCGAAACATTCGCATCGACCCCGGGCCATAGAAAAATAATAATAAAAGTAATATATACCGCTTCCTTCGAATAGACGCCGACCGCGCCTGAATTGACCACTATCTCAACCAACATGTATTTGCAGACAATTAATGCAATGGCAATTTTCGACCAGTTAAGAGCAAACCAGCTCAGATCTTCTGGGGTATCATCACCGATTGCCAGGCAAACCCTTTTTTTGTTCTCCAGCAGAATCTCTGTCAGGCCCTCGCGGTTATGCCAGATTACGGCTGCCGCTGCGAGGTACATGGAAATATTTAAGAAAAAACCCATCTCAGCCATGAAGCGGAATCCATCGTAGTAGGTATTGCCAATAGCAACCACCAGATAAAACACATTGTGCACAAAGACGATGTAAGCCGCCAGCAACGAGAAGCTCGTGGTAATTGTTGCCGCTCGCTCGTCGGTCGTTTTGCATATCCGCAGATCAGGTCGCTTTGGCGCGAAAAAAAACCGACAGAGCACGTACGCCATCCAGCCGCCAACAATGGTTGCCAGCGCTATATTCGTCACTCGTTCGGCAATACTGCCGACTTCTATAAAGCGGGAAATGACTGTTTTGCTGGCGACACTGAAAGCCAGGACCCCTACAACATCGTACGTCAAACGGGTGTATAGAATTTTGAGTATGCCCCAAAGCGTGGTCGACGATGCTGCGATCAACGCTTGCTTGCGCTCCTTGAGATAAGTCGCTACCAGTCTTTCCGCAATCATCCCCACTACAACAGCCGCAAGCACTACCAGCAACAACCGACCGAATCCCTCCGGCACTGAATCGACTAGTGCGGTGCGGATCTTGGTCAGGGTTACCAGAACCCTGTTTGCGTTGCTTATTGAATTGATCGCATTGCTCAGAAAACCGTCAAACAGCTGGCCCGCAACAGCGACTATTCCCGCGTCTCCTGTGGCCGCATTTTCGTTGGCCGCAGCGACGGCATCAAGGCGTTCGATCAGTAACGCTCTGACGGAATCGTCGCTCATCTCTGCGACCATTGCCCGGACAGCCTCTTTGGTTTCAGGGTCACTCAGATCTGCGACATCGGGAGCTCCAGCCTGAGTCGCAGGCACTACCATTGTCTGCCCGAACGCATTGCCGGCTAGCAACATGACCATAAGCGATACTAGTACACAACAAGGTATCGAGTGCCATAATGGTGAACGCATATTCATACTCCGAGGTCGGATAAGGGGTAGATTTAGAGCCGCTAATAATTCAGAGCACTTGCACACTCGGTACCTTAACCACTATTGCTGGTAAATTCTACTTCAGCCGACGAACTAAAGTTACGGATCCGAATTCTTGCCGGTCATCTCCAGAGGCTTCAATACCGCCGAAGTTTGAATAACTGAATGAGAAGCCCCACTTTTTACGGGAGTATGCCACTCCAATTGTACCCAAATTCATCCAGTGATCCAGAGAAACTGATGGGCTGTTTCGAAAGGTGTTTCCATCAAATAAAATATTATTCGCAACATACTGAACACTACCGCCTATATAGACAAACCAGCCACCGGAATGCGCCGTGGGATTAATTTCCCGGCCAGACGACAAGGCCAGCAAACTATAAGAGGTATCGAGTTTGACACCAAAGCGCAAGTAGGCGCTGGTTTCCACTGATGACAGAAAATTGCCTAGTCCAGCCGATGCACCGGTAACAATATCGTACTCCACACCGCCTATTTCGCTATGAACATTCTGCCAGAACCGCCCATACCGCACACCGATTAACGGCTCATTATGCAACTGAAAGTCCCAGCCCAATGGCTCATCGGAACCGGTGGCCCGATGCACCAGCTTCTGCGATTGCTCACCGAGTGAGGCTGGCCCGACCACCCCGAGAAATAAAGTGGAGAAATCCGTTTTTTCACCGCGACCAAACAAAACACTCCCTTGCCAGAACAGCACGCCAGCGTAGGGTAAATCACTCGGAGCTGGCGGAACCTGCTGAATATCGGCAGGGGTTACCAGTGTTTGGCCGAAGTTAACACTTAAGACGGACTCACCTCTGTCATCGGCGCCAGTCAGGTAGGTTTGCATCTTATAGTACCAGGGCATCTCCTCGAAACTGATAACTCCGTCTTCCGGGAGATCGTACCAGCTTACATAAAGACCGTTGGTAAAGCCGCCATCTGTGCCAACGAAGATATCGTTATCAAAACTGAAACTAAACCATCTTTCGCGTTCGTTTTTCGCCAACGCCGATCCGCTGAAAAGTAAAAGTACAGCAACCACAAATCCTGTTCGAATCATAACGTCTATTTTTTGTTGTTGAGAACCATATCAGGGCAGGCCCATCCGTTCGGCTGATGTTGAACGTGCCAAGATATCGGGAACCGCTGAACCTTCGTTTGCTATGATAATAACTTGCGGGAAGCGGTTTGTGTCAACAAAGTAATGTGCGGAACTTTCCAAAACATCGCAAACAACCGTTTAACTTAATTCGTGTAGCAATATCCTGTCACCTGGATCTTTGCAGCCAAAACCGAATACAACGTGCAATAGCAAGCCGACAGTACTATGAAAAAAAAGCCCAATATTGTTCTGATTTTTACAGACAACCAGCAGGCGTCCACACTGGGCTGCTATGGAAATTCTGAAATCCATACACCCAACCTCGACAGACTGGCGCAGCACGGGGTGAAATTCGACAACGCCTTCTGCCCCAATGCGTTTTGCTCGCCTTGTCGAGCATCGGTTCTGACCGGTAAGCTACCCTCCCAGCATGGTGTGCACTCATGGATCGATGATCGCAATATGCCTGACTGGCCAGCCGGCTGGCATGCCTTGAATGGTATGCAAACACTACCAGCGCAATTGAAACAGGAAGGCTACAGCACAGCTTTGATCGGAAAATATCACCTGGGCGAACCGACATCGCCTGCAGAGGGGTTCGATCACTGGGTAACACTCGAAGATGGCCACGTCCGCAGTTTTTACCGCAATAAAATATACGACAACGGCAGGGTTTATGATCAGCCCGGGCACTCGGTTGATTTTTTCACCTCGAAAGCAAAAGAGTTTATGGGTGCTCAGGCCCAAAAAGAACAACCGTTTTTCCTGTTCCTTCCCTACCCCGCACCTTACGGGCACTGGCCGGCCACCAAAGAAACCGATGAAAACCGCCACAGCAAACGCTATGAAAACTGTCCAATGAACTCAGTTAAGCGAGTGGCGTTAAATAAAAAAGCCGTTGACGGTTTCCTGATGGTGCAATCCGACTCCACTGCAGATCTCGACTTTTCTATGCTCATGCGCGCGCCGAACGATCTGCCAACGCTGCGCAACTACTATTCACAGATATCGATGGTCGACGATGGTGTTGGCGAAATCGTGGCCTCCCTGGAGGAACTCGGCCTCTGCGAAGACACTCTGCTGATCTTCACCACCGACCATGGCCTGTCAGTCGGCCAGCACGGATTCTGGGGGCATGGCGGATCGAGCTTCCCGTCTAATCTACATCGGGCAGCTCACTCTATACCCTTGATTATGCGCCAGCCCGGGGTAACACCGAGCAGGACGACCTCTCGCGTTATGGTGTCGAATATGGATCTCTACGCCACCATTCTGGAACACGCCGGATTGCCGATCACAAGCGACTCTCCCGCCCTTCCCAGTCGCAGCCTGTTACCACTTCTGGCCGGAGACACACCGCTCGACTGGGGTGACGATGCTGTCTATTCGGAACAGGAGGAAACCCGGGTAGTGCGCACACAGAAATGGGCTCTGTTCAAACGTTTTGATGGACCCGGCAACCGCGGAATCAGCGATGAACTCTACGATATAGAGCTCGACCCGGACGAAACCTGCAATCTGTCCGGAACCGAAGCAGTGGCAGAAGTTGAAGCCAGACTTGGCGCAATGCTGCGTGATTTTTTCGATCGCTACACCCGCCAGGAAGCCGATCTATGGACTGGCGGCGTACCCATTCAAAATTCGGTCAGGCAAAGCTACTGGAAGGAAGTCTGGGGTGAGAACTGGAACCCGGTGTATCACTACGATGAATCAACCGATTAGCTGCCTGCCAATAGCAATAAATTCAAACAATGCCTGGTCTTGAGTAATCACCAACGTCCGGCAGATGCAGCAGCGTATCAGCCTTTGGTCATTAATTCCCGCGGCAATTTAATGTTGAATTCGGATCGTAATTTTGCATCGAGATCACTTTCTATATGGGACGGAAAATGACCGGTTAAAATAGCGTCAACTTTTTTCGCGGCTTCTTTTAATAAATCAGGGCGCTTCCGCTCATACCATTCTTTCGGACTGTTACGGTCTCCTATTTCCGGGTACAGGTACTCCTTCTGCATCAGGTCCATTGTTTGCTGATGCCCCAGATAGTGCAACGGACCATCAATGCAGACATCGCGCATGGTATCGATTGATAAGGTTTCGTCATTTACATCGATACCGCGAACGGTCCGGTTAATCGCGCCCAGCATGTCGTTATCGATTACATAGCTTTCGAGACAGGCGCCAAGCAGACTTGCGTGCATACCGGCTGACTCATAGATCATATTAGCTCCCGAGTGCGCAGCCAACGTGACGGTATAACCTTTTTCATAACCCGACTGCGCATCTGGCAGTTTTGCATCCGCCATTCCAGCAGCTATACCAGTAGGCAGATCGTAGTAGCTACCCATCATCTGCCCGCAGGCTGCCATTAATATCGCTTGCTCCCCACTGCCTCCACTCATGGCACCGGTGCGCAGATCAGAGACAAAAGGCCAGGTGCCGCAGATTGCCGGATGCTTCGGCCTCAGCATATTGACGTACACCAGTCCGGCCAGAACCTCAGAGACAGACTGCACAACCGAACCGGCGATTGCGGCCGGACTGGTTGCCCCGGCCTGCCCGGCAGAGAGCAACAGAACCGGCATCCCGCCATAAACTGCAGATTCGAGACAAGCACAGGCATCTTCTGCAAACCGCAAAGGAGGTACAACAAAGCAACACGACATAGATACAAACGGCCGGGTGCGCCAAGCCGCTTCGGAGCCCGCCACCTGATGCAATAATTTCAGTGACTGATCAACATGCTCCGGCAATACCCAGCTGCTGCCAACGTGCTTGGTGGTGCCGCTGATGCAGGCGTACAGGGTGTTGAGATCGAGATCGGCCGGATCTTCCATATCCCGGGCCACAACTGACCGCTGAAAGTAGTGGATATGATCCATGCGATCGACAATACGGGCGATATTATAGAGATCCTCTAGCGTGGAATCGCGGTATTCCCGCCCTTCTACATCGACTATATGTACAGCCGCACCCGCAGTTCCGAAGTAGAGTTTAGAACCGCTGATGTCTATATCGTGTTCGGGCGTCTGACCGTGCAACTGGAACCCCCGTGCGCAATTTGCAATGGTGTCTTCAACCAGAGACCGGGGGAAAAACAACCGGCCGTCCTTGTATGTTCCTCCGCCTTTTTTCACCGCCTCTATGCAACTGGGAATCGCCTGCGACAGGCCGGTATTCGCCAGTATATCCATCACCGCTTCATTAACTTTACCCACATCTTCGGCAGCCAGTGGAGAAAAATTCCCGCCCGACATACCCGGATTCACCGGCCGATCAGCGGCAGCCAGAGGCGCATTTCGCTCAGCCATTCTGGCAAGTCGAGCGCCACGCCGTGACCGTTTTTTAGGTTCGCTCATAGATTGCTCTTTATCTCGGGTGTGCCGTTAACAGAACGATTTTTCCAGTGACCACCGGGAAACTCAAACGATATAATAGACCCCTAAGCCCGAATTAATTTTTCGCATATGAACCGAAACCTGCCACCGGTTACCTGGTTGCGGTCATTTGAATCCGCAGCCAGACACAGCAATTTTGCTGCCGCCGCTACAGAACTGCACATTACGCCCGCGGCCGTCAGCAATCAGATCCGTTCACTGGAGAGCCACCTCGGGTTCAAATTGTTTATCAGAATGGGAAGAGGCGTCCGGCTGACCGACCTGGGTGAGGCCTACATGCAGCCGGTTAGCAAGACGTTTGCGGAGTTGTCATCGGCCACATCCACCCTGTTTGGCACAGCTGGCGACCGGTCGCTTAATATTCGCTGCTCGATGTCGTACGGAGCGTTGGTCCTGGCACCCATGCTGCCTCAGTTCCATGCAGCCAACCCCGACATCAAGATTCAGATTTGCTCAACCGTATGGGCAAAGGCCATTGATGACGACACCATCGATATTGATATCCGCTACGGAGATGGCCACTGGGATGATCGTTACATACAGAAAATTACCAGCGAGTACGCCATACCGGTTTGCACGCCGGGTTTTAAGGAATCATTGCCCGGCAACATATCACTGGCAGAGCTGGCCGGATTGAACAATATAGAAGTACTTGGTTCGCAATATCAATGGTCGAATCTGTTCGATCACTACGGGGTTAATCACGACAGCTCAACTCGCTGGATCACCGTAGATACCACCGTGGTAGCGCTGCACTATACGCTTGCCGGAAATGGCTGTGCACTGGTCCCGGAATGCCACGCAAGGCAGATGATCGATACAGAATTACTCGTGCAAACCGTCGAGGAAAAACTTCCACTGCAATCTGCTCACTATTTAGTCGTTGCCCGACACGCTGACAATTCACCCGACGTTAAACGGTTCTGCAACTGGATTCTTGATCTAAACAAAGGGCCTCTCCAGACGTTGAACTGACACCGGCAATTGACCCATTGTTTATAACTCACTTCACCGGAGCGCCAATTCAAAGCTCTAATAACTAAAAGCTCTAATGAAGAACCATGGTAGACCGGTGAGATCAAAGCTAACTACCAGTCGTACGCCCGATCTATCCCTGCCATTTTGACACCGGTAAACGCCGACGCCTGAAACGACAGTGCTCTTAGATCTTCCACTTCCAGATTATGCACCGAAGATTTGCCACAGGCTTTGGCAAGCGAGGTGATTTCCATCGTCATAGCAGTGAGGTAACGGGCTACGCGTTCAGCTCCCGAAGGTACGTGCATGCGTTTTTCAAGCTCTGAATTTTGCGTGGCTACACCAACAGGGCATAAACCAGTGTGGCAGTGATGACACGCGCCAGGCGTAGTACCCAGCTTGTGGTAGTCATCGAGGTAGCGAGGAGAATTGCAGCCCAGTGCCATCATCGCACCGTTGCCAACCATGACCGCATCAGCGCCCAGTGCCAGACACTTTGCTGCATCTACACCGGTTCGAATTCCACCGGCGGCAACCAGATCGACCACACCGCTCATGCCGCATTCATCGAGCGCTTCACGCGCTGCTCGTATTGCGCTCATGGTTGGAATACCGGTGTGGTTGAGTAACATCTCCGGGGAGGCACCGGTGCCACCTTCAGCGCCGTCGACAACCACAACATCAACCCCCGCTTTCGCGGCAATGGCAACATCAAAACGGGGGCGCGTGGCACCCATTTTCAAAAATATAGGGACTTGAAAATTTGTGGCAATACGCAATTCTTCAACTTTAACCGCCAAGTCGTCAGCACCGAGAAAATCAGGGTGGCGAATGGTGGAACGCTGATCCACCCCTTCCGGTAATGAGCGCATTTGAGATACACGCGGGCTGACCTTCATGCCCAGTAACAAGCCACCGGTCCCGGGCTTGGCGCCCTGCCCAACCACCAGTTCCAGAGCATCGGCGCGACGCAGGTGATCCAGGTCCAGTCCATAGCGAGCCGGAGACATCTGGTACAACAGTCGTTGCGATGCAGCACGCTCTTCTTCGAGCATACCACCCTCTCCTGTGCAGGTCATGGTGCCTACCTTTGACGCACCATAGCCCATAGAAGCCTTGGCACTGGCAGAGAGTGCGCCAAACGACATAGACGCAATATAGATAGGTATTTTGAGTTCCAGCGGCTTTTCTACGATTCCGCGCCCGGCACCCAGTACTGTAGTGGTATCACAATTTTCCCGGTAGCCTTCCAGTGGTAGTCGCGTCATGGTGGCAGGTACGAACGTCAGATCATCAAACGTAGGCATCTGCTTGTTGAATGTATTGTAGCCTCGAACCTGATAGCGCCCCAGCTGTGCAAGTGCATGCACTTCAGAGATAGCTTCCGGGGTCCATCGGGTGGAACCACCCTCATCATAGGACCCCGGAACGCCCGCCGGCCTACCTTCAATCTTTCCATCGCCAAACTTGACGTCTTCTTCAGACGGCATGTCAAACGGATATTCATATGGTTGAGTTAAATCATGAGCCATGCGTTAGCATCCCGACTTTCAAAATACCATAGGCGCTGACCCGAGATCATTTTGCGCCAGTTTCGCGAGCTGTCCTGCAAGCCCAATGGAGATAATATCGCGTCGACCTCGGCGACCTCTTCAGCAGTGGGTTCAACCACATTGACATCAACACCCAGGCTTTCTATATCACCGGCGACCCATACCTCACCTTGCCACAATGCGTCCGCACAGGATTCACCGGCACCACCGAGCGCGATAATTTTACCCGCATGCGCCATGAAACCCGATTGGTAACCGATTTTTCCCTCGACAACTATATTGCCGCCTTTCATCGCGACTCCGCAGCGCGGCCCGCTATCGCCTTTTACATGGATAGTTCCGCCCAGCATCGCCGCACCGCAGGACATCCCCGCATAGCCATCGACGGTTATATGCCCCGAGGCCATGGCCTCTCCAACGCCCCAGCCGGCATTGCGCTCTATGGTGACGCGGGCACCGTTATTCAGCCCGCCGCAGTAATAGCCGGTGCTTCCTTCTACGTGCATCCGGGCGCCATCGGGCAAACCAATACCCAGGTTGTGGCGTGACAGTGTATTGCGCAGGATGACTTTGTCACCATTGGCCACTGCTGCCTGAATCTCTTCGTTAACAGTGCGAATTGACCGCTTGCCAACATCTATAACGACATCGGTCATGCGGCAACCGCCGCTTGCGCACCGCTACGCCAGATCTGAGTCAGTCCCGGGCCATCGTAATTAATAACATCAGACTCCTCCGCTACCACGCGGCGCACTGCCTGTTCTTCTGTAGCGGCGGCAAATTCGGTATCGTCTTCTACGGTAACCAGAGGTTTCATTGCAAAGCGGTCTTTGGCAAATCCGATACTGTCCTGCTGTGCGATCATAAAGGTGAATACGCCGTCGATCGACGTAATCGACTTACGCAACGCCTGATCCATAGACAGACCGGATTTCATTTGATCGGAAATCCATACGGCAATCAGTTCGCTGTCGTTATAGGTGAGAAAGCGATAGCCTTTGCGCTCGAGTTTTTCGCGCCAGGTGTAGTAGTCGGTGATTTGCCCGTTATGAACAATGGCAACATCCGGAAATGGTCTGGCCCAGAACGGATGGCTGGCGTTAGGTAACACCGAACTCTCCGTAGCAAGCCGTGCATGGCCCAGACCATGCGTGCCGATCATATCGCGTACACCGTGTTTTTCAGCGACATCTTCAGAGCTTCCGATATCTTTGATAATTTCAAGCGAGCGCCCGCAGGACTGAACTTCAAACCGGTTTGAGATGGTGTCGGCATCGCCAATCCAGCGCGCTACATCGTCAGGATCGGTGATCAGCATACGCACGCAATAATGCGCATCATTGTTGGTCAGAATGGCTGGCTCTTCGAGAAAATCGCTACCATGCGCTTTCAGGATATGGCGAAAATCGTCCATATCAGTATCGATACCGGATTTATCAAAGCCCATCCCGCGCAGCACGTAACCACGTTCCTCGGGAATGCCGTACACCGCAAATCCGGTGCTGTCTGAACCGCGATGTTCCTGCGCGTCCATCAATTCAACCAGATCATTCCCGACTCGCCCGGCAGCGCTGAGAATTCGACCTGCTATTCCACACATGGAGTTATCTCCTTGGTTTTTGTATACTGTATTCAGTATCCATATCTAATGCAAGGCTTAACAAGGCACGTCTCAGGTGCAACTAAAGAAAATCAAAACAGAGCGCCCGCGACTGGCCGACGAGGTATACCAACAGATTCTCGATGCAATTCGCTCCGGTCAAATAAAGGACGATGATCGTCTGGTACAGGAGCGACTCGCAGCGGACCTGCAAATCAGCCGCACTCCCGTACGGGAAGCCCTTTTAAGGCTCGAGCAGGACGGCATCCTCGACAGCTCTCCCCGCGGCGGGTTTGTTATCCACAATATGTCTGATCAGGAAGTCGGTGAACTCTATGAAGCGCGCACCGCGGTCGAAGGCCAGGCTGCCCGTATTCTGGCATCTGAAAAAGATCCGACAAAAATAGCGAGACTACGGTCGATCATAGAACGTGAGGAAAATATTTCATCATCAACGGTCGAAGCATATTTTGAAGCCAACCGAATTATCCACAGAGCATTTATAGAGCAATGCAAAAACCGCTATCTGCTGGAAATGTTCGACAATATCTGGAACCGCGGTATCGGTTATTATATGTTTGCAGCAATCGAAAAGCTCGACCTGTCAAAATCACTGGGTGATCACATGAGTCTGGTCGATGCAATAGAAACGGGCAACCCGACAACGGCCATGGACGCTGTCGATTCCCATATAAGCAATGGTCTGGATCTACAACTCGAAGCGTTTGCAAAACGCAATTGAGTTGACAGCGAAAACAACACCCAAATTAGCTAACATGTGGCAGGCGAATACTCAAGCAACTGAGTGATCCTCGCTACGCTCCGGTTTATGGGCAGGCCCAGCGACTGAGATAACCTTTCTCAAACAGCTTCCTGATTACCTTGATTTATTCTGCATGGAAATTCTTTCGCATTGGCAACTTTTGTATCACTGAAAACCGGCATATATAGAATGAAGTGGGCTTATCGCACAGGAACATTCAACACAACTGTCTCGGGTGCGAGGCAAATTTCATCGCTACACGCCTGCAGTTGAAGTTCTAGCCCGCGCATTGGCCGAGCCGGGATACCTGCCGGCAGACTGGCCTGTAAAGCAATTTCACCTTCATATAAAGCCAGCTCTGCACGCTGAAATCCCAGAACGCGCAGCTCGGGATCAGGGTATTGCACCGCAATAGCTGCAGCGTCTCCTGCAAGCGCAAGATTGGTGTTTATGAGGTAGTCCTGCAGCGGCTCTGCAGCATTTATATGCCAGCCTGGTGCTATATCGATCCTGACTGTCAGCTTTGTGCTGGTTGCAGCCGCTTCTATTTTCACTTTGCCACGTGCTGCGTACTGGCGCGCTCCGGTTTCACCATAAAGCAGCTCACTGGCACCAACCAGCAGATAAGAAAAAGCGGAAGGTCCTTGCGCCAGATTGCTGGAGAATGCAGTTAACAACTGCTGTGCGCGTTGACGATATTTTTCTTCTCCGGTTCTGAACCACAACCGCGCCAGTAATTGCAGTGCAACGGAGTTACCAGTCGGCGATGCGTTATCGTGCAGATCTTTGGGTCGTGCCGGCAATAGTGCACCGGCAACCGACTCAGCCCCGATAAAATAACCACCGTCCTGTGTATCCCAGAACAACTGATTCATGGTATCTACCATTGCAACAGTCCGCTCCATCCAGACAGGTTCCGATGTTACGTCATGCAAAGCCAGCATTGCCTGCGCCATATAGGCGTAGTCTGCCTGACTTGCATCTATGGATGATCTGCCATCGAAATAGGCACGCCAAAGCTCGCCATTCTCACGATGGTTATGCTCCCAGATGAAACCTGCGGCTTTTTTTGCAGCGATTATATATCGCGGTTCGTTTAAAGTATCGCCAGCGACTGCTAAAGCGGTGATCATCATCCCGTTCCATTCAGTGATCACCTTGGTATCCGTTAACGGGGGCTCACGTGTGTTGCGCACAGCCAGCAGTTTTTCGGAAAAAGAGTCCAATTTTCGGGTTAGCTGCTCGGCGTTTAAACCATAATCTTCAGCCACTTCAGCGATGGGACCCCGCAAGTGCAGTATATTCGCTGATTCGAAATTTCCCTCTTCGGTTACGCCCCAGACCTCGAACGCCAGTTTTGCATCGTCGCTACCCAGAACCTCGGTAATTTCTGCCGGCGTCCATACAAAAAAGGTGCCCTCTTCGCCTTCGGAATCTGCATCCGTTGCCGAATAAAACCCGCCATTTTCATTGGTCATCTCGCGCAACACATAATCGAGCAGTCGACGCGCTGATCGCTCATGTTCGGGCTCACCCGTGAGATGGGCGGCCTGCAATAGAATTCTCGCCATTGCCGCCTGGTTATAGAGCATCTTTTCGAAGTGCGGCACAAGCCAGTCGTGGTCCACTGCATATCGATGAAAACCACCGGCTATATGATCGTGAATCCCGCCCGCCGAAATCCGCTGCAGCGTGAAGTTTGCAGCATCCAGAGCGGCAACATCAGAGTTACGCTGCGCGAGCTCCAGTAGAAAAAACAACGCTGGTTCCCGCATAAATTTGGGCGCCGGGCCAAAGCCGCCCTGTAGATTATCGAAGGTTGTTAACAGCTCGGCCCTGGCCTGCGCTATCTCACGTTCACCGACTTGATGCGCTTGTCCACCGAGTTGATGGCTCTGGTCGATCGCATCAGAAACCTGGCTGGCAAATTCTGCAATCTTCACCGGATCTTCAGCCCACACGCCGGCAATCTGACCGAGCAAGTTGGCAAACGCCGCGGGCGGATAATAGGTGCCACCGTAAAATGGTTTGCCATCCGGTTGCAGAAAGCTGGACATTGGCCAACCACCGCGACCGGTCATCGTCTGCACAGCAGTCATATAGGTGGCATCGACGTCCGGCAGTTGTTCTCGATCCACCTTGATCGATATGAAATCTCTATTAAGCTGCGCGGCGATAGTTTCGTCTTCAAAACTCTCGCGTTCCATGACGTGACACCAGTGGCAGGTGGCGTAACCAATAGACAGAAACACCGGTTTGTTCTGCTCACGGGCTTCATTAAAAGCCTCTTCGCCCCACGGATACCAGTTTACCGGATTGTGCGCATGCTGCAGAAGATACGGCGAGTCTTCGAGTATTAAGCGGTTAATATATACCGGACTACCGTCCCCCCGAACGTGTTCTGTTCTAGGCTCGTAATCATCCCCGCGCATTAGATAAGCTTCCTTCAACTTCTCCGTCAACTCAGCCGACACGGCACCGCCGACTATTTCCGCGCCGGCGATTGCAGCGGAATTATTGCCTTCCGCGTCACCGTTCTCCGTCTGCGCAAAGGCTGCTGGAAGAAGCAGCACTCCCGCCAGCGCGAACCCTGTCAGTGTCCTTTGTAATTTGCTATGTACGCCCAATGCTGTGCTCCGGTGATCAATGTTCATAGTTGGATTACCGCCGTTCTTTACTCCATAATTGCAGCGCTAGTAAGACTACGGGTGATTCACACAGTGTAAACCACTCCTCCACCACCAAGACAATAACCGGCATCCCATGCAAACGAACTCTTCAGATACCGATCACGTGCACTGGAAGTTTCAGGTCTACCAGACGCTTAAGAACCTTGACATCAAACACGTGGCCTACGTTCCCGATGCGGGCCATTCAACAGCAATTGAAAAGTTCGAAGCGGACCCGGAAGTCTCTTCCGTGGTGCTGACTACCGAAGAGGAGGGAATACCTTATCTTGCGGGTGCCTGGCTCGGTGGCGAGCGCGGCGTCATGCTGTTGCAATCAAGCGGAGTCGGTAACTGCATCAATATGCTATCGCTGCAGAACAACGCACGCTTTCCGCTTTTGATGCTGGTCACTATGCGTGGCGAGTGGGGAGAATTCAATCCATGGCAGAACCCGATGGGCCAGGCCACCGAACAGGCATTGAAACTTATGGGCGTGCTCACCTGGCGTGCAGAAAAACCCGATGAAGTAGACAGCCAGATTCTCGGTGCCGCAACCATGGCATTTGATGGCGATCAGGCCTGCGCCGTACTGCTGAGCCAGAAGCTTATCGGCAAAAAAGCGTGGACTAAAAAGCGATGACTGAACCATTACTCGACAGACGCGCGGTTGTCGCGGAACTACTGACGGATCGCGCTGAGATGATCGTGGTAACCGGGCTGGGCTCACCCTCCTATGATGCTATGGCCGCTGGCGATCACGATCTCAACTACTACCTCTGGGGCGCTATGGGCGGTGCCGCCATGGTGGGGCTCGGGCTCGCTAAATCCAGACCTGATCGCAGCGTTCTGGTGATCACCGGCGATGGTGAAATGCTGATGGCAATGGGCGCGCTCGCTACCATCGCGGTGCAGGCACCGGCAAATCTCACCATTGCTGTTCTGGACAATGGCTATTACGGCGAAACCGGTATGCAACTGAGCCATACCGGACACGGCGTGGAATTGAGCCGGGTTGCCGATAGTGTCGGTTTCGGCTGGACATCACGAATAACAGATATGGCCGGGGTTACTGACCTGCGCCACCGTGTGCATCAAAAAGACACCCTGAACTGCGCAACCATAGCCATCAGTTCGGCAGAAGTAGAACGGGTGCTGCCATCACGGGATGGGGTGTATATTAAAAACCGGGTAAAGATGGCGCTAGGTTATACGGTCTAGACAACTGCATTTACGGGTGGGCAATGTATGCGCTGATACCCGCCAAATCCCTGGATACTACTGCGCCTCCAGGGAATCGAGTTTCTGCTTGCCTGCTTCTGTTAGACGCCGGAATGTTATGGTCTTGGCTCGCGTACCAACGCTACCCTTAGGTTTGCTGTGCTCCACCAAGCCATTATCGATCAGGTATTTCCAATCGCTGAAGTCGGGCTGGTTGTCGCTAATGGTTACTTCTCCTGACAGCAGTTCAAATAATAAATCGGCTAGGCGATCATCGTTCATTCTGTGACCTTGAATTGTTATAGATTTAACCTGTACCTGATCAGTTCACGGGGGAGTAGAACACTATTTCTCTACAGGTGACGGTGGAGTACGCATCGCCGGTAGACACAACTTTAGTCGACCTTCACTACCACCTTGCCAAAACTCTGACCAAGCAGAACGTCGTTAAGCGCGGCTGGTGCGTTTTCCAGCCCATCCACCACCTGCTCTTTGTACTGCACTTTGCCATCCGCGAGCCAGCCTTTCATATCCGCTGCAAACTCCTGATAAAGACTCTTCGGGAAGCTGTCGAAAATAATAAAGCCCTGCACCTTAACCTTCATGCGCAGAATAGTACCCATTATCATCGGCGCATGATCAGGTCCGTCAGGTAAACCTGTCAGGTTATACCAGGAGACAACACCGCAAACCGGCATGCGTGCAAACGGGTTCAGCAGCGGCAGCACAGCGTACAGCACCTTGCCACCAACATTCTCAAAGTAGACATCGATGCCGTCCGGGCACGCGGCTTTAAGCTGCGCTGCCGCATCATCTGATTTGTGATCAATACAGGCATCAAAGCCGAGATTGTTCACCACATGCGCGCACTTATCAGCACCACCTGCAATCCCGACTACGCGGCAGCCTTTTATTTTTGCTATTTGGCCGACTGTTGCCCCGACAGGCCCGCTCGCGGCCGCTACCACAACGGTTTCGCCTGCTTTCGGCTCCCCAATTTTCAGCAGTCCGGCGTAGGCGGTATAGCCCGGCATTCCCAGTATGCCGAGTGCCCACGATGGCTGCTCCGGTTTCGGGCCAAGGTTCATGACACCAGCACCATCGCAAACCGCGTAGTCCTGCCAGCCGCTGCCGTGCAATACGTGGTCACCGACGGCGAATCCGTCTACATTGGAACTCACCACCTCGGCGACCACCTGTCCGGTCATCACCTCACCGATTTGTACCGGCGTGGCATAGGATTTGGCGTCGTTCATACGCCCGCGCATATACGGGTCGAGAGACAGGTATACCGTGCGCAATAACATCTGTCCGTCACCGGCCTGCGGAACTTCTGCCTCCTCGAGCCTAAGTGTGTTCGCGTCCGGCAGCCCTTTCGGGCGTTCTGCAAGGACAATACGGCGGTTGGTATCAGGGGATTGCGCCAACGGTAGCTCCAGATGATAGTGAGGATTATTGAGCGACAGGCGGTAGCACATGGCCTGTCTCCGGTATCGGTAAATCCTACAGCAATTGGAGCCGCGAGTGAGGGGATAACAGAGAATATTCTCGATGCGTGTATGTAAATTATTCCTCAGGTAGCTGGCTCTGTTTGGTTTACTGACCGACAGTTACTTCGGTCAGGTTGAATGGGAGGAATGCTGATGTGAGTACACTACCCCCAGCCAGGCTGCTTAGTGCGTGTGCATCATTCCAGACTTTACTTACATGCCCGGCCTTGTCACCGCGAAATTCCATCGAATAGACATATTCTCCGGCGACGGTTTTACCCGTTACGGGCACAGTTCCATCGACCGTGTTGGCACCATGAAACACCGCAAAGTCCAGTACGGTATTGCACTCCGGATCGAGAGCCATTGCCTTCAATTCATAATGTCCATCCGCCACCGGTACGAACAACGCTTTCATTCACTGACAGTAGGCTTCGACTTCTTCCAGTGCATCTGTCTGACAGGAAAAACCGACATCCGCATAACACCATGATTTACAGCTCTGCCAGCCTTTGCCGGTCTCACATGCATCAAAAAACCGGGTGGCGGAATCTTGTATAGTAATCGTTTGTAGCTCCGTTCTAGAGATACAGTCAGTTCAGGACACGCCGTACTGTCCACGTAGCATTATGGCAATATTGACCATCAGTTTGAATTACCCATCTCTGCTGGGTTCTAGTTACACATTTATCAGTTAGCGCCAAAAACCACCGGGTATTGCTTGCTGTCGAGCGGGTCGCCATGTTGCAAATCGGGATTTAGCAACCGCGGGTTATTTGCCGGTCCCTCGTGGTAGCTAACATCAGCACCGGCATACCGCACAGCATAGCCTCTGCGTCGTCGAGTGGAACTGATGTTCGGTTTTGCCGCGTGTACAGAGAGCGCATGAAACGCAATAGCATCTCCAGCCTGCAGCTCCCAGCACAAAATACTGTGCTGCTGCCGTTGTGAATCGAAGTCCGGCAATGGTTCAAAGTGTGCTTCTGCTTCATACTCACGTTCTGCGCTGCCATCACTGGCGGCCACAAACGGCTTGAACCACCGGTCCCAGCGGTGCGAACCGGCGATAAATTCCAGCGGACCACTTTCCATAGAAATATCATCCAGAGCCAGCCACAGAGTCATCACACCTGCGCCTCTAACAGGCCAGTAGGGTTGATCATTATGCCATGGCGTTGCAGCGGCACTGGCTGGTTCCTTGGTAAATACCTGATCGTAAAATAGATTCACTTTAGAAGTATCCAGTAATACAGCGACAACAGCAGGTAAATGCGAGTCGCAGCATAGGTATCTCAAGTGTGGATCATCTTCCCAGGCACGCAGTCGGCGGAAGTAGTTGTCTGATCGATCCAGCGCCCGATCAAGTGATGCTCTTGTCGCCTCAAGCTCATGCTCAGCTAACAAGCCCGGCAATACCACAGCGCCATCGCGGGCAAAATTTGCGCACTGTTGCTCACTAATCGGGTACGACATAGAGTCACCTTACGTGTATTGTGTTATTGCAGAAGTTTCTGCGTCAATCAGGAGTATTATCATGAAATCGAAATTTCCCATAGACACATTTTCCTTTTGAGCCAACCAGCAAACGGCGCAGAGGGTTCCCTTCCGAAACACGAGTCAAGCGTGGGCTCAGAACCGTTGGTGGCCCAAACCATCTGCAAAAATATCTAACTGAAAAGTTAGGGCGTAGCGATCCCTGCCCATGCGGATCGAGTCGTAGATTTCAAACGATGTAGTCTCAGGTCCAGAAGCCTGCAAGGCACTGCCCGTGACGACTACTATCGCGACTAGGTATCTTGAGTGAAAAAATATCGTGCATTTGAGTCAAGTTTTGGATCAA